>NZ_CP053832.1:0-606778 GCF_013372225.1 Campylobacter ureolyticus | reverse complement strand
CTTACTAAAAATTTAAAAGGATAGAAAATGTATAAAAAACTCATTTTAACTCTATTTGTTTTTTTATTTATAACAGGATGTTCTAAAAAAATAAATGAAGAAAACCCTGTTGATGTTGTATATAACTTCATATTGCTGTGCGAAGAAGGAAAGATAGATGAAGCTGAAAAACTCTTAGCACCAAAAAATAATCTTGATTATATGGACAAATTTAAAGATAAAAATGGTGGAAAAGATCTTTTTTATATAGATTATGATTACAAAGGAAATGATGATGTTGTTGAGCTTAAATTTGATTATTTAAAAGATCAAAGTAGTCCTACAATTGCAGTTGTAAAACTTACATCAAATTACAAAAAACAAAATCATATTTTTGAAAAAAACATAGTATTACATATGATAGATGCGAAATGGAGAATTTATGACTTTTTATTTATGCCTGTTATGGTTAAATAATAAAGTTTAAAATTTATATGCTAAATGTTATAAATTCTACAATAGAATCTATGCTTATTTTAAAATCTTAAAGGAAGATATATGGGGAAATTTTTGCGAGGATTGTTAAGTATTAGAGCAATGAATGCTCTACTTTTAATATTTGCCTTTGCCTGTGCTGTGGCTACAATAGTCGAGAGTATAAAAGGAACGGATGCTGCGTTTGCATTCATATATAGAAGTAATTGGTTTGGCCTTATAATGCTTTTACTTACTATAAATTTAATTTATAATATGATTAGATATAAAATTTATGGACTTAAAAAACTACCTGGTTTTTTATTTCATTTTAGTTTTATTGTAATTTTTGTAGGTGCAACAATAACTCACTACTTCGGTAAAGAAGGCTCAATGCACATAAGAGAGCACACAAAAACAAATTTAATCTCAACAAGAGAAGTTTACATTCAGCTCATTAGTGAAGATGAAAAAGGTAAAACAATCTCAAAAGATGTAAATAGATATATAGCAACAAATGAAAAAAATAGCTTTGATATGAAGCTTGATTTAGGAAAAAAAGATGCTGTATTTAAATATAAAGAACTAGTTTTAAATGGTGATTTAGGTTGGATAAAAGCAGATGATGGCAAGCCTATTGTAGAGATTCTTTTTTCAGATGATAGAAATAAAAGAAAAATTACTTTAAATAGTGGAGATATTTTACCAATTGGTGATTTAGATATTACTTTTAACAATGAGCCAAA
The DNA here is from genome assembly GCF_013372225.1 of Campylobacter ureolyticus. NCBI lineage: Bacteria > Pseudomonadati > Campylobacterota > Epsilonproteobacteria > Campylobacterales > Campylobacteraceae > Campylobacter > Campylobacter ureolyticus. The sequence goes on along the minus strand of NZ_CP053832.1, from coordinate 605,579 downwards.
ACAACATAATTTTATAAAAATTTACTTAAAAGATGATGGCAAATTTTATATGCAAACAAATCAAGATATAAAATACTTTCAAATGTCTGATAATACTGATGGAAAGCTTGATAAAAATACAGAAATTGATTTTAATGAACACAGACTATACACAATTGATGGTGTAAATTTTGCCCCAACAACAATGCTTGCAAAGGCAAAACTTGGAGTTAAACCAGTTCCAATGACCCAAAAAGGAAACAATGCCATAATTGGTGATTTAACATACAATGGCGAAACAAAAGAGGTTTTTGCCTTTTTCGGAGATTTTGCAAGAACCTATACAGTTGGAGGAAAAGAGTTTAAATTTGCTTGGTCTCCAAAAATGATTGAGCTTCCTTTTAGTATTTATCTAAAAGATTTTAAACTTGATAGATATCCAGGTTCAAATTCGCCTTCTGGATATAGCAGTGAGGTTGTAGTAGAAGATGGAGATTTTAAAATGGATTATGAAATTTATATGAACCACGTTTTGGATTATGGTGGATTTAGGTTTTTTCAAAGCTCTTATGATTTAGATGAAAAAGGAACTATTTTATCGGTTAACAAAGACCCAGGTAAAATTCCTACCTACATTGGATATTTTCTTTTAATGCTTGGAATGTTCTTAAATTTCTTTAATAAAAACTCAAGATTTTTAGAGCTTGCAAGACTCATAGATAAAAGTAGTTCAAGGGATAAAAAAACTATTAAAAAAGAAAGCAGTAACACAAGCAAAAAAGCATTAGGTCTTATCTTAATTGCATTTTTTAGCTTTTTTACAGCAAATAATTTAAAAGCAAATGATATACCAAATATAGATAAAGAACACGCCAAAAAAGCTGCTACTTTAGTAGTGCAAGGATTTGATGGAAGAATGGAGCCATTTGATACAATGGCAAATGAAATTTTACGCAAGGTATATAAAGGTAAAAGCTTTGAAGGAATGAATGCCGTTCAAACTATGCTTTCAATAACTATGAATCCTGAGAGTTGGCAACATACTAAATTTGTAAAAATAGGCGATGATGAGCTTAAAAAAATTCTTGGTCTAAAGCCAAATGAAACTCATGCTTCATTTGAAGACTTTTTTACAACTGATAAAAACGGAAAATCTTCTTATAAGCTTATGCTTCTTTCTGAACAAACAAATAGAAAAGCTCCAAACACAAGAACAAAATTTGATAAAGAAGTTATAAAGGTTGATGAAAGATTCAACATCTACTACGCGACTTTAATGAAATCAATCTTTAAAATAATTCCAAAAGAAAACGATCCTAATCACACTTGGTATGCAACCTATGGAGTTATGACAAATTTTAGTGCAGCAGAAGAAAAAAGAGCTAAAATGGTTCTTCAAAACTACACAATGTCAGTTCTTGATGCTCAAAAAAGTGGTAATTGGAGTGAGGCTGATAAAGCACTTGATCTTATAAAAAAATATCAAAATAAAATAGGAGCAAAGGTAGTTCCATCATATAACAAGCTTAAATTTGAAGTTTTATTTAACGAACTTGATATTTTTAAACGTCTAATGTCTGTTTATTTACTTGGTGGCTTTGCACTTTTAATCTTTGTATTTTTAAGAATGATGAGTCCAAATTTAAACATGAGCTTTGCCTTTAAAATGGTTTATTTAGTAAATATTATTGCTTTTTTACTCCACACGACAGGTCTTGGTCTTAGGTGGTATATCTCAGGTCATGCTCCTTGGTCAAACACATACGAATCACTAGTTTATATAGCTTGGGCTCTGTCTTTTAGTGGCATAATTTTTTCAAGAACCTCAGCAATTTCTCTTTCACTAACATCAATAATGGCAGGAATCACGCTTTTTGTAGCTCACCTTAGCCACATAGATCCTCAAATTACAACTTTGGTTCCAGTTCTAAATTCATATTGGCTTACAATACATGTTTCAGTTATAACCGCAAGTTACGGATTTTTTGGACTAAGTATGCTTTTAGCAATGTTTTGTCTATTTTTATTTATAATTAAAAAACCTGGCAATGATAATGAGCTTGCAAGAAATATCTTAGAAGCAACTAGAATAAATGAAATGAGCTTGATTTTTGGACTTTGCTTACTTACAGCTGGGAACTTTTTAGGTGGAGTTTGGGCAAATGAGAGTTGGGGAAGATATTGGGGTTGGGATAGTAAAGAAACTTGGTCACTAATAACAATTTTAATATATTCAGCAGTAATTCACATGAGATTATTAAAAGGTGCAAACTCACAATATTGGTTTGCAGTAGCTTCAATGTTTTCATTTTGGAGCGTAATGATGACATATTTTGGAGTAAATTTCTACCTTTCAGGACTTCATAGCTACGCTAGTGGAGAGTCAATTCCTGTTCCAAAATCAATCTGGGTAAGTATGCTTGTTATGATTATTTTAGCAACTCTTGCGTACTTTAAGCGAAAAGATGCACAAAAGCTTTAAATTTAAAAGGGCTTTCTGTCCTTTTAATTAAAATATGAAAAAATATATTTTTCCAAACCCTGCCATACTTCCAAAAGAGGCATCTTTTTGTATTGGTGGGGATTTGGAACCAAATACAATAATAACAGCTTATAAAAATGGATATTTTCCTTGGTTTATGCCAGGAAATCCAATAATTTGGCACTCTCCACAAAAAAGAGCTATATTTTTCCCAGATGAAATAAAACTACATAAATCAACAAAACCATTTTTAAAAAAATATGAAGTTAAATTTGACCATGATTTTACATCTTTAATAAATTTATGTTATAAATCAAGAGATAAAAATGAAACTTGGCTAAGTGATGAAATGTTAAAAGCATATATAAAACTTGCAAATTTAGGCATAGCCCATAGTGTTGAAGTTTATTTTGAAAATGAATTAATAGGAGGGCTTTATGGGCTTATTTTTGGTAAAGTTTTTTGTGGAGAAAGTATGGTTAGTATAAAAAAAGAAGCTTCAAAAGTGGCATTAATAAATTTAGGTAAAAATCTTGAAAAATATGGTTTTTTAATCGATGCTCAAGTTATAAATCCTCATCTTAAATTTATGGGCGCAAAAGAAATTTCTCAAAAAGAGTTTTTAACAATCTACTATAAGCTTATAGATGAAAATACTAATTTGGATTTTAAAAAATTTAAACCTTTTTATAACTAAAAACTAAGTTTAAATTTATATAATTATGGTTTTAATCTAGGGAAATTTGATGCAAAGAAAAAAAGACAATAAATTAGGTAGTTGGTTAATTAAATTTTTACTTACTCCTATAATACTTTTAATTTTTTTAACAGTTGTATTTTATTGGTCAAGTTCACAAAGAAATTTACCCAAGCTTCAAAGTAGCGATAAAACTAGCGCAATAAGAGGAAGCATAATCTCACTTGATGGCTATAAAGTAGCAAGATCACAAAAGCTTTATAAAGTTGAAGTTGATACAAGAAGTATAGATAAAGACAAGCTTGATCTTTTTGTAAAGCTTTATACCATTTATACAAATGATAAACCAAAAAGAGTTAAAAAGCTGATTCAAAACACTAAAGGAAGAGTAGTTTTATCTTATAAAATCAGTCCAAAAATAGCAACTCATTTAAAAGAACTTGCCCATACACTAAATCAAAAAAAAGTTTTTATTTCTTTTATGACAAAAGATGGAAAATTTCATCCACCAATTGGAATGAGTATAATAGAAAGTGGAGAAAACAGGCGCTATCTAGCAGGTGATAGTATGAGTCCATTTTTAGGATATATAAAAAAAGTTGAAGTTGGTGATATAACAAGGGTAAGAGGTGTAAAAGGTGTTGAAAAATTTTATGATTACTATCTTTTTGCCATAAAAGATCAAATTTTAAAAGGTCCAAGAGATATAGGAAATAATATAATAATTGAAAAAAACTCTATAAAATCAATTAGAGAAGATGGTTATGATGCTGTTTTAAATATCCCTTTAAAGCTTCAAAAAGAAATTGAACTTTTACTAAGCAAAAATGCTTTAAAATACGATGCAACTGAAATTGTAGTAGCCATTATGAACTCAAAAACTGGAGAAATTTTAACTCTTGCAACATCTATGCGTTATAATCCATCAAATATAACAAGAAAAGATTATGATGCTTTAAACTTAACTGCTACTGAATATCCCTATGAGCCAGGCTCTGTTATAAAACCAATAATTTTTTCAATTGTGTATGAAAATAATAAAGTTGGCTTAAATGACATTATAAATACACATAATGGCTCATATAAACTTGGCTCGAGAATTATAAAAGATACAAGCCCACAAAAAAGCCTAAGTGCAACAGATGTTGTTGTAAAATCATCAAATATAGGCATGATAGAAATCACTTCAAAACTAGACAATATAAAGCTTTTTGAAGGGCTTTTAAAGTATAATTTATCCCATAAAACAGGTATTGATATGCCTTATGAACAAACTGGAAATATACCTACTTTAAACATGCTACAAAATACTTCAAATAAAGCAACTATTAGTTACGGATATGGCTTGCAAGCAACTTTTATGCAAATTTTAAATGCTTTTGCTATTTATAACAATGATGGCGTTATGATAACTCCAAGAGTTGTAAAACAATTGCAAAAAGATGGAAAAATTTATAATTTAAATGAACCTGTTGAAAAAGAGGTAATTTCTAAAAAAACAGCTGATGCTATAAAACATATATTAATAGAAACTGTAAATAAAGGCACTGGAAGAAAAGCAATAACAAAAGGGCTTGTTGTTGGTGGCAAAACAGGAACTGCAAGAATAGCACAAAAAGGCGAATACACAAGGCTTTATAACAGCTCATTTTTTGGTTTTGCAAATGATAGTAATGTAAGTTATACAATAGGTGTTTTAGTAAGAGAGCCTAAAAAAGGAAGTTACTACGCAGCACAAAATGCACTCCCTGTTTTTAAAGAAATAATTGATTTGCTCATAAAGGATAATTATCTAAAACCTTTTGAAGATAAAAATTTTGAAGAAATTGACCATGAAATTTTAAAAGATATTAAAGACTAGGGCAAATCTAGAAATTTGCCTTATAAATTTTGCACTTTATTTACTATAAAATTTACAAATTCATTACTATCATTTGGGCATTTGCAAACCCTATAATATTTAAACCCACTTTTGTTTGCTATTTTTCTATATTCTATATCAAGTTCACAAATAGTTTCTGAGTTATCAATACAAAATGAAAGTGGATAAATTAAAGCTTTCTTTGAAGCACAAAGTGGCAAAACAAAACTCAAATTTGGCTCAAGCCATTTTACTGGCCCAAGACGAGATTGATAAGCTAGCTTAATATCTTTAAAATCAATACTCTCTTTTTTAATTAAATTTGACAAAATTTCAATATGGGCTTTAATATTTCTTTCATATAAATCACCATTTTTTATAATACTTTTTGGTAAAGAATGAGCCGAAAAAATCAAAGCTATATCAGAAACTTCATTTTCGTTTATACCATAAATTTCATTTTTGATTGAGTTGATTATGATTTTATTATATTCCAAATCATTAAAAAAGACATCAATTATTTTTATATTTGCATTTATATTAAGCTCATTAATCCAGTCTTTTGCATCTTCTAAACTAGAAACAACAGTTGTAATAGAATGATGTGGATAAAGAGGAAATAACACAATTTCATCATATCCTTTATACTTTTTGAGCACATCTTTTGCAAATGGAGGAGTATAACGCATAATAAAATCAAACTCATACTCTTTTGTTTTAGATAGTTTTTCAACCAAAGAAGCTGTAGTATCAACTAGTGGTGATTTTCCACCGATTAATTCATAGTTTTTAGTTGCTGGTTTTTTTCTTAAAAATGCTATTAGTGATGAAATTTTATCTCTTAGTTTTTCATTTTTAATATTTAAAATATATTTATCATTAAACATATTTTTTAAAAAAACATTAACTTCATCAAGATTGTTTGGTCCTCCCATATTTAGAAGTAAAACTACTTTTTTCATCTTAAAATCTCCCTTATTTTTATCACATCTTCCATATTTGCTAAATTTCCAAACTCTTTATTTTCACAAACATCTAAAAAATACTTATGTTCATTCCTTATGGAAAAATCCTCATTTTCAACTCTTAAATTTACTCTTCCATTCATTGTGATCTTATGAAGTGTAAAATTTACTAAATCAGCAAGATAAACACCACTTTTGGCTGAAATTTCCATAAAAACTCTATCTATTGGATATAAAGATCCAGAAATTATATTAACCAAAATTCCATTTTTAGTTTTTAAATTTGATGAAGCAACTTTTTTATTTTTAAAAGATGATTTTTTAACATCAATATTACTAATTTCGGTTTTTAAAATAAATCTTACTAAATCCAAATCTTTTAAAAGCAAATCATCTATTATATCTATATCTTCACCGCAATCACAAGATCTAATAATGCTAATAGAATAAATTTCTTCATTTTCTTTTTTAAATTCTCTTAAAAGAGATATTACGGTAGGATTAAATCTTTCATTAAAACCAACAGCTATTTTTGTTTGACTTGTATTTGCTGCATAGCGCATCTCTCTAACTTGCTCTAAATTCTCAGTACAGGGGCTTTCAACAAATATATTTTTTACATACTTCATAGATTTTAAAATGATTTCTTTATGTGTTTTTGATGGCGTTGCTATTATTACAGCTTGAGGCTTTGAAGTTACAAACATATTTTCAATATCGTTAAAAAACTCAAATCTTGCAAAATTATCAAGCTTTTCATCCTTATCGCAGACCCCAACAAGTTCAAAATAATCAGATCTTCTAAGCTCGCTAAAGTGTTTTTTACCGATTTTTCCAAGTCCAATTATCGAAATCTTTTTCTTCATCAAAATCCTTGAGTTTTTGTTTAAAAACTATTATATCTTAACTCAATAAATATTTAGTTTTTACATCCTAAATTTGACTAAATAAACTTCAAATTTAACTCAAAAAGCTTAAATTTAATAATTTTTAGATAAAATGAGCTTTAAAAATTTTATATAAAGTTAGGATAAATTTTATGGATGTTAGAAAGGCATATTTAGATTTTTTTAAAAGCAAAGGGCATGAGGTTGTTCCAAGTGCCGCGTTAGTACCAAATGATGACTCATTACTTTTTACAAACGCGGGAATGGTTCCGTTTAAAGATATTTTTACAGGAAAAGTTCCTCGCCCTACTCCACCAATTAGAACAAGTTGCCAAACTTGTATAAGAGCTGGTGGAAAGCACAATGACCTTGATAATGTCGGATACACCGCTAGACATCATACTTTTTTTGAAATGCTTGGAAATTTTAGTTTTGGAGAATACTTTAAAAAAGAAGCTATTTCTTATGCGTGGGAGTTTATAACTGAGGTTTTAAAACTTCCTAAAGATAGGCTTTATGTAACAGTTCATGAAAGTGATGATGAGGCTTATGAAATTTGGCAAACCCACATTGATAAAGAAAGAATTTATAAATTTGGAGATAAAGATAACTTCTGGGCCATGGGAGAAACTGGACCTTGTGGGCCATGTAGTGAAATTTTTTATGATCAAGGAAGTGAGAAATTTCACTCTGATGAAGATTATATGGGTGGTGATGGCGATAGGTTTTTGGAAATTTGGAATTTAGTTTTTATGCAGTTTGAAAAAGATGAAAAAGGAAATGTATCAAAACTTCCAAAACCAAGTATTGATACTGGAATGGGACTTGAAAGGGTTGTTGCTATAAAAGAGGGAGTTTTTAGTAACTTTGATAGCTCACTTTTTATGCCAATAATTAAAGAAATTGAAAATCTCGTAGGCATTAAATACGAATATGACAAAGGAGCAAGTTATAGAGTTATTGCAGATCATATAAGATCAACTGTGTTTTTACTAGCTCAAGGTACAAACTTCGATAAAGAAGGTCGTGGATATGTTTTAAGAAGGATTTTAAGAAGAGCTGTAAGACATGGATATTTACTTGGACTAAAAGAGCCATTTATGTATAAATTAGTAGATATTGTGTGTGAAGTTATGGGTTCACACTACTCTTACTTAAATGATAAAAAAGAGTTTGTAAAAGAGCTTATAAAACTTGAAGAAGAAAGATTTTATACAACAATAGCATCTGGAATTGAGCTATTTAATGAAGAGCTTAAAAACACAAAAGATATTTTTAGTGGCGAAGTTGCGTTTAAACTTTATGATACTTATGGTTTTCCGCTTGATTTAACTGCCGATATGCTAAGAGAGTCAAATTTAAAAGTTGATGAGGCTAAGTTTGATGAACTTATGAAAGAGCAAAAACTCCGCTCAAAAGCTAGCTGGAAAGGAAGTGGGGATAAGGCAAAAACAGAAGGTGACTTTAAAAATCTTTTAGAAAAATTTGGTAAAAATAATTTTGTTGGCTATGATAAACTAGAATGTGAAGCTAAAATTTTAGCTATTTTAGATGAAAATTTTAAAATAATAGACGAGCTTAAAAATGGTGAAAATGGTTGGATAATGCTAGACAATACTCCATTTTATGCAACAAGTGGTGGACAATGTGGCGATAAAGGCACTATTGGAAAAAGTGAGGTTTTAAAAACTGAGAAATTTTTCGATTTGAATTTATCTTTTCTTAAAGCAACTGAGAATTTCAAAACAAATCAAATAATAAAAGCCGTTGTTGGATATGAAAGAGAGATGATAAAACGAAATCACAGTGCTACTCACCTACTTCACGCAGCACTAAGAAAAGTTTTAGGAGATCATATATCACAAGCTGGAAGTAGCGTAGAAGCAAGTAGATTAAGATTTGATTTTACTCATCCAAAAGCTATGAATTTTGAAGAAATTAAAGAAGTTGAAAATTTGGTAAATTTTGAAATTTTAAAAGCTATTCCTGCTAAAACTGAAATTTTGGAACTAAGTGAAGCTAAAAAAAGTGGTGCAATTGCTTTATTTGGAGAAAAATATGCAAATAAAGTAAGAGTTTTGAGTTTTGGTGACTTTAGCAAAGAGCTTTGCGGTGGAACACATGTAAAAAATACTTCTGAAATTGGAGCATTTTTAATTACAAAAGAAAGTGGTGTAAGTGCTGGAGTTAGAAGAATAGAAGCAATTTGCAGTAAAGAAGTAATAAATTACACAAACCATTTAAGAGATGAGTTAGAGACAATAAACTCAGAACTTAAATCAAACGAACCACTTATTGCCATTGACAAGCTTAAAAACGAGATAAAAGAGCTTAAAAATGAGCTTAAAAAAACCTCAAACAATAAAGAGTTTGAAGTTCATAACATAAATGGAGTGAATGTAATAGTTAGCGAATTTGATGGCGATATAAAAACTAAAATTGATGAGCTTAAAAATAGATATGAAAAAGTTGTAGTTTTACTTGAAAACATTAAAGATGATAAAATCACGCTTTGTGCAGGAGTTAAAAATGCTCCTATAAAAGCTGGGGATTTAGTAAAACAAACTGCTTTAATTGTCGGTGGAAATGGTGGTGGACGAGATGACTTTGCAACAGCTGGTGGAAAAGATATCTCAAAAAGCAAAGAAGCTTTGAAATTTGGTCTAAAATATATAAAGGAAAAACTATCTTAACAAACGAAATTGATAGCTCATTTGCAAGAATAGGCCATATTTTGCCGTTTTTGCATATTGTTTCTATCGTAGTACTTATAACTTTGCAAGGTTTAATAATCTGTATAACTAGGTTTTTAAACTTAGAAAAAAATTATAGTTTTATTTTTAAATCTTGCAAAAATTTGGCAATTGCCTTTTTTATAACATTTAGTGTTACAGTGTTAACTGGTTTTTTACTATCTCAAAATGGAGATTTTAAATTTTCGGATCCAATGATAGAAAGTGTTATAAATACAAAATATGCAATTGCTTTTTTACTGCTTTGTAATTTTAGCTATATAATTTATAGATTTTTCCTTGCAAAAGAATGTTATAAAAAATCCGACTATGATGAGATGAACGAGCACTTGATAATTGCTGTAAATTACTTTATAGTCCTTGATATTGTGCTTTTACTTATAAGCACTTATTTAGGAGTTGTTATAGTGAGTTTTAAATGATAAATTTAGCATCAAGCTCAAAAACTAGAGCAAAAATTTTAAAAGATTTTGGATTTGATTTTAAACAAATTTTATTTAATTATGATGAAAGCTATATTATAAAAAAAGAGCCTTTAACTTATGCCTATAATGTTGTTTGTGCTAAATATTTACAATTTAAAAAAGTTTATCCAAATTTAGAAAATTTACTTTTTGCCGATAGCTCAGTTATAGTTGATAATGAAATTTTTGGTAAAGCAAAAAATGATGAAGATGCTTTTTATATGCTTAAAAAACAAAGCGGCAACGAAGCAAGCGTAATAACGGCTATGATTTATGAAAACAAAAAACTCAAACTTATAAATTTAAGTATTACAACTTTTAGATTTAAAAAATTTGATGAAAAAGATTTAAAAAACTACATTGACAAAAAAGAATATGTTGGAAAAGCAGGAGCGATGATGATAGAAGGTTTTAATAAAAAATATATTGTATCACAAAAAGGAAATACAAGCACAGCAATGGGACTAAATGCTGAAATTTTAAAGGCTTATATATGATAGTTAGATTTATTTTTGGCTTTATGGCGGTGTGTTTTTTTGCGGCTGGCGGGATATTTATGTATTTTTATACAGAAGTAAAACATGATATGAATGCTATCATTAACTATCATCCAAAGCTTACAACTGAAATTTATGATAGAAACAACAACCTCATAGCAAATGTATTTGATGAAGAAAATAGAGTTTATGTAAAATATGATGATATTCCTGGACGCGTCATAGAAGCCCTTGTTGCCATAGAAGATACAAATTTTTTTGAACATAAAGGAATAAATGTTGAGGCTATTTTTAGGGCAATTATAAAAGACTTAAAAACTATGAGTTTTACACAAGGAGCCTCTACTCTAACTCAACAACTTATAAAAAACATAGCTTTAAGCAATGAGAAAAAAATCGATAGAAAGATAAAAGAGATAATTTTAGCTCTAAAACTTGAAAATGAGCTAACAAAAGAACAAATTTTAGAACGATATTTAAATGAAGTTTATTTTGGGCATGGATATTATGGAATTAAAACTGCAGCTTTAGGATATTTTAGAAAAGATTTAGATGAACTTAGTTTAAAAGAGGCAGCGATACTTGTAGGACTTCCAAAAGCACCAAGTAGCTATGATCCAACAAGGCATTTAGACCTATCTTTATCAAGAGCAAATAGGGTTGTTGAGAGGATGTATGAAATAGGATGGATAGGAAGAAATGAGTATGAGCTTGCTATGAATGAAGAACCTATTATTTATGATGATAGCCTAACTAAAAATAAAGCTCCTTATGTTGCAGATGAGGTTATGAAAGAAGCTTCAAGATTTCTACCAGATATAAAAACAGCTGGATATAAAATTTACACAAGCGTTGATTTAGAAGTTCAAAATTTAGCAAGAGATGCTCTTGTTTGGGGATATAATGAAATTTTAAAAAGAGATAAAGATGCAAATGAGAGCGTGTTAAATGGTGCAATCATTGTAACAAATCCAATAAATGGTGATATTTTAGCTCTTGTTGGTGGAGTTGATTATCAAAAAAGTAATTTTAATCGTGCAACACAAAGTCAAAGACAAACTGGATCAAGTTTCAAGCCTTTTATTTATCAAATTGCCCTTGATGAGGGTTATTCACCAGCTAGCGAAATACCAGATATTCCAAGAAGCTTTAATGATGGCTCAAATAAAGAGTGGACACCAAAAAATTTTAGCAAAAACTATGAAGGCTACATAACTATGCGAAGAGCACTTTTAAAATCAAGAAACTTAGCAACTGTAAATTTAATGCATTCACTTGGTGTTAAAAATGTAATTGACAGGCTAAAAGAAGCTGGTTTTAGAAATATGCCATATGCACTTTCAGTTTCATTAGGAAGTTATGGAATTTCACCTTTAGAATACTCTAAATTTTACTCAATGTTTGCAGGTGGTGGAATTGCTACAACACCTAAATTTATAGAACGAGCAACTAGCTTTAGTGGTATTGAGACTGTTTTTAAAGCCGAGCAAGTTACTGTTACAAAACCTGAACAAGCATATTTAATGGTTGATATGATGAAAGATGTTGTAAATGAAGGAACTGCAAGAAACGCAAAAGTTAATGGTATAGAAATAGCTGGAAAAACAGGCACTTCAAATAACAATATTGATGCATGGTTTTGTGGATATACACCTGAGCTTTTAGTCATGGTTTGGTATGGAAATGACAACTATAAACCTATGCGATATGTTGAAGTTGGCGGTAGAAGTTCAGCCCCAGTATTTAAAAAATTTATGGAAAACTACTTAACAATTCACCCAGAAACAAAAAGAAATTTCAATGCTCCAGAAGGTGTTTATCATAAAATTTACAAAGGAAAAGATGAGCTTTATACCACAACTTCACCACTTCCTTATCAAGATACATTACCACTTGATTTAGGATATGAAGATGGAACTGGTGGCGGAAACTCACTTTTGTTTTAAAATAAAGCTCCAAATTTTTGGAGCTTTGATAAATAGCTACTCTATTCTTTTTCCTGCATCTGGGGTAAATAAAGGTTTTCCCATTAATTTAAAATCAGCTATAAATTTTTGAGCCTCATCGCTTACTATCCAATTTATAAATTCTTTTGCATTCTCATAATCAGCTTTTGGACAATTTTTAGTATTTACAGCCATTATTGAATAGAAATTTTTTAAACTTTCATCTCCTTGACTTATAATTTCCATATTTGAGTTGCCTTTTAAGCCATCTTCGTATTTTATAAAGGTTCCTCTATCGGTTAAAGTTACACCTTTTTGCTGGGCAGCTATATTTATGGTAGCTATCATTCCTTGTCCTGTTTGATTGTACCAACTCTGTTTTTCAGGCACATCCCCAGCTACTTTTTTCCAAACAGAAATTTCTTTATTATGCGTTCCACTCTTATCACCACGACTAAAGAATTTAATCTTTTCATCTTTGATAATTTTAAAGATTTCAGGCAAATCTTTATCTTTAAATTTATCTGCTAAAGATTTATCAGCAACTAAAATAAAGTCATTATACATAACAGCTGTTCTATCTATGCCATAACCATCTTCTACAAATTTTTTCTCAACTGTAGGTGAATGAACAAATAAAATATCTGCATCACAGTTTTTACCCATTTCAAGTGCTTGACCTGTTCCAACAGCGACCCATTTTAGTTCAACTCCAGTTTTATCTTTATACACAGGAGCAATGGCATCTAGCAAGCCAGTATTGTCAGTGCTTGTAGTTGTTGCCATAACTAAATCACTATCTTTTGCATTTAATGACAAAGCAGTGATAAAACTAAGTGCTAATAAAGCTAATTTATTTTGCATTTTTATCCTTTTAAATAAATTTTGAAATATTCTATCATATTTAAATTGAAAATATTTAAATTTTGCATATTAATTATATTTTTTCAGCATATATAAAAGAAATTTTAAATAAACTTAATAAAATATTTCAAATTATATGAAAAGGGAAATCTTGGATTTTATATTAGATGGAATTTATGAAGCCTTAAGACTTCTTATTTCTTTTGATGAAGAGACTTATTTTGCTATTAAAACAACACTTTATTCATCATTTTTTTCCATCATTATAGCTTTGATTATCGGTATGCCACTTGGATTTTGTTTGGGATATTTTAATTTTTTTTCAAAAAGATTTTTAAGAATTTTAAGCGATACTGGTCTAGCTATGCCAACTGTTGCAATTGGACTTATTTTATACGCTTTATTTTCAAACAGAGGCCCACTTGGCAATTTTGCTCTTTTATTTACTTTAAAAGCTGTAATAATTGGTCAAATTTGCCTGTCTTTGCCAATAGTAATTTCCTTAACTGCAAGTGTGATAGAAAATATGGAAATAAAACACTTAAGACTTATAAAAAGTTATCATTTAAGAGGCTATAAACAAATTTTAACTGTTTTATTTGAAAATAGATATCCTTTAATGGTGATTGTGGCAACCACTTACGGTAGAATTGTTGCAGAAGTTGGAGTTGCAATGATGGTAGGAGGAAACATTAAGTGGCATACAAGAACCATCACAACTGCTATTTCACTTGAGACAAATAAAGGAGAATTTGCAATGGGAATAGCCCTTGCAAGCGTTCTTATAACAATAGCATTTTTAGTAAATTTATTTATTTATGCTTTAAAAAAGTTTGATAAATGAAAATTTCAAATTTAACCAAAATATATAATTCACATCTTATTTTAGATATAGAAAATTTAAATATTGACACTACAAAAATAATAGGCCTAACAGGCAGTAATGGAAGTGGAAAAAGCACACTTTTAAGAATAATTTCTGGCATTGAAAAACCAACTACTGGAAGTGTTGATTTAAGTATTTCTAAAAAAGACATATCGATACTTTTGCCTGAACCAATGCTTTTAAAAAGAAGTGTTAGAAAAAATTTTGAATTTGTTTTAAAAAATAATGGACTTATGAGTGAGTTTGAAAAAAGAGTAAAAAAATCTTTAAATTACTCAGGACTTAATGAAAGTTTTTTAGATAAGAAATACTACGAATTAAGCAGTGGGCAAACTGTAAGAGTTGCTTTTGCTTTAATAATTGCTATAAAAAATAGGCTTATTTTATTTGATGAACCAACAAATAGTGTTGATTTACAAACCGCAAGACTTTTTAGTAAAGTCATAAAAGAGCTAAATTTAAAACACAATTGTGGCTTTATAATAGCAAGCCATGATGAAAAATGGCTTAGCGTTTTAGCAGATGAAAATATTTATTTATACAATGGAAAAGTTGCAAAATTTGAGTATAAAAATGTATTTGAAACAAAAAATGGAAAAATAGATTTTGGTCAAAATTTAAACTATAAAAGCCCGTTTAAAGAAACTAAAAAAGTAGCCATAGATCCAAGTAAAATTACACTTGAAAAAATGCCATCACAAGGCTTTTATAAAGGACTTTTACACTCCATATCATTAATAAATAAAAATACTTTATTAGTAAAAATCAAATTTGGAGATTATCTTTTAAAATGCCATACTTCTAAAAAATTAGACTTAAAAACTGGTGATGAGATTTACTTCAAAATAGAAGATGATGCCTTTGAGATAATTTAATTTTTAGCAATTTTCAATATCTTTATCAGTCATCAATTATTCCTTATTATAAAAATTATTGGGAATATTATAAAACTAATTCTTAAAGATTTTGATTAGTAGAATAACGATATATAGTAAAAGTAAACTTAAAGTTTTCTTAATGGATGCCTTAACTGGATTCGAACCAGTGTTAGCTGATCCAGAGTCAGCAGTTCTACCACTAAACTATAAGGCATCAAAAACTTTGATTATACTATTTAAAAAATAAATTTTTTATAAATTTAAAATTTCATTTAGATTTTTAGTAAGTTCAATTTTTTTTATATCACCTATGACTTTATATTTTTGAAGCTCTTTACCATTTTTAAAAAATATTAAAGCAGGTGGTCCATATATTTGAAATTCTTTCATCAACTCCAAATCATCCTTACTATTTTTCGTAACATCAACTTTTATAAGCTCAAAATTTGATAAAATTTCAGAAATTTCTGCTGAGTTTAAAGTATCATCTAACTCTTTGCAATTAACACACCAAGTAGCCCAAAAGTCAATTAAAACTGGTTTTTTACTGCCTCTAACAACTTCTTTTAATTCATTTAAATTTGATACTTTTTTAAAATTTAAATTTTCTTTTAGTTGGCTTTTAAAAGTATTATTAAGTGGATTGATTAGACTATTTGAACCACTTGCAAAACCTATTATTAAGACAACTGAATAAATTATTATCGCTAAGCTAAATCCAAATTTGAATTTTTTAAATGTGACACTATCTTTTTTTACAGGAAATAAACTCACACCAAAAAATATACCAATAACCCCGTATAAAAGCAGGCTTAAATTTGAACTTATTAGTCTTGAAAGCATCCAAACTGCCATAAATAACATAATAAATCCAAAAATTTTACTTATCTCATTCATCCAGTATCCAGGTTTTGGTAAAAACTTATTAGCTCCAAGTCCTATCAGCAAAAGTGGCATTCCCATACCAAAACTCATTATAAATAATGCACTTCCACCAAGTAATAAATTACCGCTTTGAGCTATGTAGACTAATGCTCCAGCAAGTGGTGCAGCCACGCAAGGACCAACTATCAAAGCTGATAAAAAACCCATTATAAAAACTCCGATTAGCCCATTTTTACTCTCACTTTTTTTACTAATTTTACTTTGAAGCGAAGCAGGAAGCTGCAGTTCATAAAATCCAAACATACTAAAAGCTAAAACTATAAAAATTAAACTGAATAAAATAATAACCCAAGGAATTTGTAAAAATCCTTGAACGCTAGAACCAAAATATGTAGCCAAAATACCAGCTATAGAGTAAGCTAGCGACATAGCAAAAACATAAATAAAACTTATTAAAAAAGCTTTTTTATTATCATTTTTACTATTTTTACATTTTGAAACTATAATAGATGATAAAATCGGAATCATAGGAAAAACACAAGGCGTTAAAGCTAGCAAAAGTCCATATCCAAAAAATGTTATTATAGTGATAAAAAAGTTATTATTTTTTATATCTGATGAAATTTTATTTTCATAATTTGTATTATTATTGCTAACTTTTTTATCTTTAATTTTTGATATTTTAAAGCCATTTTCAGTTTTTGAAAGATTAAATTTTAAATTTTGAGGATTGTAGCAGTATCCATCATAAGCACAACCTAAAAATTTGAGCGTTATAATTTTTTCATTTGAAGTATTTAAAATCAAATTTGTTGGTATAAAAAGAGTAAAATTTTTATCATAAATCAAATACTCTTTATGTTTTTTAGACTCTGGTAAATTTAAAATTTTTGTGATATTTTCACTTCCTAAAAATACCTTAAGCTCATCTTCATAAAGATAAACACTTTTATCTATAGCTATATCAAAGCTAATGCCAGATGGATGGGCTTTTTCATTAATTTTAAAAGCTTCACTTACATTTACTGGTTCTGCGTTTAAAAAACATATCATAAGAATAAATAAAAAAATATTTCTTATCAAATTTAACCTTTTATTAAAAATCATGAGATGCATTTTAATATATTTATCTAAATAAAATAAAAATTTTATATTTTTACTGTATAATATAACTAATTTATCACAAGGTCTAAAAAATGAAATCATACAAAGGAGAGCTTGTAAAGCTACAAATTGAGCTTTTAAAGCTTCAAAATCATATAAAAAAACATTCTTTAAAACTTCTTATTATTATGGAAGGAAGAGATGCTGCTGGAAAAGGTGGTACTATAAAAAGAATAACTGAACATTTAAACCCAAGAGGTGCTCGCATAGTTGCGCTACCAAAACCAAGTGATGTTGAAATAACTCAGTGGTATTTTCAAAGATATGTTGCAAATCTCCCAAGCGGTGGTGAAATAGTGATATTTGATAGATCATGGTATAACAGAGCTGTAGTTGAGCCTGTTATGGGATTTTGCACTACCTCACAAACAAAAGAATTTTTGGAAGATGTGCCTTTGTTTGAACATCTTTTAAGTAAATCAGGCATTAAAATTTTTAAAATTTTTCTTTCAATTGATAAAAAAACTCAAATAAAAAGATTTAAGGATAGAAGAAATAACCCCCTAAAATCTTATAAAATTTCAATTGTTGATGAAAAAGCACAAACTCTTTGGGACGATTACTCAGCTGCAATTTGCAATATGCTTACAAAAACAAGCTCACAGGAAAATCCATGGACAATAGTAGATGCAAATGATAAGAAAAAAGCTCGTATAAATACAATAAAATCGATACTTTATAATTTTGAATATGATGAAAAAGAAGATAATAAGCTTTTAAAACCAGATAGCGATATTGTATTAAGCGTGGATGATGCAATTAATATAATCAGCAAAAATAATAATATTGAAATTTAAATTATTATAGTTTTTCATTATCAATTTATAAACTTTTTTTATTTATAAAATTTTAGTATAATTGGCTAAATTTTAATAAAAAGGATGAAAAATGGCTATAAATACAGACCAAATAGATAAAATTCAAAAAGTTTTAGACGCATTAAAAGAATATGCAAATAAAGATGGCGCAAATAACCAAAGAGCTGATCTTTATGAGTTTTTATCAAACAAGCTTGGTATAGAACTAACTACAAATTTCACTGGAACAGATGGAAAAAGTAGAATTGCCTATACAGATTTATCAGAAGTTTTGTATGTTCTAGAAACTGCTGTTAAAAAAATGTAAACTTTAAGAAGTAAGCCAAAAAGCGGCTTACTTCTAGTAAAAAATTATAAATTTTAAGCCTATTTTAAAAGCGCAACAAAACTTGTTATGCTTTTAACAAAAACTTTTTACAAACTCACTTTCATCTTTGCATTTCATAGATTTGCTCATTATGCAAATTTTATTAGCTCCTGCATTTAAACAATTCTTAAAATTTGAACTATTTATTCCACCAAGTGCATAAATTTCACCATTATAGAATTTTCTCACATCATTAATTAAATTTAACCCTTTTGGGGCAAGATTAAATTTACAATCAGTTTTATAAATATGACTTAGACAAATTGAACTAGTTCCTAAATTTAAAGCACTTTTTACTTCATCCACACTATGAGTTGAAGCTACAATTTTATCAAATTTAGCTAAATCATCTTTATAAATTTCAAGCTCTTTCAGTGGTAACCAAATATTTTTACATTCTAAATTCAATGCAACATTTACAAATTTATGTATAAAAATTTGCTCTTTAAAACTAGCACAAGTTTTAAAAACCTCATTTGCAAATTTAAAATACTCATTTTCACTAAGCTCTTTTGCTCTTAAAACTACATTTGCACCACAATTTAAAAATTTAAAAACTCTTTTATAAATATCATCTTTGCAAAGCTTTAAATCAGTAATTACAACCAAATTAGACATAAATATATTCACTCATCAAAGGATAAAATCCACTATTTTCAATGCTTTTACAAACTTCATCAACACTTCTTTCATCATTTATATTAAATTGTTCATCGCCTATTTTTTTACTATGACCACCAATTCCTACACTTACTCCAGCTGAAAGTTTGTTGGCTGCAATCTTAATGGCATTATCTCTAAATCCAGCTCTTTCCCTAGTTGAAATCGTAATAGTTGCATGTGGCATAAAAAGCCTATATGCCATAACTACTTGCAAAAGCTCTTTTTCATGAACATCGCGTGGGTTTATTCGAGAGTTATTTATAACAGGACGAAGCCTTGGAACTGAAAGTGAGATTTCAACAAACGGATATTTTTGATATATTAAATTTGCATGAAGTGCAGTAGCAAAAGCATCTTTTCTAAAATCATCAATTCCTAAAAGTGCTCCAAATCCAGCACCTCGCATACCACCTACAATTGCCCTTTCTTGGGCGTTAAAGCGGTAAGGAAAACTCATCTTTTCGCCAGAGAGATGAATTTTTTGATATTTTAAAGGATTATATGTTTCTTGATAAACATTTACATAATCAACGCCATTTTCATGTAAAAACGCATACTCATCAACATTTAATGGGTAAATTTCAACTCCAACTATTTTAAAATACCCACTTGCCATTTTGCATGCTTTAGCGATATATTCTACATCTGAGTTAACTCTACTTTCTCCTGTTAAAATCAAAATTTCTTCTAAACCTGTTTTTTTTATATTTATAAGCTCAGTTTTTATAGCTTCAAAACTTAACTTTGCTCTTTTAATATTATTTTTTGTATTAAATCCACAATAAACGCAATGACTATCACAAAAATTTGATATATAAAGTGGAGTAAAAATATTTATATTCTCACCAAATTTTGCTCTTGTTTCATTTTTACAAACTTCTGCAATTTCTTCTAAACACTCCCCTGCTTCAATGCTTAAAAGCACTTTTAAATCATTTTGCGTTCTAATTTTAGAATTTAATGCCTTAAATACATCATCTTTTGTATAGTTTCTATACTCAAATTTAGAAGTTTCATCTAAAACTATTTTTAAAATATCACTTTTTATATCAATCATGCCGTTTTGATAGGCGAATGGATTTGAATTTTTCATAATTTTAATCTCTTAAAAATCCAGTTAATGGCGAACTTGGCGAAGCTGTTTTTTTAACTCTTCCAAAACCTGCCAAATAAGCATCTCGACCTGCAATTACAGCGTTTTTAAAAGCTCTTGCCATTTGTGGTAAATTTCTAGCTGTTGCAACTGCAGTATTTACCATAACCCCGTCACACCCAATTTCCATAGCCTCACAAGCTTGTGATGGTCTACCAATGCCCGCATCAACAATAATTGGAGTTTTAATCTCATTTATTAATATTTTAATCATTTCTTTTTGAGTTAAGCCTTGATTACTGCCAATTGGAGATGCAAGAGGCATAATAGCTGCTGCTCCTGCACTTTCTAAACTTCTTGCAATGCCCAAATCAGCATGCATATAAACCATAACTATAAAGCCCTCTTTTGCTAAAATCTCAGTTGCTTTTAAAGTTTCATAATTATTTGGAAAAAGATATTTTGAGTCATCTATAACTTCAAGTTTTATAAATTTGCTAACATTAAGCTCTTTGCAAAGTCTTGCAATTCTCACAGCTTCATTTGCATTTCTAGCCCCACTTGTATTTGGTAAAATAGTAATATTTTTGGGGATAAAATCAAGGATATTCTTATTTTGGCTTTCATTTACTCGTCTAAGTGCTAATGTTATAATCTCTACTCCTGCTTCATCCACACAAGCTTTTATGAGTTCTGGATTAAACTTGCCAGAGCCTAGAATAAACCTTGATTTAAACTCATATTCGCCCAATTTTAGATTATCATTTTCCATAAAAATTTGTCCTTTTATAATTAAAATAAGTAAAATTCTACTGTTTTAGTTTTATAAAATGATAAATTTTTAAAAATTTAAATGCTAAATTTCAAACTCATTCATAATAATTCTTAAAATTGTGTTTGCCTGCATTGAGGCACATTGCACAACCTTTGGGGCCATTAATGATGCTTTTGAACTAAAATCGCCACAAATATAGCAGTTTGTACCAAATCTTTTTACTTTCATTAAATTTGAGCTCTCATATCCGCCCATTCCACTTCCAAAAACAAAATATTTATCTAAATTTTTAGAGGCGTAATCCATGAGTAAGGCTTTTAAATCAGCATTATCAAAAGCCTCACATATTAAAAAATCATCTTTTAAAACGGAATTTAAATTTTGGCTTGTAATTTTTAAATTTAAAATTTCAAAATTTAAGTAAGGATTTATTAGCTCAAGTTCGGATTTTAAGGCATCTGTTTTAAAAAGTCCAATATGGGTTTTGTTATAAAACTGACGATTTAGATTGTTTAATTCAACCTTATCAAAATCAACTAGTTTTAAATTTCCAACTCCTACTCTAGCAAGCATTGAAGCGATATTTGAACCAAGTCCGCCAAGTCCTAAAATCACAACTTTAGAATTTTTAACTTTTTTTGTAACTAACTCATCATTTCTTTTGTAAATTTCGCTTTCGAAATATTTTTTTTTGCATAAAATACTATCCACCACCTACAAACTCAACTATTTCATAATTATCATCTTTGCTTAAAAGATCGTATTTCCAAAGATTTTTGCTTAAAATTTCGCCATTTTTTTCAACAGCAATACGGCTAATGTCAAATTTAAAGTCTTTTATAATTTCAAGCAATTTTGTACCATTTTTAACCTCAACCTCTTTAGCGTTAATCTTGACCCAAACTTTGTCTATACTCTTCAAAAGTTCCCCTAAAATCAACTATTTCTCCATCACCTTTTAGATGAAGTATTCTATTTGCAAAAGCATCAATTAACTCTCTATCGTGACTTACGCAAATTGCACTTCCTTTAAATTGATAAAGTGCTTCACCTAAAGCAATAATCGCCTCTAAATCAAGGTGGTTGTTTGGTTCATCCAAAATAAGCAAATTAGGCTTTATCAGCATTAATTTACTAAGCATTACACGGTGCTTTTCACCTCCACTTAGATCTTTTACACTTTTTTCTTGCTCAGCACCACTAAAAAGCATCCTACCAAGACATTTTCTAATTTCATCTAAATCTTTATTTTTATTATCTTGCAGATATTCATAAAGCTTTAAATCACTTGTTAGTTTATTATTTATATCTTGTGCAAAATACCCAAGCTCGATCGTTGCTCCTATATGTACATTTCCACTATCAGGAGTAATTTCATTCATTATAATTTTACAAAGTGTGCTTTTTCCAACACCATTTTTACCAATTATTGCAACTTTATCACCCTTTTCAAGCTTAAAGTTAAAATTATCTAAAATTACTTTTTTATCAAATTTTTTTGAAATTTCATTTAGACTAATTAATTCATTTCCTATTTCTCTATTTGGACGAAATAAAATGCTTGGCTCTCTTCTAGAGCTTGTCATAACTTCACTAATATCAAGCTTGTCAAGTCTTTTTTGTCTGCTTGTTGCTTGTTTTGCCTTACTAGCATTTGCACTAAAACGAGCGATAAATTTTTCAAGTTCTTCTTTTTCTTTTAGCTTTTTATCTCTTTCCATTTGGGCTTTTTTATTCATCAAATTTGAGGCAATATACCAATCATCATAATTTCCTGCAAACTCTCTAATACGCTTAAAATCAACATCTAAAATATCAGTGCAAACTCTGTTTAAAAAGTGCCTATCATGACTTATTACAACTAACGTTCCAGCGTGGTGATTAAGCTCATTTTCAAGCCATGAAATTGCCTCAATATCAAGGTTGTTTGTAGGCTCATCTAAAAAAAGCACATCTGGTTTTGGAAATAAAACTTGAGCTAATAAAACTTTAAATTTATCTGAGTTTTCAACCTCACTCATTAATTTATCATACTCATTAAGACCCAAAGATGAGAGAATTTTTTCACATCTTGTTTCATACTCATAAGTTGGATCTTCTTCGGCTGTTATCATCTCAAGCTCACTTAAACGCTCATTTATCTCATCTGTAAATTCCTCGCTTAAATAAAGCTTTTCTTTTTCCTTAACTGCATCATAAAGTCGTTTATTTCCATACAAAACCGCATCTTTTAAACTGAAATTTTCAAAAGCAAACTGATCTTGACCTAAAACTCCAACTTTTAAACCACTATCAATTAATACTTCCCCGCTACTTGCTTCTATTTCTCCACTTAAAATTTTTAAAAATGTTGATTTACCAGCTCCATTTGCACCGATAAGTCCATATCTATTTCCTTTATCAAGGCTTAAATTAATATCTTCAAACAATAACTGAGTACCAAATCTCATAGTTAAACCATGTACTTCAACCACATTTCACCCTTAATGTAAATCTTTATTTAATTTAACTGCTTTTTTGCTTAAACTTGCAGTTATTTGTCCAGTTTGGCTATTTTGTCTAAAATGAAGCCCATTTAAATTTGCCAACTCTTTTGCCTTATAAATTTCGTTTTTAAAATCAAAATTTGGATTTATTTTGCCAAGTAAAGTTCCATTTTTTTCATCAATATAAACTTTTGTGCCCTCTAAAATAGCAATTCCACCATCAACTATACAATCATCTCCCAATGGAATTCCAGTAACAGAATTTGCTCCTAAAAGACATCTTTTTCCAATACTTATTGGATTTCCACTTGTGCCACTAAGAACACCTAAAATACTTGCTCCACCGCCAATATCAGTTCCCTCTCCAACTATAACTGAGCTTGAAACTCTTCCTTCAATCATAACTTTTCCAGTAGTTCCTGCGTTAAAATTTATATAACTTGCTCCTGGCATTACTGTTGTTCCATTTGCTATTTGAGCACCCATTCTAACTTTTGCGGCATCTAAAATTCTTATACTATCATCAGGAATAATATGATTTAAAAACCTTGGAAATTTATCAACACTTGAAATCACTGGATAAGCTCCACTCATCTTTAAAAATATCTCATTTTCCCTTAGCCATTCAAGCTCAACAGGTTTTGCAAACTCATCCCAGGCAACATTTGGAAGAACTCCAAAAGCTCCATCTAAATTTATACTTCTAAGCTCAACCTTACCAAGAGATAAAAGATAAAGTTTTAAATAAACACTTGCAACACTTTTTGGCTTTTCATCACTAAATAAAAAAGTAACGCAAAAATGGTTCTCATCACCATACTCGCTATTAGTTAAAATTTCATTTATAACCATTAAATTTTGTAAATTTTTATGTTTATTTCCCTCAGCCTCATCTTTTAAAAACTCAAATATACTTAAAACTTTTTTTGTAATTTTATCATCTATCTCAAAAACAGCCTCACTATCATTTAAGTTTAACTTAACACCACATTCATTTAAAGCCCATAAAACAACTGCTGCTGAGCCTAAATTTTCTTTATAATTAACAACTGCATAATCAACACTTAAAGTTTTTTTTGTATCAACAATGCCTTTATTAACTCTTCCAAAAGCCCAAGCTATCGGCTCTTTATAAAATTTACTTTTTTTAATTTCATCAACAAATTTGTTAAATTCATCTATATTTTTAATTTTATTCATTTTTATCCTTTTTTAAATTTTAATGACAATTTGCCTTGCCGTCAGTTCGTGGCTGAATTGCCTCATTTCCAGCTAAGTTTTCTTTATCTATATTTTGCATTATCCCCCAAAGTCTAGAAGCTGCTTTTTCATATCTTTTAGCACTTATGCTATTTGGCTCATAAAAGCTTACTGGCTTTCCACTATCTCCGCCTTCTCTAATGGCAATTTCTATTGGAATTTCACCTAAAATTTCAGTATTGTATTTTTTTACAAGTTCACTACTTCCACTTTTACCAAAAATATCATATTCTTTGCCATTATCAGGGCAGATAAATCCACTCATATTTTCGATAACTCCAGCAATTGGAATATGAAGTTTTTCAAACATATCAAGACTTCTTGCAGTATCATCCATAGCTACAACTTGTGGTGTTGTAACACAGACTCCAGCAGTTACTGGAACACTTTGTGCAAGAGTTATTTGTGCATCTCCAGTTCCTGGTGGCATGTCGATAAAAAGCACGTCAAGCTCATCCCAAGAAACATCTCTTAAAAGCTGTTCTATTGCTTTCATTATCATCGCACCTCTCCACATAAGCCCTTGACCACTTTCAATTAAAATTCCCATACTCATCATCTGCACGCCATGAGTTAAGATAGGCTTTAACATATTTCCAACAACAACAGGCTTTACTTTATCACATCCAAGCATTCTAGGAATATTTGGTCCATAAATATCAGCATCTAAAACACCAACCTTAAAACCTAGTTTTGCCATAGAAATAGCTAAATTTACAGTTGTTGTGCTTTTTCCAACACCGCCTTTTCCACTACTTACCATAACAAAATGTTTAATTTGAGGAGCGATATTTTTACCACTTATTGTATTGCTTTTTTCTTTTTGAATTTGTGGCTGTTTGATTAAAATTTCACTATTTGGAATTATGTCTGAGATATCTTTTTTTAACTTTTGAGCAACTTCAGGTTTGCTTGAAACTATCTCAACTTCTATAAAAATTCTATCTCCAATCTCAATATTTTTCACAAATCCAAACTCAACAATACTTTTTTTAAAGCCTGGATAAATAACACTTTTAAGTTTTTCTAAAACTTCATTTTTATTCATATAAATTTCCTTGTAACAAATTTAAAAGCTTTTTTTATGTATAATACTACAACTTTATAAATAAAAGGCAAAATTTTGAAAGATATTACCTTTATACTTTTGGCAGCTGGAAACTCAACTCGCTTTGGCTTAGAGGTTAAAAAGCAATGGATTAGAGTTGGAGATACTCCACTTTGGCAGTTCGTAGCAAATAAATTTAAGCCCTATTTTAAGGATATTATCATCGTATCAAATGCCAATGACTTAGAATATATGAGAAGTTTTGATGATGGTTTTAAATTTGTAGCTGGTGGGAGCCAAAGAGAGATTTCGCTTAAAAATGCTTTAAGCTTAGTTGATACTAAGTGGGTTTTGGTAAGTGATGCAGCAAGGGCTGGGATTAGCTTTGAGATGATAGAAAGACTTATTTTAAACAAAGATAAATTTGACTGTGTAAGCCCTTATTTAGAAGTTGTTGATACGGCTTATTTGGGTGATGATTTAATAAACAGACACGATATAAAACTTATCCAAACACCGCAAGTTAGCCGAACCAGTTTATTAAAAAAAGCCTTGATGAGTGGCGAAAATGATGAAAAATTTAGTGATGCAAAATTCAGTGATGATAGTTCAGCTGTTAAAAGTGTAGGTGGAAAACTAGGCTTTGTAAAAGGCGATGAAAAGGCTTTTAAGATCACTTTTAAAAGTGATTTAAAAAAAGCTTTAAATGAGTATAAAATTTTAAAACCGCCTTCAAAAGATTTTTTTGTGGGAAATGGCTTTGATACACATAAATTTACAAATGGAAATGGGATAATGATTTGTGGCATAAAAGTGCCTTGTGAGTATGATTTTATCGCTCATAGTGACGGGGATGTGGCACTTCATGCGCTATCTGATGCCTTGCTTGGAACATGTGGGCTTGGAGATATCGGAGAACTTTATCCTGATAATGATGAAAAATTTAAAGATATTAGTTCAGTTATTTTACTAAAAGATATACTTAAAAAGATAAAAAGCTATGGATATGAAGTAGTAAATGCAGATATCACAATCATAGCCCAAAGTCCAAAACTTGGATCTTTTAAAAAAGATATGCAAAAAAAAGTGAGTGAAATTTTAGGTATAAATAGAGTAAATATAAAAGCTACAACAACAGAAAAACTTGGATTTATTGGAAGAAGTGAGGGAGTTAGTGTAATGGCAAGTGTTATGGTTAAATATTTTGATTGGACAAAAGCTTGAATATTTTAATAGTAGAAAATGAGGCGTACCTAGCTCAAAGTATTGCAAATAAGCTTACTTCTTTGGGGCATAATTGTGAGATTTTAACCAAAATAAAAGATATATTAAATACTTCAAAAAAAGATGCAATTCTTTTATCAACAAGTATTTTTGGTGAAGAAATATATGAAATAATTAAAAAATTTAAAAACTCCATTATAATTTTGCTAATCCCATATATCAGCAATGATACAGTATCTCGCCCGATAAAAGCAGGAGCAAATGATTATATCCAAAAACCATTTATGGTAGAAGAACTAATAAGAAAAATAAATCATTTTGAAGAATTTAATAAATTAAAAATTATAAATAACTCTTTTATGAAATATTTTGAAAAAAGTTTTGCCTCTGTAAAAATACCTGAGTTTAACTTTGAATCTTTAAAATTTCCACTTTTTATAGAAACAAATTCAAAAAAAATGGCAGATAAATTTGTTTATGAATACTCAAAATGGGTAAAAAAATCTGTTAAGACTATATTTTTAGATGAAATAGATGTGCTTGAAAAACTAGAAAATGAAAGTTTTAATGTGCCTATTTATCTACTAAATGCTCATCTTTTTAAAAACAGATCCAAGCTTTTTAAACTAGTAGAAAACAAACAAGTTATAATAAATGGCCTAAATATCGAAAATGAAGGAAATTTTGAAACATTAACTTTAATAACTGATGAAAAACCAAATCTTTCTAAAGGTGAAATTTTAACAATCGATGAGTATTTCGCATATATAATAAAAGAAAATCAAGATGTTTTTTCAGATACTGACCTAGCAAAAAAACTTGGAATTTCAAGGAAATCTTTATGGGAGAAAAGAAAAAAATATGGCATCCAAAAACAAAAATAAAACTTTAAAAATTTCAAGAGAAACTCTTGGAACGCTAACCTTGATAAAAAATCAAATTTTATCTAAATTTGATAGATTAATGGATGAAAACGAGATAGATGAAGTTATACAAAGCGGATATTTAAACAAAGAGCTTATCCCTTATGCATATATTTTTGCACCAAGTGGAAAAGAAAATCAAAAAATCGCTGAAAATGCCGAGTTTTCACAAACTCTGTTTTTAGAATGCGATGAAAAAATTGTTGGTAGAATAATTGTAACAAATAATTTTAGATATAAAGGATATTGGAAGTTTTTTTCTATATTCGAAGCAGATGCCATAAACCCTCCAAATGATGAACTTATAGAAAGTTTTTGTATAAGTGGTATCATAGAAATTTATAATGATAAAATTGCTTTAATTAAAAACAAAATTCAAAATCTAAAAAAAGAGTTAAATTTAAAAAAAGTAACTTCGCTTATGCTTTGTGCAAACCCATTTCACAGAGTCCATGAAAGGCTTATTAGACTGACTATTGATAAGGCTGATTTTTTGATAATTTTTCTATTAAGAAGCACAAGAGAAAATAGATTAGATCATACTTTAAGAAAAAAAACTCTTATGTATTTTATAGATAATTTTTTACCAAAAGATAAGGTTTTATTAATAGATTTAGAAAACACAACACTTTTTTCAGCTCATAAAAATCCAGAACTTGAATGCATCGCTGCATATAATTTTGGTGCAAATAAGATTATCATTGGACAAAATCACGGCTCAATTGGGATGTTTTTTGATGATAATCAAGCCCATACTATAATCGATAAAATAAGAAAAAACTTTGATATTGAAATTTTAGTAATGCCTGAGTATGTATATTGTAATGAGTGCAAAACGATTGTGAGTGTAAAAACTTGCCCGCACGGACAGCATCATCACATAAAATACCACAGCCCGACCATTAGAACGCTTTTATTAAACAGTGTTTTGCCGCCAACAATTTTGATGAGAAAAGAAATTTCTGCCATAATTTTAAGCGATTTATTTCCAAATAGATTTGAAAATTTGCAGCAAATTTATGATGAAATTTTTCCAAATGCAGGAATTTTAGAAACTCACACTTATGAGGATTTTTACAAAGAACTTGCTAAACTTTATCAAACTGGATCTTTAACTTAAAGGAAATTTATGAATAAACTTTTTTTAACATTTTTTTATAGTGGACTTTTAAGACCTGCCCCTGGAACTTGGGGGAGTTTTTTTGGTCTTATTTTAGGAGTTTTAATAGCCTATTTTTTAGGAATTACAACTCTTTTTTTACTTGCAATTTTAATAAGCTTAATTGCCATAAAAGAGGTAAATGTATATGAAGCAAATGGCGGAGAGCATGATAATTCAAGCATAGTTATAGATGAAGTCATAGGAATTTGGATAACTTTAAGTATGGGACTTGCTATAAATTTAGAAAATGGCGGGATGAGTTATTTAGTTGTGCTTTTGTCATTTGTTTATTTTAGACTTTTTGATATCTACAAACCATCTTTAATTGGTAAGATTGACAGAGAAGTAAAAGGTGGGTATGGCGTTGTTTTAGATGATGTGTTGGCTGGATTTTTTGCAGGGCTTTTAACTTTAATGAGTATTGGAGCTATGATGAAATTTGGCTTTGAAAAATTTATATTTTAATCTTAGGCTCAGTTTTTGAGCCTAAGATTTTAGTTAAATGCTAAATTTACCTTTCTTAAGTCTTGCACAATTGAATGGTTTCTAAACTCTTTGCAAGCTTCACTATTATTTGAAGTATTATTTACATAAATATACTCACCGCCATTTTCTTGTTTTGCAACTACTTCTACACAGTAATTCATAACACCTTTTTCATTTACACCATATCTTACAGGCTTATCAAAATCAAATAAAGTGTCTTTATCTTCGAACCCAGCAGATATTGTCATAATGCCAATATTTGTAAATTTTCCATTTCTAAAGTAATAACTTCTTATATCATCAATTCCTGTTTTTAACTCACTTGCAGCTTGATACATAGCAATTCCACCACCAGTTTTATTCATAAATTTTGGGATAACTACTTTAAAAATAACAATTGCTGCAACTATTAAAAAAACCATTTGTGCTATACTAAAACCTTTTTTCATATTCTTTTCCTTTTAATTCTTCAAGTATTTTATTTAATTCTTTTGTTTGCATATATTTTTCATAACTTTTTTTTACAAAAGCACTTAATAAATCTTTTGCATCAAGATCATTATTGCCATCACTCATCATGTCGAATTCTTTTGATAAGACTAAAGCAAACTCATCATCAACTTTAATCTTGTATGATCTTGAGATTGATTTACTAGTTAAATTTACTTCTATTGTTTTCATTTATCTAAAACATTTTCAATTTCTTTGAAAAGTTCATCCTCGGTTAAATTTTTAACCACCATATCCTCTTCAAGTTTTCCAAGTCTTGAAGTAAGTGCTTCATTTTGAGCTTTAACGGCAACTATCTCATTTCTCAGTTTCTCGTTTTCACTAGTAGCCTCTTTGTATTTTTCAATTAACTCCTTAATTTTATCACCCAAAGTAGGAACTATTTTTTGTTCTTCAAACATTGTTATACCTTTTTTGTTATAATGCTCGATTGTATCAAAAATGTGCTTAATAATAAAGGAGTTTTTTGAAAAATTTTGAATTAATTAGCAAATTTAGTCCAAGCAACGATCAGCAAAAAGCAATTGATGACATTGTAAATTCTATTTTAAAAGGAAATAAATATCAAACATTACTAGGCGTTACAGGAAGTGGTAAGACATTCACAATGGCAAATATTATTAAAAATTTAAATATTCCAACTTTAATAATGACGCACAATAAAAGTCTTGCAGCTCAATTATATAGTGAATTTAAGGGTTTTTTTTCAAAAAACAAAGTTGAATATTTTATAAGTTACTATGATTATTATCAGCCAGAAGCATACATTCCAAGGCAAGATTTATTTATAGAAAAAGACAGCTCTATAAATGATGAGTTAGAGCGACTTAGACTTAGTACAACTGCGAATTTATTAAGCTTTGATGATGTTATAACAGTAGCCTCTGTTTCAGCAAATTATGGTTTAGGTAATCCAGCTGAGTATCAAGGTATGGTTATGTTTTTAAAAAATGGTTTTAAAATCTCACAAAAAGATATGCTTATAAAACTAGTTGAAATGGGCTATACAAGAAATGATAACTTTTTTGATAGAGGAAATTTTAGAGTAAATGGTGATGTAATTGATATTTATCCAGCTTATTTTAACGATGAAGCAGTAAGAATTGAATTTTTTGGTGATGAAATAGATGAAATTTATCATTTTGATTTTTTAGAAAACAAAAGAACTAAAACTATAAATAAATTTATTTTATATCCAGCAAGTCAGTTTATTGTTGGTCAAAATAGGCTAAAAGAAGCTATAAAAGGAATAGAAATAGAACTAGATGAAAGACTTAAATTTTTCAAAGATACTGGAAAGTTAGTTGAAGCACAGCGTCTTAAACAAAGAGTTGAGTTTGACTTAGAAATGCTTAGAGCAACTGGCTCAACAAAAGGTGTTGAAAACTACTCTAGATATATTACAGGTATGAAGCCGGGTGGAACGCCATATTCTATGTTTGATTACTATGAGATAAAAAACAAAGATTATTTAGTAATTGTAGATGAAAGTCATGTAAGTTTGCCACAATTTCGCGGTATGTATGCAGGAGATAAAAGCAGAAAAGACACTCTTGTTGAGTATGGTTTTAGACTTCCATCAGCTCTTGATAACAGACCACTTAAATTTGAAGAGTTTATAAATAAAAAAGGGAAATTTCTATTTGTTTCAGCTACTCCAAATGATCTTGAAATAGAGCTTTCAAAAGGTAAGGTATTTTACCAAATACTTCGCCCTACTGGACTTTTGGATCCTGAAATAATTTTAAAAGATAGCGATAACCAAGTTGAAATCTTATACGATATGGCTAAAGATGTGATAGCTAAAAATGAACGTGTTTTAGTAACTGTTCTAACAAAAAAAATGGCAGAAGAGTTAACAAAATATTATCTTGAACTTGGAATCAAAGTAAAATATATGCATTCAGACATTGATGCAATACAAAGAAATGAGCTAATTAGAGGTCTAAGACAGGGAAAATTTGATATGTTAATAGGCATAAACTTACTTAGAGAAGGACTTGATTTGCCAGAAGTTAGTTTAATAGCCATAATGGATGCTGATAAAGAGGGATTTTTAAGATCTCGAACAAGCCTAATTCAAACAATGGGAAGAGCTGCAAGAAATGTAAATGGGAAAGTTGTAATGTTTTATAAAAAAATTACAAATTCAATGAAAGAAGCCATTGATATTACAACACAAAGAAGAAAATATCAAGATGAATACAACAAAAAAAATGGTATAACACCACATTCAGCAACTAGAAACTTAGAAGATAGCTTAAAAATAGAAGATGAAGCTGAAATTTTAAGAGCAAGTAAAAATTTAGAAAAAATGCCAGCAAGTGAAAGAGCAAAAATCATAAAAGAGCTAAGAAAACAGATGCTTGAAGCAGCATCAAATTTAGAGTTTGAAAAAGCAGCAAGTTTAAGAGATGAAATAGCAAAGATGAAAGAGATTTAAAAAAACTTTAACAAATATCACAAATAATAAAAAACTACTTCTGGTATCTAATTTGGTATTAATGGCTTAGCTTACAACTTAACACCAAATTCACTATTTAGTTCTCCTGAAATCTAAATATTATATACTTTATTTATTGCTTTCAGGAGTCCGATCCATAAAAAAGATATAATTAATAACCATAAATTAGCAAAACTAAAAACTGCCACTATAATTTTTAAGATTTAAATCTTGACTATATCTTAAAATCTCACTATTTTTAGCTATTATGGTTTTTTGCTTAGATCAACTGCTTTTTTAGCTCTTCTTTTGTATAAACCACATATTTATCTTAAAAAAAATTAAGTATTTATTATCCTAGTTAACACATTATCTAGGCATCGTACAGCCAAAAAAGATAATAAAAACATCAAAAAATAATTAGTTTATTAAAAAAACTGTTCGATTTTTTCTCTCATTAAATTTTCATCATTTATATGATTAATCTCATTTCTAAATTCACTAGCTCCATCGTATCCTTTTGAATACTGATGAAGATGCTTTCTAAAAATAACAATTCCTTGATTTTTATAGTGTTTTATCATCTCATCAAAATGACATAAAATAATCTCTTTTTTTATCTTATCGCTAACTTTTTCATTATGTTTTATTTCGTAAAAAATCCATGGGTTTCCAATACTAGCTCTACCTATCATAAGTCCATCAGCTTTTGTATAATTTAAAACTTCTTTTGCATTTTTATAACTTATATCTCCATTTGCAATAATTGGAATAAAAGTTGTATTTTTAGCTCTTAAGATAGCCTCATAATCAATTTTTGAGCTATATCCTCCAACTTTTGTTCTGCCATGAATAGCAATATAATCAACACCACATTTTTCTATTTCGTTAACTAGAATTTCAGGAATTTTCTCATCGAAACCAAGTCTGATTTTAATACTTAAATATTTTTTATTGGAATATTCTTTTATGGTTAAAAGAATTTCTTTTAATAGGTTTATATCTTTTAAAAGCGCAGATCCGGAACCGTTCTTGACAATCTTTGTAGCAGGGCAGCCACAATTCAAGTCTATACCATCGATAAAATCAAATTTATTTAAAACTAAAACAGCCTCTTTTATAATGTCAGTATTATTTCCTGCTATTTGAACAATATAAGGAACTTCTTCTTCATTTTTTTCAAGCATTTTAATAGTTTTTTTATCATTATGAGCAAGTGCGTTTGAACTTATCATCTCACTGGTTGTAACATCACAACCAAAACGCTTTACAACACCCCTCAAAGCAATGTCTGAAAATCCAGCTAAAGGAGCTAAAAAAAGTGGCTTTTTAGAAAAATCAATCATTTATTATCTAAAAAAGTAATTTGCAGAGATGTTTTTACCCTGATCTCTTAAATCCATTAAAATTTCAAACTCCGGATATTCATCGCTGTAATTTAAAATATCTTTTAACTCTTCCATCATTCCAAACTCATATAAAAGATATAAATATGCATAAGATGCACTTTCTTTTTCAGAATTAAGTTTATTAAATAAGGCTATTAAAACATCTGGTTCTATTTTTTTATTCAAAGATTTAGCAACATTTACATAACCGTATTTGTCCAAATCACATATAATCAAAAGATTCAAAAGATCATCTTTTGTCATTTCAAAATTTTCTTCTTTTGCATATCTTTCAAAAAGAAGAAAAGCATCATCTTTTGAAATTTCACAAGGAAATTTTTTAATATCAAAATAACTGAATGTTTTAAGAGCGACTTCATAGGCTTTTTTACTAAGTTCATCATCAAGAGCTTTTTTATTTTTTAAAATTTCACTTGCATAAGAGCTATTTTCTTGAAGCTTATTAAACTCATTTTGAATAACTAAAGGATTGTCATTATTTAATTTATACTTTTTAAGTTCAACAACTTCTCCGTTTTTTAGTTTCTCAAGAACATTGATGATTTCTGAAATATCTTCATTTTCTATATTTACTGAATGTGTATGCCAAGGAGATAAAAATTTAGTTATTTCATTTGATGTTTTGAAAGTATCAGTCTTAAATTTTTTATCACTTTCAATGCCTAAAAGTATCTCTTTTGCATAATTTTCATAAATATCTTCGTCACTTTTTATAGCTTGTTTTTGTCTAAAATTTGCAATTCCACTCCAAGCAACATGGAAAATAGCCAAAATTGCAAATATGATAATTGGCAAAACAAACCACAATGCTACAGGAAGTTCAAGCCCGACACCTAACAAAGAAACTTTGTAACTAGATGCATTTTGTACAAAAGCAAAAATGCCAACTAAACCTATATAAATCAGCGAATATACTATAAAATGCTTTAATCTCATAAAAAACCTCCTTTTGCTAATTGTTGTTTTTTTCTGAAATTTCTTGACAAGTTATGCAAAGTTTTACATTAGGTTTTGCCTTAAGTCTCGCAATGGATATGTTTTCATCACACATTTCGCATATTCCATAAGTTCCATTTGCTATTTTTCTTAAAGATTCATTTATTGCATTTAACTCTATTTTTTGTTTGCTGCTTATTGAATATTCCAAATCAGAATCTGTGCTTATACTCGCCACATCAAACTCATCTACAGCGCCATTTTGTCTTAACTCATCAATTTGTTTTGTAGAATCATTAATATTATCAATAATCTCTTGTTTTCTTTGTTCAAGAATATTTTTGAAATGCTCTAACTCGGTTTTTTTCATATTACCTCTTTATTTATGATATGGGTGGTTTGCATTTATGCAAAGTCCCCTAAAAATTTGTTCATATAAAACAAGTTTTGCTATCTTATGTGCAAATGTCATTTTGCTAAGACTTATGATTTTATCCATTTTGGATTTAAAATTATTGCTTAAACCATAAGCCCCACCTATAAAAAACGAAACTTTATTTTTGGCTAAAAAAAGTTTACTAAACTCAACACTATCAAGCATTTTTCCGCCTTCATCAAGTCCAACGCAAAAGCCTTCTATTAAAGGCTCATAAGTCTCATCATAAGCTTTTAAAGCCATATCTTTTGAGCTTGATTGAGCTTTTGCTATTTGATTATTAAAAAGAACTTTATCCTTGATGTTGGCATATTTTTTAGACATCTTAATATATTCATTAATCTCAGAATAAAACTCAATTTTTTCTTTTGAGATTGAATAAACTAAAATTTCCAATTTTTACTCTTTTATCTCTTCTTTGTTTTCTTCTATCTCTTTATCTTCTATTTTCAGCTCTATAGTATCCATTTTAACATTTTCTTTTCTATGAGCACCTAAAAGTTCTAAAATATCACTTAGATATTTTTTATGCTCACCTCTTGGAACAATTGCATCAATTAAACCATGTTCTAATAAAAACTCAGATCTTTGAAAACCTTCTGGCAAATCAGCACCAATGGTTTGTTTAATAACTCTTTGTCCTGCAAAGCCTATTAAAGCACCTGGTTCAGCTATAATAATATCTCCAAGCCAAGCAAAAGAAGCACTTACTCCACCCATTGTTGGATCTGTTAAAATAGAAATATAAGGAAGTTTGTACTCTCCAAGTTTTTTAATCGCAGCTGATGTTTTACTCATCTGCATTAAAGAATAAGTACTTTCTTGCATTCTTGCTCCGCCACTTGCGCTTATTATTATAAGAGGTTGTGTTTTAGCAATGCATCTTTTAACTGCTCTTACTATCTTTTCACCTTCAACAGACCCCAAAGATCCACCCATAAATGCAAAATCAAATACAACTATTTGAGCGGCAATACCATAAATTTCAATCTCACCACTAATGACTGAGCTTTGTCTTCCGGTTTTGCTTTCTCCCTCACTTATTCTTTTTTTATAAGATTTTTTATCTACAAATTTTAATGGATCAACTGGTTCTAAATTTTTATCAAATTCTACAAAAGTTCCCTCATCTTCTAAAATAGAAATTCTTTCTCTTGCTGATAATCGCATATGATGAGCACATTTTGGACAGACATTAAATGATGCTTCAACCTCTTTGTAATACATCAAAGAATGACAGTTTGGACACTTAATCCAATGTGTAGGAGCTTCACTTGGATCTGCTTGTTTTCTTCTTATTTTTGAAAATATATCACCAAAATTCATTCTACCACCTTCATAAAAATAATCAACATTATAACAAAACTAACCTTATCTTTTCTTTTATAGCTTAATTTTAACAAAAATAAATTTAAATTTTACTAGAATACACTCATGCAAGGATATATTTTAAGAGTTCAAAAAGTAAAAGATGAAGACTGTATAGTTTACATTTTAACAGATGAGTTATTAGTTTGCTGCTATAGATTTTATGGTGCAAGACATTCTAAAATTACACTAGGATATAAGCTTGATTTTGAACTAGAAAATTCAATTAATTTTTTACCAACTTTAAAAAATACGATGCACCTTGGATATAGTTGGCTTTTAGACAGAGATAGGCTTTTATATTGGCAAGGGTTTATTAGGCTTTTTTACAATCACCTAAAAGACCTTGAAGAGGTTAATAAATTCTACTTTGAAATTTTAGATCAATCAGCTATAAAGATTGGAAAACAAAATCCAAAAAGAGTTTTTTTAGAAAGCTATATTCAAATTTTAAAATTTGAAGGAAGACTTCATGATGAAGAAATTTGTTTTTTTTGTGATAAAAAAATAGAAAGCGAAAAAATAGCATTAGCAAGAGCTTTTTTACCAGCTCACGAAAAGTGTATTGGCAAGAACGGTTTTATAAAAAATAAAATTTATGAATATTACAAAAACATCTCAACAATAAATTTGAATGATGAAGAAGTTGATAAACTTTATGAAATTTTAAATGAAGGGTTTTAGATTAAAAACATTAAAAAAATGTATCTTTGTGTATGTTTTCAAATGCAGCTTTTAAACTTATAAAAAGTTTTGGGTTGTTTTTTTCTAAATTTAAAAGAAGTTCTTTTGTATTAGCCCTTGCGTGAGGCATTTTGTTTTCCATGCTATAGGCTGGGCAACACTCATCACCAACTACTTTTAACTCATTTCTTATAGCACAATCTCTTATTTGTCTTTCTCTTGCAAAAATTAATGGCCTTATCAAAACAAGTCCATTTTTAGCTGTATATTTTGGAGCCAATGTTCTTAAAGCTCCATTATATGTAAAGTTCATAAAAAAGCTCTCAACCGCATCATCTAAATGATGCCCCAAAGCTACTTTGTTAAAACCATTTTTTAAAGCATAAGTATATAAATGCCCTCTTCTAAGCCTTGCACAAAAACTACAAATCGTAGCATTTTGTTTAGCCTTTTCTTGCATAACTTCAAAAGAGTTTGTCTTTATAATCTCATAATCAATACAATGGTTTTTAAAATGTTCTATTAAATAAGAAAAATCTTGCCCTATACCATAATCCACAGTAACGGCTTTAAATTTCCAATTTTTAGGACTAACTTTTTGAAAATGATTTAAGATGTGAGATAAAATAAGACTATCTTTCCCACCACTTAAACCAAGTAAAATTTTGTCATTTTCTTCAAACATTTCATATTTTGCATTTGTTTGACCGACAATTCTAAGAAGTTTTTTACTAATTTGCATAAAAATTAATTTATTTTTTCTATCATTTTTAGTATGAAATTTGCACTTATTTTGGCACTTTCAACCATAAATTTATCAAAGTCAAACTCAGCTTTATGTCCAGCTTCATCACTAACTGTTCTAAGTACAAAAAATGGTACTTTTAAAGCATCACAAACAAGAGCTACACTTGCACCTTCCATCTCTGTCATATCCGCTTTAAAGGTGTTTTTTATCCACTCTTTTTTATCTTCATCGCAGATAAATTGATCACCACTTGCGATAATACCAGAAAGAAGTTTTAAATTTAGCTCTTTTGCAGTTTTTTGCGCAATTAGATTAAGTTTTTCATCACTATCAATAAATATAGGACTTCCTGGAACATAGCCATAAGGATGTCCAAAAGCCGTAATATCAAGATCGTGCTGAACCAATGATGAACCACTTAACATATCTCCAATTTTAAGCCCATCTTTTAACGCTCCAGCAACCCCTGAAAAAAGTAAAATTTCAGCTTTAAATTTTTCTATCATAATAGTTGCTGTTAGTGTGGAATTTACTTTACCGATTTTAGAATAAGCTATGATTAACTCATGGTTTTTAAAATTTGTAAAATAAAAGCTATTGTTTGCATAATCTACTTTTTTGCATTCAAATTTTTCTAAAAAAGGCTCTATTTCCTCTGGCATGGCTCCCAAAATGGCTATTTTCAACTATTTTCCTTTGCGTATTTAATAAATTCATTAATTGTTTTTACATCATACAGACTAAAAGTAGGTTTTTTTGTAATTCTTTTATTTAAACCACTCAAAACACTTGCTCCAAACTCAACATAGCAATCAACCATTTCATCAATATTTTCAATACTTTGTTTATATAAAACAGGCTTTACAAGCTGATCTTTTAAAAGAGCTAATGCATCACTTTTTGTACAATAAATTTGCGAAGAAGCATTTGACACAACAGGGCCAAACTCATCCTTTAAAAGTGGTTCAAGTTCACCAACAAGCTCTAGGCTTGCACTCTCTAAAATAGGACAATGGCTTGCAACACTCATATCTAAAAGCATAGCTCTTTTTGCACCTGCATCTTTAAATTCTTTTTCGTATAAAGCAAGATCATCTTTATTACCGGCTACAACTACTTGTCCATCGCAGTTGTAATTTGCCGCCCAAATTTGTTTGCCACTATCTTGAGCATTTTTACAAATTTCTTCTATGCTCTCATCAGATAATCCAAGCACTACCATCATAGAAGCATTTTTGCCCTCACAAGCTTTTTGCATAAATTTGCCTCTTTTGTTTACAAGTTTTATTGCATCTAAAAGATCAAAAGCATCACTTACGCCAAGTGCGCTAAACTCTCCTAATGAATGGCCCAAACAAACAGCTGGCTTTAAAGCAAGGGTTTCTTCAATCGCTAAATAAGCCATAAATGAATTTAATACAATAGCTGGTTGGGTAAATTCAGATTTACTAAGATTTTCATTTTCAGTAAAAAGTAAATTTTTAAAATTGATTTCACAATAATCAGAAGCTCTATCTAAAATCTCTCTTGATTGAGCAAAATTTTCATATACATCTTTGCCCATTCCAACTTTTTGCGATCCTTGTCCTGGAAAAATAAAAGCGTATTTCATATTTACCTACTTATGTTTTCCACAACACTCATGTTCATCGTGGTGATGACCGCCGCAGCATTCATGTCCATCATGGTGATGCCCACCACAACAATCATCATCACTATGACAACCACAAACATGCTCACCCTCAACTCTTCCACTTGCTACTTCATCATCACTTGCAAGTCTATTTTCCACAATTTTAACTCTAAATTCTAAATCTTTTCCAGCATAAGGATGGTTAAAATCAACTATAACTTCATCATCGCCAATTTCTTTTACTATAACTCTAGCACTTCTTCCATCTTCACTCTCTCCAATAAGCTCCATTCCTTCTTTTAGCTCAATTCCAGCAAATTCTTCTTTTGGAATAGATCTTACTCCATCAGGATTATACTCTATAGCGCCCTCTTCTTTAGAAATATTTATAATTTTTTCTTCATTTGCTCTTAAATTTAAAACTTCATTTTCAAGTTTTTCTAGAACATGACCTAAGCCTGTTAAAAATTTAAATGGCTCGAGATTGAAATTTGTTTCCAAAATTTCATTATTTTGTTTGTCTTTTAACTCATAAAACATAGTTATAACTCTATTTTCCATACTATTCTCCTACTAAAATATTTTTTTAATTTTATCATAAAAAGATTAAGAAATAAATAATTATTTAAGTGATTTTGCTTGTGGGCTGTTAGGAAATTGTAATTTTAAAACTTTAAAAAACTTATCTGCGTTATTTTTATCACCTATTTTTTCTAAACTAATACCAGCATTAAGCAAAAGTTTTGGCATATAGTCTGCCTTATCATCATTTTTTATGCTTTCTTGATAGTTTTTTATGGCGTTTGCATAAGATTTTTGATTAAAAGCAATTTCACCTAACATGAAATTTGTTTTTGCAAGATTGTATTTTTTACTTGCTAAATATTCATAATGAATTTTTGATTCAATATACTTATTTTCATTAAAAAGCCTATGTGCTATTTTTTCAATCTCACTTGGCTTCATATCATCAAATGCAACAACTTTATTTGTATTTTTTGTTTGTATTTCTTTTGTTTCTAACTTATTTAGTTGTGGCAAAGCCTCTTGCTTTTTTGTAAATTCTTTTTTTGGTTGATTTTTGGTAGCAACCACTACTTCAGAGTTTTTTTTTACGTTGATCTCTAATTTTTGATTAATTATTTCAACTTGTCTTTTTAAATCGGCTATATCGTTTCTTAAGCCTAAAATGTCTTGTTCTGTAACGACAGAAGTTTGTTTGTTTGCTAGTTTGCTAACTTTGCCAGTAGTTCTAATTTCTAAATCAGAAACTCTACTTTCAAGTTTAGCTATTTGAGAATTTGCTCCTTCGACTACACTCTTTACACCTATCATATCTTCGCTGTAAGAGTTTAGCTTGCTCTCAACTTCATCAACTCTTTTTTTATTTGATAATAAAACTTGTTCATTTTCTGTTAATCCATAAGGATTTTCAGAAGCTATATTTCCCGCTCCAAAAACAGAAACTTCCTGTGCTAAAATGGTGGTTCCTAAAAAAACCACCATTGATAAAATTTTTCTCATCTATTAATAAAATACTCTAAACTCATCGCGTCTATTTTGAGCATCGCATGATTTACTCTTATCTTTGCACACAGGGTTGCTTTCGCCATAACTTACAACAGAAATTCTATCTGCTCTTACGCCATTTGCAACTAAAGCATCTTTTACAGATTTAGCTCTTTTTAGACCAAGTGCATAGTTGTACTCATCTGTTCCCCACTCATCGCAGTTTCCTTCAACTTTTACATTGATTCTATCTGCACCTGCTTGATTGAATAATGCAGCGTTGCTATTAACAACTGAGCGCATCTCAGGTTTAACATTGTATTTATCAAAATCAAAATACACATTTTGAACTTGATTTTGAATTTGAGATGCAAGCTGTGCAAGCATTTGAGCATCTGACATTACAGGAGCTTCTTGAACTGCAACTTCTGGTCTTTTTTTACTACAACCAGCCATTAGTATGGCAACTATAGCGATTGAAGTTAAAACTGTTTTTTTCATAACTTTCCTTTAAAATGAGATTTGTTAGAATTATACCACAAAATTTAAATTTTTACCAATCAAGTGATTGAAATTTTCCAATTTTTAAAGGAAATTGAAAACTTTTATTTTCGTTTATTCTTATAATTCCAACAGCGCTTTGATAATTTGCATCTTTTATAAACACCACAGTTCCACCATCGTGTGAAAATCTAGGGAATAAATTTTTTCCACCAGCTGTTAATTGACGAATATAATCTGTTTTTGTTGATATTAAATAAAGATTAAAATCCCTATTTTCTTCCCTGCTTGAATAAACCACATAATTTCCTGAAGTACTTATTGAGCTGTTATTCTTTCCATGAAATACCATTTGTTCTATCCCGCCACCATTTATATCAGTGGCAAAAACATTTGGATAACCAAGTCTATCACTTACAAAAACAACTTTTGTGTCATCATCTACAAAATTTCCATTTACATCAATTCCAGGATAATTTGTAATTTTAGTTTTATTTCTACTTCTTAAATCATATAAGAAAATATCTGGCTGATCGCTTGGCGCATCTGTAATAAGCAGTTTTGTACCATCACTACTTACATCAGATACTGTAAGCATACCACTTCCTTCTAAAATTTTGGTTTTTTTAGCATTTCTTAAATTATACTTATAAATAACTGGCTCAACATCATTTACATAATGTGTGTAATAAAACTCATCTTGTTCTTTTGAGCCCCATTTAGGAAAAATATTAAGCCCACCACTTAATACTTCTTTTTGATAGGTTAAAGTATAATCAGATACGAAAATAGAGCTATTTGCTGAAGATGTATAAACTGCATAAATTAGCATTTTATTCATCCAATCAACATCTGAATAACCAAAATTTTTAACTATTTCAGATACTGCATTATGTGCTAAAAAAGGAAATTTTGCACCATTTTTTTGAGAGAAATTTGATTCGTATAATACTTTACCGCTTTTTCCATCAATTACTTTTATTTTTAAAGCTAGCTCTGTATATACATCACCATTTAATTCATAACGAACAATTAATGATGGATTGGTTGTTAAATTTGAACTATAATCACCCTCGTATGAGCTTGTATAGTATCCATTATCAACATCGAAAGTTGCGCCCACTTTTAAATCTCCAAGTATTAGTTTAAAAAACTGACTTTGAAGATTTTTATCATTTAGGTTTGAAGCA
The DNA here is from genome assembly GCF_013372225.1 of Campylobacter ureolyticus. Lineage (NCBI taxonomy): Bacteria > Pseudomonadati > Campylobacterota > Epsilonproteobacteria > Campylobacterales > Campylobacteraceae > Campylobacter > Campylobacter ureolyticus. Next base: position 562,699 of record NZ_CP053832.1, on the reverse strand, counting down.
TCTTGAATTGTAATTTTTGGCAAATTCAAGCCTTCATTAACAATAGTAGTTGTTGCATCGCTTGCAAACATGAAAATGCAAAAACTAAACATTAAAAAAATTTTCTTCACTTATTTCTCCTTTAGAAATTTTTGTAATTTTAATACTAATTTTTAAATTTATCGTATTAAATCTTTCATTTTATATTTATGTTTATAAATTTCACCATTAGGTGGGGCTGGAAATTGAATATTTTCAAGCCTATTTAGATAATCTCTAAATTTTTGATTAAATTCTGTACTATATGATAACTCAATAATTTCATAACTTAATCTTCCATTTTTATTTATTGTGATTTCAACTGTCGCATCTTGATTTGGCAAGGCCCTATATGTGCTCCAAACATTAGTTAAAATACTTTGGACTTCACCTATAAATTTATTATAAACTCCAGTTCTTTGTGATTTGCCTTTTGCTTTTTCGCCTTTTATGTTGGATGTATTATTTTTAGAAGCTGTTTTTTGAATTGTTTTTGTAGTTTTATCGCTCTTTTTTCTACTTTGGACAAGATCTTCTTGTTTTATATTTTCCTCAAGTTTGGTTTTATTTATGTCTTTAAAAAGATCAGATAACTCTTCATTTTTTTGTTTTTCTACAGGCTTAGGAGTTTCTTTTTTTTCTTCTTTTGGTGAAACTTTTTTATTTGTGGTTTTTAAGCTTTCATCTTCATCTTGTAAATTTGGTTTTTTTTCAATAATTTCTTCTTTTTCATCCTCTAATTCTTGACTATCTTTTGAAACAGGAGCTAGAGAATCATCAATGTCCATTATCATAATATCCATAAAGGCATCTTTGTCTTTTGTATATTTTTGATCTTCAAAATATTTAACTTTAGAATTATATGCAAAAAAAAGCATAGAAAGTATAATTAAAATATAAATTAAAGTACTAAAAATAAAAGATAAGAAATTTATAGTTTTATCTTTTTTCACAAAAGACTCCACTATCCAGCTGTTTGAAGAGATATTTTCGTAAAACCTGCTTGTTTGAGTGTTTTTAAAATATACATAACATCATTGTAGATTAAATTTTTATCAGCTTGTATATAGACTGGCGAATTTAGATCTAAATTTGCAGATTTCAATACTATATTATCACTAAATTCACTAAAACTCATAGATTCTTTATTTATATAAACTTTTCTTTTATCATCTATTCTTATAATAATATTTTCAGAGGTTAAATTTGAAACTTCTTTTTTTGAACCATCTGGCAAAGAAATGTTTTCTTCATATATTATAGCTGGTGTTGTAACCATTAAAATAGCAAGTAAAACTAGCATAACATCAACTAATGGTGTGATGTTAAGCTCTGGCTTTTCACTATAATCAAACATTTATTTACTTGCTCTTTCTTGTGAATTTAATAAAACAACATCTATAATTCTAGATATAATATTCATGAGTTCATATGATTTTCTTTTTAGCAAAAGATGAAAAGTATATGCAGGAATTGCTACAAATATACCAGCACCTGTTGCAACTAAAGCTTCACTTATAGCAGGAGCAATTACAGACAAACTTGCATTTGAAGTTCCTATTTTTGCAAAAGTTTCAAGTATTCCAACAACAGTTCCAAAAAGTCCTATAAAAGGAGATGTAGAAGCTATTATTGATAACCAAGTAAGTCCTGATGTAGAATTTTTCTCAGCCATTGCCTTACAAACAGAAAGTTTTTCCTTTGTAGTTTCTCCTGTTGCATATTTTTTAACAACTGTAGTTAAATTTGAAATTTTACCACCAAGCAAAAGAGAATCAAGTGCTTTCATCTCAGATGATATCCATAAATTTAAAGATATCATCTTCGAAATTAAAATAGAAAAAGTTGTAATAAAATAAATAGACAACCAAATTAAAACAAACAAAGTTATAAATGAGCTTCTTGATATATAACTAAGAAAAATATCTAACATTTGTTTATTTTGACCTTGCCATATTTTCCATTTTTGCTATGGTTGAAGCATAAGTTACATTCTCACTTCCCATTGATTCGATTAACTCTTTTGCTTTATCTAAAGATTCAGCTATTGAGCTGTCGGATTTTCCACCAACATATACGGCACCATCTGCAAGAACAGTAACTTTTTCTTCATCAACTTTTAAATATCCCCAGTTTATAGCAACCATATCTTTTTCATTATTTTCATCAACTAGCTCAATAAGGCCTGTATTTAAAAGCGTTATTAAAGGTGCGTGATTAGGAAGAACTCCTAATTCGCCCTCACTTCCAGGAAATTGAGCAGATTTAACTTCACCTGAGAAAATTGTACCTTTTGGAGTAACTATCTCTAACTGAAATTTATCTTTCATAATTTATCCTTAAGCTTTTAATTTTTCAGCCTTAGCTAGTACTTCATCGATATTTCCAACCATATAAAATGCTGCTTCTGGAAGATCATCATATTTACCCTCTAAAATTCCTTTAAAGGCTGCAATTGTCTCTTCTAGGGTTATATATTTACCAGGACTTCCTGTAAATACTTCGGCAACAAAGAATGGCTGAGATAAATATCTTTCTATTTTTCTAGCTCTTTCAACAACAAGTTTATCTTCTTCGCTTAACTCATCCATACCTAAAATGGCAATTATATCTTGCAAGTCTTTATATTTTTGTAAAATTTGTTGAACACCTCTTGCAACTTCATAATGCTCTTCTCCAACAATTTGAGGATCAAGCATTCTTGATGTTGAATCAAGTGGATCAACGGCTGGATAAATACCTTTTTCAGCTATACTTCTATTTAAAACTGTTGTTGCATCAAGGTGAGCAAAAACAGCTGCTGGAGCTGGGTCAGTTAAGTCATCCGCAGGAACATAAACAGCTTGAACGGATGTGATTGAGCCTTTTTTTGTTGATGTAATTCTTTCTTGAAGTTTTCCCATTTCGCTCGCTAAGGTTGGCTGATAACCAACAGCTGATGGAATTCTTCCAAGAAGTGCTGACATTTCAGATCCTGCTTGTGAAAATCTAAAGATATTATCAATAAACATTAAAACATCAAGTCCCATTTCATCTCTAAAATACTCAGCCATTGTAAGACCGGTAAAAGCTATTCTATTTCTTGCCCCTGGTGGCTCGTTCATCTGTCCATAGCATAAGGCAACTTTATCCAAAACTCCACTTTCTTTCATTTCGTTATAAAGGTCGTTACCCTCTCTTGTTCTTTCACCAACACCAGCAAAGATTGAATAACCACTGTGCTTATAAGCAACATTATGGATAAGCTCCATAATAATAACTGTTTTTCCAACACCAGCGCCACCAAATAGTCCAACTTTTCCACCTTTTGCATAAGGAGCCAAAAGATCAACTACTTTTATGCCTGTTTCAAAAATTTCACTTTTTGTACTTTGATCTTCAAAAGCAGGTGGCCTTCTATGAATTGACCATTTTGTTTCAAACTCAGTCTCTTCGCCTTCGTCAATAAGCTCACCTACAACATTGAAAATTCTACCCAAAACTTTTTCGCCAACTGGAACAGAAATAGGAGCTCCAAGAGCTGTAACTTCAAGACCTCTTGTAAGACCATCACTTGCATCCATAGCAATAGTTCTAACTCTATTGTCGCCAAGATGTGCGGCAACTTCTAAAATAAGTCTTCTTTCAATACCTTCAACGCTAAATTTAACTTCGATTGCTTCGTTAATTTGCGGTAGATAATCAGAAGAAAAATCTATATCTACAACAGGCCCTAAAACCTGACTAATCATACCTTTCATAAACTCTCCTTAAATTATTTCATTGATTCAACGCCACTGATAATCTCAATAAGCTCAGTTGTAATAGAACCTTGTCTTGCTTTATTATAAGCAAGATTTAAAGATGCCACTCTTTCTTTTGCATTATTACTGGCATTTTCCATAGCGTTCATTCTAGCGCTGTGTTCACCAGCTAAACTATCAACTAGTGCATAATACATGCTGTATTCCAAATATTTAACCATTAATTCTTCAAGAATTTTTTCACTGTTTTTTGCAGGTTCAAATTCTATAACAGAATTATTTTGAGAAATATCAGACTTAACAGGTGGGAGAACTGGAGCTATATCATTTATCCTTATTTCTTGAGTTATCATATTTTTATAGCCATTATGAACCATGACAACTTTATCTGTCTCACCTCTGTTAAACTCATCAATTGCCTCTTCGATAATTTCTTGAGCTTTTTCATATGTAGGTGACGAACTTACTCCTATAAAGCTTTTATAAATTTCAACGCCTTGAAATTTAAAATACTCTATACCTTTTTTACCAACAGCTCTTAATCTTACTTTTATTTTTTTATCTTGATACTCTTTGATAAGGTTTTTAACAGCATTAATAGTGTGAGCGTTAAAGCCGCCACAAAGTCCCTTATCAGCAGTAACAAAGATAATATCCATTACTTTTATCTCATTATTCGTATCAAAAAGTCTTTTTAATTTACTTCCTTCTTCAATATCTTGTGCATAATTTGCTATCTCGCTTAAAACCTCATTGATTTTTATAGCATAAGCACTTGATTGAAGGGCAGCAAATTTTGCTCTTTTTAATTTGACATTAGAGACAAGCTTCATGGCTTTTGTTGTTTTTTGTGTGTTTTGAACACTTTTAATCTGAGCCTTAATGTCTTTTAAATTTGCCATTAATTTTTCCTATTCTGCAGAAAAAGTCGCTTTAAATTCATTTAATGCTTTTACTAAAGTTTCTTCAGTGTCTTTATCTAATGTTTTTTTATTAACTATATCTTCAAAAATTTGAGGATATCTTGCTTCTATATATGGATAAAGTTCAGCTTCAAATTTGCTAATAGCTGATACTGCAATATCATCTAAAAAGCCTTTTGTTCCCGCATAAATAATAACAACTTGTTTTTCAACAGCAAGTGGTGAATATGGAGGTTGTTTTAAAATTTCAACCATTCTTTGACCACGATCAAGTTGTTTTCTACTGCTTTCATCCAAGTCACTTGCAAACTGAGCAAATGCTTGAAGCTCTCTATATTGAGCAAGATCAAGTCTTAATGTACCTGAAACTTTCTTAATAGCTTTTATTTGTGCTGAACCACCAACTCTTGAAACTGATAAACCAACGTTAATAGCTGGTCTTACACCTGAGTTAAATAAGTTTGTTTCAAGGAAAATTTGACCATCTGTAATTGAAATAACGTTGGTTGGGATATAAGCTGAAACATCTCCTGCTTGTGTTTCAATAATAGGAAGCGCAGTTAAACTACCGGCTCCTAACTCATCATTTAACTTACTTGCTCTTTCAAGTAGTCTTGAATGAAGATAAAAAACATCTCCAGGATATGCTTCACGACCTGGTGGACGTCTTAAAATAAGAGATATTTCACGGTAGGCAACAGCGTGCTTACTTAAATCATCATAAATTATTAAAGCATGTCTTGCATTATCTCTGAAATATTCACCCATTGTACAACCAGAATAAGGTGCAAGATATTGAAGTGTAGCAGGATCACTGGCTCCAGCAGCTACAACTATAGTATAATCCATAGCACCATACTCTTCAAGTTTTTTAACAGCCTGAGCAACAGTTGATTGCTTTTGGCCGATAGCTACATAAATACAAACAACATCTTGACCTTTTTGATTTATTATAGTATCAAGAGCGATTGTTGTTTTTCCTGTTTGTCTATCTCCAATAATAAGCTCTCTTTGACCCCTACCGATTGGAACAAGAGCATCAATTGATTTAAGACCTGTTTGAAGTGGCTCATGAACACTTTTCCTAGCCATAATTCCCTTAGCTTTTTCCTCAACAAATTTTGTTTCTTTTGTTTCAATTGCACCTTTGCCATCAATTGGCTCACCTAAAGCATTTACAACTCTACCTATTAAGCCATCACCAACTGGAACTTGTAAAAGTTTATTTAATCTTTTTACACTAACACCTTCTGAGATTCCATCCATACTACCTAATATAATAACACCAACAATGCTCTCTTCTAGGTTAAGTGCAATTCCTTGAGTTCCGTTTTCAAACTCAACCATCTCATTAACCATAACATTTTTAAGACCATAAACAGTTGCAACACCATCACCAACTGTTATTACTTTTCCCGTTTCTTCGATATCGATACCGATATCAAATTTTTCAATTCTTTCTTTGATAATACTGCTAATTTCATCAGCTTTAATCTTAGAACTCACCTTTTTCTCCTTATCATATTGCTTTTAATATATAATCACTCATATCGTGTTTTAATCTATCCATAGAAAAACTTATCTCAACTCCAAGTTCTTCTAAATCAACCTTAACACCACTATAATCTCCTTTGTCAAAATCTAAAGATATATCTGCATCAAATTTTTTAGAAAAAATTGATTCGAGTTTTGAAATTTGATCTTTTGTAAGATCTTCATTTGAATATATAACACCTTTAAATTTGTTTTTGGAAGTTCTTAAAATAGAACTTACTCTTTCAAAAAGATCTGGTATTAAATTAAGCCTTTTATTTTGCGATAAAAGTTTTAATAAATTCTCAAATTTCTGTGATGTTTTTTTACTAAAAAGAGACATAACCAAGTGCTCTTTAGTTTTTGTATCAACTATTGGAGAGTTTATAAGAGAACTGAATTTATCCTCTCTAAAGGCAAGAGAGATGGTTTTTAAATCTAATAGTAACTCATCAAGCTCTTTGTCTTTAAATTCACTCATAACAGCTTTTGCATATTTTTCTACTATTGCACCACTCATTAGCTAACCTTCTTATTTATGATATCTATAAGTTTTGATTGCTCTAGCTTTACACTTGGATCATTAAAAGTTTGACTTAGCACATCAGCAACAACCTCTTTTGTTACCTTTTTGCTTTCAAATTCTTTTTTATTTTCATAATTTTTTTCCAAATCAAGTAGAGTTTGTTTTAATGAATCAGCTGATTTTGCCTTTGTTGTTTCAACTTCATTTTTTGCAACTTCTAAAAGATCTTTGGCTCTAACTTTAGCAAGTTCTACGTCTTTTTTTGCTTGCTCTTTTTTTTCTTTTGAATCTCTTAATTTATTTTGGATATCATCTAATCTATCCGCAATTGACTTAATCCTAGCATGATATGCTTTTATGGCAAAATCTTTTAAAAGATAAAACAAAATTCCAAAAAATAAAATAAAGTTAAAAAATCTTGGAATTATATCATAGTTTTTTGAACCATCACTAGCAAAAATTGCTACTGGAATAATAAATAAAAATAGATATTTTTTCATATTATATCCTTGCCAATTTTTCTTTTATTCCTGCTCTGAAATCAGGAATTTGTTTTTCAAGAGCTTTTTTAATTTCATCTTTTTGTTTAGTTAAATCTTGCAAATATGAAGCTAGGTCATTTTCTAAAGAAGTAGTTTTTTCTTCTATTTTTTTACTGTTTTCATTCTCTATCTCACTCAGTCCTGCTTCTCTTATCTTTGCAGCCTCATCTCTTGCTTTACTTAGAATACTTTCTATTTCTAAAGCCTCAGAACCAACATCTGCTAAATTTTGATTAGCTAGTTTCTCATCCTTTTGTATAGCGGCATCTCTTGCATCCATAAAATTAAGCATAGGCTGATAAAGGCGTTTGTTTAGATAACCAACAAGTCCTATAAATACTACTATGGTGAAGATATATGCAAATACACTGATTTCTATCACATTGCACTCCTTTTATTTCAAAAACATAAACCCTGGTATCATACAATAAATTTTATGAAAGTTTGATTAAAGTTAAAAAATTTTTTAACTAATTTTATCGATTAGTTTTTTAACTTCATTAATATCTTTAAATTCTATTGAAATTTTTCTATCTTTAATGCTTATTTTTCCAAAATTTAAAAGTTTTGTTTTTAGATTTTTAATCTCACTGATAAAATTAAAATCTAATTTTTCTTTTTTTATTCCTAGTTTTTTGCCATTTTTAATTTTTTTAACTAGATCTTCAGTTTGTCTAACGCTTAATTTTTGACCAATTATTGTATTTAAAACCTCTTCTTCATTTTCTTTATCAAGACCAACTAAAACTTTTGCATGACCTTGTGAAATTTTATTATCACTTAGGGCTTCTTTTGTTTTATCTAAAAGCGTTAAGAGTCTAAGCGTGTTTGTAATTTGCGAGCGAGATTTTTTAATAATATCAGATAAATCATCTTGAGTTATTTTATACTCATCAATTAACTCTTTATATGAGTTTGCAAGTTCCATAGGATTTAAATCTTGTCTTTGAACATTTTCTATTAACGCAAGTTCTCTTAAGTTTTTAGACTCTATATCAGCAACAATTGCCTTTATGGTGCTATTTCCTAAAAGCCTAACAGCTCTTAATCTTCTTTCGCCAGCTATTAAAACATACTCGTCATCTTTTTTAAAAACAATGATTGGCTGAATAAGTCCGTGTCTTTTAATCGAAGCACTAAGCTCATTTATAGCAGCTTCATCAAAATATTTTCTTGGTTGATAGGGATTTGGTTTTATTTTATCTACACTTATCTCTAAAACCAAATCTTTTTTTCCACTTTCAAATTCTTTTGTATATGCCATTTCAACATCACCCAAAATAGCATCTAACCCTCTTCCAAGACTTAGCTTTTTACTTTTAGCCATTTTGTATATCCATAACGCAAGTTGCTAAATTCTGATAAGCAATACTACCTATTGATTTGGCATCATAAAGTATAGCAGGCTTGCCAAAACTTGGACTTTCAGCAAGTCTAACGTTTCTAGGAATTACAACAAAACCATGCTCATTTTCTGTTTTAAAAAGCTTGTTTTTAAAATGTTGCTCCAAATTTAAGACAGTCTCTTTAGAAAGATTGTTTTGCGAACTATACATAGTAGGCAAAAAACCTTTTATAACAAGTTTTGGGTTTATCGTTTTTTTGATAATTTTAACTGTATTTAAAATAAGCGCGAGTCCCTCTAATGCGTAAAATTCGCACTGTATAGGAATTATCACGCTATCACTTGCACTAAGAGCATTTACAGTTATACTTCCAAGAGTTGGAGGTGAATCAATGATTATATAATCATATCTATCTAAAACTTCACTAATTTTTTTTTGTAAAATTAACTTAAAATCCCCATTATCATTTGCAAATTCCTGTTCTATTCCAACAAGGCCAATGTTTGAAGGTGCCAAAAACAAGGTTGGAATTTCAGTTTTTAGTATAACTTGAGATAGTTTTTTTCTACCTGTTAAAACATGATAAATATTAAACTCATACTCACTTCTACTAAATCCAAGCCCTGTTGTTGCATTTGCCTGAGGATCTACATCAATTAGTAAAACTCTCTTTCCAGCAACCGCTAAAGAAGCTGACAAATTTATGGCCGTTGTTGTTTTGCCAACCCCACCTTTTTGGTTAGCAATAGTAATAATTTCAATCATCTTAAACTATACACCTTTTTATTATCTATTAAAATTGATCCATCATCGCACAAAATAGCATTTTTTAATAAAACACTCCTGCCATCGATGTGCGAACAAAAATCTTTTGACTTTTCAAATTCTATCAAAAACTTGCTAAAAATTTGCTTCCATGAAATTTTTTCTTCTAGTTTTTTAAAATATTTTATGAGTAAGTCATCGATATCTACTTTTATATCTAAATGTTTAGTATATTCGCCATTTGAAGCTAAATTAAGCCCTATTCCACAAATATAAATATCCCTAAATTTAGTGGTTATAACTCCACCAATCTTATCTTTGCCGATATAAAAATCATTTGGCCACTTGACCCAAACGCTTGAGCCAAGTTCACTTAAAATAATTTTAAAAATATAAGAAAAATATATACTTAAAGATGATGTGTTAATATCACTATTTAAATCATTTTTATGAATACAAAATGATAAAAATAGATTTCCCTCGCAGCTTTGCCAATTATTTCCCCTACTTCCAACGCCATTGGTTTGCATCTTTGAAACAATTGCAAATGGAGGACTTTTAACACCGTCTTTTAAAATTTCTAAAATCTCACTTTGGGTTGAAGCACAAGTTTGGATATGAAAAATTTGCATTTATTTATTACTTTTTAAAAATCTTACGCTTCTTATAAAACAAGCAGCTTTATTGTATTTATTTAAACATAAATCTTCAAGTTCTTCATCTGATAAATTTTTAGCGTCTTTTATTTTAGCTTCTTCTTTTGCTTTTTGATATTTATAAAGAACTGTTCCAATAGCCAAAATAACAAATGCAATTAAAAATTTTTTCATAAAATATCACCTATTTTTAGCCTTTTTCCATTTATAAAATCATTTGCGAAAAGTGGTTTTTTTGATTTTTCTTGAATTTTTAAAACTCTTATGATTCCATTTTTAAACTGTAAATCAAAGCTAGTTTTGTCTAAATTTACAATTTCACCTAAATTTCTTTTTAAATCTTTATTAATAAGCTCAATTTCTAAAAGTTTAGTTCCATTTTCTAAAAATATACCAGGCCATGGATAAAATGCTCTAAATTTTTTCATAACCAAACTTGCATCATCACTAAATTTAACTAAACCATCGTCTTTTTTTATCTTTGAACATTTTGATGAAAGAGCGTTAAATTGCGGAATTTTTTCTAATTTAGTAAAATTTTCTAAAATTTTAATAGTTAAATTTGCAGCCACACCTTCAAGCTTTTCAAAAACTTCATCGCTTTTTAAAGCACTAATATCTACAAACGAAAAACCAAGCATATCGCCATCATCAAGCCCTTGGCTCATTTTCATAGCTGTTACACCGCTAATTAAATCGCCATTTAAAATGGCTGATTGTATAGGACTAGCGCCTCTGTATTTTGGAAGAATTGAAGCGTGTAAATTTATACAAGGACAAATTTCAAGTATATTTTTTGGAAGTATTTGTCCATATGCTGCAACTATTATAATATCAGGCTTTAAAGATAAAATTTCTTTATAAATTCCATCATCTTTTAAGGTTTTTGGTTGAAAAATTGGGATATTTAAACTGTTTTTTAAAATATAATTTTTTACATCAGGTGGAGTCAGAGTTTTTTTTCTACCTACAAATTTATCAGGCTGAGTAAAAACACCAACAATATTATAATTTTTTTTTACAATTTTATCTAAAATAGCAACCGCATAACTTGGTGTTCCCATAAACATAACTCTCACTTTTAACTCCTACTTTAAAACTCTAAGCATTTCAAATAGATAATTTTTTAGCTTATCAAGATTTAAATTTGAAACGCTTGAAATTGGCAATACAAAATATGGTTTTTTTATATCGAATTTATTAGAAATATCCAAATTTTGCTTTTTTTCAAAATCAAATTCTTTTAAAAAATCATTATAAACAGTATCTAAATTTTCACAAATTTCAGCTTTTGTAAGTGCTATGGCAAAAGCTTTGTTTGCTAAATTTTTTGAAAATTTTGAAATTTCATCTTTTAGTGTTAGAAATTGCTCATTTAAATTTCTATAATTAGCAACATCTAATACAAAAAGTAATATTTTATTTCTTTCGATATGTCTTAGAAAGTCCATTCCAAGACCTCTGCCATCGCTTGCCCCTTCGATAATACCAGGTATATCAGCCATTATAAAAGAGTTAAAATCATTTATTTTAACCATTCCAAGTTTTGGCGAAAGAGTTGTAAATTCATAATTTGCAATTTGAGGTTTTGCATTTGATATAGTTGAAATAAGTGTTGATTTACCAACATTTGGAAAGCCAACAAGTCCTACATCGCCAATTAGTTTTAGTTCTAATGAAATAGTTTTACTCTCGCCTTCAAGCCCTGACTGAGCGTAGTTTGGAGTTTGGTTGGTTGAGTTTTTAAACCTTGCATTTCCAAGTCCGCCTTTTCCGCCTTTTAAAAATAAAACTTTTTTATTTGGCTCAACTAAGTCTAGTAAAATTTCTCCATTTTCATCTAAAACCTGCGTTCCAGCTGGGACTTTTAAAACTAAATCTTCTCCATTTTTACCGGTCATTCCTTTGCCACCGCCTGGCTCGCCGTTTTTAGCTTTAAAATGTTTTTTCCCTCTGTAAGATAAAAGTGCGTGAGTGTTATTATCAACTAAAAAATAGACATCTCCACCATCTCCACCATCTCCACCATCTGGTCCACCAAGTGGAACATACTTTTCTCTTCTAAAGCTTCTTGATCCAGGGCCACCTTTTCCAGCTTTAACGCTAAATTTAACACTATCGATAAACAATTTTTTTACCTTTTTGAAATATAAGTAAATTTAAGAATAAGTTTGTAATAAAATAAATAATTTACGGCATTTAAGCCGTAAATTTACTCTGCTGGGTAAACAGAAACTTGTTTTCTAGTTTTGTCAAATCTCTCAAATTTAACAAAACCATCAGTTAATGCAAAAAGAGTGTGGTCTTTTCCTATGCCTACGTTATTTCCAGCATGTGTTGCGGTACCTCTTTGTCGTACAATTATATTTCCCGCTCTTACAAATTCACCGCCAAATTTCTTAACACCTAAGCGGCGTCCAATAGAATCTCTATTATTCTGGGTTGAACCCTGACCTTTTTTGTGTGCCATATCTACTCCTTAGGCTGAAATTTTAGTTACTTTTACGCGAGTGTATTGTCTTCTAAAACCGCGTTTTAACTTTGAGTCTTTTCTGCGTCTTTTTTTAAAGATAATAACTTTTTTATCTTTTCCAAGATTTACTACTTCTAAGACAACTTTTGCACCCTCTACAAACGGTGCGCCTACCTTTAAATCACCATCATTATTTACTGCTAAAACATCAGTAACTTCGATAGTATCTTTTTTCTCAGCTTCAAAACGATCTAAATTTAGAAAATCACCTTCACTAACTTTATACTGTTTTCCGCTGTGTTTGATAATTGCATACATCAAACTATCCTTTATATTTTGGTAAGTAACCATTTGGCACTTGCTTTAGCAAGATTTTAATAAGCCAAAATGATCCATAAGTTGATGATTATACCTTAAAAATTTTAATCTAAGCTTATTTTATTTAGAAATTTTTATAGTTTTTTTATAAAAGGCTTGAAAAACCAAATAACTTGGTTTTTCAAGAAAATAGAACTTAATAATCAAGTTCTGGTTTAGGTGTATCTTTTGTTGATGATGGTAAAATAGGATAAACAATTTCTGGCATTTTACCATTTAAAGATTTGAAGAAAGTTGCAATCGAACTAGCTTCTTCATCTGAAATTTTAATACCAAGTTGGATACTTCCCATCTCTTTAATAGCATCTTCTATTTCCCAAATAGCACCGTTATGGAAATATGGAGGAGTTAGTAAAACATTTCTTAAAACAGGGGTTTTTACCATTCCATTTTCATCACCTTTAAAATCTCCAACATTTGCAAATTTGTACTTAGCAACTACCTCAAATGCTTGCATATTGCCACCTAAATTTACTCCGTTATGACAGGTTACACAGCCTTTGTCTAAAAATAGTTTTAAACCATCTTGCTCATCTTTTGTAAGAGCATTTTTATCTCCATTTAGAAAATCGTCAAATCTTGTTGGAGTAACTAAAGTTCTTTCAAAAATACCAATTGCAGTTGTTATTAAATCAAAATTAACTGCTTCGTCTTTTTTAAGATCAAATGCTTTTCCAAACAAATCGACATATTCAGGAATAGAGTTAATTACTTTTTCTACTCTTTCAGGAGTTGAAGCCATTTCAGGCATAGCTGTCATAGGACCTGCTGCTTGTTCTGCAAGGTGAGCAGCTCTACCATCCCAAAATTGAACTGAATTAAACACTGAGTTATAAACTGTTGGAGCATTTACATGATGTGGGTTTGGAGTCCATTTATGTCCTGTTGAAGCAGGAATATTATCAGCTCCGCCATATCCTAAATTGTGACAGGTATTACAAGAATAAAATTCCACTTTTAGAAAGTCTTGGATCAAAATATAGCATTTTTCCAAGCTCAACTCTTTCTTTTGTTGTAGGAAAAGCTTGTGCATCTGGCGAACTATCCTCAATTAACTTTTTCAAATTTTTTTCATCTTTTGGTAAAGGCATAAGACCAGAATTTTTTGCATCATCAATTAATGAGCTTGCAAAAGCAAAATTTAGAGCTAAAGCCGAACAAAGAATGATAGATAACTTTTTCATAATTTTCTCCTTATTTTTTAAAAAATATATTAAATTATATAAAAATATTTATTAAATTATTATGAATTTAAAATAGTAAATATTTTTTGAATATTGATGAAACATAATTTATAAAAAATATTTAATCAAATTTAAGATATAATAAAGTTTTAAAAATTTAATAAACAAAGGGATAATTTATGAAAAAAATAAATCTTAGTGTCTTTATGATAGCTCTTTTTATATCTGGATGTAGCGTTTCAAACTGGAATATTGGCAAAACTACAATGCAAAATACAAAAAAAGAAGAGATATCCAAACCAAAAGAAGTAAATAATAATAAAAACAACTTCCATATTGACACAATAATAAATACTTGGGGAAATCCAACCTCAACTAGACAAAACTCAGCTGGAAATAAAATCTATATTTGGGAAAACTGCAAGCCAACAGGTGCTATGGTTGATGTATGCGATGATGATGGCTGCTCAACAATTCCTGAAAAAAACTGCTGTGAAAGAGCTTTAGTAACTGATAAAGATGGATATGTTCAAAATCTAAAAGAGGCAGTAAATAGCTGCATTTAAAAATTTAAAAGCCTTAAATTTAAGGCTTTTTTACTTAATTTACTTTAGCTCGCCCCAACTTTTTGCAACACAGAGACTGCTTATTAATGGGACATTTAACTTATAAATACTTTGCATAATGTCCTTAGCTATCTTTCCAAACTCATCAATTATTTCATCTTTTACCTCAAAAATAAGTTCATCGTGAATTTGTAAAAGCATTCTAGCATTTTCGTTTAACAAAGGATAAATTTTTACCATCGCCATTTTTATAATATCAGCTGCACTTCCTTGAAATTTAGTATTAACACTTTCTCTTTCATACATAGCAAATTCCCTCGGTCTAGCATTTGCAAAATCAAAAAATCTTTTTCTTCCTAAAAGAGTAGTTGTAAAACCACTATTTTTAGCACTTGTTTTTATGCTCTCTAAAAAATCTTTTATTGTAACAAAAGCCTTAAAATAACGCTCTATATAATCTTTTGCCTCATTCCTTGAAATTTCAAGCTCATTTGAAAGTTTATTAGCTCCCATTCCATATATTAGTCCAAAATTTATACTTTTTGCAATAGCTCTTTTATCTTTATCACTGCTTCCAAATATGCTAATAGCCGTTCTTGTGTGAATATCCTCACCATCATTAAATGCTTTTAGAAGTGATGGGTCTTTACTAAAATGAGCCAAAAGCCTAAGCTCAATTTGAGAATAATCAAGCGAAATCAAGCTAAAACCACTTTTAGCAACAAAACAATCCCTAATATCTTTTGCCAAACTTCCTCTTGCTGGGATATTTTGAAGGTTTGGATTTTTAGATGACAATCTTCCTGTACTTGTTCCAGTTTGTAAAAACTGAGTATAAATCCTACCCTCACCGTCATTTCTTTTATCTTCTAATGAATATTTTAAAAGTGGCTCCACATAAGTACTTGAAAGCTTATAAAGTTCTCTGTAATCAAGTAGTTTTTTTATAACTTTATGCTCGTTTAAAAGTGAGTTTAAAACGCTTTCATCTGTGCTATAACCAGTTTTAGTTTTTTTCTTAGAAGGCAAATTTAGTTTTTCAAAAAGAACTACACCAAGCTGTTTTGGAGAGTTTATATTAAATTTTTCTTTGCTTAATTCATAAATTTCATTAGTTAAATCTTTAAGCTCTTTATCTAAAAAAACACTCATTTCTTTTAATTTTTTAGAATCAGCTAAAATTCCTAAATTTTCCATATGCAAAAGCACTTTTATAAAAGGAAATTCCAAATTTTGAGCCAAATTTAAAAGTTTTTTATCAAGATTATTATTAAAATATTGATAAAATTTAAGTGTTATCCAAGCATCTTCAGCTGCATATTTACTAGCATTTTTTAAAGACACATTAGAAAAATTTTCTCCTTTTTTTACCATATTTTCAAATTTAACCGTATCATAATCAAACAATCTTTTTGCTAAGTTATCCATTCCAGCACTTTTTTCTGGATTTTCAAGCCATGATAAAATCATAGTATCAAAGTAATTCTTAGGCGTATCTATATCAAAATTATGTTTTATAATATCAAAGTCAAATTTTAAATTATGCCCAACTAAATTTGAATCGTAAAGCTTTAAAATGGCTTTTTTTGCAACATCGTAATCAATTTGCTTATCCACACCTAAATAGTTGTGATTTAGTGGAACATAGTAAGCCCTCTCACACTCAAAACAAAATGAAAATCCAACAATTTTAGCACTTTTACTATCAAGTCCTGTTGTTTCTGTATCAAAAGCAACGATTGTGTTTTTATCTATTTTTTCTAATACTTCTTTAAGTTTTTTTTCATCATTTAGTAAAATGGCTTCAAATTTATCATTATTTTCTTTAAAATTTTCATCATTTTTAATCTCATTATCGCTAAAATTTAAATGAATTTCCAAAGTAGCTAAAATTTTACTTAGAGAGTAGCTTTTTAAAATATCTGTAACTTTTAAAAGTGGGTTTGAAGTTGGAAATTTAGCGTTTTCTAAATTTGGAATTTCTAAATTATCATATAAAGATGCTAATTTTTTACTTAAAAAAGCATTTTCTTTGCTTTCAAGAAGTAAATTTTGATGTCTTTTGTTTGGTACTTTATCTAAATTTTCATAAATTTCTTCGATATTTTTAAATTCATCTAAAAGCTTCTTAGCACCCTTATCGCCAATACCTTTAACTCCTGGGATATTATCACTACTATCGCCAGTAATTGCTAAAAAATCTCTAATTTGATTTGGATAAACGCCATATTTTTCATAGCAAGCCGCACTATCATAAAAAAGTTTTTTTGATGGACTATAAATAGAAACTTTTCCATCTTTTATCAGCTGATAAAGATCTTTATCATGCGTTACAACATTTATAAAAACATCTTCATTTTCTAGCTTTTTTACAGCACTTGCGATAATATCATCAGCTTCATATCCTTCATAAGAAACACTGCAAAGTCCCATTTTTTCTATCATTTCTATACAAACTGGAAGCTGGGTTAAAAGTCCGTCGGGCGGAGTTTGACGGTTAGCTTTATAGTTTGGGTCAATTTCACTTCTAAAAGTTTTTCCCTTGCTATCAAGTGCAAAAATTAAATAATCACTTTTATATTCATTTTGTAAATTTGATATAAAATTTGCAAATCCAAAAACCATAGAACTTGGCTTTCCATCTTTGCTTTTTAAGGAACTCATCGCATAATACAGTCTAAAAAAAAAGCCAAAAGTGTCAATAATCGTAAGTGTTTTCATAAATTTTCCTTAAATTTAGTGATTTTTGTGTATAATTCTATCACAATTTAATTATCTAAGGAGAAAATATGTTTAAAAAAATAATTTTTTGTGCTTTTGTAGGGCTATTTTTGGCAGGTTGTGCAGGAAGCAATGGTGCTTATAAAAATTACTACGGTGTAGTTGCTCCAAAAACAACACTAGAAGTTTTTAAAGATGTAAATGGAAATTTATACAAAATTTTCAGTAATGATAATTTTGAAAATGCAATTTTAAGCGTGACAGATCTTGGAACTTATGATTTGAAAAGAGCTGTTAGTGCAAATGGTATAAGACTTGTTACAAAAGATGAAAAAGTTGAAATTTTCTATAAAAACAACGAAGGAATTTTCAATATAAACGGTAAAGAAAAACCAATTTTTAAATAAAATTTTTAATTTTAGAGGCGAAAGCTGCCTCTAAAATTATATATTTTTTAAAATTTCATATTTTTATCCAAAGCGCTATTTATATGAGTTTTTAATTTTTTATATCATTTTTATTAAATATTTTTAATATCTAATTATTCATCATATTAAGCTTTAATTAAATAGTTTAAAAAGCCTAAATTTATAACTTATTTTTTATATAAAAATTTTAAATTTGAATTACCAACAAGATAAAACTTATCTGTTTTCTCAAAATTTTTACTTTTTAAAAATAGTTCTAAATTTACATTTTCTATATCTATTAAATATATACTCATCAAATTTCCCATTTAAAAAATTAATCCATATCTTTTAATTCTTGCACTAAAAACTCACCTGTATAAGATCCTGTTTTTTTATAGTTTTTGGCAAGCTCTTTTGGAGTTCCAGCAGCTATAATTTTACCACCTTTACTCCCACCTTCTGGGCCCATATCTACAATATAATCAGCATTTTTTATCATATCCATATTATGTTCAATTACAAAAACTGAATTTCCAAGATCAACTAAATGACCCAAAACTCCAACAAGCTTATCAACATCCGCAAAGTGAAGTCCAGTGGTTGGCTCATCTAAAATATAAAGAGTTTTGCCAGTATCTGCTTTACTTAACTCTTTTGCAAGCTTTACTCTTTGAGCTTCGCCACCACTTAGCGTAGTTGCATTTTGCCCCAAAGTTACATAACCAAGCCCAACATCTTTCATAGTTTTTAGTTTTGCTTTTATCTTTGGGACTGCTTTAAAAAACTCAAAAGCCTCATCCACGCTCATTGCCAAAACCTCAGCTATGTTTTTTCCTTTATATAAAATTTCCAAAGTTTGGTCGTTGTAGCGAGTTCCATGACAAGTATCACACTCAACAGTAATATCTGGTAAAAAGTGCATTTCTATTTTTATAACACCATCACCACTACATTTTTCACATCTTCCACCTTTTACATTAAAGCTAAATCTACCTATTTTATAACCTCTTGCTTTTGCTTCTTTGGTTTGTGCAAACAAATTTCTTATCTCATCCATTACGCCAGTGTAAGTTGCTGGATTGCTTCTTGGAGTTCTCCCTATCGGGCTTTGATCAAGATAGATAACTTTATCCAAATTTTGAAGTCCTTCAATTTTTGCATTTTTTAAAGTTTTTACTTTTTTAGCATGATTTAACTCTTCTAATGCCGTTGGTAAAAGAGTTTGAAGTAAAAGTGAGCTTTTTCCACTTCCACTAACACCTGTTAAACAGACTAAATTTCCAAGAGGAAATTTGGCACTTAAATTTGAAATATTATTAATCGTTACATTTTTTAAAGTAAGCCAACTTTCTTGTGGTCTATTTTTTTGATGATTTATTTTTTTTATACCATTTAGATATTTTGCAGTTTGAGTATCGCTTTTTAAGAGTGTTTTTACATCTCCTGCAAATATAACTTCCCCACCTTTTTTTCCTGCAGCTGGTCCGATATCTACCACAAAGTCCGCATTTTCAATAGTTTTTTTATCATGTTCAACAACGATTAAGGTATTTCCTTTATCCCTTAAATCATCAAGTGTTTTAATAAGCTTTAAAGTATCTCTTTCATGAAGCCCGATGCTTGGCTCATCAAGGACATACATAACCCCACTTAAGCCACTTCCTATTTGTGAAGCAATCCTTATCCTTTGAGCCTCTCCACCACTTATAGTCCTACTATCGCGCCCCAAACTTAGATATCCAAGACCGACATTGTTTAAAAACATAAGCCTTTCTCTTATTTCTTTTAGTATTGGCTTTGCGATTGTTTTTTGCTGAGTGCTTAAATAACTAAAATTCTTATTATTTTTAAAAAACTCAACACAATTTTCTATACTCATATCTATTATATCAGCTATATTTTTATTAGCAACCAAAACAGCTAAACTTTGTGCTTTTAGCCTATGTCCTTTACAAGCTGGACAAGTTCTTTCTGTCATAAAATCCTCAAAATCACTCTCATTTTTGAGCATTTCATAAACGTATTTCAACGCACCTTCAAATTTACGAGTTAATGCATGTCTTTTCCATACAAATTTTATCTCTTTGCTATTTCCATATAAAATAAGTTTTTTATCGCTTTCTTTAAGCTCACCATAAGGTATGTTTGTGGGAATATTATTTTGTTCACAAAATGCAATCATAAATTTATGATAATAACTTTTATTAAAACCATATAATAGTTTAACAGCACCTTTTTGGACACTATTTTGTTCATTTACTATCTTATTTATATCAATTGTATATCTAACTCCAAGCCCATCGCAATCTTCACAAGCTCCTTTAACTGAGTTAAAACTAAAAGTCAGTGGCTCAAGCGGTGTAAAAGAAATTTTACAATCAAAACAAGCCATATGCTCACTATAGTGAATATTTGCTTCTTTTACTCCAACCTCATCAGCATTCATCACTTCAACCTCCAGCTCTCCATAGCTTAAATTTAAAGCTTTTTCTACATCAGAGGCAATTCTTTCTTTATTTTCAACATTTACTACAACTCTATCAATTACAGCAAAAATCGTATGTTTTTTAGTCTTTGAAAGTTTGATATCTTCATCAAGTCTTACCATAACTCCATCAATTTTTGCCCTTATAAAGCCTTTGCTTCTTAGGCTTTCTAGCTCATCAACAAAAGTTCCTTTTTTTTCTCTTGCAATTGGAGATGAGATAATTATTTTAGAATTTTCAGGAAGCTTTAAAATTTCATTTATTATATCACTTGCACTCATTTTAGAAATTGGCTTACCACACTTATGACAGTGCTGAACTCCAACTCGTGCAAATAAAAGCCTTAGATAATCATATATCTCAGTTATCGTTCCAACTGTTGAACGAGGATTTTTAGAAGTTGTTTTTTGGTCAATTGCAATGGCTGGAGTAAGTCCATTTATCTTATCAACATCTGGTTTTCCAGCCCTATCTAAAAACTGTCTTGCGTATGAACTTAAGCTTTCCATATAACGCCTTTGTCCTTCGGCATATAAGGTATCAAAGGCAAGCGTGCTTTTTCCACTTCCACTAAGTCCTGTAAAAACTACAAATTTATTCTTTGGAATTTTTAAATTTAAATTTTTTAGATTATTTTCTCTTGCACCATAAATTTCTATAAAATCGTTCATAATTTTCCTATTCTTTTATAAAATTTTAAATTTGGTATTATAACACAAAAATTTTTTTAAGCATAAATAAAAGCATTAATAAATATAGGGCTAAAAGAAGGTTTTTTTGTAATTTTTTATTTACCCTATGGCTTAACTTTATACCAAAATAAACACCCAAAAGCGATCCAAATCCTAGCATAATTCCGTATTTAAAATTCACAAGCCCATTTAATGACATGCTCACAAATCCCGATATAGAAGAAAATATTACAAAAAATAACCCCATCGAAATAGCTTTTTTTATATCAAATCCCATAAATCCTACTAAAATAGGTGTTAAAAAAACAGCTCCACCAACACCAGTGCTAACTGCAAAAGCTCCTATAAAAAGCCCTAATAAAAACAAAAGTGGTTTTGAATCAATCTCTTTTTTAGCCTGCTCAGTAGAAAAGAAAAATTTTAAAATTGAAACTAAAAGCACAAATGATAGAAAAATTTCTAAAGCTATTTCACTGACATTTGATACGATAAATCCACTAAAAATAGCTCCTATAAACCCTCCAAAACTAACAAAAATTCCCTCATTTATCCTAAGTTTTCCAGCTTTATAATTAAAATATGAGCCAAAAATAGAGCTAAAAAGCATCTGAACAACTGAAACTCCAACTGCAGTTTTTATACTATATCCCATAAAAATCATAGTTGGCACAACAACACTTCCACCCCCTATGCCAAAAAAACCTGAAATTATACCAACAACAGTTCCAAAGACCAAAAATATAAAAATATCAAATAAGCTTTCCATAAATTTTCCAAAAATAAAACTATAAAAATTGTATCAAAAAGTAGCTAAATATAAGCAAAAGTTATTTTTTGATATAATGTGGTGAAATTTACTTTTGGGAATTTTATGCTTTTAGAAAAAACCATTATTTTATTATATAAATATTATATCTGCAGGCTTAATTAATTTTTTACAAAATTTAGCAAAAAAAGGAATGAAATATGCAAGATTTTGCACCGTTTATGATAAAACTACAAAAAGGCTACCCACTTGATAGTAGCGATTATGGGATAATTTGCGAGACGATACATAATAAAGATTATGACATAGTTCAACTCGGAGGGCTTTTAGTTTTAATAAGTGAAAAAAGTCTTTACCCAGATAGTCTGGCTGCCTTTGTTAAAAATATCTTAAAATACTCAGTCACATACAATAATCCAAATGATTATTTTGACATAGTAGGAACTGGTGGAGACAAGTTAAAAACAATAAATGTTTCGACAACCTCAGCATTTATCTTAGCAGCTCTTGGTGTAAAAATAGCCAAACACGGAAATAGAGCAATAACTAGCAAAAGCGGAAGCAGTGACGCACTATCAGCCTTAAATATCCACTTTAGTTCAAGCATAGAAGAAAACGAAAAACTTATAGAAAAAACAAATTTAGCCTTTTTTCATGCACCACTTTTTCACAAAATTACAGCCGAAGTTAAAGAAGTTCGTAACCGCTTAAAAATCGGTACTGTTTTTAATATGTTAGGACCACTTTTAAATCCAAACCTAAGTCTTTCTTATCAACTAGCTGGCAATTATTTAGAAGAAGTTAATGGTTTAATGGCCGAAACTTTGATGCATCTAGGAAGAAAACATGCTTTGGTAGTTCATGGAATGGATGGGATGGATGAAATAACAATTTGTGATGAAACACTAGTTCATGAAGTAAAAGATGGTAAAATTTTAGAATATAAAATTACACCTGAGCAATTTGGTTTTCAAAGAGCGTTTCACAAAGATATGGAAGGTGGTACAGGTGATGAAAATGCTAAAATTTTAGAAGCAACTTTAAAGGGTGAAATAAGCGGAGCAAAATTTGACATAGTCATATTAAATGCAATGTTTGGCATGTATTGTGCCGATAAAGTTAAAAGTCCAAATGATGCAAAAGAAATCATTTTAAATGCCATAAAAAATGGAAAAGTTTGGGAATTTTATCAAAATTATAAGAATTTAAATAAGGCTTAATGTGAAAAAAATAGAGGTTAAAATTTGTGGTATTAAAAGCCTTGAGGAGGCAAAAAGCATTATAAATTTAGATATTGATTATTTAGGTGTTATTTTTGCCCAATCAATTAGAAAAGTTAGTCTTAAAACAGCTACTGAAATTTCAAACTTTGTAAAAAATAGTGGTAAAAAATGTGTTGGGGTTTTTGCAAATTCAAAAGAAGATGAAATTTTAAACAACTCATTAAAAGCAAAACTTTATGCTGCTCAAATTTACGGGGATTATAGTTTAAACTTATATAAAAATTTGAATAAAAACAATATAAAAGTTTGGAAAGTTTTTAACGTTCTAGATGTTTTACCGAATTTAAAAAATTCTAAATTCGATTTAGCATTATTTGATTACAAAGGAAAAAAACTTGGTGGAAATGGAGTCAATTTTTGTTGGGAAATTTTAAAAAACCTAGAACCATTTAGCTTTATTATGGCTGGAGGAATATGCGCTAATAATGTCTTAGAAGCTGCAAAGTATAATCCAAAAATTTTAGATATAAATAGCCTTGTTGAAGATAAAAACGGTATCAAAGATCCTAAATTAATAATGGAAATTTTAAAAATTTTGAAAGAAAACGAATATAAATAGTGAATATTAGCTTAAATTTAAATAAATTTATATATAATCATACAAAAAAGAAGGTAGTACATGAATAAAAAAGCATATTTTGGTGATTTTGGTGGTCAATTTATTCCAGAAACCGCAATGTTTGCAGTTGAAGAACTTGAAAGTGCATATAAAAAAATAGCAAAATCAAAAGAGTTTAAAGATGAGCTTAATTATCTTTTAAAAGAGTATGTTGGACGCCCAACTCCTTTGTATCATGCCAAAAATTTAAGTAAATACTATGGGCATGAAATTTACTTAAAAAGAGAAGATTTAAATCATACAGGAGCACATAAAATAAACAACGCCCTAGGCCAAACTTTACTAGCAAAAAAAATGGGTAAAAAGAAAGTGATTGCTGAAACAGGAGCTGGACAGCACGGAGTAGCCACAGCTACAGCTGCAGCACTTTTAGGACTTGAGTGTGATGTTTATATGGGTGAAGTCGATGCTCAAAGACAAGAGCTTAATAAATTTCGAATGAAACTTCTAGGTGCTAATGTAGTCGAAATAAAAGATGGTTTAAAAACATTAAAAGAAGCTACCACAGCAGCAATCCAAGCATGGGTTAATGAAATAGAAAGTGTTTTTTATGTAATTGGCTCAGTTGTTGGACCACATCCATATCCTACCATGGTAAGAGATTTTCAAAGCATAATTGGAAATGAAACAAAATTCCAACTAAAAGAAAAAGGTATAAATGCTGATTATATAATCGCTTGTGTTGGCGGCGGAAGCAATGCAATGGGAATATTTTCAGCTTTTTTGGATGATAAAAATATAAACTTAATAGGTGTTGAAGCAGGTGGTCTTGGAGCAAGTACACCATACAACGCAGCAACTCTTACAAATGGAAAAGAAGGAATAATACATGGCATGAAAACTATTGTTTTACAGGATAAATTTGGTAGAATTTTACCTGTGCATAGTATTTCTGCAGGACTTGATTATCCTGGTGTTGGACCAGAACATTCAAATCTATTTAAAACAAAAAGAGCAAATTATTATGCAGTAACTGATGATGAATGCATAAATGCTTTAAAACTTTTATCGCAAAAAGAAGGAATTATACCAGCTATTGAAAGTGCTCATGCCCTAGCATACTTAGAAAAACTTTGTCCTAAACTAAGTAAAAAATCAACAATAGTTGTAAATGTTTCAGGTAGAGGCGATAAAGATATGGATACTGTAATGAACTATAAAAAAGGAAAAATTTATGGATAAAATAAAAGAGTCTTTTGACAAAAAATTAAAAAATGGCAAAAAAGCAAATATTGGTTATATAGTTGCTGGATATCCAGATTTAAACTATACAAAAGAACTTATTAATAATCTTGATAAGTGTTCAATTGACATTCTTGAACTTGGTATTCCATACACCGATCCTTTAGCTGATGGCAAAGTCATATTTGATGCAAGCTTTAAGGCTTGTCAAAATGATGTAAATACTGATAAAGTATTTGAAATGCTAAGAGAATGTAAAACTAATAAATGCTTAGTTTTTTTAGTTTATTATAATTTAATTTTTTGCTATGGGTTAGAAAATTTCGTAAAAAAAGCAAAAGAGGTAGGCATTAGCGGTCTTATAGTTCCAGATCTTCCTTGTGAGGAAAGCGATGAGCTTTTTGAAATTTGTAAAAAATATGAAATTAGCTTAATTCCACTTATAAGCATAACGTCAGAATACAGATTAAAAAAACTTTTAGAAAAATCGAGTGGATTTATATATGCAATTGGCTCAATTGGCGTAACAGGTGGCAAACAAACCCCAATAAGCAGACTAAAAAATATGATATCTGATATTAAAAAAGCGAGCGATTTGCCAATTGCTGTTGGATTTGGTATAAGAACAAATGAAGATGTAAAACTAACTAAAACGTATGCTGATGGAGTTATAGTAGGAACATCTATAGTTAAACTTTTAAACAAATTTAGTGTGGAAGAAGCTTTAGTAAGAATTGATGAAATTTTTAAGGATTAAAATGAAAAAAATAATTTTTAGCATTTTTGTGCTATTTAGTTTTTTAAACTCAGCAACTTTGATGAAATATGATACTGTTGAAAACGATAATGATGTAGTTTTAAAACTTTTTTTCGACTCAGCTTTTGAAGGTGGAATATTTGAAAAAAAAGATAAAGATAATCTTATTATCATACTTGAAAACACTCAAACTAATGAGAAATTTACAAACCAATTAAACTCAAATATTATAAAAGAATTTGTAATTCAAAACAATAAAAATAATGCCGAAATAAGCATAAAAGGTAGTCCAAATTTAGAAACAAATGCTTCTATCTTACAAGATGGGTTAGAGCTAAATGTCAAATTTACAAATAAAATAGTAAATAACACTAGTAAAGTTTTAAAAGATGATAAAAAAAGTAGTGAAAAATCAAGTGGTATTTATAAGTTTTTAATCGCTATTGTGTTTTTAATTTTTATAATAGCCTTTATAATTTATAAAAAAATAAAAAAACAAAACGAAGAATTTGATACTTTTAGTAACGCTATGGAAAATAGACAAGATAAAGAAGAAGCAAATGAAACATCAAATGATTTAGATGATTATGATGATATTAAAGACGATAAACCAGATAAAGAAGAAAATTTTGAAGAAAAAATGCTTAACAAAGAGATAAAAACTCACAATGAGCTTTATAAAAACGAGTATCAAAGCAATGCAAGCATAATTTACCAAGAAAAAATTAGCGATGAAAAAGAAGTTTTACTGATAAAAAGTGATGGGAAAGTATATTTAAGCTTCATACTCCTAGATAGTGAAATTCCACAAAATATCTATGAAAATATGATTGTTGATAAAGATAAATTTAGAGAATTTTTAAAAATTTGTAAAAGTAAAAATGAGATTTAAATTTGGTGTTTAAAAAACACCAAATTTAATCTAAGAAAACAGAGGTTTTATAATTTTGATCCAACTATCAATCCTTTGCTCGTTCATTTCCTCTTCGTTATCATAATCAAGAGCTAAACCAACAAAGTTACCATTATTATTTAAAGCCTCACTTTCATCAAAGCTATATCCATCAGTGCTTATCTCTCCAACTAAATTAGCTCCTGCATTTTTAAGTTCATTGAAAAGCTTAGCCATACCATTGCAAAACTCATCACTATAACCCTGACTATCTCCTACGCCAAAAACAGCTACAGTTTTTCCGCTAAGCTTTAGTGAAGCAAAATCAAAACTATCCCAATCATCTTGCATATCGCCATTATTCCAAGTAGAAGTACCACAGATTAATTTATCATAACCATTTATTGTATCTACACTTGTGTTTGCCACATCCAAAACATCAGCTTTTATGCCTAGTTTTTCACATATTAGGTTTGCTGCATTTTCAGTATTTCCCATTGAACTTCCATAAACTATCGCCAAACTCATATTAACTCCTTTGAATTATTTTATTTGTAATTGAATAAGGAACCAACTTTATACTTTTTTTACCATCTAAAATTGGTCCTTGTATTTGTAAATGCCTGCAAAATCCTTTTTGCCTAGGCAAAACTATGTATATTTCGTGTAACTGGTTACTTAAACTAAAAGCAAAATTTATCTTTTCTTGTAAATCTTTTTCCTTTAAATCAAATTTATTAAAACAAGGCATAACACACAAATATCCATTATTTGGTTTTTTTAGATATAAAATCTCATCTTTTATGAAAATATTTTTTCCCAGATGGGTTTTATAAATTTTATTAAAAACATAGTTTTTAAACATAAAATCTGCTTCAAAAATTAGCCCTTTTAAATTTTTATAATAAATCATTTTTATTATCTTAGCTACGCTATCTTTTGGCGTGCTAAGCAAAAAAGAGTAGTTTTTACTAGCATGTTCTTCATAAATTTTATTTGAAATTTTACAAGTTGGGTTTTTCGGTAAAAACTCTGCTATGTAAAGTAAAAAAATTTCTTCTAAAGAATTAGCTAATTTTGCATATTTTAAAGGAATTTTCAAATCATCTTCTACAAAAGCATTATAAAAAACTAGAAAAAAAAGTCTAATTTCTTCTTTTGAAAATTCCTTAAAAACACTTGGCACAAACTCGCCACCTCCAGCTAAAAAACCAAATTTCATCTCTTAGCAACCAGTTTGTGAACAAAATTCTTTATTTAAATTAAAAATTTTACAAAACTCACAAAATACACAGCTCACACTTCTTTTAGCGCAAACTAAAGGAATTTTTCTTTTCTTAACATCACTTTTAATTTTTTTCATAGTATTGTGATTTAAAAATGAAGTTAACATAACCACACATTCAACATCTTGAGGAATTGACTTTCTGTTAACTCTGTTTTCATTTCTAGCATCCCAGTGCTCTATCTTACTAGCTCCAAGATCTTTTAAAACAGCTTTAATAGGTGTTATTTCATCAGCTCCTATGACTAAAACTGACATTTATTCTCCTTATTGTTATTTTTAGATATTATATAAAATTATTACTTAAAAAAATCTGATACTCATTATCGTTTTTAAATATTAATTAAAAAATGTTGAGTTTTAAATTTTATATTGAAAAGATGTTGTAAATTAAATGAATTTATTATAAATTTTTGAAAGTCTTTTTTAGTAAAGACTTTCAAATTTAAATGTGTTTTAAACTAGCTCGTCGCTATAATCAGCATTGCTAAGACGCTTTAGTTGTTTGTATCTTCTTATGGCATCAAGCCTATTTCTTTCAAAAAGCTCTTTTGCATGATCTGGATTTATCTTTTTAAGAGCGTTGTATCTTGTTTCGTTTAGTAAAAACTCTTCATAAAGGTCAAAATTTGGTTCTTTTGAAGTTAGTTTTAAAGGGTTCTTACCCTCTTTAATCAAAGCAGGATCATAAGTATAGGTTGGCCAATATCCACATTTTGTGGCAAGTTCTGCCTGATTTCCAGAATATCCAAGTCCGCCTTTTATACCATGAGCAATACATGGGCTATATGCTATAATTAAGCTAGGTCCATCATAAGCTTCAGCTGCAATAATTGCCTTTATTGTATTTGCTTGTGAGGCATTTGAGTTAATTTGTGCAACAAAAATATTTCCATAAGTCATCATCATAATGCCCAAATCTTTTTTTTGCATTCTTTTTCCAGAAGCTGTGAATTGTGCAATAGATCCAGTCCTTGAAGATTTCGAACTTTGTCCGCCAGTATTTGAATAGACCTCTGTATCAAGAACTAAAATATTTATATTTTCTCCACTTGCTAGCGCATGATCGAGTCCACCAAAACCAATATCATACGCCCAACCATCACCTCCGATAATCCATTGGGAAATATTTGGCAAATAGTCTTTTAAATTTAAAATTTCTTTAACACTTTCAATATTTTGATTTTGTTTTAAAATAGGAACTAATGTTTTTGAAATTTCATTTGATTTAAAAAAGTCAAATTTATTTGTAATCCAATCATTATATAAAGCTTTTAAATTATTTGGGACTTTATCAATATTATCAAGCATTATATTTTCAATTCTATGCCTAATAGTTTCATTTGCTACTTTCATGCCCATACCAAACTCAGCATTGTCTTCAAAAAGCGAATTTGCCCATGCTACACCTTTTCCAGTTTCATCTTTAGTATATGGGGTTGAAGGAGCTGAACCACCATATATAGAGCTACAACCAGTTGCATTGGCAATTATCAAATGATCTCCATAAAGTCTAGTTAAAAGCGTAATATACGGCGTTTCGCCACATCCTGGACATGCTCCATGAAATTCAAAATAAGGTCTTGAAAAACCAATACCTTTAACGCTTTGTTTATTCATTAAATCATCTTTATATTTTACATTTTCGAATAAAAAATCTGCTTTTTCTTGCTCTCCTTTTTTAAGCTCTTCTTCTAAAGGAACCATTACTAAAGATTTTTCTTTACTTGG
This sequence comes from Campylobacter ureolyticus, assembly GCF_013372225.1. Classification (NCBI taxonomy): domain Bacteria; kingdom Pseudomonadati; phylum Campylobacterota; class Epsilonproteobacteria; order Campylobacterales; family Campylobacteraceae; genus Campylobacter; species Campylobacter ureolyticus. The sequence goes on along the minus strand of NZ_CP053832.1, from coordinate 533,222 downwards.
ACAGTTTTGAGCACATAGCTCACAGCCAGTACAATCAAGTGGGCTTACTTGAATTTTGTATTTTAATCCTTTTAATTCCTTGCCTTTTGCTTCAAGCAAATCATCACTTAAATTTGCTTTAGCTTCTTCATCTTCATCAAGCAAAAAAGCCCTTATAACAGCATGTGGACATACATAGACGCATTGATTGCACTGAATACAATTTTCTTTTATCCATTTTGGAACAGTTACACCAACACCTCTTTTTTCATACTTTGTAGTTCCTGCTTCAAAACTTCCATCCTCATAACCCAAAAAAGCTGATACTGGCAAATTATCACCTCTTGCAGAATTCATTGGTTTTACAATGTTTTCTACAAATTCACTTCCTTTATAAAAGTCTTCTTTTTTTATCTCATCTTCTAAATTTACCCATTCTTTATCAACTTTTACTTGAATTAGTTTATCTGCTCCTTCATCAATTGCCTTATAGTTCATCTCAATTATTTTATCGCCTTTTTTACCATAAGTTTTTTTAGCATACTCTTTCATATAGTTTTTTGCTTCATCAAAAGGTATGATATTTGCAAGTTTAAAAAATGCTGATTGCATAATAGTATTTGTTCTATTTCCAAGACCAATGTCGTGAGCTAATTTTGTAGCATTTATAATAAAGAAATTTACATTTTTTAAAGCTAATATTTTTTTAACTTTATTTGGTAATTTTTCAACTGTTTCTTTGGCATCCCAAATTGAATTTAAAAGAAAAGTTCCATTTTCTCTAATACCATCAATAACATCATAAATTTCCAAATATGAAGCAACTGAACAGGCAACAAAGTGTGGGTTTGATACAAGATATGTTGATCTAATAGGCTTTTTACCAAATCTTAAATGACTTCTTGTATATCCGCCTGATTTTTTACTATCATAAGCAAAATATGCCTGTGCATAAAGATTAGTTTTATCTCCAATTATCTTAATAGAGTTTTTATTTGCCCCAACTGTTCCATCAGCCCCAAGCCCATAAAACAAGCACTCTATGTCATCATCATTTCCAAGCGATATTTTTTCTCCAACTTTAAGAGAAGTATGAGTTACATCATCGTTAATTCCAATTGTAAATCCATTTTTAGGATTATCTTTTTTTAACTCATCAAATACTGCTATAAGTTGTGCTGGATCAGTATCTTTTGAACTAAGCCCGTATCTTCCACCTACTATTAATGGTGAGTTATCCTTGCCATAAAATGCTGCTTTAACATCCAAATAAAGTGGCTCGCCAATGCTACCTGCCTCTTTTGTGCGATCTAATACTGCTATTTTTTGAACACTTTTTGGCATAACATCAAAAAGATATTTTAAACTAAATGGTCTATAAAGATGAACTTTTATAAGGCCTACTTTTTCACCTTTTTTATTTAAATAATCAACAACTTCTTCTAATGCTTGATTAACTGAACCCATAGCTATGATAATACGAGTTGCATCATGCTCCCCGTAGTAATTAAATGGTCTATAATCTCTTCCAGTAATTTTTGAAATTTCTTTTAAATAATTAGCCACAATATCGGGAAGTTCATCATAAAATCTGTTTGATAGCTCTCTTGTTTGAAAATAAATATCATCATTTTGTGCAGTTCCTCTTGTTTTTGGATGGTTAGGATTTAGAGCATTATCCCTAAATTCTTTTACTGCATCTTTATCTAAAAGTCTTTCAAAATCGCTATAATCAATAACTTCAACTTTTTGAATTTCATGGCTTGTTCTAAAACCATCAAAAAAATGCAAAAATGGAACCTTACCCTTAATAGCTGAAAGATGTGCAACTCCTGCTAAGTCCATAACCTCTTGCACACTATCACTTGCTAACATTGCAAAACCTGTTTGTCTACAGGCATAAATATCTTGGTGATCTCCAAATATAGAAAGTGCTTGAGCTGCCAAAGATCTAGCTGCAACATGTATAACACAAGGAAGATGTTGTCCTGCTATTTTATACATATTTGGGATCTTAAGTAAAAGCCCTTGTGATGCTGTGTAAGTTGTTGTCAAAGCTCCTACTTGAAGTGAGCCATGAACTGAGCCAGCAGCACCAGCTTCACTTTGCATTTCCACAACTTTAACAGGCATTCCAAAAATATTTTTTTTACCCATACTTGCCCAAACATCTGTGTAATCAGCCATTGGAGAACTTGGGGTTATTGGATAAATTCCAGCAACTTCAGTAAAAGCGTATGATGCGTATGCCGCTGCTTCGTTTCCATCCATTGTTTTTGTTATTTTATTATTCATATTTATATCTGCTCCTTTGGTTTTTTCAACTAATTATAATTATGATATTTTATCTAAAATTGTTAAAAAAAAGGTGAACAAAAAAACAAGCAGTTTTAAAAAAGTTAGAGTTATAAATTTTTTATATATAAAACAGCCTTTAGTGGAGTTTTGAAAATATTAGTACTATAGTTTTTTAAATCATCAAATTTGCCATATCCACAAGTTAGTCCTATGCCATTTACATTAGCATTTTTGGCTGCTTCTAGATCCATTATAGTATCACCAATCATAAAAATATTATTTTTTGATATGTTTTGATCCATAAAACTTAATGCCTTATTTATAGGCTCTGCATTTGGTTTTGGAAAAGTTACATCATCTCTTCCAATAATGACTTTAAAATACTCTCCAACACCAAGCTCATCAAGTAAAATTTTAGAATACAAAGAAGTTTTAGTAGTTACAACTCCTAAAATAGCAAATTTATTGGCTTCTAAAATAGCTTTTTTTGCAACTGGAAGTAATGTGGTAGTGTTTAAATAAGTTGATTTGTAATGTTTTTTGTATGATAGAACAAAATTATCAACCATATCTTTGTTAACATCTAGATTTTCAAACATAAACTCAAGTGGATGCCCAATCAAATTTAAAACTTTATCATCACCTGGATAAGATTTAGCATGAATATCAAAAGCATATTTAAAACCATCTAATATGGATTTTGTAGAATCAATAAGTGTCCCATCAAGATCAAATAATATAATTTTTTGCATATAAGAATAAAATAAAGAGCGCTATAAAAAGCACTCTTTGGGTTTTTAGAAATTATTTTCTAAATTTAGCATCAACTCTTCTGTTTTGCGCACGACCCTCTTTTGTTGCATTTGTAGCAAGTGGTTGAGTTTCGCCATAACCAACAGTAGTAATTCTATCTGCCTCTAAGCCTTGGTTAACCAATACGTTTTTAACACTATTAGCTCTTCTTTCTGATAGTTTTTGATTGTAGTTTGCATTACCTGTGCTATCGGTATGTCCTTCAAGCAATACTTTGTAATTATCAGTAGTATTTAGATAATCAGTTACCTTGTCAATCTCTTTTTTAGCTGCATCATTTACTTTTGCACTATCAAATGCAAAATGAACACCTAAATTTAATCTAATAACTTTTTCGCAACCAAACTCATCAACCACAACACCTGCTGGAGTGCCAGGACATTTATCTATGTTGTCAGGAACGCCATCGCCATCCTCATCGCCTATTGGAGCAACAACTACAGGAGCAACATTTTCTGCTCTCTTGCCAAAATCAACACCAAAGCCTAGGTTATAGAACATAAAATGATTACCGTGATCAAATGTTATAGCATCTCTTACTTCTAATTTTGTAGCAAAGTTATCTGTTACATAATATTTTAGACCTAAACCATATTGACCAAAGCCTGTATCAGCATCGCTTCCACCGCTAAAATCCATATATCCACCACCTAATAAGCCATATAGTTTAAAATTGTCATTAAAACTATAAATATCTTTAACGATGTTTAAAAAATAACTATTTAAATCGGGCTTATAAGAATCATCACCTTTAACTCTAAAATCGCTTACTCTATCATATCCAAGCTCAATTTGATCTAACCAAACATCATTTCCTAGATTTTTAGCTATTCTTGCGCCAAATGTGAATGAATTTTTAAGACCTGTATTTCCCTCAGGTAAAACTCCGCCAACTGTTGGAGTAAGCTCCCAGTGATAATCAGCATCATTTGCTAAAAGCGCAGTTGATGCACATAAACTAACTGCAAGTAATATTTTTTTCATATTTTTTCCTTCCTTTCAAAAATATATTTACAATTATAACATAAAAAATATAAATACTTTTTAAAGAATAATTTTTATCTCTTAGAAAATTGTGGGCTTCTTCTAGCTTTTCTTCTACCAAATTTCTTTCTTTCAACAACTCTACTATCTCTTGTTAAAAGTCCGGCAGGTTTTAATACTGCTCTAAAATCACCATCCATATCTGCTAAAGCTTTTGAAATACCATGTCTTACAGCTTCAGCTTGTGCATTATAACCACCGCCAGCTGCTACAGCTCTTATATCCATTGATTTTTCTTGTTTTGTTATAAGTAGTGGTTGAATAACCTTAAGTTTTGTAGCTTCAAGTCCACCAAGCCATGAATTTAAATCCATATCATTAACAGTTATTTTACCACTTCCTGGTTTAACCCACACTTTTGCTACTGCCATTTTCCTTTTGCCTGTTGCATAAACTGTTGCCATAATTATTTTCCTTCTTTATTTGCTTTATTTGTTTGTGCTGTGTGAGGATGCTCACTTCCTTCATAAACTTTAAGTTTTTTTATCATCTCTTTTCCAAGTTTTGTTTTTGGAAGCATTCCTCTAACTGCTAAGTTATAAAGTTTAACAGGATTTTTTTCTAAAAGTTCTGCAAATTTTTCGCTTTTTACGCTTCCAAAATATCCTGAATGCCTATGATAAAGTTTATCTTCACCCTTGTTTAGTCCTGTATAAACTGCTTTTGAAGCATTTATTATAACCACATAATCACCACAATCAACATTTGGAGTGTAACTTGGCTTATGTTTGCCTCTAAGTAAGGTAGCCACTTCTGTCAGCATTCTACCAAATCTTTTACCTGTTGCATCTATAACAATCCAATCGCGTTTAACCTCAGTAGGTTTTGTAATTTTTGTCATTTTTTTACCTTCATAAATTTTATAAAACGAGATTGTATTTAAAATATGCTTAAATATAGCTTAATTTAAGCAAAATTTAAACTTCTAAGAGTGAAATTTTATCTTTTAAGATATAAAATATAAAAGCTTTAACATTTTTATTTTTATAAAAATTTGAAACAATTTCTTTATACTCTAAAACTTGTATTTTATTTTCTTCTTCAAAGCCAACTGCACTCTTGTAATCAACTATATAAATTTCACTGTTTTTTATAGCTAAAAGATCAATTTGCTTTATTTCTCCTCTTGTCTTAAAAGGCTGTTCTTTTAAAATTTCAGCATCTTTTACAATATTTATAAAGTTTTTTTCTAAAAATAATTTTTTTAATCTATTTTTTATATCCTCAAAGTCATTTTCTTTTAGATATTTTGCAAATTTATTTTTTGATTTTGTTAGTGCAATATCTAAATTTTTTATATTAAAATCACTCATTTCAAGAGCGTAGTGAAAAGCCAAACCAAATTTGACAGAGTGGATATTTGGTATAGTTTCTTTTTTTATAGCTACTACTTTTTGAGGTTTTATTTTTACTAAATTTATACTCTTTTCCTCTTTTTTAGCATCTTTATTTTTATCTAGCTCGTAGTCCATTACTTCACCAAATTCAAAATCCTTTATATCTAAAAGTTTGTTATCTCCAAAATAACTATTTGAATTATTTGACTTTATTAAAATAAATGAATTTTTTGCTCTTGTGAATGCAACATAAAGCTTGTTTAAATCCTCTTCTTTGTCGAGATTTTTTGATTTTTGTATAAAATTTTTATAATCTTCATCTAAATATTCTCTATTTTTAACCCTATATTTTATCTGCCATTTTGAGTTTTCTACATCATATTCTTTTATGAAATTTGATATATCATTTCTATCTTTTTGAAATTTATCACACAAAATAACATGGTTGAACTGAAGACCTTTTGATTTAAAAACAGTTAGCAAATTTACACCAAAGCTATCACTAGAGGAAATATTTTTTTCATCTTTATTAAAGGCAAATTCTATAATGTTTTCATAGTTTTTTGACTCTTCTATAAAGTGTAAAATGTTTGCATTATCTGCATTTATCCCTAGTTTTTTAAGCAGATATAATATATTTTGGGTAGTTGATTTTTGTAAATTTAAGTTTAGTTTTTTAACTTCTATACCAAGAAGCTCTTCTGTGTTAAATTTATAAATTTCTTCATTTGTTATACAAAACTTAGCATATTCTAAAATAGCTCTTATTTTAGGAATAGAAAATAAATTTTGATTTCCTATACCATTTGCTTCAATTTTTTCTTGCTTTAAAAGAGATTTTAAAGTATCAATGTTGTCATTTTTCCAGCAAAGTATAGCGATATTTTCTTCTTTTACTCCCTTATTAAGTAGATTTTTAACCTCACTAACTGCACTTTCTAAGACATCATCGCTGCTTAAAACTTTTATATACCCATAATCATCATTTTCCACATCAAAAATATCAAAATTTTCAGGTTTTAAAATTTTAATATTTTTTCTTTCTTCTTTATTGTAGCTTTTAGATGGAATTTGATCTTTATAGCCCAAAACTTCATCAAAAGGTTTTTTAAAAATACTATTTACAAATTTAACTAAAGCTTTTTCACTTCTATAATTTCTATCGAGTTCTGATTTTTTTATTTGTTTAAAATCACTCATCAGTTTTTCAAAAAGTTCTTTTTTGCCACCACGAAACCTATAAATACTTTGTTTGATATCTCCAACATAAAAAAAACTTCCAATTCCACTTTGCCCAAGCCCTGAAACAATCTCTTCAATAAGAGGAAAAAGTATTTGATACTGCATAACATTTGTATCTTGAAACTCATCGATTAAAATATGCTCAACCCTTGCATCAAGCCTAAAATAAATCATATTTAAAATATCTTTTTGGCTAATTAGCTCATAAATTTTTGTGCTTAAATCATTAAAACTTAGTTTGTTTAATCTAACATTTATATCATCTTTTACTTGCAAATAAAGATTTAAAATTTTAAAAAATACAGTTATTTTATATTTTTCAAGCTCATTTAAAAACTCTTTTAAGCTTTTTCTAAGATCATCCCAAAGAACACCTAAATGTTCAGTATAAATTTTAGAATATGTTCTATAATTTAAAGTTTCCCTTCTTATGAGGTCATTTTTTACAACTTCATAAATAGGCTTATTTATTTGATTTTTTAAATTTTGTGCTTGATTTATTGTTGAGTTATGTTCTTTTAGAGCTGTTTTTGTCGAACCTTTTGGCGAAGCGTTATTAATGATATCATCGCAATATTTTTTTATTTGCGATTTGATATGTTTAAAATCATCTATTTTTTTATTAATATTTTCCTTTAAATTTTCTAAATTTTCATTGGCTGTATCTAATCCATCTATTTTTACTTTTCCAATTTCACTTGAAAGTTCATTTAATGAGTTTAAAAAATCATAACTACTACTTTTTGTATTTACTATAAAACTACTTATTTCATCAAGAAAAATTTGGTTTTTTGCGATTTTTTTTATAAACTCTTTATCTATAATCTGCCTTAAACTAGCATCATTGTTTTCTATCTCATAGTTTGGATTTATACCAAAATTTAGAGCAAACGATTTTAAAATAGTTGAAAAAAATGAATCAAATGTTGAAATTTTAATATCTGAGTTTAAAAGTCTTTCTTTTAAATCATCTCTTTTTTTTATAAGCTCATCTTCGCTTAGATTTAATATATTTAAAAGCTCCTCTTTTTCAGCTTCAAATTTTCGCTCTTTGCTTGGAGTATTTGGACTATATTTTTTTAAGCCTAAAAATGTCTCTATTATCCTATTTTCCATCTCGGCTGCAGCTTTTCTTGTAAAGGTTAGGGCTAGAATTTTATTTGGCATAACACCTTTAAAAATCAAAACTAAATACCTTATACTTAAAGCAAATGTTTTTCCGCTTCCAGCGCTTGCACTAAGTGCTTCGTATGTTTTAAAATCACTCATTTTTCACATCCGCAAAGTATATCATAAGCGCAATATTTACAACCTTCATTATTGCCAAAATCAAAAGGATTTTTAAACTTTTGCTTTAGCTCATCAATAACTGTTTGCAAATCACTAAGAGTTTTTTCACCATTTATAAATTCCATATTTTTTGTAGAAAAAAAGCAAGATTTTATATTATCTCCACCGCCTAAAAGAGCTTCATAGAAAGGAAGTTGTAAAGATTTAGCATCGGCATTTCCAGTCTTATAATCAATTACTAATTTATCACCATTATCACTTACATCGATTCTATCAATTCTACCTTTTATTTTTATACCGTTAAAATCAGTAATTTTTTCCTCTTCACCTTCTAAAAATTTCCAACCACTTTTTTCATGATCTTCCATCTTTTTAGCAAATTCTTTAAACTCTTTTAAAATTATATTTTTTTCAAGCTCATTTATGTTTAAATCTTTTGAATATTTTAAAAGATTTGATTTAAAAACTTCATAATCAAAAGTTTTATTTGCCTTATAGGTCCCTTCCAAAACTTTATGAATTAGCGTGCCTTTATCTTTATTATCAAGTTCTAAATTTACACCTTTTTCTTCTTTTATATTATAAATATATTTTATAGCATAGCATTTTGGACATCTTAAAAATAGATCAAGTCTTGAAAAAGAAAGAGGCTCTTTAAAAAAATCGTGCTCTAAAATAAAATTTCTTTTTAAATTTGGCTCATTTGTATCTTTATATAAATCTTTATAAATACTTAAATACTCTTCATCGCTAAAATAATCATCTTTTTTTAAATTAAAATTTTCAAAATCTTTTAAAAAAACAGAGGGTTTAAAATCATCATTTTCAAGATAACAAATAGCGACTTTTTTAGCATTTAAAATAAGTTTTTTGTAGTAAAATTTTTGCAAATTTAGTCTATCTTCATAGCTTATAAGTCCTGCTTTTTTTCTAATATTTGAGTTTAAAAACATCTCATTAACTGAAGCTTTTGGAACTAAGTTTTTATTAAACTCAGGTATTATAACTGCGTTAAATTCAAGTCCCCTACTTTCTAAAAGACCCATTACACTGACTTCACCACCACCAACATGATCGATTGATTTTGTATTTAAATAAAGCAAGAATATCTCACAAGCATCTTTTAAGGTTGGCAAACTTTGATCTATATAAATTTTTATTTCAAACAAAATTTCAAAAATTTGATCTTTTATCTCCTCTTTTGAATAATTTAAAATTTTATTTACAAAATACTCAAATTTTTCAAAATTTATATTTTTATTAAAATTTAACTTAAAGTCTTTATAAAACTCATTATCTATTTCTAGCTTGTTTAAAAAAAGATTTTTTGTTGTAAATTCTTTTTGCGATAAATAGTTTTCTTCTAAGCAAAGCTCTTCATCTTCTAAAATAGCTTCTATTATTGTTTTTAAAATTTGAACAAATAAAGTTTTATTTAATGGCTTTCCCATTGCAAAATTTAGCATATTGTTAAAATCATAACTTTTTAAAAGCTCACTAAAACTTTCATCTGGCAAAATAACAACTATGTTTTTAGGATCAATTCCCAAATTTACAAAGTATGATATTTTTTCAAAGATATAAAAACACTCCAAGCTTTTTGTCAAAAAACCACGATGAAGAATTTCATCTGGTTTGTTTGTATTTTTTTCAATTAAATTAAGCTTTAAATTTGATAAATCTAATTCACAAATTTTATCACTGAAATCATCAGGAATTTCTTCAATAAATTTTTTAATTATTTTTTTACTAACAAGCTCATTATCTTCTAAAATAAGTTTTATGGAGGTTAAATTTTTGATTTTATCTATAATATCAAGCTCAAAATCACTCAAAACTCCATCTACATAAATCTCAATACTATTAAAGCTTTTTATAAATTCTAAATTTATCTCATAATCATCACAAACTGTTATATCATCATAGGCATTTTTATAGTTTAATTCAGCTTTATAGTTATTTAGCAAATCTTCTAAAATATCTAAATGCTCATCATACTGAGCATAAATATCACTATTTTTAAGATCATTTATTGAAGTTTTTGTAATGGTAAGTTCTTTAAAAAACGAGAAAAGATAATCACTATTTTGTAAGAAATTTAAAGAGCTTATTTTTAGCTCTTTTTCAAGTTTTTTTGTATTTTTAACAGCTCTTTGCATGCAAAGAAGTCTATTTATATCTGAAATTTGAAATTTGTCTTTTACAAAAATAGATTTTTTAAAAAACTCATTTGTTGAAAGAGTTTTTGGGATTTTACCATCATCAAGAGAAGCTATGTAAGATTTAATACGCCTTGTGCTACTAAAAACTTTAAGATTTTGACTCATAAGCAATAAATTCCATTCTATAAAATCCTGTATCTTTTCCATCATTTAATTTTATATCCACTCTCCATCTGCCAACTTTTGGAACTTTAAAGCTATCAAGCTCTAAAATATTTCCATTAAATTTAGCATTTGGCAAGATATCAAATTTTGAAGTTTCGGGTCTTGTTATAAGAAGTTTAAAATTCAATTTATCGCTATTTTGTGTTTTTGGCAAAACGCTTATTTGTAAATTTATATCTTCATGCAAATCAAAGCTGTCTTTTACGAGTTTTACGCTGTATTTTTCATCAAATCTCTCTTGTGAAGCTTCTATTTCATTATAATTTCTATCGACATTTTCAATCGTGTCAAAATAGTAATTATCAATATGAACAGGGTTTTTAAGCGCCAGTATTACGGTGATTATACAAGATATCACAATTAAAGCAAATGCAATTAATATACCATAAGGCCAAAATGTTTTTTTATCATTTTTCTTCATGTTTCTTTATCCTTTTATAATAAAATCTACTTGCAATTACCAAAACTATCGATCCGTAGACAAAAAGTCTTATAAGATCTAAAATTATTCTATTTGTATTTCCAAAAGAATTTTCAAGCTTTACACTATATACTTTTGCTATTTTTTCTGCGCAATCCGCATAACCGTTTAAAAGTGCTGGATTAAAAGAATCTTTTCCTTTTTTTGTAGATACTAAAAGCGGGATAATTGTTCCTTTGTTGGGATACGGGCTTAAAACCGCGTCTTTGTCAAAATTCACATCAGTTACAATGTCGATTTTTTTATCATTTGTAGAAATAATTATAAAAGCATAAGGAGATTTTAAACTTTTTGAAATTTCATCTGAAATTTTATGTATATTTGAGCCGTTTAAGTCTTTAAAAGCCGCAACGCCTAAAAAAACTCCTGTTTTTTCAAAAAGCTCATCGCCAATAAGTTGCATTTGAGAAGTAGTGATACTTTCTAAAATTCCATCATTTTCAATAATTACATTATTATTTGCAAATAAATTATTCAAAAAAAAGGTGCAAAAAATTGCACCTATTATTAATTTTTTCACTTTTATCCTTAACCGATAAAAAGACTATTAGGCGTTAAAACCGCCCACGCGCTTATTATGGCTGTTATGATAAGCCCAACTAAAATTATAATTTCAAAAATTTTTGATGAACCGTTGTTACTTTGTGCCATTTTCAACCTCCATAACATCATTTGCAATTTTCATATTTGCTTTCATTGGAACGCTACTTACATCTTTTAAAACATAAGGTTCTTTTGCTACTTTTTGCTGCGTTTTAATGCCAAGTATAGTCAAAATCACAAGAATAGAGATAAGTAACACTGTGGCTATAAGCATACCTGTAACTCCGTGAATGCTAAAAACATTTCTATTTTTATTTTCGTTTTCCATGACTTTTCTCCTAATTATCTTTTGACAATGATATTACATACTCACCAACCGCTCTTTTTTGAACATCGGTTAGTCTTCCGTCATTAAATGCAGGCATTTCACCTATGAAACCTTGCTTTCCTTTATTTAATACATCAACCACGAAATCAGCTGAGCCGTATTTGGTAAGATCAGGCGCCATTCCTTCCATGCCTTTACCGTCTTCACCGTGACAAGCAGCACAAATCATCCAGCTTTCACTGCCTTGACTTACGCGGTTTGGATTTTTAGTATCATGCAAGGCTGATATATTTTTAGCCATAAACGCAGCTACTGAAATCACATCATCGCCTGTAACATTGTCTGCAGTCATCTCTCCAAGAGGATAGTTAAGTCCTTTTGAACCTTTTTTAATAACATCTATAATACCTGCTTCAGAACCCCAAATCGTAAGATCTGTTGCCACGCCATTAACACCATCACCTGTAATTCCATGGCAAGCAGAACACTCAACCAAAAATATCCCTTTTCCCATAGCAAATAAAGTATCTTTATCAGGACTTGCAAAAGTTTGTTCAAATTTTTGATTATATGCTTTTACTTCTTCATTATAAGCACCAATTTGAGAGTATGAGTTTAGTGGATAACCAAATAAAAAGTACCATATAGCCCAAACTAGCATTAGGATATAAGTAACAGCCCAGCCTATTGGTAAAGGATTTTTATATTCCTTTATACCATCATACTCAACGCCTTCTTTCAACTCTCCACTACTTTTTTCTGTTTTCATCTTGCGAACATAAAGCCCAACAACAGCAATAGTTGCAACAACCAAAACAATAGCAGCTATTATAGAGAGTAGATTTACATTATCTTCTAAGTTAAACCATTTCATTTTTTAGCTCCTTTTTTGCATTCATTATCTTTTGATGAGTTAGTTTCTATAATCTCATCATCAATACTATCATTAAGGGCTAAATTTCCATATTTTTCATAGTTTCTTCTACCTGTTTTTTCCGATCTTCTAAGATGGAAAAAATAAGCATAAAGCCCTATGCACAAGGATATTATTAAAACAACATATCCATAAGCTTGAAGTGTTCTCATAGTTTCTATACTCATCTTTTTTCCTTATTTTAAGCTATTTAAATATGCTATAAGAGCTACAATTTGTTTTATTTCACCACGCTCAAAAGCACTTTTAACCTCTTCATCTTCCATTTGATCAACTACAACTTTTGCCTCTTCCATAACAAGTGCTTGTGCTTCTTCCCAAGTACCAAGTTTTGGCATACCCTTTTGATCATAAGGAACATTGAAAGCTTTTTTGACCGTTAAAGCTTCAGCATAAGCTGTCTCAATATCAGCATTTTTCTTAAACATAAATTTATAATTAGGCATAATTGAGCCTGGAATCACTGATAAAGGATCTTTCATATGACGCTCATGCCATTTTGTAGTTTTATTCATCCTCCAAAGATCAGGTCCTGTTCTTTTTGATCCCCATAAAAATGGTCTATCATAAGCATATTCACCACTTTTTGAATAAGCACCGTATCTATCTGTTTCTGATTTAAACGGTCTTATAAGCTGTGAGTGACATGCATTACAGCTATTTGCTATGTAAATTTGACGACCTGAAAGCTCTAAAACACTGTAAGGCTTAGTATCCTTTAAAGGTCTTGCGCTATCGGCAAAACTTGGCAAAATTTCCACAACACCTGCGTAGGCTATTACTATAAATAGAAAAACCGCAAAAAAGAATGGATTTTTTTCTAACCAACTAAACATATTATCCTCCTTTTTTAAGCTGCCATTGGAGATGTGCTTTGTGGTTCTTTTTCAAGCACTCTACCTGAGCTAAATGTTTTAAACATATTATATGCAAACATGAAAAAGCCTAACAAATATAAAAATCCACCAACTGCTCTAATCCAGAAATATGGTTTAAGCGCATTAACAGTATCAATAAATGTATAAGCTAAACTTCCAAACTCGTTTGTTGCTCTCCACATCATACCTTGAGTAATACCTGCTATCCACATAGATGAGAAGAACATTACAAGACCTGTTGTTTGAATCCAAAATTGTGCTTCCATTAATGACTTTGAATAAAGCTCTTTTTTAAACATTCTAGGAACCATGTGATAAAGCGCTCCAACAGTCATAAAGCCAACCCAGCCAAGTGTTCCATCATGAACGTGTCCTGGAATCCAATCTGTAAAGTGAGCTAAAGCATTAACTGATTTAATAGAAAGAATTGGTCCCTCAAGTGTTGAGAACATATAGAATGTTGTTGCCAAAATCATAAATTTTATTAATGGATTTTCTCTTAATTGATTCCACTCACCTTTCATAGTTAAAAGTATATTAATACCTGAACCCCAAGAAGGCAAAATTAAAACAACAGAAAACACCGAACTTAATGTTTGAATCCAATCAGGAACAGTTGAATAAATAAGGTGGTGACCACCAGCCCATAAATAAACAAACATTAAACTCCAAAATGAAAATAGTGATAATTTATATGAGAAAACTGCTTGACCGCTCTCTTTTGGTAGAAAATAATAAACTTGAGCTAAAATTCCAACTGTAAAAACAAACGCAACAGCATTGTGTCCCCACCACCATTGAACCATAGCATCATTTGATCCAGCATACATAGAAACTGCATGCATCCAATCACCCATACCTGTTAAAAGTCTTGTAGGAATAGCCATATTATTAAACAAATAAAGCATAGCAATTCCTAAAAATGTTGCTATATAATACCACAATGAAATATAAAGAGTTTTTTCTCTTCTTATACCAATAAGTCCAAAAATGCTAACTCCCCATAAAACCCAAACGATAACAACCAAAATATCGATAGGCCATTGAAGCTCTGCATATTCTTTAGAACTTGTTATTCCTGCAAGTAGTGTAACAACAGCTAAAAGTATAACAATAACATATAAAATAAAATGAAGTTTTCCAATCATCATAAGAAATTTTGATTCTGCCATTGATACTTTTAAGACTCTTTGTCCTACATAATACCAGGTTGAAAAAATACCTGAAAGCATGAATCCATAAACAACTGCATTAGTATGAAGCGGTCTAAGTCTACCAAAGTTAGAAAACTCTCCTGCTATGTAGTTTAAGTCTGGATACACTAACTGAAAAGAGATAATTACTCCAACAAGCATACCTACAATTCCAAAGATTATGGTTGTAAATAAAAAACACTTTGAAATTGTGTAATCGTAATTTAATACATCACCAGGTCGCATTGCACCCTCCTATATAAATTGTATGTTAAACATAAATTAAACATAACTAAGTAATTATATTGTTATTTAGCTAGATTTATTCTTAAATTTAAAGAAAAAATCTAACTTTTTTATATTTTTTGTTAAAAATCTATTTTATATCCAAGCCCTGGAACATTTTTTATAACTTTTGCTCCGACCTTATCTCTTACTCTTTTTACAAAAGTTCTAATGGCTGCATCGCTTACATTTTCACTTCCCCAGATATTTTGTTTAATATCTTCATGTAAAACTAAAGTGCCAATCCTTTCAACTAAAAGTGAAACAAAAGCAAGCTCTTTTTTTGTTAAAGGAATTTCAACTCCATTTTTAGATAAGGCTTTTGTGGTTTGGTTAAACTCCAACCCATCACCAAATTTAACATCATTCAAAAGTCCTATTTTTCGCCTTACAATATCTTCAATAACCTTTAAAAGCTCATCCATATCAATCGGTTTTATTAAATACTTATCAATTCCTACATCTATCGCTTTTAAAAGCTTTTCTTTATCGCTAAAGGCGCTCAATGCAATAATTGGAGTATTACTTGAAATTTCTTTAATATTTTTTGCCATATCAAGACCGTTCATTATAGGCATTGCTATATCAGTTATTACAATATGAGGATTGTGTTTTTTAAATTTCTTAACACCCTCATCTCCATTTTTTGCCAAAATAATTTCTTCAAAAAGACCATCTAAAGCCTCAGCCATAGACTTTCTGATGCTATCTTCATCTTCAACTATTAAAATTCTAAGTTTTCCTAAATCACTCATTTTTTCTCCTTTTTTAGTGGTATTTCTATACAAAAATCAACTCCGTTTTTCAAATTTTTAACATATATATTTCCGTTCATATTTGTTACTATCATCTTGCACATATAAAGTCCTATACCAGTTCCTACACTTTTATGTTTTGTTGTAAAATATGGATCAAAAAGCTTATCCATAATACTATCTTTGATATTTTCACCATTATTGGAAATACTAACAAAAGCAAATTTGTCATTTTTATAAATTTTTATTTTAATTATTTTGTCTTTTGGATCTAAATTTTGCATAGCATCTTTTGCATTAGTTAAAATATTAATAATTACTTGAGAAAACTCAGCTTTAATTCCAGAGATTTTAACATCTTCATTTTTTAAAATTTCAACGCAAATTCCCTCTTTCTTAAAAGTGCCCTCAAGCATTCCAAGGCTCTTATCAATAGCCTCTTTTATGCTAAATTCCTCTTTTTCTTTATCTGATTTAAAAAAATTTCTAAAATCATCTATTGTATTTGACATATTTTTTATAACAGTTTTCGCATGTTCATAAGTATGGATAAATTTCTCTTCATCTTTTAGGTTTTGCTTCATCTTAAACAAATCAATTCCAAGTTCACTTAGCGGCTGACGCCATTGGTGAGCAATGTTTCCTATCATTTCACCCATACTTATAAGTCTTGCTTGTTGTGAAAGAAGACGGTTTTTTTCTTCATTTTTTAAAATTTCTTCTTTTACTCTGTTTTCTAAGCTTTTATTAAGCTCTAAAAGCTCTTTTGTTTGTTCTTTTACTTTTTCTTCTAATGATAAATTTAACTCTTTTAGTTCAATTCTTGTTGCCATAAGTCTTTCATTAAGTTCAATTACCTCTGTAACATCATGACGAATCGCAACAAATTCTTCAATATTTCCATTTTCATCTAAAATTGGGATAATAGTTGCATTTAGATAAAAAACAGAACCATCTTTTGCTAAATTTTTTATAATTCCTTTATAAACTTTTTTTGCCAAAATTGTTTTCCAAAGCCTTTTAAACACTTCGGGGCTAACATCTGGATGACGAACGATATTATGGTTTTGACCAATTAATTCATCTCTTGAGTATTTACTTATATTACAAAACTCGTCATTTACAAAAGTTATATATCCATGAATATCAGTTTTGGATACGATGTTACTAGCATCTATTGCGTTTTGATACTGTATTAAACGACTTTGATTTCTATCCATGATATTTAAAAATTTTCCTTATGTTTTATAAAACTGCAATTAAAATCTTACTAATATTGTTATTAATAACAACTTAAAATGTTATTATTTTTTTAAAAAAATTATATATTATTAATTTTGCTAATTTGTAGCCAAAAAACCAATATATGAATTATATATTCCAAATAAAATTATAATAAAGGCCGAAATATTAAGAGCTATTTTTTTAAATTTTAAACTTATTAAATTTGATAAAGAAGAAATAATTAACATAATAGGAATTGTAGATAGACCAAAAATCCCCATTATAAAAGCTCCTACCAAAACACTTTTTGATAAAATTGCCATAGATAAAAATGTATAAACAACTCCACATGGCAAAAATCCATTTAAAAAACCAAGCAACATTAAGCCAAATAAAGAGTGCATGTTGCTAGCAATTAGCATTGGCTTTTTAAATAGTTTTTTCCATATTTTATCATTTTCTATAAATTTTAAAATTTCACCTCTTTTTATAAAACCAACACCTAAAATAACTAAAAAAATACCTATAAAAAAATGAATATAACCCATAAGTTTTGAACTTATTGCAAAAATAGAGCTAAAATATCCAGCAATTACACCAAGTAAAATATAAGCAAATGTCCTAAAAAGATGGTAGCTTAAAGAGTAAACAAAAGCTTTAAACCTGTTTAAATCATTAAGTCTCACACTATAGGCTAGAACAAATCCACCACACATTCCAGCACAATGCCCAAAGCTAAGCAAAAAAGCTGTGGGCACAATGTAAAAAATTAGACTTAATAAATCCATTAAAAACTAGAACATTCCTCTTTTTTTGAGCTCATCTTGATAATATTTTTCAAATGCCAAATCATATTCAGGAGTTCCTGGAATCAATTTTTTGGAACTATTTTCAAGCTTTTCAACAACAATATCCTCTATTTTTTCAAAATTTTTTAAATATTCCTCAATAGATGAGTAAATAATATTTCTGGCTCTATTTTCAGAAACGCTATAATCAATATAGTTTTTTTTCCAAGAAAGCTCTAAAATTTCATGTGAAAGCTTATTGTATCTATCATCATGTTTTAAAACAAAATCACTCTCATCTGCAAGTCTTTTTTTAACCATCCAAAACATACTTCTTCTATCGACTTGCATAATATGCATATCTTCACTGTTTTCTTCTAAGATATTTTCTGTTTTTTCATCAAGAGCTTTTTCTTTTAAAGCATCATTTGTTATAACTTCTTCTGCAATTTTTACAACGCCTTCTATGCCTTGATTAAATTTTATAAAACCCGAATTATACATATCAATGCCGATTTTTCGTGACACATAAGGAATGTGTGGAAATTTTATTTTCATTTTTACTCCTAATTATCTTATTATTGTATCTTCTCTTTCGGGACTTGTTGAGATAAAGCCAACTTTTACGCCTGTTACCTTTTCTATTTTTTCAATATATTTTTTAGCATTCTTAGGTAAATCTTCAAATTTGTTTATTCCAACAACACTATCCCAACCATCAAACTCTTCATAAATAGGTTTTACATCTTTTAAATCTGTTGGAAAATAATCAATTTCTTCTCCATTAGGAAGTTTATATTTTGTACAAATTTTAATTTTTTCAAATCCATCCAAAACATCAAGCTTCATAAGTGCAAATGTATTAATGCCATTTAGCCTTACAGCATATTTTACAGCTACCAAATCAAGCCAACCACATCTTCTTTTTCTTCCTGTTGTTGTGCCGTATTCTTTGCCTACCTCACACATTGTATCACCATCTTTTCCAAAATCCTCACTTATAAAAGGACCGTTTCCAACTCTTGTACTATATGCTTTTAATATTCCTATAACATTTCCTATGTCTTTTGGATTTAATCCAACTCCAGTGCATGCTCCTGCTGAAATTGTATTTGAGCTTGTTACATAAGGATAGGTTCCATGATCAATGTCAAGCATTGTTCCTTGCGCACCTTCTAAAAGAACCTTTTTATCATTTGCAAGCGCGTCCCAAACCATTTTTGTAGTATTTGCAATAAATGGAGATAAAACTCTTTTATACTCATTTAGTTTTTCTAAAATTTCATCTTTTGTAGGTGTTTTGATATCTAAAATTTCAAAAATATATTTTTTATCTTTAAAAGTTTGCATTAGACTTTGGCATAATTTTTCAGGTTCTAAAAGCTCAATTACTCTATGACCATTTCTGCTTATCTTATCAGCATAACTTGGCCCAATGCCTTTTCCAGTAGTTCCTATAGCTTTATCGCCTTTTTGTTTTTCGCTTGCTTGATCCATTAAAGCGTGATATTCCAAATTTAAATGTGCTTTATCGCTTATATAAAATCTACCCTCTAAATCTTTGAAATTTGAAAGCTCTTGTATCAAAACATCAGGATTTACAACAACGCCGTTTCCAATAATATTTATAATATTTTTATGCAAAATTCCACTTGGAACAAGGTGAAGTGCATATTTAACACCATCAACCCAAATAGTATGACCAGCATTGTGTCCGCCAGCACTTCTGCAAACATAATCATACTCCTTTGAAAGCATGTCAACAATTTTACCTTTTCCCTCATCACCCCATTGACTTCCAACTATTAAATCAACTTTGCTCATTTTTTAATCCTTTTTTGATAAATTTTGTATTACTTGATCGCTCATTATAGCAAAACCACTAGATTTAAGACTATCTATTTCATAATCCCCACCGCTGCAAAAAATGGAATTTCCACCTAAAAATCTAAAAAATAAACTATCATAATAACGCATTTTTGAATAATATAATGGTGCTAGTTTTATATTTTTATGAGTTGAATTACAAGATAAATCTTCCATTTTTTCAAGTGGGTCTTTAAGCTCATTTGGAATATTATTTTTGACATTTTTTAAATCACTTAAAGAAGTTATTCTAGAAAGTTCTCTTAGCCATTTTTTATCTGAGCCTAAAAATAAAGTTCCATTGCCTTTTTCAAACTCCTCTATTTCAATATTTAAAAGCTTGCAAATTATACGAGGAATTTCTATATTGCTGATTTGAAGAGTTGAATTTATTTTAAAATGATCTAAAACTATTGAGCAAATTTCAAGTGCAAGTTTTAAATCCCTTTTCCCTATCATTTCAGCGCCTATTTGATAAAATTCTAAACTTGGATATTTAAAAACTGGTTGAATGTAAAAAATTTTATTTAAATTTTTATCTTTTATTCTCCTTAAAATTATCCTAACAACATCAACTGTGCTATCAGCTCTTAGGGATATGGTATGATTTATCTTATCTTGAAATTTTAAAATTTGCTCATTCGGAACGCTTAAGTGCTGATGATACGAAAAATATGGAGTTACAATCTCATCAAATCCATATTTAATAAAAACACTAGCAGCAAAACTCTCAAATTCCCTTTTTGTTTTTGCAAGTTCTCCAAAATAAAGCCTTGAGCCATTTGGTATTTCGTGGTCTAAATCAGCCCTATCCATAACACTTCCTTTTTCACTAACTTAAAACATAAGGATATCTAAAATTTCCTTATTTAAATTTAAATTATATAACTGAATTAGAACTATATATGTGATATTTTAAAAATTTGTCCTTTTTTGCAACATACATCGCACTATCAGCTTGCCTGATAAGTTCAACAAAACCTATTTCTTCATCTTGTGGATAAAATGAAACTCCAATGCTAATACTTGTTTTTATAATGTGATCGCCTATTTTAAATTTTACACTTGTTTGTCTTAAAAGCCTTTTTATATCAAAAATTATCTCTTTTTCATCTTTCAAATTTTTAACTATCACACCAAACTCATCACCACCAAATCTTGCTAAAACATCTCCATCTTTTATCGCTGTTTTCATCTCATCAGCTGCTTTTTGTAAGAATATATCACCAACTTTATGTCCATAAGTATCATTTATATTTTTAAATCCATCAAAATCTATAAATAACACAGCAAGACTTTTCTTATAAGCTTTTTGTGTATCTTTTATAGTCTTTACCAAAAGTCTCTCGAAATAAAATTTATTTGGCAAATTTGTAAGTTGGTCATATAATGCCATTTGCTCTAAGTGATCTTGCTTTTCTTTAAAAGCTGATGTTTCAAAAAACATACCAAGATATAAATTTTGATTTTTCAAGAACTTAACTTTTAAAATAGTTGGAACTTTTTCTCTATATTTATTTATAATATCAAGTTCTCCACTCCAAAAACCTTTTTTTAAAAGATCACTATTCATCTCCTTTTCTGCACTTCTTGAAGATCTAGTTTCATTAAAAAGAATATACTTACTTCCTAAAATTTGGTCTTTTTGATAACCAGTAGCTTTTAAAAAAACATCATTTACATTTTTTATAAAACCATTTTTATCAGTTAAAAAAATAGCCTCAAAGGAATTTTCAAATATATTTTTAAGTAGAATTTCTTTCATATTTTCGTTTTTTTTACGACTAAATTTTAAAAATAAAAGAGCAGTAATAAAAAGTAAAAAATAGATGCAAAAAATCCATTTATTAAAAATTTCAAAAAAACTTTTATAAATGACAATTATTAAATTATTATTTTTAGTGATGTAAAAAAACTCAAATTTTTTTGTTTTTTTATTTTGTTTAAAATTAATCTTTTCAAATTTTATATTTTTATAAATTTCATTTAAATTACCTAAATTTGGACTAAATTGTTCTATGATTTTATATTCATTATCAAAAATTATATATTCCAAATTGCTTTGTCTTTTGAAATTTTCATCATTTTCTAAGAGCGCAGCTTCTAACTTTAGCTTATCTTTTGCAAAATTTAAAGTTAAAAATGTTGCTAAAATAAAAATTAAAAATAATAATGATGAAATAGTAACTTGCTGTTTGTTCATATAAAATCCGTGATAATTATAATTGGCGAGAGAGTGAAGGAATCGAACCTCCCACGAAACAGTCAACTGCTCCGTCATCGGATTTGAAGTCCGTGAACGCCGCCAGATCGTTTTACTCTCCAAAGTGTGCATTATACAAAATTTAGAGTTAAATTTTTATAAATTTTAAAGAAATAACTCTTATTAGAAATAAATTTCAAACAAATATTAAAATTACATTTTAAACATTATTCTAAAATTTCAAATCTTCTTTTTTTAAAATAGCTATCTCTTATAAAAATATATGGATCTTCTTTCCCTTCAACTGCTCGTTTTTTAGCTCCAGGATCTAAGGACTCTTGATTTACCTCTTTTCCTATATTTATGTAAAGCCTCTTAGCATCATCATTTACATAGCTTATAGGATTTGTAAAATAATCTCCAACAAGTCCAAAACTATCTCTTAAACTAGATGGCCCAAGTATTGGCCAAACTATATAAAATCCATCTGAAAAACCCCAAACTCCAAGAGTTTGCCCAAAATCTTCATTGTGTTTAGGCATGTTAAAATGCATTGTAGCAGCATCGCTAAAACCAGCAAATCCAACAGTTGTATTTATCAAAAAACGCTTTGTTTCATTCCATGAGTTTTCAAATTTTGCTTGTAAAAGATTATTAACAAGTCTTATTGGATACATTAAATTATCAAAAAAATTGCTAAAAGCCCCCTGAATTGGATCTGGCATTACATAATCGTATGTGTAGCTTACAGGATACATGATATAGTTATAAAATGCTGAATTTATAGATGTCATAACGCGGTTATATCCAATTAGTGGGTCATAAATTTCATCATTGGCTTTGTTTTCAAACTCACTATTTGCATTTGAAAAGCCAATGCTTAAAGTAAGGATAAAAATAGCTAAAATTCTCATTTTATAACCTTTTCAATTTTTGCTAAATCTTGTATTTTTTTATCGTCAATAAGATAAATTTCATCTATTAAGCCATTTTTAAATTTCATACTTCCCATATCGCTTAAAACATTTTTTCCTCTTACTAATTCACCTGCTATGCATTCGGTTAAAACTCCCATAATAGCGGATTTTAAAGGATTTGTATTTGAAGCTAAAAAGGCTGCGCAAATTCCTCCTAAAATACACCCGCTTCCTGAAAATTTACCCATTAAAGAGCTTCCATTTTTTAATAAGTAAGCCTCATTTTCAAAAGCAACAACATCTATTTTGCCAGTTATCACAATAGCTGCATCTGTTTTTATGCTAAGTTCTTTTGCTAAATTTACTCTATTTAAAATATCATCATTTAAATCTTTCAAGCTAGCATCAACGCCTTTTGCTATACTTTTTTCGCCATTTAAAAACTTAATTTCTGAAATATTTCCTTTTATGATGCTAAATTTATACTCTTTTAAAAAATTTATGGCAGTTTCGTTTCTAAGAGTGCTTGCTCCAACTCCAACAGGATCCAAAACTACTGGTAAATTTAGAAAATTTGCTATTTTTATAGAGTTTTGCATGGCTTTTATAGTATTTAAATTTAAAGTTCCCAAATTTATTAAAAGCCCGTTTGAAATAGCAGTTATTTCACCACTTTCGCTTGGTTCATCAGCCATAACAGGACTTGCACCAATTGCAATGAGCGAATTTGCGACATCATTTACTGTTACATAATTTGTTATGCAATGAATTAAAGGGTTTTTTTCTTTTAAATTGCTTAAATAGGTCTTTATCTCTTCATTTTCCATATTTTTTCTTTATATTAAAATTATGATATTTTATCAAAAAGCAGTTAATTTTAGCTTTATTTTTTAAAATAGGCTAATTTTATAGTATTTATAAAATATTAAATGACAATTATTTCTATTTTTATATAGTAAATAAAATTTATATATTGGAAGGATTTTTTTATGAAAAAATATATTATTTCAGCTAGCATAATTGGTGCAATATTTGTGAGTGGTTGTTCAACAACATCAAACCCAGTTGGTGGAAATGTTTATGATGCCTCACAGCTTAACCAAGAACAAAATGCTCAAAATGTTCAAATCGTGCATATATCGCCTGCAAAAATAGCTGTTGATAATAGCGAAAATAGAAGGTTGGCTCAAACAGCTGGCGGAGTTCTTGGTGCGGTTGCAGGTGCAGTTATAGGATATAATGTAGGAAGTGGTGGAAGCGTGGCTGGAACAACAGCTGGCGGTGTAGCAGGTGCTGCTGGTGGAGCAGTAGCTGGAAGCATGGTAGGAGATAAAAAAATAGTTGATGGAGTAACGATCGCATATAAAACCAGTATTGATGGAAAAATAAAAACTTCAACTCAGGGAGGAAAATTGTGCGAATTTCAAACAGGCAAGGCTCTAATGATCATTACAAAACAAAATGAAACAAGAATCCAGCCAAACTCAGTTTGTCCTGAAAAATAAAAAAATATAATTATTTATAATTAATATGTAGCTTAAAGTTGCCTATATTTCAATAATCGCATCTTTAATGATCTTAGGCTTATGTTTTGCTGCTAAAACATAAGCTGGTCAAATATATTTTTGCAATCATCGCTTTTTCTTTTAAACTAAAAAATTATTTTAAAAGCTTACAAAATCTATCAGATAAATAGAAATTAGATACTTTTATATTTATATACAAATTATCCTTACAAGTATTTTGCTTTTTAGTTTGAAAACAATGAGATAAAATTCAATTTATTTTATTAAAAGCGGTATTAAACTCGCTTAAGTCCATTCCAAAGGTTAAAGTTGCTTTTGTCATAATTTACATTTTTGCAATAAATGGTATTATCAAATTTTAAAGAAGTGATTATATTTAAAAAATATAATTTTAGTTGCAATTCTTACAATAATTTGTTTTGTGCTCTTTCAGTCTTGTTCATATTTATAATTCTTCCTCTTGTAACTTTTTTGGATTTGCTTATATCTGATGGTAGGCTAAAATATGAGGACTTAGAACACGAGAAACCAGTATATGAGAAACCAACATGCGATGAACCAAAATATAAAAACAAAAAAACCATTAAACACCAAGCTTTAAATCGTAAGCTTTGATAACTCTTTTGACATCTCATAATAATCTACAAACTCATTAAAAGTAAAATTGCAGGACATAGTCTTAATTGGCTATACCATGCTTTAGTTTTTTAATCAAAATTAGCCAAAATTAAGACTGCTTTGCCGACATTTACTGCCACAATAACTGGCAGAAAGTTGAATTTCAAAATCCATAGGATCAAATTTATACATGATGAATTTGAATTACTCATATTATCACTCATGTTTCAAAATCCATAGGATCAAATTTATACAATCCTGCCTCAAAGTATGCTTTTGCCAAATTTAGTTTCAAAATCCATAGGATCAATTTTATACTTCATTCCATCACTTCTTTTATCACTTTTTTGAGGTTTCAAAATCCATAGGATCAAATTTATACAAGTATAGCTGCTCTTTATAAGACCGACAGTGGCGAGTTTCAAAATCCATAGGATCAAATTTATACTTTCTCTAAAGCTTCTAAGCTTTCATCTAGCAAAGAGTTTCAAAATCCATAGGATCAAATTTATACGGAGATTTTATTGAAAACAACCCACCTTTTTGTTCGTTTCAAAATCCATAGGATCAAATTTATACCTAATCTATGTAAATTTGAATATGAATGATCATATTTGTTTCAAAATCCATAGGATCAAATTTATACGACTTGATAATGAGATAAAATACTTTTTAAATATTGAGTTTCAAAATCCATAGGATCAAATTTATACCAGCGATTTGCAAGTCGTTTAATCCTAGTTCTTTGTTTCAAAATCCATAGGATCAAATTTATACAGCAACCAAACCTCCATATAAAAGCGGTTGTTGCTGTAAAATTATAAATTATTTTCCTTTAAAATCGCTGAATTTATAAAAATAAAAACTTGAAATAAAGCTATATCTAAGTTTTAGAAAACTTAATCTTTGCTTTAAAATAACTTTTCACTAAGAGGCATTAAAATGAATTTTTCACAAAATATAAAAATAGCTCAAACCTTTGAGTCTAGCTCACAAATTTATAATTTAGGCTGCTGTTTCAATATATAAATCAACCAAATCGCTTAAATCTCACCCACAAAGCCCTCGTAAGGATAATTTTCACAAATACACTTTTTTATCCTGTTTGCCTCACGCCTTATGATTTGCCTATATGTAAGGTTTTGTTTGCCAAGACTTACAACAGAGGTTAAAGACTTTATCATATTTAACTCTATTTTTTGTACTGCGTCGTTGCTAAAACGAATCCGTCCAGCATTTGTTTTAAAGTCTTTTGGTGTTATTTCTTTTTTATTTAGCATATTAAAAATCAAATTATCCCCAATAAGTGGCTTAAAAATCTCAGCCAAATCAAGATGTAAGCTAAGTGAGCGGTAGTTTGGCTCATGTAAGAACGAAATCCTAGGATCAAGCTCGGTTTTATAAATTTCACTTAGACAAACATTATAAATCCGCGTGTTTACATAACTTATAAAAGCATTAATTTTATCTGTTGGTGGACGTTTTGAACGGGTTATAAATTTAAAGCTTTTTTGATCTTTAATGATTTCATTCCACTTTTGATAATACTCTTTTGCAAAAGCTCCCTCGCACGCCATAATTTCTGCAATAGAGCTTGCCTTATCAAGTGCATTTAAATATTTCTGCGTTTCAAATTTGACCGCTTTTTTTATGCAGTTATTTGCTGCATTTTTCATCCTTGCTCTTGTAATTTCTTTAGCGATTGCAACTCTTTTTATCTCATCATCAAAACTTCTTAGCTGGTTTAAAAAGACAAAACCACTTTTATTTACGGAATTTGGCGAGTTTGGGTAGAAGTTTCCACGAAAACTACCGTGTGCGCTAAAGATATGAAGCAAGATATTGTTTGTGCTTAAAAATGACATCGTGTAAGTATCTAGCTCAACTTTTCCCAAGATGTAAATTTCATCGATTCCATTTATCGGTAAAATTTTCGTATCTACAACTAAGTTTTGCTCATCAAATTTATCAAAATAAATGTTGTTGTCTTTTCGGTAGAGTTTTCCGTTGTTTAGTATAAAATGTGTTCTATCGTTTTTCATATTAGCTCCTTAGCTAAAAAGCGTTTCGTTTTTATCGATTCCGATAACCTCTCTTGTTGTGTAACTTGGCTTTTCAAAAGTATAAATCACAACCGAGTCAAACTCATCATAGATTAATTTTTTAAGCATACCTTTAAGTTTTATTAAATCACTTTTTCTAATCTCACCTTCAAATACGCTAAATTGCACTCTTGGAAGGTATTTTTCGACAAGTTTTCTTACTTTATTTGCATTCTTTTTTGCTTTTTCATCACTGCTTGATATATCATAAAACAAAATCACATACATTTTACACTCTAAAAACAGTAGTCATTATAAGCGCAGTTTTTACAAAATTTAGTTTTTATAGCTTTTGGTGGCAAATCAAGACTTAAAAACTCACTCATATCAGATAAAATCCGTTTCATAAAATCAAAGTTTTCATCACTATCATCTACAGTTATAACGGTTTTTGAACTCACAACTTTTCCATAAACCTTTTTTAATCCTAGTGCGTTTTTAAGAGTATAGATATAAAAAAGAAGTTGCATTTTTGCAGCATTTTTATTTTTTAAAGTTTTTTTATATTCTGTTATTTCATAATGTCCTTTTTGCCTTGAAACTTTGTCAAATCGCAGATTTGAGTATGGAAAATCATCTAAATTTTCTTTTAATTCAGACAAGGATTTGCCAATCAACACATTTTCATCATCTTGTCTTGCGTGAATTTTTCTTGAGTAAAGCCACGCTTCTCTTTTGCAAGTTGCATAGTAATTTACAAGTGTGCCTGAGATCTGCTCTTTTGGAAAGCTCATGAAAACGCCTCTTCTTTTATTGTTAAATCCGTTGTAAATCCAAACTCTTTTGTATAGTTTTTAAAACCAAAATTAAGTATATATCTTCCAAATATCTCTTTTAATTGCAAATTTTCGATTAGTTTGTGATTTATGTTTATCGTTTGGCCTAAAAGAGTTTTTTCCAAATCTTTTATCTTTGCCAAAGCTTCAAATTTATCATCATACGAGTTTAAAATATTATCTCTTTTTTCTATAAACTCTTTAAACTCATCTTTTCTTTCCTCTATAAAAACCGAAACTTTCCATGGCTGTTTTGGCATGAAATTCGCTGTAAAATCACCATAAATTGTGGTAAATTCAAGTTTTCGCATTTTTTCATTAATTTTAGTGTGAGTTGTTTCATCTTTTACTCTTTTAAAATACTCCTCTAAAATTTCAAATATCTCATTTTCATAAATGCCATTTTTTAGGCTATTTTTTACAAACTCCTCTTGTAAGTCTATACCATGATATGGAAGTTTTTTATCTACATTTTCAAACTCCAAAAAATCAAAAACAAAACACTCACTTATTTTACTCTTTATACCGTTTCTATTTACACGTCCTGCCATCTGCACTATAGAAGTAAATGGAGCAAATTCTCTAAACCCAACGCTAAAATCAAGATCAACTCCAGCTTCTATAAGCTGCGTTGCGATAAGCTTAACTGGCTTTTGTTCTTCTAATTTTTTATATATTTCTTTAAGCAGCTCTATTCTGTGCTTTGGCGTTTGATGGGTTGTAAGAAGATAGAGATTTTCATCTTTTTTAAGTTCTTTATATATAGCTTGAGCTTTTGCTATGGTATTTACAACACAAATCGTACTTTTAGTTTGCGAGTTTAATACACAAACCAAATCTTTGATATTTTTTATCTCATCAAAAAATGAAATTTTATATCTGTTTTGTTTCGACTTGTAAAAGTCACTTTCTGAAATAATTGTGAAATTTTCTAAATTAAGATGGGGCATTGTTGCTGACATAATTATAAAATCTATATTATAAATTTTACTAAACTCATTAAACACAAACGCTAAATCCTGCAGCAAAACTCTAGATATGTTTTGAATTTCATCAACAATAATAACGCTATTTTTAAGAGTTTGAAGTTTTAAGTTATCTTTGTTTGAGTTTGAAAAAAAGATGTTTAAAAGCTGATTAAAAGTAGTTATGATAAGTGGCTCATGCCAAATGTCTGCTAAAAATATCTTTTTAGAAAACTGCTCTTTTTCATCATCGGTATATTTTGATAGGTAATGATATTTTAAAAGACCTAAATTTTCAGGGATAACTTTTTCATATTCTAAAAAAGTCTGATCTATTATAGAAGTAAATGGAATAGCTGTGATTATGCGTTTTTTAGGCTTTTGTGTGGCAATTTTTAGCGCAAGCTCAAGTGCAATATATGTCTTTCCAATGCCAGTTGGAGCTTTTATTATAAATTTATCTTTGTCTTTGTTAGTTTCATAATTTTTAAATATAATTTTTCTTGAGCTATTTTTGTAGTTATTTGGTGGTTTGTTTGAAATTTGTGCGTGTATGTTTTGGATGATATTTTCACAAATTTTGGACGATATAAAATCAAAGTCTTTATATGGCTCATCAAAAATAGCTTCAAATTTATCAGCCAAAATCAACTTTGAATATCTATCTTTAAATTTAAAGAAATTTTCTATTTTAAAAAAATTTTTTACTTCGTCCAAAATATCATCAAAAAAGTCGGCAAATTCGTATATTTTATCTTTTTGTATAATCTCTAAAAAATCTTTTAAATCTGCCACTTTTAAAGATGAAGTGATGTTGCTTATATTTTCATCTGAGTTTAAATTATTTTCTATACAAGTAAGGTAGTTTAGCATACTTTCAAAATTTTCTAAATTTGAATGATGTTTTAAAATAGCACATAAATTTATAATAAAATCAATATTTTTATCATTTTGCATAAAAAAATATATATAAGCACTTTCCAAAGAGTGCGTTGTTTTTAGTCTATTTCGTTCTTTTTCAAATTCTTCTTTGGTGTTAAAATTTTCCTTTTTTAGTGTGATGTATTTTTGAAAATTATCTGATTGTTTGGCAAAATCATGATAAAAAGCACACTTTGCAAACTCTTTATCATCAAAACTATCTACTAGATTTTTGATATGGTTTTTATACTCTTTTTTTGGATGAGAATAAAGCATCACACAAACCTACAAAAATACTTCCTATCATTTGCCAAAATCTCATAAGCTTCTATGTTTTTAGCCGTTATTTTGCTATTTGAATGGACTAAATTAATAGATTCTATAGGAGAGCGTTTGTGGTTAAGTTTTGTCGTAATGAGAGTGTTTTTATAAAACACATTCTCATCAAACTCAATACTTTCAACCAAGCTTTGCTCTAAAAATGAGTCCAAGTTTACCAAATCAAATTTCTTCATTGAAAAACTTTCAAGCGGCAAAAAGCTAAAATTTGCACTAAACTCGCTATTGCCCATGTATAAATTATATTTTAAAAGACGGCTTTTTAAGCTTTTTACAATTTCATCTTCAAATTTAAACCCATCTATAAAAATAGTAAAAGCTGGATTTATTAAAAGCTCTCTATTTATTGGTTTTTGTGGTGCTTTTGTATCTCTTAGGCCATCTTTTATCGCTTTAAATTTAGTATTTGCAAGTTAGCAAGATGTGAGTTTGTTTTTTTAGTATAGTCATTTATGTAATTTTGCGAAAAACTCTTTTTTAAAGTGTTGCTGTTTGTAACTACGCTATATTTAAAGCTATTAAAACCATCATCTTTTAAATACTCATCTACACCTAAAATCGCAGCCATCATACCTGCAACGGCTGTTTTTGGAGGGAAATTTAAAGTTATATTTTGACTAATCGTCATCGGGTCTTTAAAAGCTCCAAATTTACTCCAAATTTTAAAAGCAAACATCACATAACTTTCATATCAACTTTAGCTAAATCTTTAAAAACACTAAGCTTTTCTTTTATGCTTTCATCGTAGTAAATTTCTATTTTTTCTATCTTTTCATCTGCTATTTTTACTGCTTTTATAAGCTCATCGAAGCAAATTTCACATTCGTCAAATTTTCTAATATCATCGGAATTTTTATTTTTAATACTGATTAATTCATCAAGAAGCCCTATAACATAGGCATCATTATAAATTATTCTAAAAAGCGCTCTTGGTTTTTGACCAATTTTACTTCTTGTATTTAAAAGTTTTGTTCCATTCCACATAGAATCAATCATCTCATTTATATCATCTTCGCTTGCATTTGATTTTTTGGCGTTTATAGAGTTTATAGTTCCATACATTGCAAAAAGTGCATAAGGCAAGTAATTATCGGTTCTAAAAGTCTTATTATCACTTCCATCTCTTCCAAACGCTCCAGTTCCTTGACTTAAAATAGTTTCTGTTTGGTTTAAGGATTTTGCCCAAGAAAACTGCACTGAGCCAATTATTTGGATATTACTTTTTGGTGCAACTCCGCCAAAAAGCCTATTGTCAATACAGCTTAAAAACACTTCTCTATCATCTTTTAAATTTGATGATTTTTTAAGCTCATTAAATCTTGTTTCTGCAGACTGAACAATTTCTGGGTTATTTACAAAAATTGTTTTATTTTTTCTATCTTGTAAATCATCTCTAATTGTTCTTTTAACTCTAACATCGCTAACTATAGCCTTCCTATCAGTTTCATCAAATCTTGGCGCATTGTCATTTAGCATATCGCCGTTTGGATTTGTCATCTTTGCATCCCAGATAAAAAGTAACTCACTATGCTTTGCTATCATCATTAACTCCTTTGCTTGGATATTGTTGTTTAAATTTTTTGTAATCGTTAAAACCTCTTAAAAAATAAAACGATACTTCGCTATTTCTTAAATTTGCATTTTCATTGTAATTTGAAGTAATCAGCTCTGAAAGGTCGCTGTTTCTTACACTTTCAAGTTTTAGTTTTCTTTCAAATTCATTTGCTTTATTAAAAATTTTAATCAAATTTGATTTTATAAGTTGCCTATTTGAGAGCCATTTTTTAAATGTTTCATTTTGTTTTGAAATTTCAGAATAATACGAACTATCAATAATAGCTTTTGAATAAGCTCCTACTAAATATGCAAATTTAAAATCATCTTCTATATTTAGATTTTTAAAATACTCTGAGAAAAGTTCCATTTTAACCCCTTTTTATCGCATTTATATTATCTAAAAACTTTATAGTTCTATCTTCGTTTTGAATAAAATTATCACTAAATTCAATCCACTCTTTTATATTTTTATCGTTTAACTTTTTTTTGTTTTCAAAATCAAATTCTCTAAAGTGCTCAAATTTATCCAAAAGTTTTGAATACTCAATCTTTTCATATCCCAAAAGCAGCTTTGTAAGATATATTTTTTCTTGCAAGACTTTGTTTTCTAAGCCTTTAATCTTTTTAAAACGCGTAAAAAGCTCATCTACAGAAAAATAATCACTAAGGCACAAAAAACCATCTTTTTTCTTTTCTATGGAATAATAATCACAAACCCTTTGTTCCATCATCTTTGCTCCCACATCTCTTATCTTGCTTGGCAAAAGATTTTCCATACTTCCAAGAATTTTAACCGATAAATTTACTATATTTATATCAGTAAAATACAAATCAACATAGCTTGATTTTATCATCTCCAAGTCACCCACTTCTTTTTGAAGTTTTCTTATAAAACTATCTTCTTTTGAGGCTTTATCTTCTAAGCTATAAGTTTTTTGTGCCTTTTTAAAACCGTCTAATATAATTTTATATGCTTTTTTATCAAATTTGATCATCGATGGGATGATGATATACTCAAGCCCTTTATGATAAAATCTAAGATTATTAATAACATAAATCCAACCTTTTTTTATCGTAGATGCACTTTTTTGAGAAAGTGGAAGTTTGGTAGTAATTTGTTCTTTAAATTTATCATGATAATTGTCAAATGTAAAAAACTTGACATCAGGATTGTATCCGCAAATATCTTCTTTTTTAGTTATAAAATCAATACTTTTTTGCAGTTTAATATCAGAGTGAGGAAAAGCACAATCTTGGATGAAATTTGTTAAAATTTCAGGCATTAACTCTCTTATGGTTTTTCCATTTATTGTAAATATCAGCAAATAGTCGTTTTTAGCAAAAGCTTTAAGTTCAAGCTCATCTTTTTCATAGTTTTTTATATATTCAAAAACAGGTTTTGCTAAATTTTGATTTTGTTCATTTGCAAAAACAAGCACCGATTTTTCAAAAGTTGGAGCTGTATTTTTAAACTTTTTATAAAGATCACTCTCTTTTTGATAGGTGAAATTCGGATAAAGATAGAAGTATCCACTTCCTCTTCCACCAATCGCTTTTGTAAAAAACGTATCTAGTTTATCAAGTGAAGTTTTTGTAAGAGTTGGCTTTTTAACAAGAACTTGATTGTTTATATTAAAATTAAGGCTTAAAACCGTATAACTTGACGCATCAAAATCAGTTTTTAATAAATTTATAAAATCATCATCGCTTACTAAATTGCCAATATTATGAAGCTTTTGAACCAAACTCATTTCAAGCCTTTTTAAAATTTCAAGAATTATAAATAAAAATAAATTTTTTGTCAAATTTTATTATAATATGTAGTTATATTTTGACATTCATATATATTTTTATTATAATCACTCTTTTAGCAAGGAAATCTTGTAGATTTTGAAATTTATAATATGTTGTTAGCCTTGCTAAATTTTATTATTTTATAAAAAACTAGGCTTTAATTTCTTCTACAAATCCACATCCATAACTCATTACTCCTGCTCCAAGACCCGTAGATAGTGCTAAATTTATAAGCTCGTTACTGGCTTTTATATTCCAAGTTGCAAGCCAAGCTTTCATATAATTTACATTATTTCCATAGTAGAATTTTTTGTAATTTTCAAAGTCTTGTGAAAGTAGAGTTATCTCACACTTTTCGTTGTATTTTTTACCATAAAAAGTTTCGTATTTTTGAAGTAGGTTGTTTTTCATTATCTCAAGATGTCTGGAGTCTTGCGGTTCAAGATAGATTTTTTTATTTAAGAGGCTTTTTACATTACAAACTACATATCCATTAAAATTTATCTCAGTTTTATTTGTGTTGTGATCACTTAAATTTACAGAGGTATCAACAAGACGAATTTCTCCGAGTCTTAAGTCATTTTTTAGTAGCGATACGGCTACTATTTCTTCAAGTTCTTTTTCCAAAGCACTAAATTTAATTGTCAAAAAACCATTATACAAACTAAAACAAAAATTTGTTTTTTTAAATATTTTGCCACTACTATGCCTGTAGCCAATGTGCTCAGCTATTGGCAGATTTGCATAAAAAAACCTTGAATTAATTTTGACAAGCCTTTATAAATTTTAAGATTTTTTGAATATATTTTACTTTCTATTTTTAACATATTAACCCCTTTAAAATAAAAAAAGTAAAATATTATATCATTAAGAATTTAAATAAATATACATATTAAAATAATACTTTATATGTTTGTATATAAAATTAGCATTGTAATTAGATACGCAGATAGCATAATAAACCACTAAACCACCATTATATAAAAACACATAAATAGGATAAAAGAAATAAAAAAGCAAACAGATAAAAGTCTTTAAAAGATTAATTCCATTAGATATGTTTCTAAAATAAACATTGCAATAAATACTGGATAAATTAATAATTAAAAATATATAGATAGTATAAATAAAAACAAAGTCCGCAGTGACCTACTTTCCCAGCATCCCAGTAAGGGAGAGTATCATCAGCCACGATGTGCTTAGCTTCTTGGTTCGGGATGGAGCAAGGCGTTTCCACATCTGTATAACCACGGACAGTGTTAAATAAAAATATTTAAATAAATACTCTTATTAAACACTGTTAGTTAAATTGTTAAAAGTCTAAGTTTTAATATTTAAAACTGTAAAACTTGTTTAAAGAATAGTATTTATCCTTAACAAGGAAGTGATGCTTAACTCTACTTCTTGCATTTGTGCAACAAATCTTTAGTATTTGCTACTTTAAGTCGGACTTTGTTCGACTGCTAAAAGTAGATAAAAATAGATAAGCAAACGAGCTATTAGTACTGGTCAGCTAAATGACTTACATCACTTACACACCCAGCCTATCAAACTTATAGTCTATAAGAGCTCTTAAAAGAAGATTAATCTTGGAGTTGGCTTCGAGCTTAGATGCTTTCAGCTCTTATCACATCCCAACTTAGCTACTAAGCGGTGCCCTTGGCAGGACAACTTATACACCAGTGGTTGGTTCAACCCGGTCCTCTCGTACTAGGGTCAACTCTCCTCAATCTTCTTACGCCCACGGCAGATAGGGACCGAACTGTCTCACGACGTTCTGAACCCAGCTCGCGTACCGCTTTAAATGGCGAACAGCCATACCCTTGGGACCTGCTCCAGCCCCAGGATGCGATGAGCCGACATCGAGGTGCCAAACCTCCCCGTCGATGTGAGCTCTTGGGGGAGATCAGCCTGTTATCCCCGGGGTACCTTTTATCCTTTGAGCGATGGCCCTTCCACACAGAACCACCGGATCACTAAGACCGACTTTCGTCTCTGCTCCACTTGTCGGTGTCGCAGTTAAGCTGGTTTTTGCCTTTATACTCTACAAACGATTTCCAACCGTTTTGAACCAACCTTTGTAAGCCTCCGTTATTATTTGGGAGGCGACCGCCCCAGTCAAACTACCCACCAGACATTGTCCTACCTAAGGATAACTTAGGCTAGTTAGCTACCCGAATAAAGAAGAGTGGTATCTCAAGGATGACTCCTTATAGACTAGCATCTATAGATCATAATCTCCCACCTATCCTGCACATCTTTATCCAAGTAGCAGTGTCAAGCTATAGTAAAGGTCCACGGGGTCTTTCCGTCTTGCCGCGGGTAGGAGGAATTTTCACCTCCACTACAATTTCACTGGATCCCTCTTTGAGACAGCTCCCATCTCGTTACGCCATTCATGCAGGTCGGTATTTAACCGACAAGGAATTTCGCTACCTTAGGACCGTTATAGTTACGGCCGCCGTTTACTCGGGCTTCGATCAAGAGCTTTGCTAATGCTAACTCCATCAATTAACCTTCGAGCACCGGGCAGGCGTCACACCCTATACATCCACTTACGTGTTAGCAGAGTGCTGTGTTTTTGGTAAACAGTCGGGAGGGACTCTTTGTTGTAACCTCTAGGGCTTGCACCCTGGTAGGCACACCTTATACCGAAGATACGGTGCTATTTTGCAGAGTTCCTTAAAGAGAGTTCTTCCACGCGCCTTAGAATACTCATCCCACCCACCTGTGTCGGTTTACGGTACGGGCAATTATTACTAAACTTAGAAACTTTTCTTGGCTCTATAGTATCATGAATTCTTACGCTACTCCGAAGAGCTTTGTAAGCCTTTAAGCTTTCGGATAAAGAGTTACGGATTTGCCTATAACTCAACCTACGACCTTAGACTAACTATTCCATCAGTTAGCTCCACTAACTTTAAGCGTCCTTCCATCGCACATAATAATTGGTATTGGAATATTAACCAATTTTCCATCGCATACCCC
The DNA here is from genome assembly GCF_013372225.1 of Campylobacter ureolyticus. Lineage (NCBI taxonomy): Bacteria > Pseudomonadati > Campylobacterota > Epsilonproteobacteria > Campylobacterales > Campylobacteraceae > Campylobacter > Campylobacter ureolyticus. The sequence continues at coordinate 496,851 of NZ_CP053832.1, read as the reverse complement.
TTTCGGACTTTGCTTAGGACCCGACTAACCCTACGATGACGAGCATCGCGTAGGAAACCTTGGGTTTTCGGCGATCAGGATTCTCACCTGATTTAACGCTACTCATGCCTGCATGCTCACTTGTATTTGCTCCAACGCTCCTTACCGGTACATCTTCAACGCTAAATACAACGCTCTCCTACCACTTGCACACAACTTAATTCTTTTAGCTTAAGATATTTTAAAACTCTTTGCTTTGCAAAAACGCTATCGCTAGTTTTAAATATAACTTATACACTTTGTTTTATAAAGAACTAAGTTGTGTGCAAGTCTACGACTTCGGTACTTATTTTAGCCCCGTTATATTTTCCGCGCAAAATCACTAGACCAGTGAGCTATTACGCTATCTTTAAAGGATGGCTGCTTCTAAGCCAACCTCCTGGTTGTTTAAGTAACTTCACATCGTTTTCCACTTAAATAAGATTTTGGGACCTTAGTCGGTAGTCTGGGTTGTTCCCCTTTTGACGACGGATTTTATCACTCGCCGCCTGACTGCTATGATTACATTAAAGGTATTCGGAGTTTGATAGGGTTTGGTACATTGGTGTATGCCCTAGCCCATTCAGTGCTCTACCCCCTCTAATTACTACATAACGCTATACCTAAATATATTTCGGAGAGAACCAGCTATCACGAAGTTTGATTGGCCTTTCACCCCTATCCACAAGTCATCCCAAGACTTTTCAACGTCAGCGGGTTCGGTCCTCCGCCGGCTCTTACACCGGTTTCAACCTGCTCATGGATAGATCACTTCGTTTCGGGTCTGCAATATCTGACTAAACGCCCTATTAAGACTTGCTTTCGCTACGGCTCCGGATTTCCTTAACCTTGCCAGATATCACAACTCGCAGGCTCATTATGCAAAAGGCAGTCCATCACACGTCATAAAGAATCGTGCTCTGAATGATTGTAAGCAAATGGTTTCAGGTTCTATTTCACTCGGGTCACCCCCGTTCTTTTCACCTTTCCCTCACGGTACTTGTTCACTATCGGTTTGGTAGTAGTATTTAGGGTTGGAAAGTGGTCTTCCCAGATTCAGACAAGGTTTCACGTGCCTCGCCCTACTCAGGATACTGTTAAGTAAAAAAGAGTTTTCATATACGGGAGTATCACCCTCTATGCTTAAACTTTCCAGATTATTCTATTAACTCTTTTTAGTCTATGTTACAGTCCTACAACCCCACTAGTAAACTAGTGGTTTGCCCTTTTACGATTTCGCTCGCCGCTACTTTCGTAATCTCATTTGATTTCTTTTCCTGTGGGTACTAAGATGTTTCAATTCCCCACGTTTGCTCCATATAGGTAGTATATATCACTATATACTGGGTTTTCCCATTCAGAAATTCCCGGATCAAAGCTCCTTGACAACTCCCCGAGACTTATCGCAGTCTAGCACGTCTTTCATCGCCTCTACCAACCAAGGCATCCACCATTCGCTCTTAGTAGCTTACCTTTTTTGACTTCGCAGACTAGCAAAGCTAGTCTTTACGAGCAAGGGCTACACCCTTTGCAAACCTCTAAAGCTATTAAGATTTACCCAAAACTTCGTTTGTCGTAAATCAATATTAAGGTTTTACTCGTAAAAACAAAAATTAAATTTGATTAAAATTATTTAATACTTAAACTTAATAAAGTTGCTTGTCTTTGAAGTTATTAGAATTATTTATTATGTTGATATTCTAATTCGCATCACTTCCTTGTTAAAGATAAAATAATGATTTATTTTATAATGTTTATATTATATAAATTAAGACGGAAAGAGATTATAAACTATAAAGTAAGTTTTAAAAACTTTATTGTTTCGTGTATAATCTTTAAACTTTTAAATTTGATAACAGTTAAATTTAAAAGATTTGCTTTTATGTTTATATAGATATAAAGCTTTAACAAGTCCTGTAAAATTGTTTTATTTTATTAAAACTTTTTGTGACTTTTAACAATGATAATTTAAATAACATTTAGATTATAAAACCTAATTAGAAAATTAACATATAAGAGATAATTGATTTTTATCAACTTTATTGTTTAACTCTCTAATTAAACTTTATAATAAAAAAATAAAGTTTGGTATTTTATCTAATAATACTTATATTTTTATAAAATTAAAAATAGTTTATTTTAATAAAAAACTATCATCTAAAATATAGTTATTTTTATTATAAAATACTTCTTTGTTAAACTATGTATTATATAAGCTTTATATAAAAATAATTTTTATATTTTTTTAATGGTGGGCCTGATAAGACTTGAACTTATGACCTCACCCTTATCAGGGGTGCACTCTAACCAGCTGAGCTACAGGCCCTTATGGTGGAGAATAGCGGGATCGAACCGCTGACCTCCTGCGTGCAAAGCAGGCGCTCTCCCAGCTGAGCTAATTCCCCTTTAGCTCTATTACTAATTTTAAAACAATCTCTGAAAACTAAACAAGGATGATTGAGTTAGTTGTCTATTACACTATAAGTATAAATATTAACACTTATATCTTTCTTATAGATATCTTGTGAGAGAATATCTATTTGTACTCTAGAAAGGAGGTGATCCAACCGCAGGTTCTCCTACGGTTACCTTGTTACGACTTCACCCCAGTTACTGATTCCACTGTGGAAGGTAGCTATTTTAGCATCCCTGCTTCGAGTGAGATCAACTTCCATGGTGTGACGGGCGGTGAGTACAAGACCCGGGAACGTATTCACCGTAGCATGGCTGATCTACGATTACTAGCGATTCCGGCTTCATGGGGTCGAGTTGCAGACCCCAATCCGAACTGGGACATATTTTATAGATTTGCTCCATCTTGCGATATTGCGTCTTACTGTATATGTCATTGTAGCACGTGTGTCGCCCTGGACATAAGGGCCATGATGACTTGACGTCGTCCACACCTTCCTCCTCCTTGCGAAGGCAGTCTGTTTAGAGTGCTCAGCCGAGCTGTTAGCAACTAAACACGTGGGTTGCGCTCGTTGCGGGACTTAACCCAACATCTCACGACACGAGCTGACGACAGCCGTGCAGCACCTGTCACTAAATTCTAGTAAACTAGCACTTTCTAATCTCTTAGATGTTTTTAGGATGTCAAGTCCAGGTAAGGTTCTTCGCGTATCTTCGAATTAAACCACATGCTCCACCGCTTGTGCGGGTCCCCGTCTATTCCTTTGAGTTTTAATCTTGCGACCGTACTCCCCAGGCGGTATACTTAATGCGTTAGCTGCATTACTGCCTTGACTAGCAAAGCAACAACTAGTATACATCGTTTAGGGCGTGGACTACCAGGGTATCTAATCCTGTTTGCTACCCACGCTTTCACGCCTCAGCGTCAGTTAGGTTCCAGCAGATCGCTTTCGCAATGGGTATTCTTCTTGATCTCTACGGATTTTACCCCTACACCAAGAATTCCATCTACCTCTCCCCTACTCTAGACTATCAGTTTCCTAAGCAGTTTAGTGGTTAAGCCACTAGATTTCACAAAAGACTTGATAATCCGCCTACGCGTCCTTTACGCCCAGTGATTCCGAGTAACGCTTGCACCCCCCGTATTACCGCGGCTGCTGGCACGGAGTTAGCCGGTGCTTATTCATCAGGTACCGTCATTATTCTTTCCTGATAAAAGGAGTTTACGCTCCGAAAAGTGTCATCCTCCACGCGGCGTTGCTGCGTCAGGGTTTCCCCCATTGCGCAATATTCCTTACTGCTGCCTCCCGTAGGAGTTTGGACCGTGTCTCAGTTCCAATGTGACTGATCATCCTCTCAGACCAGTTACGCGTCATAGCCTTGGTAAGCCATTACCTTACCAACTAGCTGATACGATATAGTCTCATCCTACACCGAAAAGACTTTCCCTATTTAACTTATGTTAAATAGGAGTATGAGGTATTAGCAGTCGTTTCCAACTGTTGTTCCTCTGTGTAGGGCAGATTAACTATATATTACTCACCCGTGCGCCACTAATCCATCCTAGCAAGCTAGGACTTCATCGTTCGACTTGCATGTATTAGGCACGCCACCAGCGTTCACTCTGAGCCAGGATCAAACTCTCCATAAAAAATATTATGAAGTTTTTAATCTAAAAACTTTTATTATTTATCTTTAAATAAAAATAAATTATTATTTAATACCTTTATATATAATACAAAGATATTGTTTTTAATTTCTAGCTCAATCGATCACTTGTTTAGATTTCAAAGATTAACTTTAAAATTTGATTTTTATAGTTTAACATTAATAATTTAAAAAACTCGTTTTTTATAAAAAAGAACTTATTTAAACAACTCGTTTAAGAGGTCTTTCGTAAAACGGAAATGAAATTATACAAACATAAAGCTTAAAGCTTGATTAAAGTGGGGGAAAATGTTATAAATTTTAATAGGTGGTTGTAAATTGTGATGAGTTGCGGTAAAGGTTTATTAAATTTTAAAAAAATTTAAATACTTTTTTATCATCTCATCAAATTTAACTTTCGCACTTTTAGGAGTTCTTATAATAAAATTAGGAAAAAAACGTCTTGCAAGCATTAAAATCATGTCATCGCTTGTTATCATAAATTCAATTTTTGTAAAGCCATTAATATCCTTTTTTTCAGTAATTTTTTGCGACCCAAAAAATTTCTTTTTCTTAAAATATTTCAAAACCTCATCGTTGACAAAAACCTCGCACAAATAAGACTTTACTTTATATCCATCCCAAAAACTTTCAAAGTTTTGTATAAATTTCAAGGCTTCAAAATCAGTATGAAAAGTTTTTTCACTTAGCATTATCTCATCTATAAAATTGAGCCTAATTACCCTAAATCCATTGTTTATAGACTCTTTTTCATCAATCATTGCAACTTGCCAATTACCTTTTGAATAGATAATTTTTAAAAATTTAACATCATTAAACCAAACACCTTCATAATTAAAACTCACATATCTTCTAAATTTAACAGCTCTTTTAACACTTAAAAATATTTTTAGATTTGGGCTTTCTTCGTGCGGACTTCCTTTTATAAGAAAAATATCACCAAGTTCTCTTGCGAGTTTAACACCAAGTTTTTTATGCTCGGGCGGTAAAAAGTCTGAAAAACCAGGATTTATCGTATGTAAAAGCTCGATTAATTTTTCAGTATCATCTGCTTTTTGATACGGAATTATAAAAGCTTTGTAAAATTCTTTATTTTTACACACATAATTTCCGCTTCCAAGTTTTTCTATAAATTCTTCTCCAAAAACCGCTCTTATATCACTAACATAACGTCTTAAAGTACGCTCACTAAGTCCTCTACTTAGGGCGTAATAGTTTAAATTTATCTCACGCCCTGATGAAATTTCTTGCAAAAATAGCAAAATTTCAGTTGTTTTTGTTACCATAATCCTAAAACTTTCCACCAAATTGAGCCAATTATTGACCAAATTAATAAATTTATAACAGTTATGATAAAACCAAGTTTCCACCACTCTTTTTGCGTTACATAACCACTCCCAAAGATTATCGGGGCTGGTGCGCCACCATAATGCGTGATTGGCATCATTAAATTTGACGCATATGCAAAAACTAAAGCTATTAACATACTTGGTGCCCCACATGCTATAGCAACAACTCCAAATGCTGAATACATAGCAGTTATATGAGCTGTAAGACTAGCGAAAAAATAGTGAGAAAAAACATAGATAAGAAGCAAAACAGCAGTTGTTGCAATCCACGAAATTCCACTAAATGAAGTAGATACTGAGTTCGCAAACCAACCGATAAATCCAAGAGTGTTTAATCCACCAGCTAGCGAAATAAGCCCACCCATCCAAATCAATGTATTCCACGCAGCTTTTTCTGATAAAATTTCATCCCACGATAAAACACCACTCAAAAGCAAAGCAACAACCGCAAGCATTGCAACCGTTGTTGCTCCAATACCAGTAAATCCACCAGTTGCCCATAAAATCAAAGCTCCAACAAACACGCAAAGCATAGCTTTTTCTTCAAATTTCATTTTACCTAAATTTAAAAGCTCTTTTTTGGCAATTTCTTTTGCTTGTGGATATTTTTTAATCTCTGGTGGATAAATAATATATAAAACCAAAGGAATTATCGCAAGTGAACAAAGTGCAGGAATAATTGATCCCATTACCCAAAGACCCCATGAAATTTGTACTCCAAAACTAGATAAAGCCAAAGTTGCAATTAGTGGGTTTCCTGCCATTGATGTTAAAAACATACCATTTGTTATAGCATTGCCTTGCCACAAAGTTTGCATAAAATACGCCCCTGCTTTTCTCCTACTATCATCAGGTTCTGAGTTTAAGGCACTTGAAATACTTTTTACTATTGGAAAAAGAACACCACCAGCTCTAGCACCGCTACTTGGCATAGCAGGTGAAATTATCGCATCACTTATAACTATAGAATATCCAAGCCTTAAAGTGCTATCACCTAAAATAGAAATTATTTTATATGCGATTCTTCTACCAAGTCCTGTTTTTATGAAACCTCTTGCAATCATAAAAGCGCTCACTATCAACCAAATAGTTCCACTTCCAAAGCCAGTCAGTGCTTCTTTTACAGAGAGTGTATTTGTAAGCATGGCAGCCGCAACACCAATAAATGCAACTGCACCGATAGGAAGGGGCTGTAAAATAAGCCCCAAAATAGTAGCAACTACAATAGCAAAAAGTTGCCATGCTTCCTTACTAACCGCATCGCTATGTGGAATAAACCAAATAACAAGCCCAACAACAAAGAGGGTAATAAGTTTTTTATAATTTACCAAAATTTCCTCCTTTTGCTAAATTTAAACAGCTTATTTAAAAAAGCTTTTACTATCATCCAAAACTCTATCCACAAACTCAGCACTTAGCCCTGTATAGAGCTCAGGTTTCATAATGTCTTCAAGTTCTTTTCTAGTAAAATTTTCTTTAACAGCCTCTTTTTCAAGTAGCGTATCAATGACCTCTGTCTTGTCCTTGAAAGCTTTCATACAAGCCTCATAAACGATTTCATGTGCATGCATTCTGCCGATTTTCTCACCTAAATGAAGCATAACCGCCTCACTTAACATCGCACCTTTAAGTTTGTTTAAATTTTCTTTCATATTTTCAGGATAGACAATTAAGTTTTCAAGCACATCATTTTGCTTTTCAAGTGTGGCTGCAAGGTGGATTGATGCCTTTGGAATGGCATCCCATTCGTTCAATTCGCAACCCCAATCTCTTTCATTTTCGCACCACATCGCCTCGACCATTAAAGGTGCTTGATAGCGAACAATTCTTGCAAGAGCGATGATATTTTCACAAACTTGTGGATTTCTTTTATGAGGCATTGTCGAACTTCCAACTTTTCCCATAAAAAATGGCTCCTCAACTTCGCAAATTTCAGTTCTTTGAAGGCTTAAAATTTCTTTTGAAATTCGTCCAATTGTCCCTGCAATTAATGCTAAAACACTAACATATTCAGCCATATTATCTCTGCTTGGATGCCAAGAAATAACAGGTACATTAAGACCAAGATCTTCCATCATAAGCCTTTGCATTTCTAAGCCCTTACCCTCTTGGCTAGCCATTGTACCAACCGCACCACTTAACTGACCTGTTAAAACTCGTGGTTTTACTTCTTTAAGCCTATCTAAATTTCGCCTGATTTCTTGTGCCCACATCGCAACTTTAAAGCCAAATGTTATAGGGAGTGCATGGATAACATGCGTTCTTCCTGCCATTACTGTACTTTTGTATTTTTTGGCCAAATTTAGGGCATCTTTATAAGTTTTTGTTAAAAGTTTTTCTAAAATCTCAATAGCTTCTTTGATTTGCAATACGAGGCCATTATCCATGATATCTTGACTTGTAGCACCCCAATGCACAAATTCTCCACTGTCATCATCAAAAACTTTTTTAAACTCTTTTAGTAATGGAACAATTGTTATGGAACTTTTATAATTTTCACCAATTGCATCTATATTTAGAAGTTTTGCATCTGCAAATTTGGTGATTTGCTGGGCACGACGTGGCTTTATTATACCAAGTTTTGCTTGAGCTCTTGCAAGTGCTGCCTCTGTGTCAAGCCACTTTTGAACTCTATTTTCATCACTAAAAACTTTTTTCATCGTCTCGCTTGAAAAAAGCACACCAAAAACCTTACTGTCGATCATACTAGAATTACTCATCTTTTCTCCTTTTTAAAGAATTTAAGTAATTCTAATCTATAAATTTGTCAAGTTCTGACCTTTTTAAATTTAATTTTTTTATATTAACGATAATTCTAAAAATAAAAATAAACGTAGTTTCTAAAATTATGAATAAAACTATAAAATTTGGGCCAAATTTGACCCAAAATTGATTTAAATTTCTTTATATGGTGCTTGACCTACTTTGTAAAAGTCATTTCCTTCACAGTCGATTGCAACAATTGCTGGAAAATCAACAACTTCAAGTTTTGCGATAGCTTCAGGGCCTAAATCTTCATAAGCTAAAACTTCATATTTTTTGATACTTTTGCTTATCAAAGCTCCAGTACCGCCGATTGCTACCATATAAACAACACAATTTTTTTTCATACTTTCGACTACTTCTTTGCTCCTATAGCCCTTTCCTATCATGGCATTTACACCAAGATCAAGTATTGTTGGAGTGTATTTATCCATTCTACCACTTGTTGTTGGACCAGCTGATCCTATAGCATCTCCTGGGCGTGCTGGAGATGGCCCTACATAATAAATGGTTTGATTTTTAAGATTTACAGGTAATTTTTCTCCATTTTTCAAAGCCTCGGTTAAAGCTTTATGTGCCGCATCTCTTGCTGCTATTATAGTACCAGTTATCAAAACCATATCTCCGGCTTTTAAAGTTTTTACAACATCTTTAGTTAGAGGTGAAATTATTTTTTTAGCATCTGACATTTTATCTCCTTAAAGTTCAAAATCAGCATGTCTTGCAGCGTGACAATTTATATTAATAGCCACTGGAAGTCCTGCTATGTGAGTTGGATACCACTCTACATTTACTTTAACAGCTGTTTTAGTTCCACCAAGTCCTTGCGGTCCAACGCCTGTTTTGCTAGCTAATTCTAAAAGCTCATCTTCAAGCTTTGCATATCTTAAATCTTCATTTTTACTATCCACATCTCTTGCGGCTGCATATTTTGCCATTAAAGCTGCTTTTTCCATAGTGCCACCAATTCCAACACCAATTACCATAGGAGGACAGGCATTTGGCCCAGCAAGTTCAACAGCTTCTAAAAATACCTTTTTAACGCCCTCAAGTCCATCAGCTGGAACCAACATCTTTAATATGCTTTTATTTTCACTTCCAAAGCCTTTTGGTGCAAGCCTTACTTTAAAAACATCGCCCTTTACAATTCTTGTGTGTATTACTGCAGGAGTATTGTTTTTGGTATTTTTTCGCTCATAAATTGGATCATTTACAACTGATTTTCTAAGATAATTTTCTGTATATCCCTTGGCAACGCCCTCATTTATGGCATCTTCTATATAGCCACCTTCTATTCTTACATCTTGTCCAATCTCAACAAACACAACGCTCATTCCTGTATCTTGGCACAATGGAATGCCAGTTGCTTCAGCTATATCGGCATTTTCTAGAATTGTGCCTATTATACTCTTACCAAGTGGCGATTTCTCATCTTCTTCTGCTTTTTTAAAAGCTTGTTTTAGGTCCGGCGCTACAACACAACAAGCCTGCTTGCAGAGTTTAGAAATATTCTCCACTATATCATTATAGTTGACTACTTTCATATTCTCACCTTTTTAAAATTAAAAATTTGTTTATTATACATATATTTATTTTAATAAAAGTTTAAATAATTTTTAATATATAAAGTTTTTTTAATAATTTAATTAGTATAATTTCGCAAATTATTTCACTCTAAAAAGGAGTATTTATGGATTTTTTAATGAATCTAAATGAAAGCACTCAGTTTTTTATACAGCTTTTAATAGTTTTGATTTGTCTTTTCTATGGAGCTAAAAAAGGCGGGGTTGCTCTTGGTATGCTAGGAGGCATAGGGCTTATAGTTTTAGTTTATGGTTTTGGGGTAGCTCCTGGAAAACCAGCAATTTCTGTAATGCTTACTATCTTAGCAGTTGTTGTTGCAAGTGCTACACTTCAAGCAAGTGGTGGTCTTGATGTTATGCTTCAAATTGCTGAAAAAATTCTTCGCAAAAATCCAAAATATGTAAGTATTTTGGCACCTTTTGTAACCTGCACATTGACTGTTCTTTGTGGAACAGGACATGTTGTTTATACAGTTTTGCCGATCATTTATGACATCGCCATAAAAAACGGCATTAGACCAGAAAGACCGATGGCTGCAAGCACTATCGCATGCCAAATGGGCATCATAGCAAGTCCGGTTTCTGTTGCTGTAGTAACTTTGACTGCTTTTATGCTTGACTCATCTCACCCACTAGCAAGTTTTAACGGTTATACAGACTTACTTAAAATAACAATTCCAGCAACCTACATAGGAGTTTTGGCTGTTGGTATATTTAGTATGTTTAGAGGAAAAGATCTTGATAAAGATCCAATTTTTCAAGAAAAGCTAAAAAATCCTGAATTTAAGAATTATGTTTATGGAAACAACGCCACACTTTTAGATCAAAAACTATCAAAAACAAAGTGGGCGGCAATGTGGATATTTTTAACTGCTATAGCTATAGTTGCGATAGTTGGATATTTTAGCGAGCTTCGACCTGCCTTTACAAATGCAAAAGGTGTTTTGAAACCTATGAGCATGACTGATACTATTCAAATTTTTATGCTTCTTGCAGGTTCAATCATTTTAATATTTTGTAAAGTTGATGCAAGTAAAATAAGCAAAAATGACATTTTTAGATCAGGTATGGTAGCAATGGTTGCCGTTTTTGGAATATCTTGGATGGCTGATACTATGTTTGCAAGCCATATGGCTATGCTAAAAGAGACCTTAGGAGCTGTAGTTATGGAGCATCCTTGGACATATGCAGTTATGCTTTTATTAATTTCTAAATTTGTAAACTCACAAGCAGCCGCACTTAGTGCTTTTGTTCCACTTGCCATAAGTATAGGTGTTCCACTTGGAGTTATCATAGCTTTTGCACCAGCTTGCTATGGATACTATATACTTCCAACTTATCCAAGCGATCTTGCAGCTATTCAGTTTGATAGAAGCGAAACTACTCATATTGGCAAATTTGTTATAAATCATAGCTTTATAATCCCAGGTCTAACTGGAGTTATTACATCTTCTATCTTTGGCTATATTTTTGCCCATATGTTTGGATATCTATAATTTTAATCCCCAAAATAATGGGGATTAAATAATATAATTTAATTATTTTATTTTAAAGTTTAAAATTTTATCTCAATTTCCATAATGATTTTATTTATGCTACCAATCACAAAAACTATATATTGGCAACTATATGTATATGTAAAAATATATTGTATAATTTTATATTTTAAACCCCATGCAAATTATAAATTTTTTATATGCTTATTATGAAAAAACGATAAGCAAAATTAAAAAACAGACTTTTTTATAACAATAATTTAGTTTTATCATCCTAAGCTAAAACCTTACCCATATAGGCAAAAAACTTATGGAAGTCATTAAAACCATTTAAACATACTTTTCAAAACTTATCTAAAATTTAAAAATTTCTATGCAAGTTTAATAAAATTCATATCCAATTTCTTTAGTAAAATCATACTCTTTTATAAGCTCTTTTGCTTCATCTAGTTTATAAAAATCAATGCAAGTTTCATCATCTTTATCATCGCCTCTTGAAACTTCTAAAATACTATTATCTTTTGTAGAAATTTTTATACATTTCTTACCTTTAACTTTTAAAAAGGCCCCAGAGTTTGAAATTTCATCAACTTTAACATTTGTCATATATGAAATTTCATCTGCAAATTTAGCCTGGGATGTATAAAAGGCAGCAATATCAAAAACTAAAGTTTTTAAATTTAAAACACTTTGCTTAAAGTCATCTTCATCTACTTCTAGCGAGCCAAGTGGAAAACCCAAAAAAAGCCCCATTAAACTAACATTGTCATTTACGATAATATCGAGTTTTGATTTATCATAAACAAAGTTAGTTACAAAACTATCTTTTTCATCTTTTAAAATTCCACTTGCCACGATAGCATCTTTAAACATCTCTTCTTTTGTCATTAAATCATCAAAAAATAGCTCAAAATATTTCTTAGATACTTTTAAATCGCCATTTAAAAAAGCATAATTTAAAATATTCAAAAGCTTGCTTTCATCAAAATTTTCAAGTCCAGCTTTTAAATTTAAATTAAAATTTTTACCGTCGCTATCATTAAAGCCGAAATTATTTATTGAAATTTTAGGATTTTGTGCTAAAAACTCAAGCCCAAATTTTTCTATTTCATCATCGCTTAATTTAGTAAAATCAGCTTTTAAAACCTCATCTATAAAACTTTTATCGATATTTTCAAGCGTAATGCTATATCCAAATTTATCAACTGGCAAACGCTCATCATTAAATTTTATCTGAATTCCATTTGCATTTAAAATAGAATTAAACTCAAATTTTTTAGTATTGTTATCATTTATTTTATCTTCTTGAGATATGTTTGCTACAAAAAAATCAAAATCATCAAATTTTATTTTTAAATTTTTAATAGAACTATTTGAGTTTGAATTTGCTATGTGAGTTAGAATTTCATCTATATCAAATGGTTTATCATAGTTGTATTCAAAAAACAATTCATCATAACTTGCAAAAATTTCATCCGTGTTAAGACTTGAACCTTTTTGAGTAAGAGTTAAGGATTTTAAAAGATTTTTTTTAAAATTCATATTTAAAACAAACTCACTTGCATGAATTCTTCCATCATCATCTTTAAAATTTATCTCATTTAAAATAAATTTTCCATTATGTAAAGAGTTTTTATCACCTTTAAGTGTAAATTTCAAAAACTTCGTTGAATTAAAAAGCTTTTTAACCTCATCTTGATAGCTAAGTGCTTCCATTGTTCCACTAGCTTCATATCCTTTGATTAAATTTAAAACTGAATTTTGAATATCAACTTTAATTCTTACGATAAAATCATCATCAAATATATTTAAAAACTCTTTATTTAAAAACTCTTTTGTATAGTTTATATCACTTACGATATGCAAAACCCCAGCTTCTTTTGTATAAGAGTGTTTAACATCTAATTCTTTTGGCATATTCATGTTAAAGCTACTTATATATTCATCAACCATTTTATCGGTTGTTTTTGAGCTTATTATCCAAAAAACACCTGCTAAAACTAAAATTATAAATAAAATTGCTACTAATACTTTTTTCATAATATATCCTTTTTTTCGTAACTTAATTATATTTTATTTTAAATAAAAAGCATATAAATTTAAAAATTTTATCAATTAAATATATATATCAAACTCTTTTTTAGGGACTGCTTCACCAATGACTTGAGAGTTTTCATAACCTGCATTTTTTAAATTTGTTAAAGCTATTCGAGCATCTTTTTGGCTAACTGCTATCAAAAGTCCGCCACTTGTTTGTGGATCACAAAACACTATATCAGGCTTGGTATTTGTAAAATTCTTAATAAATTCTAAATTTCTATAAGCTCCACCAGGAATTAAACCTAAATTTGCACACTTTATGGCTTCGTTTAAAATAGGAATTTTATCTTTATAAAATGAAATGGAAATTTCATTATTAAGCATTTCACTTGCGTGTCCTAAAAGCCCAAAACCAGTAACATCGGTACAAGCATTTACTTTTAAGCCTTTTAGGGCATTTAGAGCATAAAAATTTAGCTGAGTCATGTGAAAAATACCCTCTTTTATCTCATCTAAATTTAACATATCGCCTTTAATTGCAGTGCTCAAAATTCCCATTCCAAGAGGCTTGGTTAGGATTAGCAAATCTCCTATTTTAGAGGTATTGTTGCTCCAAAATTTATTTGGATGGACCTTGCCAGTAACACTTAAGCCATAATACATCTCAGGTGTCTCTATACTATGTCCACCAACAATCTCTGCACCGCATTCAATAACTTTGCTCTTTCCGCCAGCTAAAATTTCAGCTAAAATTTCACTTGAAAAATGACAACTATCAAAACCTACTATATTTAGTGCATTTAGTGGCTTTGCTCCCATAGCAAAAATATCACTTAAAGAATTCGCAGCTGCAATCTCGCCAAAAACAAATGGATCATCAACAACAGGCGTTATAAAATCAAGCGTTTGTACAATGGCTATATCATCTGTTAGTTTAAAAACACTCGCATCTTCATTATTCGTCGTATTTGATAGTAAAAACTTGCTTTTTTCCACTATGCCCTCTAAACTTTTGTTAAGACCCGCCGGGTCTATTTTAGCGGCTCAACCAGCAGCTTTTACAAATTTTGTCAAATTAAAATTTCTATATTTCAAAGCTTTATCACTTCAAATTCGCTTAACATTTGCATTATTTCGTAGGCATTTGTAATCTCGCCGATGCTTAACTTATCAACTAATTTATAAGCCTCAAGACAACTTCCACAACTATAAATTTTAATTTTATTTTCTTCTAGTTTTTTAAGAACTTGATAGCTAACATGTGATCTATCTGTAGTCATAAAAACAGCATTATTTACACAAATTATAGCAACTGGCTTATTGTCTAAATTTAAAATAGCACCCAAAAATTTGCTTAATAAATTTTTGCCAACCTCGCCACTTCCAGTTCTATCTTCGTTTAAAAATATAACTTTTTTTCTTTTTTGAGGTAAAATCTCGCAGTTATAACCATCGGTTGATGGCGAGATTAGATTTTTTATTTTTATGGTTTTTATCAAAGTTTCGCCATTTTTTTCACTTATTTCACAGCTAAGCTCATTTGTGTTTAAAAATCTTTTGATATTTTCTCTTGGAGGAATGCTATTTACTAAAATTTCTAAACTTTCACCTATTTTAAGGCTTTCTAACGCCTCTTTTGTTTTGATTAAAGGAGTTGGACACTCTAAATTTCTACAATCAATTTTCATAATTTTTCCTTTTTATATAAAGTTTTCTTTGAACTCAAAGCTAAGGTTAATTATATCAAATCTTTGTTAAGTTTTATTTATTTAAAAAAAGCTCTTTAAATCTTTTATTAGAAAATTCCTCTATATCTGCTTGTAGTTGCTTATAAGCTTTCATAAGTTCATGAGCTTTTGGTTTTAGCGAAGTTCCTGCTCCTTTTCCACCACCTGGTTTTGTCTCAAAAAGCTCATTGTCAAAGTTTTTTTCTAAAATTTTTAGATGATTCCAACATTTTTTATAATTCATATCTAACAATTCTGCAGCTTTTTTTATGCTACCAGTTTGATCAATAACATCTAAAACCTCGGTTTTACCCTTACCAAACAGAAGTTCTCCATCACTATTTTCTATCCAAATTTTAGTTTTTACAACCACTTTTTTTCCTTTCTTTTCTTTAAAACAACCTAATTTACAATATTTAACATCTATTTTATGACTTTTTAAAACACCTCTTATAGCTTTAAATCCTTTTGTTTGTTTAGCTATATTTCTTGCATCTATGCAGTTAATTCTATTTTTTTCATCTAAAAAAGGTTTTATTTTTAAAAAAATTTCTACATCATCATTTGGGATATCATGTTTAAATTTACCAAATTGTCCAAGCTCACAATTAGAAATTTTTATACCCATTTCATCGGCTTTTTTTCCAACTTCTGATATATCAATATCTAGCTCTTTAGCTATTTTAAAAGCAGCTGCACAGCTTAACTTTTTATCTTCATTTGCTAGTTTTAAAATAAACTCTTCCATAAATTTTTAAATTATCCTTTTTTCAAAACTATAAACATTCATAGAATTTCCTCTTGCAAAACCACAAAGTGTAAGATCAAATTTTCTAGCCAGCACTACTCCTAAATATGTGGCAGCAGTTCTAGAAACAAGAAGTGGAATTTTATGCATTATAGCCTTTGCAACCATTTCTGAACTTAATCTTCCACTTACCATTAAAAACGAATTTTCTAAATTTGCTTTATTTAAAATAGCTTTGCCAACGGCCTTATCTATGGTGTTATGCTGAGCGATATCTTCACCTATATAAAACTCACTATCATTTATAAAAAGTTTTGCAGTATGAACACAACCTGTTTTTTCGTATAAATCGCACTCTGTATAAAAAGTACTCATTCTTGATAAAATTAAACTTGAACTAAAAACTGAAGAGTTTTTTATAACCTCACCTTTCATATCCAAAAATGAATTTGCAGTTTTTGCACTTCCACAACCACTTATTATAGATGAGTTTTTTTGTAAATTTTCTATATTTGTATCATTTGGGTTTAAAATTTTAAATTTAATATTTACTTCAAATTCGCTATCTTTATCAATTTTAATATCTAAAATTTCATTAAGCGAATTTATTAAATTTTCACTTATTAAATACCCAACGGCTAAGGCTTTTTCATCAGTTGGTGTTGCCATTAATGAAATGACTTTTTTCTCATTTAAAAAAATATTAAGCCTAACTTCTCTTACCAAGGTATCATCAAAATCAAACTTTTCAAAAGATTTAATTTTGATGATTTTAGTATTAGCAATAGGGTTCATTTATTTAACTGGCTTTAAATTTGTATATTCTTTTTCAAAAATAGAAGGTTTAATTTTACCTTTTCTAAGAAGTTCTTGATACCAATAATGATGAAGTATATAAACTTCTTCTTCTTCTTTATATCCATTTATAATAGCATGGATTGAGCCTTTTATACAAAATACTGCCATATAAATATGAACAAGCAAAAATACAGCACATGCTGCACCTAAAATATTATGGATGATAGCGCTTAATCTTAAAATATCTATTTGTGTCATTCCTAAAAACGCACCATTTGCTACAGGAATTTGTGTATCTAAAAAATACATCAAAGCCCCTGTTATAACCATGATAAATCCACCACCCATACAAACCCAAAACCAAGCTTTTTGTCCAAGATTGAATTTACCTGCTGGAATTGGTTTTTTATTCTTTGATAGATATCCACCTACCATAATAGCCCATCTAGCATCGTAAGTTGCAGGAAGCATTCTAAAAAGCCACTTAAAGAACATATATGGTAAAACTATAGCGAACAAAATAGTAGCTATTCCATGTAAATTTTTACATAATCTTACAAAAAATCCTCCACCAAATTCTTCTCCAAACATCATAATAATACCAGTCGGAACAAGGATAACCCAAGAAAGTGCCGCAACTGCATGAGTAAGTCTTTCTATAACATTAAAAGCATAAACCTTACCATGATCGTGTGAAAATGACTTTGGCCCTACGATAGCATAGTGCCCAACAAAAGCGACTAAGACAGCAATTATTGCAAATAAAGCTAAATTTGCAAAAAAACCACTACTTTGAAGCCAAACAAACCATTCAGCAAAAGGATGGTTGTAATAAGCATCTATATTTTCAACCCTAGCTTTTCCCCAAACACTACTATCATATTGAATTGCTTTTTTAAATTCTTCATTATATGCAAAAAGCCCAGCAAAAGAGCAAAGCAAAATAAAAATTTTTCTCATCTTTATACCTTTTAAAAAACATTAAATTTAACTATTATACAATATAAATCTAAATTTTACTTTCTGTAAAAAAACTAATTATTTCCAAGAATTTCCAGGATATTCATCCAATGTTCCTAAAAATCCCGTATTATAACCTCTAAGCTCAACTCTGTCGTTATAGATTTTATCAACAACTTTTTTATCTCCAACCAAAAGTGCTTTTGTAGAGCACATAGCAGCACAAAGTGGAACTTTGCCCTCTGCTATACGGTTTTGACCATATTTATGAAACTCATCATCACTATGGGTTTTTTCAGGTCCTCCAGCACACATAGTGCATTTATCCATAACACCTTTTGGTAAAAATTTAGTTTCATTTCTAGGAAATTGTGGTGCTCCATAAGGACATGCATATAAGCAATATCCACAAGCTATGCAAGTATCTTTGTCGTGTAAAACTATCCCATCATCTCTTATATAAAAACAATTTACTGGACAAACTTGCGCACAAGGAGCATCAGTGCAGTGCATACAAGCAATTGAAACTGAATACTCCTTACCAACAACACCTTCATTAAAAGTATAAACTCTTCTTCTTCTTACATCAAGAGGTAACTCATGCCCACTATCGCACGCAACCGTGCAGCCATGACAATCAATGCACCTATCCAAGTCACATAAAAATTTCATTCTTGTATTTGACATAAACTACTCCTTATGCTTTTTCTATGCGGCATAATCCGCCTTTTGTTTCAGGAATCTGACAAAATATATCGTATCCATAGTTTGTAACTGTGTTAGCACTTTCGCCTATTGCGTATGGCCTTGTTCCAGTTGGGTAATTCTTAGACATATCAACTCCTTGCATTACACCAGTAAAGTGGAATGGCAAATGTACAGATACTTCATTTACCGCATAAGTAAATCTAGCTTTTACTTTTATCCAAGTTCCCTCTGGGCTAGAAATTTTCATCATATCGCCATCTTTAATACCATATTTTTTAGCCAAATTTGGATTTATATCACAAAACATTTCAGGCGTAAGTCTTGCTAAAAAATGACTTGCTCTATTTTCCATACCTGCACCGTTTAAATTTACAAGTCTTCCTGTAATTAAATTTATAGGAAACTCTTTACTATAGTCTTTAGCAAGTTGAACACTTTTATATTTAGTATCAACTCTGTAATGATCTATCTTATCATCATAACTTGGATATTTTTTAGCTAAATCATGTCTTCTTGAATGAAGTGGCTCTCTATGAATTGGAATCTCATCAGGAAAATTCCAAGCTCTTACTCTTGCTCTTGCATTTCCATAAGGCGAAATACCTTGTTCCATGCATTTTTCAGCAATTATATTGCTTGTATCAGTACTCCATGATTTTCCCATTTTCTCTTTTTCTTCATCAGTTAATGTTATGCCTAAAATCTCTTCAATATTATCTTTTGTTATTTGAGGATAGCCTTTATTTATTGATGAGCCAACAGGTCCATCTATAGCAAGCTGGCTAACGCCGTTGTGTTCTAAACCAAAATTGTTTCTAAAGCCCATTCCACCATCCATTACAGGTTTACTTATGTCATATAAATTTGGAGTTCCTGGATGTTTTGTAGTCCAGCATGGCCAAGGAAGTCCATAATATTCACCTTTACACTCATCAAAGCCCTTTAATGTTTTTTTATCAAATTTCTCCCAATGAAGAGTGTGGTTTTTAATTCTTTCAGGAGTCCAACCAGTATATCCTATACTTTTTAATCCATTAGTTAGCTCTCTTGTTGCATCTTCTGGCCACTGAAAATTTCCTTTTCCATCGCCTAAAGATCTCACATACTCATCATAAAAACCAAGTTTTTTAGCAAGTTCAAATAAAAAATACTCATCAGGCTTACTCTCATACATTGGCTCAATTGCTTTAAATCTCCATTGAGCACTTCTATTTGTAGCTACCACGGTGCCTGAACATTCATATTGAGTTGCAGCTGGAAGAATAAAAATATTATCTTTTTTATTTGTTATGACAGCAGCTTCATTTACAAAAGGATCAGTTATAACTAAAAGCTCTAAATTATCAAGTCCTTCTTGAACTTTTACTTGCTGGGCAGTTGATGTTATACCATTACCCATTACAACAAGTGCTTTTAAACTAGTGTTGGCATTGTGAATTTTATCATTTCCATTTTTACCATCTAATACACCTGCCCACCATCTTGAAAGAGTAAAACCACTTTTATGCATCATCTCTTTACTTACAAAACGTGATACTAGCCACTCATAATCTACTTTCCAAACGTTTGCATAATGTCTCCAACTAGTTTCATTTAATGCATAATATCCTGGTAAATTTTCACTCAAACAACCTACATCGCTTGCGCCTTGAACATTATCATGTCCTCTTAAAATATTACATCCACCACCTGATTTACCTGCATTTCCAAGAGCTAGTTGCAAAATAGGAGCAAGTCTTGTGTTTGATGTGCCTATTGTATGCTGTGTTAAACCCATAGCCCAAATAAGCGTTCCTGGGCGATTTTTAGCATAAACTTCTGTAATTTTTAATAAAGTTTCTTTTTTTACCCCAGTTACATCTTCAACAACTTCAGGAGTCCATTTTAAAGCCTCTTTTTCAATGCTTTCCATATCATAAACACGATTATTTATAAACTCTTTATCTTGCCAACCGTTTTTAAATATTATGTGAAGCATTCCATATATAAAAGCTATATCCGTTCCTGGTCTAATTTGAGCAAAATAATCACTTTTTGCAGCTGTATGAGTATATCTAGGATCTATAGTTATCATAACAGCACCATTTTCTCTTGCTTTTAAAAAATGTCTAAAGCCAACAGGATGATTAACTGCTGGATTTGCTCCAAATATAATTATAGCTTTTGAAAAAGCTATATCATTAAGTGAGTTTGTCATAGCGCCATAACCCCAAGTATTCGCCACACCGGCGACTGTTGCACTATGTCAAATTCTAGCTTGATGATCTATATTGTTTGTTCCATACATTGCCGCAAATTTGCGGATATAATAAGCTTGCTCATTGCTCATTTTAGCTGAGCCAATAAACATAGTTTGCTCTGGATTTTCATCCATATATTTTTTTAGTTGAGCGCCAATATTTTCAATAGCTTCTTTATAAGTTATCCTTTTCCATTTTCCATTTTCTTTTACCATTGGATATTTAAGCCTAACTGATGATCTTGCCATATCAACCATGTCAGCACCTTTACAGCAGTGTCCACCAACGCTAAATGGATGATCCTCAGCAACTTCTTGCCTAATCCAAACACCATCTAAAACCTCAGCTATTATCCCACAACCTACTGAACAGGCTGTACAAACAGTTCTTACTTTTTTAGATCCAGGATATGGATTTGAAAGCTCATCACTTGTTGCTTCTCTAGTAGCTTTGGCTGAACTTAAAGTTGAAGCACCAGCTAAAGCGCCAGATAATGCTGCCATTTTTAAAAATGACCTTCGTCCAATTTTTGGACTTTGTATATCAACTTGCGACATTTTACCTCCTTATTTATTTTGAATTTTTATAAAAAATTTCCCAACTTTTGGTTTCTTGGTATAAAATTTCAGGTTTTTTACCACTGCTATTTTTTATCTTTTTACTTGGCTCTCTAGCCTCTAAAGCGCCAACTGTGCCAACTCCAACAGCTGTACTAATAGCTGATTTTTTTAAAAAATCTCTTCTTTTAGAATCCATCTCTACTACCCCTACTTCTTTTTAACTTATTAACTTCTCGTCTTATTTTTTCAGATCTTGAAAGATTGTTTTTAACTTTTATCTCTTTATGTAAAATTGGCTTTGAAGTACCATAAAAAACCCTTTCAAGCTCAACAAAACTCATAAGCAAATTTACAACATCCTTATAATAATTTGAACTTTTATGAAGATAAATAGCACTTGTAAACTCATCAATGAAAGGATTTAAAAATTTGGTAAAAATTTCTTTTGCATACTCTAAATAATTTTTATCTTCTAATTTTCCAAATTTTATAAACTCACTCATTAAAACAAATAAAAACCCAAAATTATCCTCATTTTCAATAAATTTAACGCTATCTTTTCTAAATTTGGTTTTAGCTAATATTTTTTTT
Organism: Campylobacter ureolyticus; assembly: GCF_013372225.1. Classification (NCBI taxonomy): domain Bacteria; kingdom Pseudomonadati; phylum Campylobacterota; class Epsilonproteobacteria; order Campylobacterales; family Campylobacteraceae; genus Campylobacter; species Campylobacter ureolyticus. Next base: position 475,190 of record NZ_CP053832.1, on the reverse strand, counting down.
ATTTCCAAACAACTAAGTGAGCTTTCATAGCCCTCATTATAATAACTTACTGTAGTTCTCACAGGACTTGGAGGTGAGTGAAAAATATCATCATACTCAGTTATTAAAAGCTTTTCATCAAAATTTTCTGCCAAGTTTTTAAGCGAAATTGCGCTTTTTTCATCAATAGCATAATTTAAAAGCAAATTTAAAGCCTCTTTTACACCTTCAAATCTATCGCTCTCATAACTAAAAACGAAAAATTTGGAAAATAACGAATAATAAAAAATTCTTGCATCCAAAATTTCATTTTCCATAAAAATTGCCTTTAAAAATATTTATTTATAAGTAACTTTATCAAAATTATTCTTTTTGTTTCATAAAAAATAAAATTAGATTTTAAAATTAAAATTAACTTAAATATGCTATTTTTGAATATTTCTTTTAATATTTTTCTTTGATGGCTTATAAGCTAGATATTTGTGGTTATATAATTATTCTTTTATCTGTTTTATTAAGTTTTTAAATTAATTTATAAAATTTATATTAAATTTATAAAAGCTATAATTTAAGTAAAATTTTATTTTTTTCTTAAAGACAAAATAGCCAAATTTTTATAAATTTAGCTATTTTTGTAAATTTAATTTCTACGGCGATACTCCTCATATCCAAACTCTATTTTTTTTATAACATCTCCATTTTCATCAACCAAAACTAAATCAGGTAGCTTTATGCCATTAAATGTTGTGTTTTTTACAATGGTGTAATGAATTTGATCTTTAAATACAACCCTATCGCCAACCTTTAAAGGCTTGTCAAATTTATAATCAGCATCTCCTTCTTCAAGTCCTACAATATCTCCTGCTAGGCAGGTATTTCCACCAAATCTATACTCAAATTTAGCGCTTTTTTTCTCGCCCACAACAGCTGGACGATAAGGCATAAGCACGGTATCTGGCATGTGAGCTTCGGCTGAAGTATCCAAAATAGCGATATTTTTCTCATTTTCAACTATGTCTAAAACAGAACTTATCAAGTCCCCACACTCCCAACCAACCGCCTCGCCTGGCTCTAAATAAACATCAACTCCAAACTCATCTTTAAACTCTTTTATCAAATTTATAAGAAGTTTTATGTCATAACCTTTTTTAGTTATGTGATGTCCACCGCCGAAATTTACCCATTTTACCCCATGAATAAACTCACCAAACTCAGCTTTAAATTTATCCAAAACTTTTTTTAGACTTTGGCTGCTTTCTTCACAAAGTGCATGAAAATGAAGTCCACTAATGCCATCAAGCAGACTCTTATCCTCTTTTAGAGCTTTTAGCAAATTTGCCTTTGTTGTTCCAAGACGGCTAAATTTAGCGCAAGGATTGTAGATATCTTTTGGCGAAAAAGAGCTTTCTGGATTTATCCTAAGTCCAAGTTCTATGCCTTTATCAAGTGCCATTTGTTTAAATTTTGAAATTTGATTTGGGCTGTTAAAGACAATGTGATTTGAAATTTGCATAATCTCATCAAAATCTTCATCTTTAAAAGCTGGCGAATAGGTGTGAATTTCACCATTTTTTATAAACTCTTTTGCAAATTTAGCCTCATGCAGTCCGCTGCAAGTTGCCCCCCAAAGGTACTTATCAATGTAAGGCATTGCTAGGCTAAATGCAAAACCCTTTAATGCACAAAGCACCTTTGCCCCACTCTCATCGCCAACATTTTTTAATATTTCTAAATTTCTAATGAGCTTTGGAAGATAGCAGACATAAGCTGGTGTTTTGATATCGTTAATGTTCATTTTGTGCCTTTTGATTTTTAAAATTTTAAACTATTATATATGAATTTATTAACTTTTGATAAAATGAGTTTAAAAATTTAAAAAGGAAATTTAATGATAAAGGTTGAATTTTTAGGTCCTATAAAAAAGGATGATTTAGAGATTAAAGCTTCAAATTTAGTTGAGTTAAAAGAAATTTTAAACAAAGATGAAAGCTTAAAAGAGTGGCTTGAAATATCGGCAGTTGCGATAAATGATGAGATAATAAGCAATTTAGATAAAGAGCTTAAAAATGGAGATAAAGTATCGATTTTACCACCAGTTTGTGGTGGATAAAACTATAACGCTAAAAGGAATTTTATGAAAAAAATAGAAATTTATAAAGGTGGGCTTGATACAAACGCTCTTTATAAAAAATGGTACGATGAAATAAAAGATAAAAATCTAGGTGCTTTTATAACTTTTAATGGAATTATTAGAGATGATGATAATGTCCAAGCACTTAGCTTTGATATTTATGAAGCACTTTTGCAAAATTGGTTTAATAATTGGCAAGAAAGATTAAAAAATGATGGCGTAAAACTCTTTTTTGCTCATTCTTTTGATGATGTAAAAGTTGGCGAAAGCTCATATTTTACAGCAGTAGCTTCAAAACAAAGAAAACTTGCTCTAAAACTTATTAATGATTTTGTTGAAGACTTTAAGGCAAATGCCCCTATTTGGAAGTATGATGTTAAAAATGGTGAGCGAATTTATGCTAAAAATCGCTCTTTTAAACTAGCTGGTGCAGGACTTTTAAAGGAATAAAAATGGAATTTATGGATTATGATAAAACTCTTGAAATTTTAAAAGAAAATATAATTCCTTGGAATAGAATAGAAAAAGTTGCTATAACAAATGCCCTAAACCGCTATATTGCAACCGATATCATCGCAAAAGAAAACTATCCAAAATTTAAAACCTCAGCCATGGATGGATATGCAATTAAATTTGATGAAAATAACAAAAAATTTAAAATTCTAGGAAGCAATCCAGCTGGAAAATTTGAAATTTCTAGCCTAAAAAAAAATGAATGCATTAAAACTTTCACAGGCTCATTAATGCCTGAAAATAGCGATACTTTAGTGCCTGTTGAAAATGTAAAAGTAGATGATGGTTTTATAGAGATTTTAAAACCTGTTAAAAAAGGTTTTGCTGTTAGAAAAATTGGTGAAAGCTATAAAAAAGGTGAAGTTTTAATAAAAAAAGGCACAAAACTAAGCTATTCTGAAATCGCCCTTTTGGCAGAACTTGGCGAATTTCATATAAGTGTTTTCATAAAGCCAAAAGTTTGCGTTTTATCTAGTGGAAGCGAGATAAAAGATCTTGGTGAGATGATTGAAAATGATGCTCAAATTAGAAGCTCAAACCACATAGCAATCGCTTCAATGCTAGAATTAATGGGGTGTGAGCCAATAATTTTACCACTTGTAAAAGATGAAGAAAATACAGTAAAAAATGAAATTTTAAATTCACTTAATTTTTGTGATATTTTAATTACAACAGGTGGCGTTAGCATGGGAGATTTTGACTTTGTAAAAGAAGTTTTAAGCAAAAATTGCGAAATTCTAATAAATGGTGCAGCTATAAAGCCAGGACGCCATATTAAAATAGCTAAAACAGGTGATAAATATATATTTGCATTACCTGGATTTCCATTTTCTGCAATGGTAATGTGCATTTTATATGTAAGAATTTTAATTGAAAGTTTTTTTAACACATCAAAAAACCACTATATAAATGCGGTTTTAGATGAAGAGTATATAAAAAAATCACCATTTTTAGAATTTAGTGCATGTAATTTGAGTGTTGATGAAAACGGAGTTTTGAGGGTGAATTTAAAAGGCAAAAAAGATGGCTCAAGTGCAATTGTAAATAACCTAAATAATAAAGCTGCACTTTTAGTTATCCCAAAAGAGTTAAATGGATATAAAAAAGGCGATGTTGCAAAAGTCTTAAAGATGCTTTGATGAAAAAAGTTTTTTTATACATTGAGTTTTTAATAATCTTTTTACTCACTCCAACTCTTTTTATGCTGCAAATTTTGCCAAAAAATTATATGTTTTTTGTCCTTTGGCTTGGGAGCTTATATGCGTTTTATCACATAAAAAAAGCAAATTTAAATCTTTTTAAAGGTTTTAAATTTGATGAGTTTAAAGATATTTTTAAAAGATTTTTAATTTTATCCATTTTTTTAACTATTTTTACTTTTATTTTCTCAAAAAATAGTTTCTTATTTCTACCAAAACAAAGAATAGATATTTGGATTTTAGTAATGCTCTTATACCCCATTTTATCGGCATTTTTTCAAGAGATTATATTTAGAACATTTTTTACATTAAGATATATTAATTTATTTAAAAATCAAAATTTATTTATTTTTATAAATGCTTTAATATTTGCTTTTGTGCATCTACTTTATGGAAATTTAATAGCTGTTGTTTTTAGTTTTTTTGGTGGAATTTTATTTATAAAAACTTATTTAAAATCAAACTCAACCCTACTTTGCTCTATAGAGCACTCTCTTTATGGAAATTTTATCTTTACGATAGGACTTGGGCACTACTTTTACAATGGATATTAGTAATATAAATAATTTTATTAAAATCTATTTTTTATTTTAAAATATTTTATTAATAATTCTTATCTATTTTTATTACTTTTTAAGCAAATATTTTATAAACTACACAGATTAATTATGATGATACGCACTATCATTATATATTTAAATATTCAAAAACAAGGTAGGAGATGAGAAAAAGTAGATTGGTTTTATCAAGCATAGCTGCACTTGTTCTGTGTGGCAGTGTATTTGCAGAAGATACTGTTAGACTTGATACGATACAAGTAAATAGCGCAGTTGCAAACACTCAAACAGTGGATGCCTATAAAGCAAATACAAGAAATGCTGGACTTTTAAAGGACGTTTTAAGAGATATACCTGGCGTTTATATGAGTGGAACAAACGGCTTTAACCAAAAAATTTATATGCGTGGTATGAACGATAGAGCTTTAAATATCACAATCGATGGTGCAAGACAAAAAGGAAATACTTTCCACCACAATGCAGACTTGCTAGTTGATCCAGCTATTTTAAAAGCTGTTGATGTTGGCGTTGGTGTTCATAGTGTTGTTGGAACAAGTGGTGCGATGGGCGGAAGTGTAGCTTTTAAAACAGTTGATTCGAGCGACTTACTAGAAAGCGACGAAACTATAGGAGCTAAAATAAATACGGGCTATGCTTCAAATAACGATGAGTTTTCACAAGGTCTTACTATTTATGGCTCAGATAAAAATAGAATTTTCGACGCACTTGCTTATATAAATCACAGAGGTTATGGCTTTGGAAAAGATGGCAAAAACGACCCAATGGGTGGAGATGGCAATGACTATAATTATTTATTAAAACTTGGCGTAAAAGCGGGTGATTATGGAAAACTAACTGGAAGCTATGAACACATGGAATATAAAGGAATTTATCCTTTTAAGGCTGAGTGGGCAAATTTACTCAATAAACAAGGCGAAAGGGACTTAAGCGACAATAAGTATGAAAGAGATACTTTTACTCTTGGATACGAATATAATCCAAATGATTATATTGATCTTACTTTAAACACCTACTACACAGATCACGAGCTTGATATGACTAAAAAAAATCCAGCAGGAATTAACACAGGCGTTAAAACTTGGGGATTAAAAGCCATAAATAAAATGAAATTTGAAACCGGCGTTATAAATCACACCCTAGTTTATGGAATAGAATACTACGAAACAAAAGCTTATAATAATACAAAAAGTAATCCAAAAGGTAATAAATTTAAAACAAAAAGTGCAAATGACTTTGGTCTAGCAGATGATAAAGTAAAGAGTTTATCAGTATTTTTAGAAGATCGAGTTAGACATGGAGGTCTTACATTTGTTCCTGGTGTTAGATTCGATAGATACGAACTTAACACACTAGGTGGAAAAAGCGGTGATATATATGGTAGATCAAATTATAGCTGGAATGAGTACTCACCTGCACTATTGCTTGACTATCAAACAAAATTTGGATTAGGTGGATATACAAGTTATGCTAAACTTTTCCGTGGTCCTGATGTGTTTGAGGGAATTAGAATAAACAATGCCAATGCAAGAGCCACTATGCACAATGATGACTTAAAGCCTGAAACAGGTGATGCATACGAGATAGGTCTAAGATACAATGCTGATTTAAGTGATGCTTCAACTTTAAATCTTTCAGCAAAATATTTTTACACAAAATATAAAAATTTAATAGGTGAATTTTCAACACCAAGCAATCCATATGCAGTTAGAATGAACGCTGGCGATGCTGAGATAAAAGGTGTTGAATTGGCAACAAAATTTATGTATGAAAATTTAAGTCTTTTAGCAAGCTATTCAACACAAGATACAAAATATAAAAATGTTCCAATTGTTATGAGCAGAGGAAAACAAGCAAGTGGATACGGCTCAAGTCTAGCATACTCAGATATTGGAGATAAATTTACATTTAATGCAGAATACTACATTTCAGCTATTGATACATTTATAGGTTGGAATACAATAACATTTACCAATATAAGAAAAGAAAGTCAAAAGGGAAAAATCAATAAACCAGGCTATGCAGTCCATGATATTTACGCTACTTGGATTCCAAATAGTGGCAAATTTGAAGGACTTGAAGTAAATTTTGGTGTTTATAATATATTTGATAAAGCTTATGCTTCACACTCTCAAAGAGCACTTGATTTTTCAAATCCAAAAAGTACAATTGACTGGGAAGAAGGAAGAAATATAAAACTTAATTTAAGTTATAAATTTTAATAAAATTGTATAACTATAGAAAATTTAAGCCCAAATTTTGGGCTTTTTTATTAAAAATAAATATAAAATTTGCAGGAAAAATAGTTATTATTTAGCTATAAACATAGTTTTACTATTTTTGAGTTGCTTTTATATTTTTTTAAAAAAATTTACGATATTTTACTAGGTAAAATAAACTAAAAAATAAAATTTAATAAAAGGTGTAAAAAATGGAATTTTTAAAACATTATTTTGAATACGCGATAATGGGTTTGCTCGCATTTATGAGCTTTTTAGTATTGCTTTATACAGTAGAAAGAATTTATTTTTATTCAAAAGTTAAATTTAGTGATTATAAAAATGCTGATGATTTTGAAATAGCTTTAACAAAACACTTAACTTTGCTTTATATTATATACTCAAATGCACCATATATTGGGCTTTTAGGCACAGTTTCAGGAATTATGGTAACTTTTTATGAAATGGGTTTAGCAGGAGGAGTTGATGCAAGTGCAGTTATGGTTGGTATGAGTTTAGCTTTAAAAGCTACCGCTCTTGGACTTTTAGTAGCTATTCCTACACTTATGATATACAATGCTTTTGGTAGAAAAGTTGATGTTTTAATGACAAGGTATAAAGATCATGAGAACATCTAGACTAAAAAAAGATGGGCTTAATGTTATACCTTTGATCGACATTATGCTTGTGCTTTTATGTATAGTTTTAAGCATATCAACTTTTATAGCTCAAGGAAATATAAATATTGATCTTCCAAAATCAAAAAGTGGCGAGGGAGACCCTAATAAAGAAGTTGTTAATGTGATAATAGATGCCAATAGTACGATATATCTTGATGATAAACCTATTTTAGAAGCTGAATTTGAAAAATACATAAATGATCTTAATGCTAAAACTCCAATAGTTTTAAGAAGTGATAAAGAAGCTAAATTCGAAAGCTTTGTAAAAGTTATAGACATATTAAAGTTAAAAAAACATGAAAATTTTGCAATCGCAACAGAAACTAGAAAATAACGGTTTTATAATAGGCATTTTGGTAAGTGCTTTGTTTCATGGCATTTTAATATATTTTATATTTTTCTATGCTCCAAAACTAAACACCCAACCGCAAGTAAATATAACAAAGATAGATTTAAACATCTTTGAAGTAGGCGGAGGACCGAACGATGAGGCACCAGCTGAAACGATTGAGCCAATAGCAGAAGAAGAAATTAGCGAAGTAGTTGAAGAGGTTGAGGTAATAGAACCTGTTGAAGAAGCCATAATAGTTGAAAAAAAACCTGAACCAAAACCAAAAAAAATAGTTCAAAAAGAGCCTACTCCTAAAAAAATAGAAAATAAACCAAAGCCAAAACCTGCACAAACAGGTGGATTTAACGCCTATAATCCAAATGCCAACAATGTCGCCTCAAGTGCTATAAATAGCCAAAATACAGCTCAAAGTATGAATGCTAATGAAAAGCTTAATATTGCAGCACAAATTCAAGCAATCATAGCAAAAGAGGCTAAAAAAAACTATCCTACAAAGGCCAAACGCTTAAGACAAAAAGGGGTTTCAATAGTTAGTTTTACATACAGTCCAGATGGAAGTGTGACAAATATCATAGTTAAAAAATCATCAAGCTATAAAATACTTGATGAAACTGTAGTTAATGCCATAAATAAAGTTAAAAATAAATTTCCTAAAATAAGCGAAACTACAAGCTTTGAAGTGCCTGTTAAATTCACACTTAATTAATTTTTTTCCAAACTTGCTTTTGCAAGTTTGGAAATATAATCTACTTTTATTCATATTTTTTATCAAAAAAATTATAAATCAAATATCTCAATTGATCTTTTTAAAACTCCTTGAATTTTAGATATTAAAATTCCATAATTTGTTATAGCTACATTATTATCCTTGGCTATTTTTTGCCTATTAAACATAGTTTTATCATTTAACATACACCCACCACAATGTATTATTAAACTAAAACTATCAATATTATTAAATTCTTTTCCGCAAATATATGTTAAATTTGGCTTAAACCCAAGATATTTTTCAAGTAGCTTTGGTATTTTAACTCTTGCAATATCACCCTCAACATATCTATGAGAGCAAGCCTCAGCGATTAATATTTTATCGCTTTTTTTTAATCTATCAAGAGCATTTGCACCATCTACAAACTGCTTTAAATCACCTTTTAGTCTTGCCATTAGTATCGAAAAAGTAGTTATTTTAATATCTATTGGAGAATTTTTAACTACTTCCTTAATATATTGTGAGTCAGTTACAATTAAATTTGGTTTTTTACTAAAATTTAACAATAATTCATTTATATTTGTATTTTGAGAAACATAAGCATTTGAGCCTTTATCTAAGATGTCTCTTAAGGCTTGAACTTGTGGTAAAATCATTCTACCTTTAGGCGCTGCTTTATCAAGCGGAGTTATCAAAACAACAAACTCATTTTTGCCTAAAATTCCATCAAAAAGCTCTTTATTTTTTTTATAAGCTATTTTTTTTATTTGAGTAAAAATTTCATCAGTATTATCTTTTAATAAATTTAAAACTATAGCATTTTTAAGTTTTAAATTTGCAATTCCATCATCAAATTTATTTACTACAAATAGTGTTTGAATACACTCTTTTTTAAATTTATCAATCAATGCAATTTCATACTTATTTAAAGCTCTATTTTTTAAAACTATAATAGCTAAATCAATACTATTAATTTCTAAAAATGCTCTTTTTACTCTTTCTTTGCCAAGATCACTATCATCATCAATTCCAGCAGTATCTATAAATAAAACTGCTCCAACATCATCAATTTCATAAGCTTTTTTTACGCTATCTGTTGTTGTGCCCTCTATAGGAGAAGTAATAGAAATATCTTCTTTTACTAATTTATTTAAAAGCGTTGATTTGCCAACATTTGTACAGCCAAAAATTCCTATTGTAAAACGCATAGAATTTGGTGTTTTATTCACACTGTTTTCCTTGTCTATTTTTAAAATACATACTATCGCCATTCTGGCTTGATATACAAAATCCAGCTTTGTTTATTTGAGATGAAACGCCTAAAAGCTGCTCTTTTAACTCCAAATTTTCAGTGGCTTTATTTGGATATATTAAATAATCTTTTCTATATTTATAATCAGCAATTGCAGGCATTACAACATTTGCCCCACTTTGCAAGGCTTTTGCTCTTCCATTTTTATGAAGTGTCTCCATTGCTGTTGTGGCTGGTATATTTATAAATGGCATTAAGAGTCTTATTAAAGCCATTGCTTTTAGTGAAAGAGTAAAATCACCTGCTTTTAAACTTTCAAGTGGTGTATTTTGACATGGTATAAATGGACCAACCCCTATCATATCAAAGTTTTTTTCTTTAAAAAATAAAATATCTTTTGCTATCATTTTTTCTGTTTGACCAGGAAGACCAACTATCATTCCACTTCCGGTTTCATAGCCTAAATTTTGTAAATTTTCTAATGCTAAAAAACGATTTTCTTGATTCATTTTTGGATGAAGCTTTTTATACAAGTCTTTATTTGTTGTTTCTATGCGTAGTAAATATCTATTTGCTCCAGCTTGCCTATATGCTTTATACTCATCAAAGCTTTTTTCACCCAAACTTAGTGTTATTCTAGCTCCAAAACTACTAATTTTGGATATTATTTCACACATATCTTTTATGTTATAAATTTTGCTTTCGCCAGATTGCAGAACAATTGTTTTATAGCCCAAATTTATTGCATTTTTTGCGGTAGATAAAATTTCATCTTTACTAAGTTTGTATCTTTTAACATTCAAATTTTGTTTTCTTAATCCACAATAAAAACAGCTATTTTTACAATAATTTGAAATTTCAATTAAGGCTTTTAAATGAACTTCTTTTTTGCTAAATTTTATCCTAGCCAAATTTGCAAAATAAAAAAGCTCTTCATCACATTGACTGCTTTCCAAGATGCTTTCGCATTCAGCAAGGCTTAGAGTATGATTCTCATAAGCCTTTTTGATCAAATTAGATATGAGCGTCTTTTCCACCATTTTCTATATCTTTTAACATAGCTTCAACTTTTTGAGCAACTTTTGGTAAATTTTCTTTTAAAATTCCTAAATATTTTGGAATTATGACATTTTCACCGATATCCTTAACCTCATCACTTGCATAATCTCTAATGTACTCTTTAAAGGTTAAAATTCCATTTGGTATACAAAGATACTTTATTGTCGCATTCTTAGCAAGTGGCATAAAATTTTCGCCAGTTCTACCCTCTCTATAGCAACTTGTACAAAATGAAGGAAGCCTACCATCTTTTATAATACTTAAAATATACTCATCAATGCTTCTATTATCACCTATTTTAAATTGCTGATTTGTAAGATCATTTTTTACTTTTGTTTGAGAATATCCACCAATGCCTATATTTGTTCCAGCATCGGTTTGAGAAATACCACATTTTTTAAGTGCTATATCTCTAAACTCAGGCTCTTCTCTTGCTGTTAGTATTGTTCCTGTAAATGGACACATAAGCCTAATAATAGCAATAACTTTTAAAAACTCTTCATCACTTATTATATATGGGTTGAATTTTTGAGAATTTGAAGTTGCTTTAATACGTGGAAAACTCATTGTGTGAGCTGAAATTCCAAAGTATTTTTCTAAGCTATACGCATGACTTAGCATTGCTAAAATTTCAAATCTATGATCATAAAGTCCTATTAAAACACCAAGAGCCACATCTTCAAGCCCAGCATTTAAACCCCTATGAAGCGAAAAAAGCCTCCAATTATACTGCCCTTTTAAAGTATTTTGTGGATGAACGCTTTCATAAGTTTTTCTATGATAAGTTTCTTGGAAAACTTGATATGTGCCAATGCCTTCATTTTTAATGACCTTATACTCATCTTCAAACATTGGTGCTGCATTTATATTTACACGCCTTATTTCACTTTTATCTTTTTTAATACTATAAATTTCTCTAACACTTTTTGCTATAAATTCATAATCACTCTTTGGATGTTCACCATAGACAGCGATCAATCTTTTTTGACCACTGTCTAAAAGTGCCTCTACCTCACTTCTTATCTCATCAAATTTTAATATTTTTTTAGACAATGAACTGTTTGAAGCTCTAAATCCACAATATTTACAGTCATTTACACAAGGACTTGCAATATAAAATGGAGAAAAAAGAACTATTCTATCCCCATAAATTTCTTTTTTTATATAAGTAGCAGCTTTAAAAATTTCTTCATCTAACTCTTTATCCGTATTATTTAAAAGAATAGCCGTATCTTCAAGACTAAGCATTTTTCCAGTATTTGCATTTGATTTTGCTTTTTTTATAACAGCTAAAACTTTTTCTTTACTAGGATTTTGCGTCTTTTCAATAATATCATTGATTAAGTTCTCATCTACAAAATTTTCCCACTTGCACTCTTTTTCCCATTCTTTTATTTTTGCTAGTCTATCTTGTGTCCATCCCATCGTTTTTCCTTTATTGTTTTACTGTAACAAGGTCATTTTCTACCCATTTTGGAGAATGCTCTTTGGCACTTTCCAAAGGAACTTCACCATTTCCAAACATTGCTTTAAAATCATCTTTATTCAAAAGAGCCATAGGCAAATGCCCAAATAAAGCAACCACAGTAGCTATTATAGAACCCCAAACATGGAAATAAAACGTATAAACCATAGCCGTTTTTCCAATAACTGGAGCTAAAGCATATAAAACCCAACCTGTTAAAATAAGTCCAAATATCATAAAGATAAAAAACAAATAAGTTGGTTTTTGACCAGCATTAAATCTGCCTTGTGGCGCAACCTCTTCAGGTCCAAAATTTATACCAAAAATCTTTTTTGGATAACCACCAAAATTTTTAAACCACGCAAAAGTATCTTTATCCCAAATAAGTAAATTTCTAAGCATTAAAGCAAATCTATCAAAATTTAATATAACAAAACCTACAAAATTTACAGTAAAAAGAACTGCTACATAAATATGTAAATCCATCCAAAATTTAACACTTGACTCTTCTATTAATCCAAAGTATATAATAATACCACTAAAAGCAAGTATCATCCAAGTGATTAAATTTACATTATGAAACATCCTCTCACTAAAAGGAAATTTTAAAACTGTATCACGCATGTTTTACTCCTAATTTCAAATTCATTCTATCTACATAAACGTTTGTGTGTAAAAGCTCTTCCGCAACTTCCCCCATAGGCTCAGTGTTTAAGTCCTTATAGGCTCTTAAAGCACTTGGGTTTTGATGAGATGCAGTTAAATTGACCTTTTGAAGTCTTTTATCATCATTATAAAGTCCTGCTTGACGCATTGAAATATATGATTTTCTTTTCTTAACTATATCTGTTAGCACATATCCACTAATTGCTATTGCAGATACTCCAACTCCTGCAACTTTTAAAAAATCTCTTCTACTAAATAATAAGCCTACTTTTTTTTCAACATACTTTGCCATATCTTCTCCTTATGCTCTTATTGGAAGTGGTAAAAGTGGGTGTAGCCATGATGTTCCCATCGTCCTAACTGGCTGACCACCACCATTTACACATCCACCTGGACAATTCATCACCTCTATAAAATGATATTTATTTTGATTGCTCACAAGTTCTTTAGCGATTTTATTTATATTTTTAGAAGCACCATTTACAACAGCAACCTTAATCTCAATAATTTTTCCATCATAATCTTTTAATGGAACTGGTATAGTTGCCTCAACCAGATCTTTATCATACCCTCTAACAGGAGTTAAATCAGGATTTTTTAACTCCATTCCACTTAATATAAAATAAGACGTTCTTAAAGCGGCCTCCATGACTCCACCACTATTTCCAAAGATTGTTCCACCTCCTGAATAAACATTCATAACTTCATCTTCATATTCATCTGACATTTCAAGGGGATTTATCCCTTTCTTTTTAAGCAAAGTTGCTATATCTCTTGCTGTAAGAACAACATCGATATCAGGAAAGCTTGGAGTATCACTTGGAATTTCATTATTTTTAATAAGATATTTCCAAGCTGAATTAAACTCTGGCCTACTTGCTTCAAAAATTTTAGCAGTACACGGAGTAATAGGTACCATAAATACATCTCTTGGATCAACTTTCCAAATAAATTTTGCTCCCCAGGTTTTTGCAATTGGACCGCCCATTTGTATAGGGGATTTTGCACCTGAAATATGCGGAATAAGCTCAGGGTGAAAAATTTCAGCATTTCTTACCCATGCAGGACAGCAGCTTGTAAAATGAGGAAAAGGGTGATGAGAAACATGTTCTAAGTCTTTGCTTCTTTCACCCAAAAGCCAATATTTAACTTTTTTAATAAACTCGGTGCCTTCTTCAAGAATTGTATGATCAGCTGCAAAATTCACATCATACATATGAAACCCAGCTTTTTTAAAGGCATTATACATCTTATTTATAGTTACACTTCCAGGTTCTGCTCCAAATTCTTCTGCTAAAGCAACTCTAACAGCTGGAGATGGATGGGCAACAACAAATGATTTCGGATCATCAAGTTTTTTGATAACTTCGTCTACAAAACTCATCTGTTCAATTGCGCCAAATGGACAATTTATCAAGCATTGACCACAGGCGACACAGCTATTATTCTCAATAGCGTGAGCAACACCAAGAGTGCCCATTATTGCATCAGTAGGACAAAATGCACTACAGGTATCACATCCTGTGCAATTGTCTTGATTTATCTTAATAATGCCTCTTAGCTCACCTTTCCTATAAGTTCCCTCAAACTCAACACCGCCACCTCTAGCATCCGCAGGTGGTGCGAAAGTTTTTATACTCGAGACAGAGCCCATATTTTCCTCCTTAATAATAATAATTTTAAAAAAATATTATAATGTGTTATTGTATCAATTGTTTTATAAAAATATACTGAACTAAATATATTAATTTACAAAATTAAGTTAATAAAATAAATATGATATGATAATGTCATATATAAACATAAACTAAATAAAAGAGTAATAATATCAATATGTAACTTAAAAGCTGATAATATTCTGAAATTTTATCCCTTAAGACAAATTAAACTTATTTTAGAATAAAAAATTTAATATTTTAAACATGTTATCAGTATTTAATAATTTAATAATTATTTGATTAAATTATTAATTTTTAATACAAATATATTAAGTTAATAAAAAATATTTTTTAAATTCTATAGGAAATATTTAATAGTTTATAAAATAAGATTACTATTTTAACGCTTTACTTACAGCTTTTGCACATGCAAATGCAAAATGGATATTAAATCCTCCTATCATTCCACTAACATCAAGAACTTCACCTATAAAATAAAGATTTTTTATAAATCTACTTTGACAATTTTCATCTATAAAATCAATTTTTATCCCACCTTTTGTTATCTCAGCTTTGCTATATCCAAAATTTCCAGCAGGTGAGAACTCATAGTTTTGCAGTTTTTTCAAAATTTGAAATTCCAAATTTGAAAGCTTAAAAAACTGCTTATCTTCTAAATTTGAAATTTTTAAAAACTCTTTAATAAAGCTTTTTGGCAGCGGTAAAATAGAAGTAATTTGTTTTTTTGAGTTTTTAAATTTATCAAAATCAAATTTTGGTAAAAAGTTAATACTTATTTTTCCTTTTTGCCAAAAAAGTGAAGCATTCATCATCAAAGGTCCGCTAATACCACGATGAGTAAAAAGCAAATCACCACTTAAAACTTTATTATTTTGAAGTATTTTTGCCTTAGCATTAAAACAAACTCCACTTATTTTTTTAAACCAAAACTCATCTTTTTGAACGCTAAAACCAACTAATGCTGGATTTAAAGTAGAGATTTCGTGATTAAATTTAGAAGCTATTTTATATCCTATATCGCTAACTCCTAGATTTTGACAGCTTAATCCACCACTTGCTATTATTAAATTTTTACATTCAAAATTTCCATTATTTGTATAAATTTTAAAAATATCATCATTTTTTTCAACATCAAAAACTTCAGTATTTAAATAAATTTTTGGATTTGTGATTTTACTTTTTAGATGATTTAAAACGCTTTTTGAGCCAGTTTTACCATCTTTACCACCTTTACAAAAAAATTGTGAGTTTTTTACTTTTTCAAATTTTAAGGGTTTGAAAAATTCCAAAACTTCTAAATAACTTAAATTTGAAATGATTTGATTTATAAAGTTTTTATCACCAAGATAATATTTTAATAAATCTTTTTTAAAAGAGATATTTTGGTTTGTGATATTGCATTTTCCTCCACCACTTGCAAGAAGTTTTTTACCAAGTGATGAGTTTTTCTCTAAAATAGTTACATTAGTGGAGTTTAAAAGTGCGGCTAAAAACAGCCCACTTACTCCACCGCCAATTATAATAGTCTTATCTGACAATTGCTGGACTTGACTCTTCTTTGGTTTCAAGATTTGTTTGAGATCTATTTTGTTTTTTAAACTCTTCTATTGCTTTTGCTAAGCTATTAAGCATATTACAACCAGTTTGATTGCCAAGTTGGCAAGATTTTTGGTATAGATTTAAAGCAAGCTCGATATTTTGCTCAATTCCTATGCCGTTTTGAACCAAATATCCTAAATTTGAGCAAGCATAGCCCTCATTATTTGCGCAAGCTAAATCATATAATTTAATTGCTGTTGCTGGATTTTGCTCAACACCAATACCATTTTGATAAAAAATAGCTAAATTGTTGCAAGCTGTGTAGTTTTTTGCCTCACATGAATTTGCATAAAGTTCAGCAGCTAAATTTAAATTTTTTTCAACAACAACACCATTTTGATAAAACACTGCTAAATTATTACAACCTGTTGGATCACCGTTATTGCAAGATTTTATAAAAGCATTTATTGATTTTACCAAGTCTTTTTCATCGCCTTGATAAATAATGCCCGCACGATTACAAGCAAAAGTGTTGTTTTGATCACATGATTTATTATAATACTCTAAAGCTTTTTTTAGATTTTTATCAACTGATTCATAAAGATAACCGTTATTGTTACAAGCTAGCGCAAGACCTTTATCACAACCTTTTTGATAATACTCTTTTGCTTTATTAATATCTGGCTTATTTGCCGCACCAATTTGATAAATATATCCTAAGTGGTTACAAGCAAGTGGGTTATTAAGATTGCATGATTTATCAAAAAACATAATCGAAGAATTTAAATCATAAGTTTTTTCTTCTAAAAAATGAGCTCCTAAATCATAGCAACTTTTTTCTTTATTAAAAACGCAACTTATCTTTTTACTCAAAACATCTTTTGAGTCCATAGATACAAATATCACATAACCAAAAATAGTTAAAACTGCGACAAATAAAACAACTATTATTTTTTTCAACTTAACGCCTTTAAAATTATTACAACTTATCATTCTATAGAAAATAAGCTTAAATTTGGCTATAATTTTTAAATTATTTTATTATAAAAGGTGAAATTTGTGAATATTATAGATAGAGTTTTAAGAATAACTTTGGGGTTTTTGATTTTGCTAATTTTTGGACTTATAAATCCAACTTGGTGGTGTTTTTTAGGATTAATACCGCTAGTAAGTGGTGTTAGTGAATTTTGTCCGATTTATTTTTTACTTGGAAAATATAAAAAAGATGAAAAAAAGAAAAAAGCAGCTTAACTTTTTTAGCTAAATTTCAATGCCAAATAACAAGCTCCAAAACTAAGCACTAAACTTAAACTTACATTTAAAAGACATAATCCATATTTGGCATTTTGAAGTAGGCTTATGTTTTCTACACTAAAAGTTGAAAAAGTAGTAAGTGCTCCTAAAAATCCAGCTATTAAAAAGCTTTTAAGTTCCAAATTTAAACCCATTTTTGTAAAATATCCTATTAAAAATCCGCCCATTAAATTTACAATCAATGTCCCATAAGGAAAATTTAGCGGTAAAAATTTAAAACAAAAAGCACTTATTATAAAGCGTAAAACCGCTCCCAAAAACCCACCACATCCTACTAAAAGCAAAAGTTTAAAGCTCATTTTTACATCTCATCATAAGTTTTTTGCATAACTTCATGCAAATTTTTATACCAGTTTTCATCTTGTGGCTTACTTAAGTCAATTATTTCAAGGCAATTTACTTTTATTTTTTCACTTCTTATCTTAACTTCTTTTACATCAAAATTATAAAGCGTATCTTTTAAAACAATTGGCTGAATTTTAAGGTTTAGTTTTTGGCTTAAAACTTTTGCGCCATCTTGAAATTTAAGCATTTTTTCGCCACGCCCTCTTGTTCCTTCTGGAAAAATAGCAATAACTCTATCACTTTTTAGGCGATCTTTTACATCTTTTATAAGAGAGACAATTGAGCGGCTATTTTTTCTATCTACTTCTATCATTTTTGGAGTTTTTAGAATTTTACCAAAAAATGGTAAATCTCCGATTTCTTTTTTTGCCACCCAAGCTAGGTTTTTAGGATAAATTTCTTCCAAAATGATAATATCAAGCATGCTTTTATGATTTAGTAAAATCATATCTACTTTTTCATCAAATTCGCCAATTTTTTCTATTTTATAGCCAATTACAAATCTTTGAATTTTTGCCCAAATTTTACGAATTTTATAGTTTTTTTTAGGAACTATATAAAATAAAATAACAACAACTGCTATACTTAAAAAACACCAAACAGCATAAATTACACCATTTATTTTAGCCATTTTACTCCTTTATATTAAGAGCTTTTTTAACATCATTTTCGCCTATAAATTTGTTATTAAACTTCACCACAATTTCAGAATTTTTTCTATAAGCCTCTATAAATCCAACTCTGTTTTCAAGACTACTTAAATCAAAATTTTCACTATTTTTTAGATAAATATTTTTAAAATTTGCTGGATTTGTAAGGCTTATTAAAAGTAAAAACCAAATTATACAAATTATTGCAATTATAGCAGCTAAATAATGAATGCCAAGATTTTCCAGCATGACACCACCGCCAATTCCACCTACAAATGTTCCAAAATATCCAGCTGCGTTAAACACACCTAAAACCGCTCCTTTTTGGTCTGATTTTGCAAATTTTGATGCCGCACTTTGCATAATTGGCTCGTGCATATTAAAGCCTATGAAAAATAAAATAACCCCTATTATAAAAAGTGTTTTAGAATTAGCCACAACAAAACAAACATAAGAGAATATAAAAAATGAAATCCCTAAAAGTAAAATCATTTTTGAAAGCCCTCTTTTTTCACCCATAAATCCAGCCATTCCCATAGCAATAAAGCCAAAAACCATAGATATGCTATAAACTATCCAAAGATTTTTTTCCATAAATCCAAGTTTTGTAACAAGCACAATTGGAATTACAAAAAAAGTCATTGTTAAAAGCATTTTTTGTAAAAAATTTGTTAAATTCATCAAAGCTAAATCTTTTTGAACTAATATTTCAATTATAGAAACCTTTTTTTGAAGTGAAGAAATTTTTATCTCTTCTGGCACAGTTGTATAGAGTAAAATAATACAAATGAGCGTTAGAGCTGTGCTTATGTGAAATAAAACTCCTAGCCCATATCTTGCGCTTAAATAAGGTCCTAAAACCATCGAAAGTCCAAAAGCAGCGCCAATCATCATGCCCATTATCGCCATTGCTTTGCCTCTTTTTTCTTCACTTGTAAAATCACTTATCATAGCAATAGCCACAGATCCAACTGCCCCACTTCCTTGTAAAAATCTACCAAAAATCATCCAATAAATATCATTTGTAAAACCACAAATAAGCGAACCTATAATAAAAATAACAAGCCCTAAACTCATAACATTTTTACGACCAAATTTATCAGACATAGCACCAAATGGAATTTGAAAAATCATCTGCATAAGCGCATAAATTCCTATCGCAACTCCAGCAAGCATTGTGTTTGAATTGTTTAAATTTGAAGCATAAAGTCCAAAAACTGGAAGTATTATAAAAAGTCCAAAAAACCTACTTCCAACAACAAATGATAGCGACAAAACAGTTTTTAACATATAATTTCCTTAAATTAAAAACGTCCATTTTATCATAACTCTTAAAATGAATTAAAAATTTAGATAAAATTAGAACTTATTTTTTTAAAAAAGGAATAAATTTATGAAAATAATCCTAGCAACGCACAATATGGACAAAGTAAAAGAGATAAAAGATTTTTTAAAAACTTATGAAATTTATGCTTTAAATGAAATTTTAACACCTTTTGAGATAGAAGAAACTGGAAAAACTTTTAAAGAAAACGCACTTATTAAGTCAAAGGCTATTTTTAATGCATTAGATAAAAAGCAAATTAATGATTTTATTACTTTAAGTGATGATAGTGGAATTTCGTTGCCTGTTTTAGGTGGAAAACCAGGAATTTACTCAGCTAGATTTTCTGGCATTAACGCAACAGATCAAAGCAATAGAACAAAACTAATAAATGAATTAAATGCTTTAAATTTAACCAAAACTCCAGCATTTTACACAGCCTGTATCGCCATATCTTCAAAATTTGGAGATTATATAACTCATGGGTTTATGCACGGATTTGCCATAAATGAAGAAAGAGGAAATAACGGTTTTGGGTATGATTTTATGTTTATTCCAAATGGATTTGATAAAACTGTTGGTGAAATTGACAAAGAAACAAAACTTAAAATTTCACATAGAAGCAGAGGCTTGGAGCTTATGAAACATATCTTAAAAGTGCTTGAAAAAAGATATCAAATTTAATTTATTTTATTAAATTTAAGGAAATAAGGCTAAAATAGTCTAAATTATTTTTGTGATAAAACTATTAAGGATTAGATAGAATTTATGGATTTTGAGTTTATAAAAGAGTTTTCGCCGATGTTTGTTAAAGCGGCTATTTTAACAATAAAACTTGCATTTTTAGGTATATCAATAAGTATAATAATTGGACTTTTTATAGCATGGATAAAAGCCCATAAATTTAAACTTTTAAGTAGAGTTTGCGATATCTACATAGAAATTTCAAGAAATACTCCACTTTTGATACAACTTTTTTTCTTATATTTTGCTCTTCCAAAGCTTGGATTAAAACTTGATGGATTTGAGTGTGCGGTTATAGGTCTTTCTTTTTTAGGTGGAAGTTATATGGCTGAGAGTTTTAGACTTGGCTTTGAAGCAGTTGAAAAAGCCCAAGTTGAAGCAGGTCTAAGCTTAGGTTTATCTAAAAATCAAGTTATTTTTTATGTCATCTTACCACAAGCATTTAGGATAAGCCTAGCTTCAATTTCTGCAAACATAATATTTTTAATAAAAGAAACTTCGGTTGTTAGCGTTGTAGCGTTGGCTGATTTAGTATATGCTGCAAAAGATATCATGGGCATTTATTATATGACAAATGAGGCTTTATTTATGCTAGTTATTTCGTATTTAATAATCATTTTGCCAATCTCACTAGCTCTTACACTTTTAGAAAAAAGGTTAAGCTATGTTTGATGTCATACTAAATGAAACAAATTTTTTACGTCTTATGGCTGGACTTTGGATCACAGTTAAAATTTCACTTATTTCTATCATAATATCACTCATTGGCGGACTTATTTTGGGTGTTTTAATGAGTTCAAAAAACAAATTTATCTATATAATACTAAAAATTTATCTTGAAATAGTCCGCATCATGCCACAACTTGTTTGGCTTTTTATAGTTTATTTTGGGCTAAGTTCGATTTTTTCATTTTCTGCCATAACAGCTTCAATCGTGGTTTTTAGCATTTGGGGTGTTTTTGAAATGATGGATTTAGTAAGAGGTGCGGTTTTAAGCATACCAAAACACACTTTTGAAAGTGCAGCAAGCCTAGGACTTAAAAAATTTCAAATTTATATTTATGTCATAATCCCACTAGCACTTAGACGCCTTATCCCAGGAGCTATAAACTTACTTAGTAGAATGATAAAAAGCACTTCAATAGTTGTTTTAATAGGCGTTGTAGAAGTCTTAAAAGTCTCTCAACAAATAATAGAGCTAAATTTACTTACAAATAACTATGCCCCTTTAATCGTATATGGATTTGTATTTTTCCTATATTTTGCGATATGTTATCCAGTATCAAAGCTATCAAAAATTCTAGAAAATAGGTGGAATTAATGTTTCAAGAAAAGATTGTTGAAAGCCTAGTTAAAAACTTAGATGAAAATAAGCTTTTAAAAGCCTATGATGAGTTTATAACCGAATTTACAAAAGCCTTAAAACTTAAATTTAAAGATAAACTTGATGAACGAAATTTCAAAAATCAATGGGGGAGAATTTTTATGCATGATAAAAATGAAGTTTTAAATTTACAAAGTAAAATTTCAAAACTTGATAAAAATGCTGATGATTTAGTTTATAAGCTTTTTGATTTAAGCAATGATGAGATTAAATTTATAGAAAATGAAATGAGATAAAAATGGAAATTTTAAAACTTGATAATATAGATAAATACTACGGCGATAACCACGCATTAAAAGGCATTAGTTTTGGTGTAAATAAGGGCGAAGTTGTTGTTATCTTAGGACCTTCTGGATGTGGCAAAAGCACAACTTTAAGATGTATTAATGGACTTGAAGCCATACAAGGTGGCACGATGGAAATTCTAGGCACCAAAATAGATGAAAACTTTAAATCATGGCGAGAAATTCGTCAAAAAGTTGGAATGGTTTTTCAAAGTTATGAACTTTTTAACCATTTAAATGTTATGCAAAATATCATTTTAGGGCCATTAAAAGTTCAAAAAAGAACCAAAGATGATGCCATGGATGAAGCAAGGTTTTGGCTTGAAAAAGTAGGACTTAAAGACAAGGAAAATGCCTATCCAAGAGAGCTTTCAGGCGGACAAAAACAACGAATTGCAATCGTTAGAAGCCTTTGTATGAACCCTGAAATTATGCTTTTTGATGAGGTTACAGCAGCACTTGATCCTGAAATTGTTAGAGAAGTTTTAGATGTTATGCTAAATTTGGCAAAAGAGGGAAGAACTATGCTTATCGTAACACACGAAATGGCTTTTGCAAGAGCAGTAGCAGATAAAGTTATCTTTATGGATAAAGGTGAAATTGTTGAAATTTCAACACCAGAGGAGTTTTTTGTAAATCCAAAAACCGATCGTGCAAAGAAATTTTTAAATATGTTTGAGTTTAAAAAATAAATGGCAAAAAAATGGTAGAAAATTTAAAAATCAACGCTTATTCTTATGTTTTATTTTTTGCCGCAGCTGAAATTTTAAGGTTTTTTAGATATCTTGGCTTATTTGAGTTTTTAGATAACTCTTACACAATACTTACAATGCAAATCTCTGGTTTTGTTTTTATGCATAAAACTCTAAAATCATTCAGCTTTTTAAAAAACAATCTTATAAGAAATTTGAAAATTCTTATTTTTCTATACATCGCCTTTTCCATTATTGCAGCGATGGTTTTTATATCAGAACAACCAAACATTTGGCTTTGTGTTATTGTTATAATCTTGCCTTTTTTAGGTTTTTTTGTTTTTTATAAAATTTATGATGAAATTTCAAAAATAAGCTCTGTTTTAGACTTTAAATACTTCTCCGTTTTTTATGCCATAATATCATTAACTGCCATCTTTATGGATAAAAACTACATTTTATTTATAACTTTAAAGGCAATTTTATTTTTATATCTTATTTTTGCGTGGAATAAATTTTTTAAAACAAAACTACAAATTTAAAAGGTTGTCTTTTGGAAATTTATTAGAATTTTCACTATTTATTAGAAAATTCTCATCTATTTTAAAAATAAAAGCCTCGCTTTTATACTCTTTAAATGAAATTATTTTGTCTTTTATTTTTTGAGGTGGGAGTTTTATGGTATAGTTAAGATTTCCAGTTAAAAAAGCCTCATTTTGCATAGAAAATATATTTAAATTTTGCTTATGGCTTACCTCATCGTCAAGTATAGTTTTATTAATCAATTTTCCATTTTTGTTAAAATAAATTACAAATAGTGTATTTCTATCGCCATTTTTTGACATAGTAGCAGTTATAAAACCATCTTTAAATTTAACTAAATGGCTTGAAAATATGAAATCTTCAAATAACTCATTTTGTAATTTTGTATTTTTTAATAAATAAAGCTTATCGTTATTTGACGCTAAAATAAATAAATCACTATCTATTTTCATCGCATCTTCAAAGCTATAATTAATATTTTGCTCGCTTCTAACATTGCCATCAAAGTTCATTTCAAGTAAATTTTTATAATTAAGCACTATTAAAAAACTATTTTTTGTAAGCTTTTTTAAATGCGAAATTTCATTTTTTATTATGCGATTTTGTCTTGGAGAGTCTGAATTTGCATAGTAAGTATAAACCGTCTCAAAATTATCCTTTTTTGTAACTTTCTTATCCCAAATTATTTTTCCATTTTGCGATATTTTATAAAGCCTATTTTTCTTATCAGTTGCTATCAAAAAATCATCATAACAGATAGCTTTGTCAAAATTTTCAAATTTTTTAATCTTTTTATAAGTTTTTCTATCTATTAAAAACGCCTCGTTATCTCCACCTAAAATTAAAAAATCACTCATCAAGCACCCATAAGAACGCCCATGACTTCTAAAATTAAACTGATGAATTTCTAATCCATTTTTATCTAACAAAGTAGCATAACCTTTATTTTCTTTTTCACCAACAAACAAATAATTATTATTTATTTTAGAAATTTGATATATGTAGCCAAACCCATTTTTTGAAAACTCCCTATTCCAGATTGCAGTTTTATTTTCAAATTTTTGCTTATAGATAAATTCACTATTATTTTCATCAACAAAAGTTGTATTTTTACTAAAATCTTGCTTATTTTGAAAATTTGCTATTTTTTTTACTAAAAAAGGTGTAAAAATTAAAATTAAAATTATAAAAAATATAAATTTATTTTTGAATTTTTTCATATCGTGCCTATAAAAGCATCAAAACCAACATCTATTTTAAAAATAATTTCATCATTTAAGATAACTCCATCAACAACTCTTGCCTCTGGCATAAAATAACTTTTTATGACCACAAAATCACTATTTAACAAATCAAGTCCTGGCACCAAAACATCATCTTTTACATCTTTGTTTCTATTAGCCAAAATCAGTCCTCTGCTTAAATGAAAATTATAAACTCTAGCATTTGTAACATATTCATCCAAAAATAAAGGTTTTAAAGGATTGCTTAAATCATATTTATTAATACCATCAAGACTATTTTCAAACAAAGTTTTTTTATCTTGTGAGAGCTTTAAAGATATTGATGGATTTATTTTATCTTTAGCAACTGAAATTTCTTTTATTTTGTCTGGATTTTTAATATCTAAAATATGAAGCCCACAAAAATCACTCATATAAGCAGTATTTTTATCAAAAACTAAAATATCGCCTTTTTCAATAAAATTATAACTTTGGCAAGTTTTAAACTCTCCTATTTTTTCCATAGTTTTTAAATTTAAACTAAAAAGTCCATCTTTATGCTTTAAAAATGCAATATCATCAAGCAAAGTTATTTTTGAGATGAATTTTTCACTAAATTTTCCAACAATTTCATAAGTTTTTGCATTAAATTTTAAAACCCCTAAATTTGGGCTTACAAGATACAAAAATTTACCATCTTTGCTTTCTTTCATGTCTGTATCTTCAACGCTATATTTTGCCTTTGGATAATAATAAATTTTTTCTATTTTTAAATTACTTAGTTTAGAGATGTCAACAACAGCAAAACCGTCTCTATCATGCCCCAAAGCAAAAAGCTTTGTTTTATCGTGTGAAATAATCATTTTACGCACTTCAAAAGGAATTTTTACACTTGATTTAAAATCTTTTCTGTAAATTTGCTCATCACTTCCGTCAAAAACTATCTCTTTTTTTTGAACTTTTACTAATTTTTCTTCATTTTTATCATATTTTAAAATCATAAAAATTAATGGAACTATTATAATGATTAAAAAGATTAAAAAAATACTTCTCTTTTTTAAGCCATTATTTGGATTTTGCATTTTTAATTTCCTATTTTAAATTTTTCTTTTAGCTCATTTTCTTTTTCTTGTTTTTGGATTTTTTCTTCAAAATCTTTTGTTAATTCTTCAAATGTTTTAATCTCATCTCTAAGTTTGTTTAGATTTTGTTCTTTTGCTAAATTCATAGTATTTATAGCTTCTTTTATATTTTCAAAAGAGGCTTTTAAAACTTCTAAACCAAGCGTTGAAGACCCAGATATTTGGCTGATTTCTAGGCTTTGGTCTTTCATTTTGTTTGAGTTTTGTAAAATGATCTCATTTGCAAATTTTTTAGTTTCATTTACAGCATTTATAACATTTTTTTGATTTTCTAAACAAACCGCCATAGAAACACCAATCTCAATAGCTCTTTTTGTTACAACTTTGACATTAGTTATATTTTCTATTAACTCTTCGTTTGTATTTATTAAAAGATTGGTTGAAAAAATTCCTTGCCTTGTAACGGCTAAAATTTCATAAATACTTCTTAGTTTTTTATTTAAATTTAAAATTATACTTTTTTCGTAAAACTCTTTTTTATCGCTTTGTAAATTTGACAAATTTTTCTCTAAATACTGCATTAAGGTTTTAAAAACTATGCTTTTTCTTTGAAGCGAAATAGCAATTTCGCTATATTGTTTTTTATCATTTATTAATGCTAGATTATCCTCTTTTAAAAGCTTTTGAGAATTTTCTAAATTTGAAATAATACTACTAATGCTTTCTTTAACGCTTTTAAATTTGCTTAAATATCTATTAATTGGCTTTGTTATAAAAGGTAAAAATGATAAGAATTTATTTTCTTTAAAATTATAATTATTTGGATTGATTTTCTCAAACTCATCATTTAGCCTTAAAATTTCCTTACTTATTGAGTTTGTTTTATTGTTTTCTATTTTTTCAAGGCTAAGAAGGCTGTTTGAGAGCAAAACAGATGAGCTTTCAAGCTTATCTATCTCATCGCTTGTTATGATATTTAAAATATCTCTTATCTCATCTTCGCTTTTATTTGTTAATTTTTTTAATAGCTCAACTGTTTTATCTAAAATTTCATCTTCTAATTTTTCATCTATTTTATCTTCAAATACCAAATTTTCATAATCAATTTTTTGATTTTTTAATGAAATTACTAAGTCATTCATTTTTTCTCCCTGTTTTTTAAAAGCTCTATTGTATTTTTTAACTCATACTCCAGCAAAACAACCTCTTTATCGTTAAAACTTTTACTTCCAAGTTCTACGATATAATCATCTAAAATATTCAAAAGAGAGCTATTTTGTTCTTGTAAATTTTTGATTTTTAAATTTAAAATCTCAATTTTTTCTAAATTTGAAGTCGATGATAAGGCTTTTTGAACCATTTTTTCTTGCTTTAAATTATTCACATAAACGCTTAAAGTTTTATTAACAAGCTTTAAAACCTTAAAAGTTAGCAAACTTTCTTTATGAAAATATCTATTTATAAATTCTTTTATAGACTCTATTTTTTCAAATATATTTTTATTTTCTTTTAGTGAGTATTCATTTATAATTGCATCTTTAAAAAACTCAAATTTCTCTTTTTCATAGCCTAAGGTGTAATTTTGTCTTTTTTTATAAAAACTAAAATAAAAAGCTAAAATCCAAAAAATAAGAAAAGTAATTAAAATAAAAAATAGATCTTTTAAAAAATCATCAGATATATCAAACATAATAAAGCCTAAAAAATAGCTATAAAAAAGCAAAAAAAGTAGCAAAAATGTATAAAAGAAAATTTGGTTTTTTCTTAAAAAATATAAAATTATATTAAACATATCACTCCTAATAAATCATAAATGAAATTATAGCAAATTTTTATCTTTTTTTTAATAATACTTTTACTTTTAAAATATTATAATAGTCGTAATTTTTTAAAAAGGATATGAAATGAAGAATATTTTTAAGCTGTTTTTACTAATATCTTTTGTTTTAAATTTTGCTTTAGCAAAAGATGTTTTAGTTGTTGGGATTGAAAACGAATCAAGCCGTTTAAATCCTTTATACGATGAGGATCACGATCCAGCTTTAAGCCTACTTTTTTCAGGTCTTACAAAACACGATGAAAATACAAAAGTAACTCCTGATCTTGCAAAAAGTTGGGAAGTAAGCAAAGATGGGCTAACTTATACATTTAATCTAAGAGATGATGCTTACTGGCATGATGGAGTTAAATTTACCGCCCAAGATGTTAAATTTACAATAGAAAGCGCAAAAGATAAAAAACTAAATGCACCTGCTATTTCAAACTATGAAATGGTAAAAGATGTTGAGATTTTGGGTGATTATAAGATAAAAGTTACACTTGATACACCTTTTCCACCATTTTTAGATGCGCTAAGCTTTGGTATGCTTCCTAAACACTTACTAGAAGGCAAAGATATAGCAACTTATCAATTTAACGATAATCCTATCGGAACAGGACCTTATAAATTTGTAAATTGGAAAAAAGGCGAAAGCATAGAATTTGTAGCAAATGATAAATTTTATAAAGGCACTCCAAAAATTAAAAAAGTATTTTTAAAAGTAGTTCCTGATGCAAATGTTAGGTTAATGCAACTTAAAAGCGGTGAGCTTGATGCTGGACTAATTGATTTTAGCGGTGTCCAAATGGCTAAAAATAGCAAAAATTTAAATATCTTAAAGTTTAAAAGTGCTGATTATAGAGCTTTAATGTTTAATTATAATAATGAAGTTTTAAAAGATAGAGATGTTAGAGTTGCACTAAATTATTTTATAGATAAAAATGATATGGTAAAAACACTACTTCACACTCACGGAAGCGTAGCAAACAACCCTATTGAAAATTTTATAAAAAGTGATAAAGTTTATGAGTTTAACCCTAAAAAAGGTGATGAAATTTTAACAAAAGCTGGCTGGAAAAAGAACAAAAAAGGCATTTATGAAAAAGATGGCAAAACTTTAAGTTTTGAAATTTACAGCTTTAATTCAGATCCTTTAAGAGTTGCTATGTCAAAAGTTATAAGCTCTGAACTAAACAAATACGGCGTTGATGCAAAAGCTTTTGCAAAGCCAAAAACTGCATTTAAAATAAGCAAAGTTGATAGCTTTTTAATTGGTTGGGGAAGTCCGTTTGATTCTGACTTTCATACATATAGAATTTTTGGAGGCTTTGCAGACAGCGATATAAATGAAAATGGCTGGAACTATAGCCACTACAAAGATGCAAAAGTAGATGAAGCTCTTAAAAAAGCAAGAAGCACTGGGGATTTAGAAGAAAGAAAAGCTTATTATAAAGAGTTTTTAGATGCACTTTATGAAAATCCTCCTTATATTTTTATCGCATATCTAGACTACAATCTAGCATATAATAAAAATTTAACTGGCATAAAAACACAAATTTTAGGCCACCACGGTGCAGGATTTTTATGGAATTTAGAAGAGTGGAACTTTAAAAATTGATAAGTTTAATTCTAAAAAAAGCAGCCTATAGCATTGGGTTGCTTTTTATTTTATCATTTTTAGTTTTTTCACTGCTTTATTTTTTGCCAGGTGATGTAACAAGTGCGATGTTTTCACGTCCTGAAGCTATGTCTCAAGCTATGAAAAATCAAATTTTAGCAAATTTAGGACTAGATAAAAGTCTTATTACGCAGTATTTTTCTTGGCTTAAAAATGCTTTAAATTTAAACTTTGGAAAAAGTTTTGTAAGTGGTGAAGATATCTACGAAATGTTTAAAACAAGGCTTATAAATAGCACTGTTTTATTAATTTTTGCATCATTTTTTATATTTGTATTTTCGCTTATTTTAGGACTAATAAGCGCTGTTTTTAAAAATAAATTTATCGATACTTTTATAAATTTAACAACTTTTTCTTTAATGTGTATGCCAAATTTTTGGTTAGGTCTAATATTTATCTATGTTTTTAGTATAGCTTTAGGTCTTCTTCCAAGCTCAGGAGCTAATTATCTTGGCGTTAGTGGAATTAGCCTAAAACATGTTATTTTACCTATTTTTGCGATTGTTTTACCACATCTTGCTACAAGTGTTAAATTTATAAGAGATATTATAATTTCAAATCTAAACACAGACTTTATCCAAACTCTTTATGCAAGAGGGATAAAAAATATTCAAATTTACCGTCTTGCACTGTTTGGCTCAATGAGTGATATTGTGCGCTATTTTGGGACTATGATAGGTGGTGTTTTTGCAGGAAGTTATGTCATAGAAAGTGTGTTTTCATATCCTGGCATTGGAGAATTAGCACTTAAATCAATAATAGCAAAAGACTATCCTGTCGTACTTGCAGCTATTTTACTAAGTGCTATTTTTGTAATTTTGGCAAATTTAGCGGCTGAAATTATATCAATTTTAATTGATAAGAGAAACTATGCGAAATAAAATCATACTCTTTATTACTATAATTTTAGTAATTTTAGCTGTTTTTTCAAGCTTTATAGCACCTTTTAATCCAAATTTAAGTGATTTTTCTAACACAAATTTAGCGCCTAATTCAACTCATTTTTTTGGAAGTGATTTTTTAGGGCGAGATATTTTTTCAAGAACACTTTATGGACTTAAAAACTCACTTATAATAGGAACAATTGCCGGATTTATCGCAACAATAATTGCATTTTTATACGCTTCACTTAGTATTATAAAACCTTTACAAAATAGTTTGCAAAGTGGAATTGATGCGTTTTTAAGCATACCAAATATTTTATTTATCCTAACTTTTGCCTCAATTACTGGCGGTGGGATTATAAGTATAATTTTAGTAATTTCACTTTTTTCATGGATGAGTTCAGCAAAAGTTTTTATAGGTCGCATAAACTTACTTTACCAATCACCATTTATAATTCAATCAATGAGTTTTGGAGCTAGTAAATTTAAGGTTTTATTTTATGAAGTATTGCCAAATTTAAAGGGACTTTTCTTATCGCTTTTTGCCATAAACTCAGCTCATGCGATTTCACACGAAGCCACACTTAGTTTTTTTGGAATGGCTGGGGATTTAAATATGATAAGTTTGGGACTAATGATAAATGAAAGCACAAATGCTCTTTTTATGGGAGCTTGGTGGGTTGCATTTTTTCCTGGATTTATGCTATTTTTACTAATTTTTTGCATAGTTTCCATAACGCCAGATGACAAAGGCATAAAGATATGATTGAAATTTCAAATTTAAATCTTTTTTATAAAAAAGTGAAAATTTTAAAAAATATTGATTTTGCAATGCAAAAAAATGGCTGCGTTTGTATAATGGGCGAAAGTGGAGCTGGAAAGTCAATGTTTGCAAAAAGTTTTATTAAGCTTTTTGATGATGAATTTAAGCTAAGTGCAGATAAATTTAGTGTTTTTCAAAATGATATTTTATCCTTAGATGGCGAAAAACTAAGAGAGTTTAGAAGTAAAATTTGTGCTCTTGTTTTTCAAAATGCAAAGGCAAGTTTTCATCCACTTTTAAATGTTGGAGATAATTTTAATCTATATCTTAAAGACCGCATAAGCGAGCCTAAAAAAGAGGCTTTTGAAATTCTTGAAAAGCTTTTATTTGATGATTTAAATTTGCTTTGGCATAAATTTCCGTATGAATTAAGCGGTGGTGAAGCAAGTAGAGTGCAAATTGCAATAGCACTTTGTCTAAAACCAAAAGTTTTGATTTGCGATGAAATAACAGCAAGCCTTGATGCACAAAATCAAAAAAGCATAGTAAAAATCATAAACTCTCTTAAAGACGAGCTTCAAATTTTATTTATAACTCATCAAAAAAATGTGGCAAATGCAGTAGCAGATGAGTTTTATACGATGCAAAATGGAGTTTTAAAAAATGCTTGAAGTTAAAAATGTTGATAAATTTTATGATTTTAAAGAGCATATAAACAAAAAAACAGAAAAAATTCAAGTCCTATATGATATAAATTTCAGCCTTGAAGATGGAGATAATCTAGCAATTTTAGGCGTTAGTGGAAGTGGAAAAAGCACATTAGCAAATTTGCTAAGTGCAGTAGAAAAGCCAACAAATGGCAAAATTTTACTAAATGGAGAAAATAGAAATTTAAATAAAAAAATTTCACTCATCATGCAAACTCAAAAACTTTGCCTAAATCCGATACTAAGGATAAAAACAGGTATAAATTTACTAAAAAAATACTTGCATTTAAAATTTACGGGTAGCGATGTAAAAAATTTGTTTGAAACTTTAAATTTAAATCAAGAAATATTACAAAAATTTCCTCACGAAATTAGCGGTGGCGAGGCAAGTAGAATAGGCATTTTAAAAGCTCTTTTGATTAAGCCTGATATTTTAATTTGCGATGAAATAACCGCTGGGCTTGATGAGGAAAACAAAAACTCAGTCTTAAATGTTTTAAAAAAATTAAAACAAAGCATTATTTTTATAACACACGATTTAGAAGCTGCAAAAGAAATTTCAAAAAATGTCCTTATTTTAGAAAAAGGAAAAATAGTATTTTTTGGCAAATTTAGCGAACTTAAAAATAGTGAAATTTTGGATAAATTTAGCCAAGATTAAAAAATTTTAAAGCTGTAATAAGCCAAAAAAGATAAAATGAAACTAAATTTTAACACTAGGAGAATAGATGAAAAATTTAATTTTTACAGCTCTTATTGGAGTTGTTTTTTTGTGCGGATGCGCAAGTGAGAGCCAAAGAGCAATAAACGTTCCAAAAGTTGCCATTGCAAATACAAATTATAGCGGCCAAAAAGTTTCTGTTTCTATAGGCAGATTTTCAAATCAGAGCTCTTATAATAATGGAGTTTTTAGCGACGGTGAAGATAGACTTGGCAACCAAGCTCAAACTATCCTAATAACTAGTTTGCAACAAACTGGTAGATTTGCGGTTTTGGATAGAACAAATTTAAGAGCGATGAAAGAAGAAAGCGCAATTAGCAAAAAAGCTCAAAACTTAAAAGGCGCAAGATATGTAATAACAGGCGATGTTGTTGAGTTTGGTAGAAAAACTCATGGTGATCATCAGCTATTTGGGATTTTGGGTAGAGGAAAAACACAAGTTGCCTACTCAAAAGTAAATTTAAATGTCGTTGATGTAAGCACTTCGGAAGTTGTTTTTTCAGCTCAAGGCGCAGGAGAGTTTGAGCTATCAAATAGAGAAGTTATTGGCTTTGGCGGAACTGCTGGATATGACTCAACACTAAATGGAAAAGTTTTAAGTCTGTCAATTAATGAAGCTGTAAATAACCTTGCAAGTGCGATAGATAGCGGCGAATGGAAAATAAAATAATGAAGTATTTTTTAGTAGGTTTATTAGCCCTGCTTTTTGTAGGTTGTGGCGCTAAAAAACAAAGCAATATCTACTGCTGGGATGGAACTTACGCAAAATCAGTTTATGAGTATATAAACCAAGATGGCGATATAAACGAGCAAATTGCAAATTTGGAAAATCTAATCCAAAAGTCTTACAAACGAAACAGACCAGTTGCACCAGGAATTTATGCTCATCTTGGGCTTTTATACTCAAATTTGGGAAATCACGGTAAGTTTATTAGCTACCTTGATAAAGAAGCACAGCTCTATCCTGAATCAAAAGCCTACATTGAGTTTTTGAAAAAATCAAACAAAGGTAAAAAAGATGAAAAATAGCATTTTTATAACTTTGATATTATCTTTTATTTTTATAGGTTGTGCTAAAAAGCCTGAAATTTATGACTACTCGGCATTTTTGGAATCAAAACCAAAATCAATTTTAGTTGTAATGCCAACAAATGAATCAGTTGATATAAAAGCTTCTCCTGCAATGCTTGCAAATGCAACTATGCCTTTGGCTGAGGCTGGATATTATGTATTTCCTGTAGCTTTAGTAAATGATACTTTTAAATTTAACGGAATATATGAGGCAAATGATATCAAAAACATTCCTTTAAACAAGCTTCAAGAGATCTTTGGTGCTGATAGTGTGCTTTATATAAATATCACAAAATACGGCACAAGCTATGCCATTTTAAACAGTCAAACCACAGTTGAAGCAGATGTAAAATTGGTTGATTTAAAAACTGGAAAAACTCTTTGGGATAAAAGAACATTGGTAAGTAATAATTCAGCTAATGCAAATCAAGGACTTATTGGAATGCTTATAACTGCGGCAATTGATCAAATAGCAAATACAATAGCCGATAGTGGATATGATATGTCAGTAATTGCTTCAAATTCAGTTTTTGCAACTGATTGTCATGACTGCATACTAAAAGGACCTCGCTCACCAAGCTATGGGCAGGATAAACAACTAACTCAAGATTAGTATCGTAGTGGTAAATTTTTTAAATTTGCCACTATTTTTTATTAAAAATTAAAAACTTTATTTATAATTTATAAAATATTTAATCTATAATCAAATACTATCATAAATTTTTTAAAGGAGATAATATGAAATTTTTTAAACTATTTTTAGGTATATTTTTTGCCTTAAATTTAGTAAATGCTGCTTCGCTTGATGAGATAAAAGAGCGTGGAAGTATTAAAATAGGTGTTTTTGGCGATAAACCTCCATTTGGTTATATTGATGAAAATGGTAAAAATCAAGGTTTTGATGTAGCTTTAGCAAAACAGATGTCAAAAGCACTTTTTGGCGATGAAAATAAAGTAGAATATACAGTTGTTGAAGCTGCAAGTAGGGTTGATTTTTTAAGGGCTAATAAAGTTGATGTAATTTTAGCAAATTTTACTCAAACAAAAGATAGAGCAAGAGTTGTTGACTTTGCAAAGCCATATATGAAAGTAAGCATCGGTGTTGCTAGTAAAAATGGTGATATAAAAAGTGTTGATGACTTAAAAGGAAAAACTTTACTTTTAAATAAAGGAACAACTGCAGATATTTATTTTACAAAAAACTATAAAAATTTAAAAACTATGAAATTTGACCAAAATACTGAAACTTTTGCAGCCTTGCTTGATGGTCGTGGAGAAGCTTTAGCTCATGATAATACACTTTTATTTGCATGGGTTAAAAACAATCCTGAGTTTAAAGTAGGTATCGAAAGTATTGGCGAGCACGATGTTATAGCTCCAGCTGTTAAAAAAGGAAATAAAGAGTTATTAGAGTGGATAAATGAACTAATTACAAAACTAAATAGTGAGAAATTCTTTCATAAAGCCTATGATGAAACTATAAAGCCTATTTATGGTGATAGTATAAATCCAGCCTCTGTTTTGGTTGAAGATTAAAAAACTTAACCCCTTAAATAAGGGGTTAAACCAAGTTATTAAGCAAACATCGGTAAGAATAAAAATAACTTAATAGTTAAGGCATTTGCAATATCTACAAAAAATCCTCCCATTATAGGAACTACAATAAATGCAATTCTTGATGGCCCAAAGTTATAGGTTACTGCTTGAAGATTTGCTACTGCTGTTGGTGTTGCACCCATACCAAAACCACAATGTCCAGCAACTAAACAAGCAGCATCATAATCTCTTCCACAAATTCCAAATGTTACATATCTAACATAAATTGCTATAACAACAGTTTGAATGGCAAGTAAAACAATTAAAGGAATAGCAAGTTTTGTAAGCTCAACTAAATTTAAAGTCATTATTGCCATTGCTAGGAATAAGCCTAAACTAACATTTCCTATAACGCCTATTTCTCTATCAAAAACTTGATGAATATTTGCATAACTTAGCGTATTTCTTATAATAATTCCAGAAAATAAGCACCAAACAAAAGTAGGTAAAGTTATAAGAGAGCCTTTTGTAAGAGCAGAAATTGTAGTTCCTATAAACATAGCAAGAGCAAAAAGCCCAAGACTTTGGACAAATGATCCAGCGGTTATAAGTCTTTCTACTTGTGGTTCTGCAAAGACTTCATCACTAGTATCATGCTCAACCTCAACTTCATTTGATTTAAGATTATACTTTCTTATAATGTTTTGTGCTATTGGTCCGCCCAAAAGACCACCTGCGATAAGTCCATAAGTAGCACTTGCCATAGCAACTTCTTTTGCAGCTATAAAATTATATGGAGCATTGCTAAATACATCTCCCCAAGCAGCACCGGTTCCATGCCCACCACTTAGAGTAATGGATCCAGCAAGAAGTCCTAGTAAAGGATTTTCTCCCATCATTGACATGACACTTACGCCAATGATATTTTGAACGAATAAAAACAGGCAAACCGAAATTCCAAATAAAACTAAAAGTTTTCCACCTTTTTTTAGACTTGCAATATCAGCACCAAGACCAACAGAGGTAAAAAACATAAGCATAAGTGGGTCTTTAATGCTTTCTTGAAAGCCAATTTTAACATTAAATAAAATTTGAGTTAAAAACAAAACTACAGCTATGATAAGACCACCAGTTACTGGAATAGGAATACTATATTTATCTAAAAATTGAACTCTTCTAGTAATGATAGCTCCTAGATAAAGCACTGCACAAACCGATATCAAGGTAGCATAAAAGTCTAAATTTACGCGATAAAAAATATCACTACCAGCTATTTTTTTAATAATTTCTAAAAAAGCAAAATTTGCTTTAAAAACACCATCTGAAATTTGAGTAAATTCCATACAAATCCTTTTTTTTGAATAAGATTTATGAAATTTAGCATATTTTTCTTTATTTGAAGCTTTATTTTTTATATAAAGTTGAAAATTTATTATAAATTGTATAAATTCCGTATAAATTAGTAAATATGTTTAATTGGATTTTAAATTATAAAGTATTTTAAATATGCCAAAATGCCATATTTTTTATAAAAAAATACAAATATAGCTTAGTTATAATATAAAAAATTTATATATTTAGTGCTTATTGGCAATATTGATATTTTTATTTTTAAAAATGTATTTGCATTAATTTTACATAAGCTTTGTAAGTAAATTTTTAGCGTGTTGTGAAAATTTATACCCTTTAATATGCTCTTTTCCAAACTCGACAAAAAGCCCGTGATATGCACAATATAACTCATTTAAACTTTTAAAATCATACTTTTTACTAAGCATATCAAAATCCACCCCACAAAGCCATTCTTGAGCTTCAAGATAGCTTTCAAACTCATAGTTTAAAAAATTAAGTATTTTTATCGTATAGTTATCAACAACCATCTCATCACGCTCACACCCGTAGCATAAAATCGCGCTACAACTCTCAGCCCCAATGCCTTTTTGAGAAATTAACCACTCTTTATCAACACTATCTTTAAAATTTTCAAAGTCACCAAATTCTAAATTAATAGCACTTAATAAATTTTTAAGTCTTTTGGTTTTTACATTATTAAAGCCACTTGGCTTTATCAAATTTGCCAAAGTTTCATCATCTAAGCTTAAAATTCCTTCTATACTTAAAACGCCCTTATTTTTTAAGTTTGAAAGTGAGCTTTCAACATTTTGCCACTTTGTATTTTGGGTTAAAACTGCTCCAACTACTACTTCAAAAGTACCATAATTAGGCCACCAAAAGTGATTTTTCAAATTTATTTCATTATATAAAAGTTCAAACAACTCATTACTACTCATCTAATCTCACTTTTTATCATTTTTAAACTCATCTTTAAAAGCTAAATAAAACTGTTTTGCAACTCTGCCACTTCTACTTGCTCTAAGCATTGCAAATTGCTTGGCTTTTAAATGAAGTTTGCTAGTATCGCCTTTAAAGCCCTTAAAATAACTATCGACTATATCTAAATACTCGCTAAATCCACCCTCGTAAAAGCTTATTTGAAGTCCAAATCTTTGAGCTAATGAAAGCCTTTCATTAACAGCTTCTTTTTCGTGAATTTCATTACTCATCTTTTCATTTACTAAGTGTCTTCGATTTGAAGTGGCATAGATTAAGACATTTTTTGGTGGAAGCTCAATACTTCCTTCTAATACAGGTTTTAAAAACTTATAGCTAAAATCACCATCTTCAAAACTCAAATCATCAATGTATATTATAAACTTATACTCATTAATTTCTCTAATTTCATCTAAAATATCTATCAAACTTTCTAAATCATGCTTTGAAATTTCAATTACTCTTAAGTTTTGATTAAAAAACATAGTAAAAACAGCCTTGCAAAGACTACTTTTTCCACAACCCATATCTCCCCATAAAAGCGCGTGATTCGCACCTTTATCGTCTAAAAAATTTTTAGTATTTTTTATAATTTCATCTTTTTGTCTATCAAGTCCAACAAGTAAATCAATATCTATAAAATCTATATCACTAACTTTTTTTAAAGCGTTTTTGCTCTTTCTAAAAATAGCAGCTTTGGTTGTTTCCCACTCTATATTTTTTGAAATTTGAAAATTTTTATTGTCTAAATTTGTAGTTTTTAAATTTAAGCTATCAAAATTTTTCAAAACCTGTACCTTTTAAAATTTCAATTAAAATTTGAGTTAAATCATCTTTTGTTATCTCATTTTTGGCTATTTTTGTGGTAGCATTTTCCATTTTTGCATAAAAATTATGTATTAAAAAATCATTATTTGCGATATCGCTTTTATTAATAAGCATAAAGGCCATTCCAGTATAAATTGCAACTGCTTTATTGCCATTATAAAATGGATGGAATTTTATAATAGAATAAATTAAATGAGCCAATTTATCATAAAATGTTAAATAATACTCATTGTTTGTTATGTGCTCAAGTGAAGCTTCAAGATAGTTTGCCTGAGTTTTGTTATAGCCTTTTAAACCATCGATTTCATCCATTATATCATCATGCAAACTTATAACCTGTTTTATGTCTAAATAATTCATTAATCTAGCCTTTTAAAAATTTCTAAATTTTTGGGATTTTGTAAAGTTTTTCTCATAAAAGCTCTTAATTCTTCAAATCTATTTTCACTAAATTTATGCTCATCAAACCATTCTAAATAAAGCTTTTTAACTTTTTCAACTATTTCTAAGTCAAAAGAACTTAGTGAGTTTAAAAAATCCTCATCATTTAAGGCGTAATTCATACGCATTTTATCTCCTTAAAATTATTTAATTTTATCAAGTTTTCGCAAATATATTAAAATTGCCTCTAAGATGTCATCATCATCTTTACTATTTGATTTTATAACAACTTTTGAATCATCAAGTTTTGTTAAAGTTATATTCATCTCATAGTTTGAAATTTGTTTAAAACCGTTTTTTATAGCTAAAATTTTTATTATCATAAGCCAAAAAAACTGTTTAGAAAACTCATCTATTTTACCAAATCTATCCTCAACTTCAGCTTTTATATCATAAATTTCACTCTCATCTTGAGCTTTGCTTAATCTTTTATATAAATCAAGTCTTAATCTATCTTCTTTTATAAACTCTGAGTTTAAAAAAGCATTTATGCTAAGCTTTATATCAACATTTATAAGTGTGTTTGATTTTTTATTTAAAAGTGCATTTATCTCATCTTCAAGCATTCTTAAATATAAACTATATCCAATAGCCTCAATATGCCCACTTTGAGCCTCTCCGACTAAATTTCCCCCACCTCTGATTTCTAAATCATGATAAGCTAAAACCGAACCACTTCCTAAAAATGAATTGCTTTCAAGCGCAACAAGGC
This sequence comes from Campylobacter ureolyticus, assembly GCF_013372225.1. Classification (NCBI taxonomy): domain Bacteria; kingdom Pseudomonadati; phylum Campylobacterota; class Epsilonproteobacteria; order Campylobacterales; family Campylobacteraceae; genus Campylobacter; species Campylobacter ureolyticus. The sequence continues at coordinate 436,097 of NZ_CP053832.1, read as the reverse complement.
GTTTTAACGAGTCTTTACTTAAGGCATTTTTATCTTCTATTAAAAAGTAACAATACCCTTGTATGCTGCTTCTTCCAACACGCCCTCTAAGCTGGTGAAGATCTGCTATGCCAAATTTATTTGCATTATTTACTATCATTGTATTTGCATTTGGCATGTGGATGCCACTTTCTACGATGCTTGTACAAAGCATTAAATCATACTCTTTATTTATAAATTTTTCTATTTCATTTTCTGTTGTTTTTTGCTCAATTTTTGAGTGCAAAACTAAAATTTTTAAATTTGGCAAGATTTCTAAAAGCTCATTTTTTACCTTATTAATTGAAGCGATATGATTATGAACATAAAAAATTTGCCCACCTCTTCTAAGCTCTCTTAAAATCGCCTCTTTTATAATTTTCTCATCAAATTCTTTAACAATAGTTCTAACATCTAATCTATCATCTGGTGGAGTTAGTAAGGTGCTATAGCTCTTAATGGAACTTAATGCCATATTTAAACTTCTTGGAATTGGAGTTGCACTCATGCTTAAAAGGTGGGAATTATTAGAAAGTTCTTTTAATTTTTCTTTTTGCTTTACTCCAAATTTATGCTCTTCATCTATGATTATAAGTCCTAAATTTGAAGCTTTTAAATTTAAAAGTGCGTGTGTTCCTATGCAAATCAAAGGCTTTCCATCACTTAAAGCCTTTTTCAAAGCATTTTTGCTAGCAGTACTTGTAAATCTATCACACCTATAAACATCTATATTAAATACACTAAATCTCTCTTTTATGGTTTGATAGTGCTGCGATGAAAGAAGTGTAGTTGGTACAAAAAATAGAACTTGAAAGCCATTTTTAATAGTTAAAAATGAAGCATTCATTGCAACTTCAGTTTTTCCAAAACCAACATCTCCGCTTATCAACCTATCCATGACTTTACCACTTTGAAAATCTTTTATAATATTATCTACTGCATTTTGTTGATCTTTTGTATAAACAAAACCAGCTTTACTTGTAAATTCTGAATACTCTTGCAAAATTAAAGGGTTGTTTAAAGAGATGACTTTTCCTTTTATAAGTTCTCTTTTTGCAGCTAAAGCTATGATTTTAGAAGCTATTTCAAAAAGTTTAACTCTAACACGCTCTTTAATTTTTGCAAAACTTCCTTTTCCAAGCTTATCTAAAATAGCAGCACCAGAATCTGCAATATAGCGATCAATTAAATTTAAATTTTCAACAGGAAGCAAAAGCTTATCATCATTTTGATATAAGATAGAAACGAACTCTTTTGTAGCTCCCATAACAGTGATTTTTTCAAGTCCTGCAAATTTGCCTATTCCATGGTTTTCATGTACGACAAAATCGCCAATTTTAAGCTCATCAATTACAATACTTGCTTTTCTTGTTCTTTTTTTAGATGCTTTTTTATTTAAAGAAATTATTATCTCATCTTTGCTTATTAAATTTAGGATTAAATCACTTTTTATAAGTTCTACATTATCACTATTTTTAAGGTCAAAACTCTCAAATATAGCCTGGCTTGAAGCTAGTATTTTAATATGTTTTTCTTTATGAAATTCCAAAAGTTCATTTGAAAAAGTAATATCTAGGTCTTTATAAACTTTAGCTTTTGGTAAAACTTCTAAATTTTTAGGTATATTTAAACTCCCAAATTCTCTTTCTTTAAAGTCTTTTATACTAATAAAACTGAAATTTTCTAAATAATTTATAAAGCCATCAATCGCCCAAAATCCCAAAGAGTTCATATCATCAATCAAAGCACTGTTTTGCAAAGATTTAATCTTTTGACTCATCTTATCAAACTCATCTTTATTTAAATTCGCAACAAATGGCGAAATTTCTAAGCTTTCAAGTTCAAATTTATCACTTATTTGAGTAATTAGATCAAACTTTCTAATACTTTCGACTTCATCAATATCAAGTAAAATTCTAAAAGGTTCATCACTATTTATAGGAAAAATATCTATAATTTCACCTCTAAAACTAATCTCTCCTTGCATTTGTACGATATCTACAACCTCATATCCAAGTCTTGAAATTTCATCTTTAAATTCATTTTGTTCTATTTTGTCACCAAAATTTATAAAAATTGATTTTAAATGAGATTTTGCAGGAAGGGGATTTAAAATTGTTTTAATAGGCGTTATTATAACTTTTTTATTTGCTTTGCTTTTATAAAAGCTATTAAGCTCTTTGCTTATGCCAATAAGCTCTCCATAAAAAGATCTTAAATCATCACCTTTTACAGCCCTAAAATCAGGTAAAATAAAGCTTTCATATCCTGCAAATTTAGTAGCCTGAGAACATTTGAATGCTTCTTTGTCATCTTCACATATCAAAATATCTTTGTGGTTGTTTAAAAAATACCCATAAACTTCACTTTGCATTTAAAACTCCGAAATAGCTCTTAAAATCCCTTGCCAAGGAACTTTTCTCTCATCATAAAAAATATTATTAAATTTAATAAAACTAAGCGGATCAAGAGAGTGATCTAAAAATCTAACTTCATAGTGAAGATGTGGACCACTGCTAAGTCCTGTATTTCCACTATATCCTATAAGCTCACCTTTTCTTACCCACTGACCTACTTTGACAACATCTTTGTCAAGCATATGTGCGTACCTTGTTTCAAAACCATAATTATGAGTTATAATAACCAAATATCCATATCCAGTATTTGATAGTGCTGCATATTTAACAAAGCCATCAGCAGTGGCATAAATTGGTGTTTTAAGTTCAGCTCTTAAATCTATACCATGATGAAATCTTGAAATTTTGCTTATAGGATGAACTCTTTGCCCATAGCTTGAAGTTATGCCTTTATTTGTGATTGGAAAGCTATTTGGGACTGATTTTATAAATTTGCTTTCCAAATTTTCAGCAACTGAAATATTTTTTGGTTTTTGTTCTTCTAGAGATGTTTTGCTTAAAGCAAGTGCAAGCTCTAAGTTATTTGGCTCTTCAGTTTGCTCACTATTTTTTTGAGAGTTTAACTCATTTTCTAAAATTTCATTTTGTGATTTTAAATTTGCTAATTCATCTTTTACACTATTTTTTGAAAAAATTAAAAATATAGTCGTTAAAATTAAAACTAAAAAAATAGCAAAATTTAAAATAAGAATTAGCTTTAAATTTCTAAAAAAATTTGATGAGAACTCGTATTTCTTATTACCATTTTTATCAGTTATACTTATGTAAGTGTTCACAAAATTCCTCTACAAGCATAAATGATCCAAACAATAAATAATTTTCATCTTTTTTTAGACTGCGAAAATTAAAGCATTTTATGCCTAAATCATCACAGGTTTTTTTAATATATGGTGTGGCAAGCTCCCTATAACTACTTTTATAATCATAAATTTGCACTTCCTTAATAATTGGCTTTAGGGTTTTTAGTACACTTTTATAATCCTTATCTAAAAATGCATTATAAATAAGAGTAAATTTTTGATCTTTTAACTCTTTTAGCAAATTCTGCGCTGCAAGTTCATTGTGACCAACATCAACTAACAAATTTTTATCAACTCTTTCGAGTCTGCCTTTTAAATTGAGTTTTTTTAGATTTTTCAAATCAGGATTTAAATTTAAAGCTTTTGCACCAGCTAATGCGAGACTTAAATTTGAAATTTGAAAATTTGCAAGAGCGTACTTTTTGATATAGTTTTTAATTTCAGTTTTTTCAAGTTTACTTAAATTTTGACTTGCAAAACTTAAATTTGAACCTTTTTGCAAAGCTATATCTTTGGCAATTTTAACTGATATTTCATTTATATCATCATTTAAAATAGCTGTTTTTGCCATACTTATTAGCTTTGTATGGCTTATCTTTTCTATACTACCTCCTAAAATTTCCATATGATCAAGTCCAATAGGTGTGAAAAGAGATAAGCTCTTATCAAAACAATTTGTAGCATCAAACTCAGCACCCATGCCTGCTTCAAACACCCAATAATCACAATCTTTGAATAAAATTGCAGCCAATAATGTGGCATATTCAAAATAAGAAAGTGAGTTTTTAAACTCATCATTTAATAAATTTTGTAGCTTATCATGAGCTATGTTAAGCTCATCATCACTTACAATATCACCATTTTTATAAAATCTTTCATTAAATTTAAAAATATGTGGACTTGTATAATGCCCTACTTTTAAGCCAAGGCTTTCTATTAAAAGTGTTAGAAATCTACCAGTTGAACCTTTGCCATTTGTTCCAACTATATGGATAATTGGCTTTAAAATAATTTTGTCTTTTATGCTATTAAAAGCTCTTGGCATTCTTTCATAATCTATTTTTTTATAAAAAATTGGTTTATTTTTAAGATATGTTTCTAAACTCATTTACTCTTTTTTAAACCTACTTTTGAATATTTTCATGATTTTCATTTTTTAAGCCCTCTATTGATAAAGCTGCTATAAACTCATCAAAAGCTTGCAAAGAAGCATTTTGTATAGCACTGTATCTCTCTTGATCGCTTATAACTGAGCTTGTGTCCCTTACACTTTTTAAAAGCTTTGTAACTCTAAAATCATGATCGCCAGTTCCTTTTAAATTTACAACTCTTCCATCTTTTAGCTTAGTTTTAAAATTTAGACTTAAATTTGCTCTATAGCTTGTAACATAACCATATTGATCGTAAGTTAGAGCTGAAAAATTAAGAGAGTTTATAGAAACTTCTATATAGCTTTGAGCTACATTTCTTGGGGCTAATTTTTTATGCAGTCTATAAACAACACCTTCTCTAACAGCATCTTTTATAGCAACTGTATTTTGCGGATCTGTCTTACTCATAATAGCATCTACAAAAATACTATCTCCTAAAATATCAGAAGTTATTTTAGAAACTGGCCTGTAACCACATCCAACCATAAAAAATAAAGCTAAAAAAAGTGCTATTTTTTTCATTTTATCACCAAATTTACTAACTTTTCTTTTACATAAATTTCTTTTATTATAGTCTTATCAAGAAGCCATTTTTCAACTTTTTCTTTAGCTAAATTTAAAATTTCATCTTGATTTAAATTTTTATCGACCTCTATTTCAGCTCTTCTTTTTCCATTTATTGTAACTGCCAAATTTAATGTATCTTTTACAAAAACTTCATCTAAAATTTCTATTTTAAAAAAATTCTTCCTATTAAATAGCTCATCACTTAACTCATTTGCAATATGAGGTACAATAGGCTCAAGTAAATTTAAAATTATCCAAAACCCTTCAGTTAAAACATCTTGATTGTTTTGCAAATTTAAAGCATTTAGTGCTTCCATTGAGGCTGCTATTAGAGTATTAAAAGCAAAACTTTTTGTATAAACTTCATTTGCCCTACTTAATGCTTCATAAACTTTCAATCTTGCATATTTTTCCTCTTTATTTAAAGAAGCGTGATTGATTTTTGGAATATCATTGGTTTTATGAACATTTATGCTTCTATCATAAAGTCTATTTAAAAACTTATAAGCTCCCTCAACAGCGCTATCATTCCACTCAAGTTCTTTTGCAGGCGGAGCAGCAAATAAAATAAACATTCTTGCAGTATCGGCGCCATATTTTTTGATTATTTCATCAGGATCAACTGTGTTTCCTTTGCTTTTGCTCATTTTAGCTCCATCTTTTAAAACCATACCTTGTGTTAAAAGATTAGAAAATGGCTCACTATCTCTTAAATAACCCAAATCCCTTAAAGCTTTTTGAAAAAATCTTGCGTATAAAAGGTGTAAAATCGCGTGCTCAATTCCTCCGATATACTCATCTACATTCATCCAATAATTAACACTTTTTTCATCAAAAGCTGAATTTTGCCAAGTTTTTTCATCGCTTGCAAATCTAGCAAAATACCAACTACTTTCAAAAAAAGTATCTAAAGTATCACTTTCTCTAACTGCTTCTTTATGGCATTTTGGACAACTACATCTTTTCCAAGTAGGATGTTTATCAAGTGGATTTCCCTCACCTGTTATTTTTATATCTTCTGGCAAGGTTACTGGTAAATTCTCCAAAGCTTCTGGAACAAGACCACAAGTTTTACAATGAATCATTGGAATTGGTGCGCCCCAATATCTTTGGCGACTAACCCCCCAATCACGAAGTTTAAAATTTTCAACCTTCTTGCCAATTCCTAAATTTTCAAATTTAGCTATAATTTTTTCTCTTGCGTCCTTGCTTTTTAGTCCTGTAAACTCATCAGAATTAACTAAAATTCCATCATCAACAAAGGCTTTTGAACTATCATATTTACCATCTTGTGGTTTAATGCTTTGTTTAATGACAAGGTTAAATTTACTTGCAAACTCATAATCTCTTTCATCATGAGCAGGAACTGCCATAACAGCACCATCTCCATAATCAGCTAAAACAAAATTTGCAAGCCAAACAGGAATTTTTTCATTAGTTAGTGGATGGATAACATATAAATTTAAAAATACTCCATCTTTATCACTTTCTTGTCTTTGTCTTGGGCTTTGCTTTAAAATGGATTTTATCTTTTTGGTTGTTTTTTCATCAAGTAAATTTTTACTTAAAAGCTTTTCAACTACTTTATGCTCAGGCGCAACTGCAGTATAGCTTACTCCATAAATTGTATCTGCTCTTGTTGTAAAGACTTTAAATCCAGGAATCCCATCAAGCAAATTCCTACTCTCTTCATCAAATTTTAAGAAAAATTCTAAACCCTCGCTTTTACCAATCCAATTTTCCTGCATTGTAATAACTTGAGGTGGCCATTTTCCCTCTAATTTTTTTAAATCACTTAAAAGCTCATCTGCATAATCAGTAATTTTTAGATAATATCCTGGCATATTTTTTTGTATTACCTCATGTCCACAACGCCAACATTTTCCATCTTCAACTTGTTCATTTGCTAAGACTGTTTTATCGTGCTCGCACCAATTTACAACGGCATTTTTCCTATAAACAAGGCCTTTTTCATACATTTTTATAAAAAACTCTTGCTCCCACTTTGTATAAAGTGGGTCTGAAGTTGCCAAAAGTCTTTTTTTGGAAAAACTTAATCCTAAACTATCAAGTTCTTTTATCATATAATCAATATTTTCATAGGTCCAAACTCTTGGGTGAATATTATGTTTAATAGCGGCATTTTCAGCTGGCATTCCAAAACTGTCAAAACCTATTGGGTGTAAAACATTAAAACCTTGATTTCTATAATATCTTGCCATAGCATCACCAATAGTATAGTTTCTAACATGCCCCATATGAATTTTCCCACTTGGATATGGAAACATACTTAAAATATATTTTTTTGGCAAAGAGTAATCATCTTTTGGCTCAAACTCACCGTTTTTTAACCAAATTTCTTGCCATTTTTTTTCTATTTCTTTAGCCTCATAAGCCATTTTTTCTCCTAAAATTCATCTTTGTATTTTGCTGCTTCTATAATAGTTAAAACTATTGAAAAAAGATTTGCAAGACCTGCACCTATAACTAGTGAATAGATAAGATTCATATTTGGATTTACAATATAAATTATAAAAGCTGGAATTAAATGCAAATCTGCAACCACAGAGGCTGCAAAAAGCTCTGTGGAAAGTAGATTTCTAACGCCTATTTTTAAAAGAGTTGAAATTAAATTTATACTTGCAGCAACAAATAAAGCAACTCCGCTATGCATGTATAAATACCCTGCAATTGTGGTAAAACTCATCAAAGTAAAAAATACATGAACAACTCGTCCCCAATTCATTTTAACTCCTTAAAGTGTGCCTTTTTCATACATTGCACGCATTTTTTCTTTTTCTTTTTTTCTTTTTTGTTTTTCGGCTAAAAATGCACGATAACCTTTTACGCTAAATTTAAATAAAATTAAAGCTTGACTTGCAATGAAAACAGAGCTATAAGTTCCAAAAATAACTCCTACCATAACAATAGAAGCAAAATCATTTATCATATCGCCGCCAAAGAAAAATAGCACAACAACGCTTATTAATGTGGTGAATGATGTTAAAACAGTTCTTGATAAAGTTCTTGAAACAGATTCGTTAATAACTCCATTTATGCAATCTTCTTTGCTTTCTTGTATACCTTCTCTAATCCTATCAAAAATAATAATCGTATCATTTAAAGAATAACCAATTATAGTTAAAATTGCAGCTAAAGTATCCAAATTTACATCTATTTTCATTAAAGAGATAAAACCAAGAACAACTAAAATATCATGTACTTCAGAAAGAACAGCAGCAAGAGCAAATCTCCACTCAAATCTCACACCAAGATAAATAAGTATGGCAATAAGTGAGATAATAACCGCCATTAGACCACCTTTTTTTAGCTCATTTCCAACTTTTGGTCCAACAACATCAACTCTTCTTATCTCAAAATTTCCAGTATCTTTTAAAATTTGACTAATAGTAGCACTTACATCTTTTCCAAGTGATTCATTCGATCCTGAGTATCTTATAGTAATTTCTTCACTGCTTCCAAACTCAGTTACACTTGCACCTTTTAACTCATTTACTTGATTTAGCTTATGCCTAATATCCTCAATTGGAGCTTTACTATCATATTTTATTTGAATTAAAGTTCCACCTGAAAAATCTATTCCAAATTTTAACCCTTGAGTTCCTAGTAAAAAAATAGATCCTAACATTAAAATCAAAGAAATTGCAAAAAATAGGTGTCTAACACCCATAAAATTATAAATTTTATCTTTATCAAATATTTGCATTTTCGGCCTTTCTAACTTTGTAACCAAACCAAAGTTTTGTATTTTTGCTTCTTTCCATCTTATCTGCTAGTAAATCAAAAATTCCATGTGTTCCTAAAATTGCTGTTATCATAGAAGCTATTATACCTATACTCATAGTAACGGCAAAGCCTTTAACCGGACCTGTTCCATAAGCATAAAGTACAGCTGAAGTTATCAAAGTAGTTAAGTTTGAGTCGATGATAGCACTCATTGCTTTATGATAGCCTTTTTCAATGCTATTTTTTATGCTATTTCCATGTCTAAGCATCTCTCTAATTCTTTCATTGATGATAACGTTTGCATCAACTGCCATACCAACGGTTAAAATTATACCGGCCATTCCAGGAAGTGTTAATGTAGCTCCAAAAAGTGCCATTATCGCAACTAAAAATAAAATATTTACAACTAATGCAATATTTGCTACAACTCCAGCAAGACCATAATAAAGCACCATAAATACCACTATTAAAACAGATGCTAAAGCTAAAGCAAAACTACTTTGTTTTATACTATCAGCACCAAGACTTGGTCCAATAGTTCTTTCTTCGCCCATTGTAACAGGGGCTAAAAGAGCTCCACTTCTTAATGCAATTGCAACATCTCTTGCTTCTTCCATAGTAAATCCACCACTTATCTGACCACTTCCACCACCTATTCTTTCATTTATCCTAGGTGCAGAATATACCTTATCATCCAAAACAATAGCAAGTCTTTTTCCCACATTGCTTCCTGTAAAATCACCAAATATTGCAGCACCTTCAGAGTTAAGTGTGAAATTTATAACCGGTTGATTTGCTTGATCAAATCCAACTCTTGCATCAACAAGCATTGAACCGTCTAAAACTGGAAGTTGCTTTACAGCATATTTTTGTTCAGGATTTTTAGCATCGTTTAATATAATATCACCAAAACTTGCAGCTTGAGCCTTAGTTAAAAGATGAGCCCTATCTTGTCTTTTATCATCAAGTGCCATAAGTTGTAAATGAGCTGAAGTTGCTATTAAGTCTTTTGCACGCTGCTTATCTTCATTGCTCTTAACTCCTGGAATCTCAACTAAAATATCTTCTTTTCCCTGTCTTGCAACTGTTGGCTCACTTAAACCAAACTGATCTATTCTATTTCTTATGGTCTCAACAGCTTGATCAATAGCATATTCTTTTGTTAAAGCAATCTCATTTTCAGTTAAAGAAACATTATAAATTTGACCATTTTTTTGAATATCAAGCCCTGTTATTTTATTTAAAATAGCATCAAATTTATTCATCTCATCTTTATCCAAAACTTCAAACTCAAAGTAATTACTTTCAATTTTTAAGTCACTATATAAAAGATCTTCTTTGCCTGCTGAATAGCTCAAACTTGATGCTACAGACTTGATCTTAGAACTTATTGCTTCATCTAAATCAACATTTAAAAGCATGTGAAGTCCACCTTGTAAGTCAAGTCCTAAGTTTATTTTTGGCATTTTGTCAATTTGCAAAAAAGAAGGAATTGAAAAAATAACAGAAAATACAAAAGTTATTATTAAAACAATAAATCTATATGTAACTTTTCCACTACGCATTTTTTGTCTTTTCTTGTTTTTTAGAGTCTTTCTCTACTTTTGGTGCCTCTTCTAATCTTTCTATTTTTCTTGCTACACTTGTTCTTGCAATCTCAACAATTGTGCTATCATTAAGCGAAACTTTGATAAAATCATCACCTGGTTTTATAACCGTACATTTAAGACCACCAGAGGTTACTATTTTATCGCCTTTTTGAAGTCCTGCAAGCATTAAAGCATGAGCTTTTGCTTGTTTTTGCTGTGGCCTAATAAGTAAAAAATAAAAAATAAGACCAAAGATTATGAAAGGAAAAAATGTCCCTAAAACGCTTCCTTGTTCCATGTAAATCCTTTATAAAAAATTTAATAAAGCGTTATTTTACCACAAATGAAATTATAAAAGGCTTTGTTATATCTGTTTTTATCTCAAATTTTATATTTTTAGGCTTTTTATCTGAAAATTTTGGTGGAATTTTTAATAATTTGTTTTTAGAATTCATCTCGCCATTTATCGCAATATATGGCTTTTATAAGCTATTTAATTGTAATAAAACTGCATTTTTTTTTACAGGATTTTTTATAGGAATTTTATGGTTTTATTGGGTTAGTTTTTCTTTAAAATTTTATGGACTCAGATTTTTAATACCTTTGGAAATTTTGTTTATAGCTTTTGTATATGGGATTTTGTTTTTAATATGTGGCTGGCTTAATAATAAATTTTATAAAATGGTAATGCTACTTTTAATAAGTTATTTTTATCCATTTAACTTTAACTGGCTAAATTTGGAATTAATTTTAATGCCTGGTATTTTTGAGCCAAATATCCGCGGTTTAGCTTTTATATTTTTAGGAATTATCGCTCTTTATGAGATAAAAAATAAATTTAAAAAAGCTTTTATTTTTATAGTTTGTCTTTGCCTTTCTCTTCAAATTTTTGAGAATTACAGCTATGATTTTGGCTTTAAAACCAAGCTTGTAAATACAACTATCTCACAAGATATAAAATGGCTAAATGAGTATAAAAATCCACAAATTAATGCAGTTTTAAAAGAAATTGATGAAGCAATTGATAATAATTTTGAGTTTATTATCTTTCCTGAAAATGCTATTGCGGCTTATTTAAATTTAGAGAAAAATTTAGAAAAAGAGCTAAAAGAAAAATCTTTTCAAATTTCTATTTTAACCGGAGCTTTAGCTTTTGAAAATAATCAAATTTACAACTCAGCTTTTTTATTTCAAAATGGAAAAATATCACGTTTTGATAAGTATATTTTAGTTCCTTTTGGAGAAGAAATTCCTTTACCAAATTTTTTAAAAAATATTTTTAATAAAGTTTTTTTTAACGGTGCAGAGGATTTTACAAAGGCAAAAAATGTAAGCTTTTATAAAGTTAATGGTGCGAAAATAACAAATGCGATTTGCTATGAGGCTACGCGACCTGAGATTTATAAAAACTCACCAAATTTTGTAGTTGCCATATCAAACAATGGCTGGTTTGTGCCATCAACTGAGCCTTTTTTACAAAAAACATTAATAAAATATTTTGCCACAAAGTATAATACAACAGTTTATCACAGTGTAAATGGTAGTAAAAGTGAGATTATAAAACCAAAAACTATGTGGATAAAAAGAGTTTTAAAAAGTTTTAATCTTTAATTTTTTTCTCATAATTTGCAAAAACAACACTTATTAAAATAATTAAAACTCCTATAATTTGAGTTAAATTTACATTTTGATTTAAAAAAACATAGGCAAAAAATATAGCTGATGGAAGCTCAACTGAGGTTATTATCTCTCCAATTCCTGGGCGCAATTTTTTCATATAATATGAAAATGTAACAAGTGGGACAATCAGAGAAAAAAATGCAGCCAAAAGACTAAATATAAAACTTTTTTCAAGCATTTTTAAATCTAAATTTTTTAAATCTAAGTTAAAACCAAAAATATTTAAAATAATAAATATAATAAAAATAGTTAAAAATGCCCCAAAACACATAAATTTTGCCTTTATAATAGGATCTAAGCTTAAGGCTAAATTTTTAGTAAATTGAATAGTAAAAGCATAAGTTATGGCTGAAAGCAAAGCCAAAAAAGCTCCAAGATATGAAAATTTAATATTTTGATTTAGTAAATCAGTTGCTAAAATGGTGCCAAAAATTATGCAAACCACAACACAAATTTGATAAAGTGATGGCATTGTTTTATTTACAAAACAAGCTATTAAAATAGAAATCCAAACTGATTGCATAAGCAAAACAGCACTCACAGCAACACTTGTATGAATGAGAGAAATCATATAAAATGTATTTGTTAAGGCAATACTACTTCCACTTATAATTACTTTTAATTTCGTAATTTTTAAAATTTTATGATTATTGGCTAGAATTTTTACAAGCACAAAAAACATAATAAATCCTAAAAGAAACATACCGCAAAGCAAAACTCCACTTGTTACACCATGTTTAAAAGCAGTATTATATATGGTTGCAGGAATGCCATAACTTATGGCACCAATTGTTACAAAAAATGGAGCTAAATTTAAACCTTTATTACTTATTTTCATTTCAAACTATTTCACTTTTTTATATTTTTAAAATTAATGATGCTAAATTTATCAAAATTTAAGAATAAATTCAATACAATTCTACATATGAACATATATTCATATATAAATTTGATTAATAGGAGTTTGTAATGGATAAAAAAGAAAAAATTTTAGAAGATAGCCAAGAAATTTGCGAAAGTGTAGTTATACACAAAGAAGTGGTTGAAAATATAAAAACAAAAATGCCAGATGATACTTCGCTTAATGAATTGGCTGATTTTTTTAAAATTTTTGGAGATAGCACAAGAGTTAGAATTTTATGGGCTTTAAGCCTAAATCAAATGTGTGTTTGCGATATAGCTGCACTTTTAAATATGAGTCAATCAAGCATTTCTCATCAGCTTCGAGTATTGAAGCAAAACAAATTTGTAAAAAACAGACGCGATGGAAAAGTTGTTTATTACTCACTTTTAGATGAGCATATTAGCTATATTTTAAAACAAGGTTTAACTCATATAAGTGAGTAAAAATAAATTTTAAAAAAGGAAAAATTATGAAAAAATTTAATTTAAAAAATTTGGATTGTGCAAATTGCGCGGCAAAAATAGAAGAAAATGTTGCCAAAATTGATGGCGTAAATAGTGTAAGTGTTAATTTCTTTACCACTACTATGAAAATTGATTTTGATGAAAATAGAAGTGATGAAATCATTGAAAATATAAGAAAAATTATTAAAAAATTCGAGCCTGACACTGTTTTGGAGGTATAAAATGAATAAAGAATTAATAAAAGATATCAAACAAATTTTAATCTCTATTAGCTTTGTAGTATTATCTATTATCGTTTCTAATGCTGAGCTTAAAACGGCTTTTTTATTGTTTGCTTACATGATAGTAAGTATTCAAATTTTTATAAAAGCTTATAAAAGTTTAAAAAATGGTGGATTTTTAGACGAGAATTTTTTAATGGCAATAGCCTCAATAGGAGCGTTTTTAATAGGCGAACAAATAGAAGCGGTTGCTATTATTTTATTTTATAAGATCGGTGTTGCGTTTGAAGATTACTCAATAAATAGATCAAGAAAATCAATAAAAGAAGCTATGAGTATTGCTCCGGATTACGCAAATTTAAAAACAGAAAATGGCGTAAAAAAAATAAATCCAGAAGATGTTAAAATAGATGATATCATCGTAGTAAAACCTGGAGAAAAAGTTCCACTTGATGGTATCATAACAACTGGAAACTCAACTCTTGATACATCAGCACTAACTGGTGAATCACTTCCTCTTGAGGTTGAAAAAGGAACTAAGATATTAAGTGGAAGTGTAAATATAAATGGACTTTTAGAAGTTAAAGTAACAAGCGAATTTCAAACCTCAACAGTCAGTAAAATTCTAGAACTCGTTGAAGATGCGACCGCTAAAAAATCAAGTCATGAAAAATTTATCACAAAATTTGCAAAAGTTTATACGCCTATTGTCGTAGGTTTAGCTTTTTTTATAGCTTTTATAGTTCCTATATTTGCAGGAGATTTTAAAGAGTGGGTTTATAAGGCTTTAATATTTTTAGTTGTATCTTGCCCGTGCGCACTGGTAGTTTCTGTGCCACTTAGCTTTTTTGGAGGAATTGGCGGAGCTAGTAAAAAGGGAATTTTAGTTAAAGGAAGTAACTATTTACAAATCCTAGCAAAGGTTAAAAGATTTGTTTTTGATAAAACTGGAACTTTAACTAAGGGAGAATTTGCTTTAAAAAACATTGTAAATGAAAGCTTTATATCAAAAGATGAAATTTTAAAACTTGCAGCTTATGCACAAGCATATAGCACGCATCCAATAGGCATTTCAATAGTAAAAGCTTATAATAAAAAAATAGATGAAAACTCTATAACAAAACTTGAAGAAGTTCCAGGAAATGGAATAAATGCTACAATTTTTGGTAAAAATATAAAAATAGGAAGTAAAAAATTTTTAAGCGAATTTAAACTTCCAAATTTAAAAGAAACTGCTTCATTTATCGCAGTTGATGGAAAATTTGCAGGATATTTAACCTTTGAAGATGAATTAAGAAATGACTCGTTTGAACTTATAAAATGGCTTAAAGACAGTAATATAAAAACTGCTATGCTAACCGGTGATAGGCTTGAAGTAGCACTTAATATAAATGAAAAACTTAAAATTGATGAAGTTTATGCAGAGCTTCTTCCAGCCGATAAACTTACAAATTTAGAAAAAATTATAAATGAAAATTCAAAAAACGGCACAGTTGCATATATAGGCGATGGGATAAATGATGCTCCGGTTTTAGCAAGAGCGGATGTTGGAATTTCTATGCTTGGAACAGATGCGGCTATGGAGGCAAGCGATATAGTCTTAATGGATAATAACATTTCAAAAATAAAAACTGCAATTAAAATTTCTAAAAAAACGATAAATATCGCTTATCAAAATATAGTCTTTGCAATTGGCATTAAAGTTTTAGTTATGGTGCTTGCCATATTTGGATTTGCAAATATTTGGATGGCGATATTTGCTGATGTTGGAGTTACAATTTTGGCAATACTTAACTCATTTAGAACTTTTTATTACGCTAAAAAACTTTAAAAATTTAGCCTCTAGGAAATATGAGGCTAAAATTAAATATAATAATTACTTATAATTTCAAACTATACTTTAAGTTAAGTTTATATATAATTCTGCTTTTAAGTGCTAAGTTTTAGCAATTACTTTTTAAGGAATTTTTATGTTTAAACAATTCAAAAAAATTTTTTTGGTTAATTTTTGGCATACCGGCAAAGCCATGATAGTTTTAGCTATATTTGCGACTGCTTATTATGGATTAATTGGTAGTGGCTGGGCTGTAACTGGTGAGATGACAAAATGGGGTGGCGAGTTTTTAGAACTTTTTGGAGCTGACTTGAGCAAATATTCTTATTATAAACTTGATGGAACACCACTTAGTAGAAAAGCTGGAGTTATGCTTATAGGTATGTTTATTGGTGCTTTTGTTGCAGCACTTCTTGCCAATAAGGTTAAAATTAGATTTCCCGCAAGTAAAATTAGAGTTTTTCAGGCTATAATTGGAGGAATTTTAACAGGTTTTGGTGCAAGACTTGCATACGGGTGTAATTTAGCTAACTTTTTTACCGGACTTCCTTATTTCTCGCTTCATACTTGGTTTTTTACAATATCAATGATAGCAGGAATTTATGTAGCTGTAAAACTCCTAAATATAGAGTTTTTTAAACCAAAAGCAAAATTACTTCGCTTAGCAACTGGCAAAGGTCAAGGATTAAAAATAGATAAAAAAAGAGCAAAAAGACATTTTATTTTTGGAATTGTAATATTTATATTATTTTTAGGGTGGTTTTTTTATATGTTTATAAATGCTCCTGAGCTTAATGTAAAAAATACAAAAAGTATGCTTCCAATTGCCCTACTTTTTGGATTTATCTTTGGATTTATCATCTCAAGAGGACAAATTTGCTTTACATCTTGTTTTAGAGATATGTTTTTATTTGGTAGAACAATTGCCATAAAAGGTGCGATTATTGGCATGATAATTTCATGCATTTTAGTTTATGCTTTTGTTCTAAACGGTCACAGCGTCAAACTCGTTGAAATCTCACTTGGAGTTATAATTGGAGGGTTTTTATTTGGTTTTGGCATAGTATTTGCCGGAGGTTGTGAATGTGGTTGGATGTATAGAGCATTTGAAGGACAAGTGCATTTTATAATAGTTGGAATTGCAAATTTTATAGGAACTATGATTTTAGCATTAAGTTATGATGCTATTCCAAGTTTTATAAAATCAGGCGTAAAAATAAATATGCTAGAAACTTTTGGCTCATTTGGTGGTCTTGTATTAAATTTAGCCTTATTTGGAGTTATGGGATTTTTAGCTTATATTTATCAAAGAGATTTTTTCAAAAATAGGAGTTTTTAAATGAGTAGTTTTTATGATGGCAAAGTAACTTATACACTTGATTTACAAGGTGAAGCATGTCCTCTGCCAGCAATTGCCTTAATTGATGCTTTGCCAAATTTAAAAAAAGGTGAAGTTTTAGAGCTAATTTGTGATTGCCCACAAAGTATAAATTCAATTCCATACGATGCTAAAAATCGTGGTTTTGAAGTTTTAAGTGTAGAGCAAGATGGCCCAACAATTAGATTTATTATAAAGCATCCTTAAAAATTTAAACTATAAATTTTTTGCTAAATTTATAGTTTAAAAATTATATTTAGCCCTAAATTTAGGGCTAAATCTTAAAAATTTATTTAACCTCAAAAACAATTGTTGCTTTATCGTTATTTATCTCACAATCTTTATTATTTGAGTTTGTATTTACTGTGGCTTTTAAATACCAAAGTCCTTTTTTAAGTGGGCGAAATTCAAAATTGCCATCAAGATCTGTTTTTGCATATCCAGCTTGAGCCATATCATTAGTTGCATAACCACCATAACTTGCATAAACAGAAGCATTTTTAACCGAATTTCCATTTAGCATAAGTTTAAATTTGATAAGATTACCTTCTTTTATCTCATCAACGCTGTCAAAAAGTGGTAAAAACTCTAAGCCTCTTTTTAAAGGTTTTGTTATAATTTTTGAATCTTTTGAATCGCCTAATTTAATTAAAGCTTTGCTTTGCATTGTAGAAACACCACAATATTTAACCGCGTCATTGGTATCTTTTCTAGTTTTATTCATATCCCAACTTCCATCACTTTTTTGTATCCAAGGAGTTGGTTTATAGTAAGCATTTATGATATAAACTCCATCTTTTAAAGATTTTCCCTCAAAGTGATAGTTTTCACCAGCTTGGGATAAAATTTGTTCACCTTCATTTGATATAACCTTGACATTATCAAACAAAACAGTTCTTTCATCAGCTATTTTTTCAGGATTTGGAAAATCATGTCCATAAATTAAATCAGCACCGAATTTATCACCATTATTTTCTCCCCAAACCCAAAGATCGTGAGCTAAAAGTGATGAGCTTAAGCAAGCCAATAAAACAAAAGTTGCAAATTTTTTCATATTTTTCTCCATTAAAGTTAAATTTAGATTTCAATTGTAACAAATTTGAAAATTATTGTCAATATATAAATATAATTTTAGTAAATTTCAAGCTAAATTTAGAGATAATAAACTATGTTTATAAAAGGAGTAAAATGCTTGGAGTTGATATAGTAAGCATAAAAAGAATTTCAAATTTAAAAGAAAAATATGGATTGAAATTTCTAAAAAGAGTTTTAAACGACAGTGAAATAAGCTTAGTAAAAAGTGATGAAACCTTAGCGGGGTTTTTTGCCGCAAAAGAAGCTGTTTCAAAAGCTCTTGGTGTTGGGATTGGAAATGAATTTTCGTTTTTAGATATTGAAATTTATAAAAGTGATAAAAACGCTCCTCTTATAAAATTTAAAGATGAAATAAAAACCAAATTTAAAATAAAAGACTCAAATCTTAGCATAAGCCACGATGGAGGTTTTGCCATCGCAGCTGTTATGATAGAAACTCAATAAATCGCTTTTTTATCTTGGTAAATCAAGAGCTAAAATTCTTTTTTTGTCAATTGGTCCAAACTGCGTTACATACTCATAAGCTTCTTCATAATCATCATCCATATAGCTTGCAACATTGCTCATAAGTTCGTATAGTTCCTCATCGTCCATATTATCAAAGTTCTTATATTCTTCTAAAATCTCTAAAAGATAAGCTTCAAGCTCTAACTCATCATAAGTCATAAACATTCTCCTAAAAATAAAATTTCGCAACTATATCAAAAAAACATTAATTTTGCAAGAGATTTCAAGCGTTTTTGATAAATTTATTTTTTTATTTATTAAGTGAGTTTTTTACCCATTTTTCAAGCTCGTTTTGACTGATATTTGCATCAAATCTAACGCCATTTTTTAAAACCCCGCCTTTGCAAGAGTTTAAAAGTGCTAAATTTGTATCACCATACGAACTGCTTCCAGAAGTTACAAATAGGATTATGATCTTGCCATTAAAATCATATTTTTCTAAAAAAGAATTTATAATAACCGGGGCTTTATACCGCCAAATCGGAAATCCTAAAAAATAGTATCAAATTTAGAAATGTCAATTTCACCCAAAATTTCAGGGCGTAAATTTTCTCTCATTTCGGTATTTGCCCTGCATTTATCATCCCACCAATCCAGATCTTTGTCTATGTAAGGTACTTTTGGTTTTATTTCATAAATTTCACCATTTGTTATTTTGCTAATTTTTTTAGCTAAATTTGCAGTATTTCCAGTTGCACTAAAATAAACTACTAATGTCATTTTCTCTCCTTTAATTTAACTACAAATGCGGTTAAATTAACTAAATTATAGCCAAAATAGGTTATTAATCTTTTTTTGCAGGAGTTTTATTATCATAGAGTGAATTGTGATAAAATGCAAACCCAACCATTAAAGCTCCAGAAATAACATGTAAATTTTTAGAAAATCTACTTCTTAATGAAAATGCACTTAACACAGTAAGTCCCATTGAGACACTAAGACCAATTTTAGCAAGCTCTTTCTTGCTCATATCATCTAAAAAAGGTTTTTTAATCTCTGTTTTTGCTTTTTTCAAGCTTTCGTCTTCTTTTTCTATCAAATTTTGTTTTTGCTTTTGAGATTGTATCATAAGTCATCACCGTTGTCGCAGTAAATAAAACTGCATTTAGTATAAAAAATGGCATTTAATTTCCTTGTAATGATAATAAATGTCATTATATCATACTAAAGCTGTTTTATTACTGAATTTTCACACCCTTCATTGAATTTAAAAGAAGTCCTATCGTTGTTCCATTATGTAAAACCGCTGTTGAAATAGGACTTAATTTTCCTAAAGTTGCACCTAAAAGTATCGCTGAGTTTATTAAAACTGTGGCATTAAAATTTTTATCAACTAGTTTTAAAGTTTCATTTGCTAACTCTTTTAGTCGAGCAACTGCATAAATATCATCTTTTAAAAGACTAATATCAGCAACTGCCCTTGCTATATCAGCACCTCTTTTCATGCTTATTCCAACATTTGCTTTTGTTAAAGATGGTGCATCGTTTATCCCATCACCACAAAATACAACTTTTTTACCTTCTTTTACAAGAGTATCTATAACTTCTGCTTTTGAAGTTGGAAGCATATTTGCATATACTTTATCAATACCCAATAAATCTGCAACTTCTTTTGCTTTTGTTTCAATATCTCCTGTTAGCATAATCACTTCTTTAACGCCAAGTTCTTTTAACTTTTTAATAGTTTTTTTAGCGTTTGAGCGAATTTCATCTTTCATAACAATAATTCCTAGAAGCTTTTTATCATAGCCAATATATAAAAGTGTATTTCCATCTTTTAGTTCATTTCTTATCTTTGTATCGTGAGCTTTAAATGAAATATTTTCATCATCTTCTAAAAAATGTCTATTTCCGATAACTACTTCTTTGCCATGAAAATGTGTTTTAAGTCCATGTGCTACAATAAACTCAACTTCTCCATGATGCATATGCTTAAATCCTTTTTTCTCTGCCGCACTTACAACAGCTTCTGCAATTGGATGAAAATAGTGCTCTTCAGCACTTGCTGCAAGATTTAAAATATCATCTTTTTTCCAGTCTTTATCAAAGCTTATAATGTCAATAACTTCTAAAATTCCTCTTGTAATGGTTCCTGTTTTGTCAAAAACAAAAGTATCTGCACTAGCTAGCTCTTCTAATGATTTAGCACCTTTTATAAGCATACCGTTATTTCCAGCTTTACTTATGCTTGATTTAAAAGCTACTGGAGTAGCAAGCTTTAAAGCACACGAATAATCAGCTTGTAAAACCGAAGCTACACTTGTCATATTTCTATTTATAAAGTATGATAATCCAGCCAAACTTAAAGTTATAGGCACTAACTTATCGGCTAGTTTTGTGGCTTTTTGAGCTACATTAGATTTTTCATTGAGTGAATTTTGTATGTAATGGCGAATTCTTTCAGTACTTGTATCTTTTCCAGCAAGCTCAGTCCAAATTTTAATTTTACCATCTTCAACAACAGTTCCACTCATAACTCTATCACCATGTTTTTTAGCAATAGCTTCTGCTTCGCCTGTCATAGAGGCTTCATTTACACTTGCATTTCCTTCCAATACATACCCATCTATTGCAATACTCTCGCCACTTCCAACTACTACAATATCTCCAACTTTAATATCTTCTGTTTTTGTCTTAACAAGAGTTTTTTTACCATTTTTATTAACCTCAACCCAAGCTTCTTTGATAGCTGGTTTTGCCAACGCCTTAATTAAATCATCGCTTTTATGAGTTGTGCTTTCTTCAATATACTCGCCAATATTTAACATCAAATTTGTACTATTTGCAGCTAATAAATCTTTTCTTGAAAGTGAAATTCCAACTGCCATTGCCTCTAAAACTTTTGAAGTAAGACCGCTTTTTAAAAGCTCACTTAATCCATCTTTTAAAAGTGGATATGAGGCAAACAAGCTTATTAAGGTGTTTATATCTTTGTTTTTAACAATAGGCGTAAGCCCAAGTGAAATTAAAGATTTTATAATCTCAGCTTTACTTATATCATCACTTTCATTTTCTAAAACTGGAATTTCAAGTTTTGAAATTTCACCTAGTAATTTATCTAAGTCTACATTCTCAAAATTTACAGTTACACTTTTTATAGTTTTATTAACTCTTGCATTTGTAACATTATCAAGTTTTAATATGGCATCTTTATAAGCTTTGATATCAGAATTTAAACTTAGCTCAGGCTGTAAAAACCTAACTCGGTTTTTACTTTTATGAAAAATTTCAAACTCTATATTATTGTCCTGCTTCAATTTCTGCTTTTGCATCTTCAAATCTCTCTTTAAGCTCTTCTTTTCCTGCTTCAAAAAGTTTGCCCATTCTTACAATTGATTTAAAAATTGTCTGTTGTGCATTTTCATTAGTTAAAACATAAGCAGCTATTGCTCCAACTATTGCACCTTGCAAAAAATTTGCAGAACTAAAATTTGGAAGTAAATTTCCTAAAATTCCTGAATTTGATTGATTTGAAGTTGCGTTTAAGCCTAGTTTTTCACCTGAGTTTATAGTAGCATCTGTAAACTCATTTCTTACTTCAACTTTTGCTTCTTTTATATATGGATTTGTCATTTCTCATTCTCCTATTTTTAATATATTTTCAATCGCCAAAATAAGTCCAATTCCTAACGCCATATCAAAAGCAGCATTTAAATACTGTTTTTGAACAATCTTATTTGATGCGCTTATTGATAATGATGTAGCGATACCACCTTCAATAGCAAATTTACTTATATTTTTAACTTTATCTTTTGAACTTGACTGCTTATTGCCATAAAACTCTAGTGCAGTTGCAGTCATACCGCCAAAAAGTGCCCCACTTATAAAATGATCAGCTGGAAGCCTGCTAGTTGATGTTTTAAACATTAGTTATCTTCCTTTGTTTACTTATTTGAAGTCTTAGTGTTTTGAACTTTTTCTTTTAAATTATCTACTTCTTTTGAGATAGTATCTTTTGTTTTATTTACAGCTTTTTTAACGCTTTCTTTTACTTTTTCACCATCTTTTATAACATCATCTTTTGCTTTCTCGCAATCTTTGATAACGCTATCTTTTACTTCCTCGCAATCACATTTACTATCACAAACTTTATCTTTTAAATCACTTGCAAACTCTTTTGTTTTTTGAGCCTTTTCTAAGATAGTATTTTTTATCTTGCTTTTATTATTATAAGCAACTATTAATCCTGCTCCTACTGCAATACCTGCTATAAATGGAAGTGCCATTTTTCTCTCCTTTAAAAAGTTATTCTTCATGACTATTGTTGTTTTTATCTAAAAGTTGATTTAGCAAAACACCGCCCAAAGCTCCTATTAACGCTCCTCCAATAAATGATATATTTGGATTTTGGAGTAAATTTAAAGCTTCATTTGCAGTCATTTTACCATTTTTTAGTTTTTCTAATGCCTCGCTAAATTCCCTTGCATAATTAAAGGCATTTGTGTCTTTATTTATATGCTTATCTTCTTTAAAATTTTGTTCACCATCTTTAAAAGTTTCTAAATTTAACAAATTTTGCAAAGCTTTTTTATACTCGTTTGTAGAGGTTGCCCAGATTCTAAAATAAAGATCTTTTAAAGCTTCATTATTTTCATTTGATGCAAGCTCACTATATAAATTTTCACTTTCAATCTCATAAGATAATGCTTTGAAAACAGCATCATTTTTATCATTTATATTACTAAAATTTTTAAAATTTACCTCTTTTAAAAAATCATTATTTTTACCATTTTGCAAATTTGCAGATTTTAAAAACTCACTTCCTGTTTTTTTAACATTTAAAATTTCAGTAAAAACAGGTTCGTTAAATTTTAAAGCAAATTCCTCATACATTTTTATGCCCTGTTCTTCATGAATTATGGCATCATATAACTCTTTTTTCACGCTGCATCCTTTAATAATTGATTAAATTTATTAGCTGCGATATCTAAATCTTTCCCATTTAGAACATTATCCCAAAAACTTTTTGGAATGATATCTTTATCATATTCTATTGTTAAAGATGCAACTGTTTTATTTAGTTTTATATTTTTAATGCCTGCAAAATTTTCAATACTTGATTTAAAGCTTTCGCTAAAATTTGCAATCTCATCTTTACTAAAATTTTCCAACTCCTTCTTAATGGAAGGATTTATTCTAACTCTTAACCTGCCATTTATATGGTGGATTAAAGAGCAGTATGACATAATTTTAAGTATCATTTCAGATGTTATTTTCAAATTATCTCCTTTTATTATTTTAATGCATTATCATATTTTTTATTTTAAACTAAACTTAAAATCATTTAAAAATCATTATCAAATTTTAACCTTGCTTGAATTGTATAAAATAGCCCCAGTATGAGCTAAGTGTATAAGTCCTGCAGCTGCTGGTGTAATAGTGCCAAACATTGCCAAAATAGAGCCTAATATATTTGTTGAAGTGCCTATTTTATAGTTTTGATTTGCTTTTTTTAAAGCCAAATTGCTTAAATCAAAAAGTTTTATTATATCTTTTGGATCGGAATTTGTTATAGCGATATTTGATACTTCTATAGCAGCCTCGCTTCCACCACTTGCAAAAGAAACACTAATGTCTGCCCTACTCATAGCTAAAGTGTCATTTACGCCATCTCCTATCATAAGAGTAATGCCTTTTTTTGAAAAAGAATTTACTATCTTGGCTTTTTCATCAGGCATTAAATTTGGATAAACAGCATTAAATTCAAACTCTTTTGCAAATTCATTTGCCACAAGTTCATCATCTCCGGTTAATAAGACTATTTTTTTAACACCTCTTTTTTTAAGCTCCAATATAGTTTCCTTACTTCCATCTCTTATCTCGTGCGATATAGACAAGCATCCAACAAATTTATAGTTTTTAGCTAAAAATATAATCGTTGCGTGTTCGTTATCTTTTAAAAAGTTGCTATTATATGGGAGTCTAACGCCGTTATCAACCATAAATTTTTTATTTCCAAGAAGGTATTTATCTTTATTGAATTTGCCTTTTACACCAAGTCCAACGATACTGCAACTATTTGAGCTTGAAATTGGCTTAAAGCCTAAATTTTGGCAGTATTTACTCACTGCTTTTGCGATAGGATGGGTGTTTTTGTGTTCTAAATTTGATAAAACTTGAAAAAACTCATTTTCATCAAGTTTTGTTTCATAACTTGATACAATCGGAGTATTTGTGGTTAATGTGCCTGTTTTATCAAAACAAACTATATCTGCTTTGCTCATTTTTTCTAAATGCTCACCACCTTTAATCAAAATTCCATTCTTTGCTGCACTTGCAATAGCCGAACTAACTGCTGAACTTGCCGCTAAAATAGTAGCACATGGACAACTCATAATAATCATCACACTAAAAGCATTAGTAAAAGAACCTGTTAAAAATAGTGTCGCAATCGTCATAAATGAGCCAAGTTTTAAAACTTTTTTAGCAAGCCTATCAGCCTCAATCTCGCTTGTAGATTTTAGGCTTAAATGCTTCTCAACATCATTAATTACACGCGAAATATAAGTTTCATTTCCAACAGCACTTACTTTTATGTGAATTTTTCCCTCATTTAAAGTTGTATTTGCAAAAACCTTGCTTCCAATTTTTTTATAAATAGCTTGACTATGGCCATTTATAATGCTTTCATCAACATATCCCTCACCATATACAACTTCACCATCAACACAAATTTTTTCTCCATTTACACAAACTACGATATCGCCTTTTTTAACATCTTCTAAATTTGTTTGTATTTCAATATCGCCATTTAAAACGTATACTTGTTTAACATCCATTTCTATCAAATTTTTAATTGCAATGCGAGATTTTTGCGCGGTATATTCTTCAAATAATCTAGAAGCCCTTAATATATAAATAACTTCAAAAGCAGCTGCTATCTCACCGCCAAAAATAGCTAAAAGTAAAGAAAATGCCATGAAAGTTTCAAGACTAAATTTTTTATTTAAAATGTCATTTTTAGCTTCATTTAAAAGTGGTAGTGCTGCAATTACACTAAGACTTCCAAGTGCAATATTTGAAATGGCTGAAAAAGGGGTTGCTAAAATATGCTCTTTTACAAAAACAACTACCGCAACCACACTTAAACCAACTATTTCATAAACTTTTCTTCTCCAAGTTTTTTTAGAGTGAGTTTTTTTACAAACCAAACAATCATTGCAAGTTTTGAGTGAATTTTCAACTTTTTCTTTTGGTAAATTTGAAGAAATTTTAAAATATTCATAGAGTAAATCAAGTATATCATTTAAAGAAATTTCCAAGGAATTAAATTTTATTATAAGCGAATTGCAAGCTAAATTAAATCTTAAATCTATAACTTTATCTTCTAAAATTTGATTTATAAAGTCCTCATTTTTCTTTGTAAAAAGATCTGATTTAAGCCTAACTCTATCTTTTAAATTTGATTTTATGACAATTGACATTTTTTGCAAACTCCTTGTAAAATTAATATCCTACCCTCTATATTAAACTCATATATTTTACCTAAATTTTGCTCTAAGCTCGAAAAACTATTATCGATAAATTCAACTATTTTTCCACACTTTATGCAAACTAAATGATCATGTCTTAAACCATTTTCAAGTTCATAATAAATAACATTTTTTAAATTTATAGATTTTATTAGATTTTTTTCTTCAAGTAAATTTATTGTTTGATAAATGGTGCTTATATTAACACTATTTTTTTCTTGTTTTTCATAAATTTCTTTTATCATTTTTGTGCTTAAATGCTTGTTGTAAAAAAGAATTTTTATAATTGCAGATCGCGTAGGAAAATCTTTGCTATCAGGAAAAATCATATTTAAAAATTTAGTAAAAACTCTATCATTAACCATATTTTACCTTATTTAAACACATATAAACTATAAATAAATTATCTTGTTTTATTTATAGTTTATACGGTTTTTTAGTTGTGTTTTTTACTTGGACAATCTTTTTTGCCACATCCACATCCACCTGTTTTTTTAAAATTTTTATATAAAAAAAATCCTGCTAAAATTGCAACTACCAAAACAAATAGTGCTTCCAAAATTTCTCCTTTGTATTTTTCACCAAAGAGGGAAAAATCCCCCCCCTTCAAGCTTATTTCATCTCTTTTGCTTGAACCCAAATAACTGCATCTTGGCTTAGTTCTTTGCCATCATATTGATTAGACTTGCCAACTCCTAAAGCTGCAAATCCCCACCAACCAGCTTTTGGAATTCCAAAAGTAAATTTACCGTTTTCATCAGCTTTAATTGTTAAAGTAACAAAGCTATCTTGTGGTGCTTCATAGTGAGCTTTTTCATCCATTTTATTATTTTTTACATCAACATCATAGTTTAGATACTCAACTTCAATTTCCGCAAAAGGTACTGGTTTTCCATCTCCTTTTATAATACCTGAAAATGTACTTCCCGCCCAAATCGAGTATGGTTTTGTAAGTGGAACGATCTCAGCTTTTAAACCAAGCTCAGCATCCCAATCAGTTGGTGCTCCAGCAACATTTACAATCATTTTTGTAATTTGTTGAATGTAAGCATCTTCATTTTTTTCATAATAAGGTGCAGGAACTGCTACAAAGATATGATCTCCCATTTTCCTAGCTTTATACTCGCTTTCATAAGCTTTGCCTGAGTTTGAGTTACCTTTAAAAGTTATCTCTTTTAAACTCTTTTTTAAATCAGTTTTTTGTTCTTTATGAACTACATAAAACTCTTCAATAGGTTTAATTTTGCCGTTTGCTTGAAGACCCATATCCATGGTATGCTCATCTGCAAAAGGATGGTTAAAAACAACCTTTAAAGGAATAGTAGTTCCTTTTTCTAATGCACTTTCTGGAGTGTAAAGCATTTGAAAATGCCCAAATGCCGATGAAGCTAATGCGGCTACTGCTGTTAATGAAACAATAGTCTTTTTCATTTTTATCCTTTTTTTATAAATTTATTAATACTTTTTTGTTATTCAGCAATATCTTGACTTTTTACAACCACGCTATGACCCTCGCCACCATCAAAAGTAGCAGTATAATCACCTTCTGGCTTACTAAAAGTAACTTCACTGTCTTCATTAAATTTATCTTCAACTAAAACTTTTCCATCTTGTTCAACTCTAAATTTAACTCCATAAGCACTACTTCCATCACTAAAACCACCCTCGCAAGTAATTGTTTTATCACCATTATCAAAACAACTCATTAAAGCTGTATGGCCAAACATTGAACTTATAGCAAATGCTAAAACTAATGAAATTTTTTTCATTTTTTCTCCTTTTATTAAATTTAATTAAATTTTATTTTTCTAACTATTTTTATTTTTTAATCCGCCTTGCCAGTTTCGTCTTTTTTCAGGAAATAATCCTAAAATAACCGTTATACCAGCAACAACTACGTAATACACACTCATAGCAACTAGTCCACTAGCCCCTAAAATAGTTCCTAAACTAAATACTAAAGCTGCTAAAACTAAACCCAAAGCAAAAGGTAAAAGTGTCGCTAAAATCATAAATTTCCAACTATTTGATTGAAGTTTTACAACAACCATTGCAGCGATACATGGCGGGGATAAAAGCATAAATATTATAATAGCAACCGCGTGAAGTGGAGTATATCCACTTCCAACTCTTATCATCTCCTCAGGTCTTGAACTATCAGCTTTTCCAGTTTCGTAAATACTTCCAACAGTTGCCACGGCTGATTCTCTTGCGGCAAATGAAGCTAAAAATGCAACATTTATTTTCCAGTCAAATCCTGCAAATTTGCTAATTGGCTCTATTGCTCTTCCTGCCATTCCTAAAAGCGAGTTTTCTATACTTAATGCTTTTTGCTCTCTTAAAATTTTATTTCTTGCTTTTGACAAGTTTCTAAGTTCTTTGTTTATAGTTTTTTCATCTTTGCTTTCTGGCTTTATAATGGTGTAAAAAAACTCATTTTTAGCTTTAAATTTTTCATCTATGTCTTTACCACCTGCCATTTTTTTAGCTCTATAGCTATCATAATAGTTTAATAGCTCAGATACTTCTTTTCTATTTTTTAAATTTTCATACTGCTTGGTTTTTGAAATTTTCTTATCAAATTTTG
Source organism: Campylobacter ureolyticus (assembly GCF_013372225.1). Taxonomy (NCBI): domain Bacteria; kingdom Pseudomonadati; phylum Campylobacterota; class Epsilonproteobacteria; order Campylobacterales; family Campylobacteraceae; genus Campylobacter; species Campylobacter ureolyticus. The sequence goes on along the minus strand of NZ_CP053832.1, from coordinate 407,666 downwards.
CAAGTACATCTTGTTCTTGTTTTAAAAACTGTTCTTTTGCCTCCTTGCCAACTCCAGGAAATTGTAAAAGCGCAAATAAAACTATCGCAACTGCTAAAACAACTGTGCAAACTTTTTTAATATAAACCCAAACTCTCTCGCAAGCTCTTCCAATAACACCTTTTATTGTCGGTAAATGATATGTAGGTAACTCCATAACAAAAGGAGCTGTTTCTCTGGTTTTTAAAATAGTTGAAGTTAAAAGCCTTGCAAAAATCAAAGCCGTAAAAACTGTAATTGTTGAGATATAAAACATCATAAGCCCCATTTTAGTAGGGAAAAATGCCCCAAGTAAAAGTGTGTAAAATGGTACTTTTGATAAACAGTTCATCAAAGGAACTGTAAAAATAGTAGCAAGTCTAGCTCTTTCATCTGCTATGCCTTTTGTGCTCATAAGACCAGGAACAGCACATCCTCCAACAAATGCACCACCTAAAACAAGAGGCAATGTGCTTTGTCCATGAAGTCCAAATTTTCTAAAAACTCTATCAAGTATAAAAGCCATCCTAGGCATATATCCAACATCTTCTAAAATTGCAATTAATGCAAATAAAATAAAAAATATTGGCAAGTAATTAAGTAAAGCATTCATACTATTTACTATCCAAAGTGCAAAGTCTGAAATAAGATGAGTTTGTGTGATATCTGCTGCTGGAGTTATGTCAATTACAAAATTTTTAATACTAGCAAGAAGTGGCCAAGTATAATTTGTAATCTCATAACCTTTTACTATGGAAAGCTCATAAATAGCTATAATTATGAGAAGCAAAATCGGAAAAGAAAGCCATCTATTTAAAACTACTTTATCTATTTTTTCAGTTAAAGTTATTTTGCCCTCATTTGTCTGCTTTACAGTATCAGAAAAAACAATTTGAGCTGAATCATACCTAAAAGAGGCCAAAAAACTTTCTATATTTAAATTATGTTCTTTTTGAAACTCATCTATTTTAAGACCTACGAAACCCTCAAAATCTTCGTTTTTATCTCTTACAATATCAAAAACTACGCTATCATTTTCAAGAGCTTTTATAGCAAGCCATCTTTTAGAGGCGTTATATTCACCATTAATAGCGTTTTCTACTTCATTAATAATAGGCTCAAGCTCTTCGTAGTTTAGTTTAAATTCACTGTATTTATAGTTTTTATGACTTATATTATAAATCGTTTCTAAAATTTCATCTTTTCCTATTTTTTTAGTTCCACTTGCTAAAACCACAGGACATCCAAGCATTTTAGAAAGCTTATCTTTATCTATGATAATCCCTCTTTTTTGCGCTATATCAGCCATATTTAAAACAACCATAACAGGTTTTGCAATTTCTAAAAGTTGAAAAGTAAGATATAAATTTCTTTTTAAATTTGAAGCATCTAAAATATTAATTATTAAATCAGGGTTTTCTTCAATAACTGCTCTTTTTGCAACTTTTTCTTCCAAAGAATAAGAACTAAATGAATAAGTTCCTGGAAGATCGACCATCTCAATATCTAAATCCTTATATGAAAAAAAGCCTGATTTTTTATCAACAGTAACACCAGGATAATTTGCAATATGTTGGCGAATGCCACTAAGCATGCTAAAAATTGTAGATTTTCCGCAGTTTGGCTGACCTGCTACTGCAATTTTTATATTCATACTTCTTCGACCTCGATTAGCCTTGCCTCACTACTTCTTAGAGTTATTAAATAGTTATGAATTTTAAGTTCTATTGGATCATTTAAAGGTGCTTTTCTTATAACTTCTGTTGTTACTCCATTTACGAACCCCATATCAAGAAGCTTTAAAAAAACTTTTCCCTTTGCATTAATGTTTTTAATTTTATATTGTCTATTTTTTAGCGCATCAAATAAATTCATCTTTTCTCCGTTATCATTATAAAAACATTTTGATAGTAGAAATCATTGTTTATATTTGGCTTTCATTATATCTTTTAAGGACTTAAAAAAATATAAATAATTGATAAATATTAATGATAATTTTTATTAAAATGATATTTTTAGCAAGCCTGAGTTTTATTTTAAAAAATAGCTATAAACTTATGAAAATTTCACGCTTTTATAGTTTATGTTTTCTTCAAACTCACTAAGTCTTTTATGGATGCTTCTTAATTCTGTTATGGTTGTCCAGTTATCTATAAACACGCTAAAACTTTCCCTAACTTGTGAAAAAGCATTGCTTACTTGAACTAAAATACCAAGAGTTATAAGACCTGTAAAAAGCCCTGCTCCCATTATCATATATGGAACTATTACCATAAATTGGGAAAATGAAATAAGCCATATATTAAAATAACCATAATGTAAAAAAAGTTTATAATAGTTTTTTTGCAAAGCCCTAAAAAGTCCTCTTGCAACTTTTTCATCAGCATAATTTAGCTTATCATCTTCTGCATAAACAAGCTCCTTTCTAAAAGCTGCTTCTGCTTTTTGATTATTGTATTCAAGCCCTGGAAGTTTAATACCAACAAACCATGATATAACAAGCCCTCCAAGACTTATGCTAAGAGCTACCCAAACAAGACTTCCTGGAATGTCTTTTAAATATGGAAGTGGAACTTTATCACTTAAAGCCCATAAAATAGGCGTAAATGCGATTAATGTCATAAAAGCTCTTACAACCCTAACGCCTAAATCTTCTATGATTTTAGCAAATCTATAAATATCTTCTTGCATTCTTTGAGAACTTCCCTCGATATCTTTATGGCACTCTTTCCACTGGTGAATATATGAAAAAGTTATGGCTTCTCTCCATCTAAAAGCCCAATGACTAGCAAAAAAAGATGTAATTGTGTAAGTAATGACATAAGGCATTGCAATATATAAAAATCGCCAAATTTCTTTCCAAAAATCATTAATATTATAATCTTTTATATTTTGCAACATATCATAAAAGTCTTTATACCAATTATTTATTGCAACATTTAGCTGAGTTTGTAAAACCAAAGAACAAAGTATAAACATAACCCCACCATAGGCCCAAAGACGCCATTTTTTATCACAAAAAAAAGATCTAAACATTTATCTCCCAAATTTAGATGAAATTGTAAAATAAATTTGAAATTCTAAATCAAATTTATAAATTTATTATAAATTACTTATTTTTGTTATTTTTAATTTTGAAATAGCCGTTTTATCCATAGCTAAAACTTCATAAATGCAGTTTTTATCACTTATTTTATCTCCAACTACAGGGAGTTTTCCAATTAGATTAAAGGCATATCCACCAATTGTATTTTCCTCTATATCATCGTCAAACTTAACCCCCATAATGTCTTCAACATCCTCAATATAGCTTCTTCCTATAAACTCATAGCTATCATCATTTAACTTTTTAAAAGTTGTGATATTATCATCGTGTTCATCGCTGATATCGCCTAAAATTTCCTCGATTATATCTTCCATGGTAATAAGTCCAGATGTTCCACCATACTCATCAATTACAAGTGCTGCAGAAATTCTTTCTTTATTCATCATCGGCAAAATTTTAGCAATTGAAGTATTTTCTGAAACAATTATAATTTTTCTAACTATTTTATTAAAATCTTTTTCTTTGTTTTGTAAAATCAAATCTCTTATATGTATCATTCCTAAAACATTATCTTTACTTCCATCAATGTATGGAAATCTTGTAAAGCCGGAATTTACAACGATTTTAAAATTCTCTTCAAAGCTAAGTTGTTTATTTAGACAAATCATATCTTTTCTTGGAGTCATAACTTCTTTTGCAACTGTATCACCAAAATCAACCGCATTTTGAATAATATCATTTTCAAATGAGTCTAGCACTCCTACTTTTAGGCTTTCTCCTGCAATGATCTTAATCTCTTCTTCTGAATGAGCTATTTCATTTTCACTTGCAGGTTTTATGCCAATTATATTTAAAATAGTTTTAGCCAAAATATCAAAAATTTTTATAAAAGGTAAAAATAAAAGCCAAAATGCATGAAGTGGTTTTGCTACAAAAAGTACAATTTTTTCAGTTTTTGCTATAGCAACTGACTTTGGCACAAGCTCACCTAAAACAACATGAAAAAGCGTAATAAAAGTAAAAGAAATTCCAACTGCAATTGTGTGAAGTGCTATATCATTTACACTAAAAAACTCTTTTATAGGAGATTCTATAAGTCTTACAACAGCAGGTTCTCCAATCCAACCAAGTGCAAGTGAACTTAGCGTAATTCCAAGTTGAGTGGCACTTAAATAAGTATCAAGGGAATTTGTGATTTTTAAAGCAAGTTTTGCATTTGGGACATTTTCATGGATAAGCTCTTCAAGCTTACTTTTTCTAACTTTAACAATTGAAAACTCAGAGAGCACAAAAAAAGCATTTAAAAATATAAAAACAAATGCTAAAAATAGCATAAAAGTGGAATGATCCGTATCCAAAATGGTTTTCCTTTAATTTTAAAATGTGAAATTATACCTAAAATTTGAGTTATTTTAGGTAAATTTCTTTTTTGTAAATTTAAATGTTTAAAAAATATTCTATGATTTTTCTTTTATCTATTTTATTTGAAGCGTTTTTATATAAATTTTCTTCAAGCAAAGCCAAAATTTCATCTATAAATTTAGAAGTTTTGATATACGGTAGAAGTAAATCAAATAACTCTTTATCGCTCTTTGCAGCTTTTAGTTTTTCTATGATTGGTTTTTGTTTTTTTTCTTTTTTAAAGTTAATTTTTGAAAATAAAATCATAGAAATAATACCTAAAATAAATCCCAAAATAAAAGTTAAAATTAAATATTTTTTACTAGTTTTAGTATTTAAATTTGATAAATTTTCATCTTTTATTTCGTTTAAATTATCACTTTTTAGCTCATCTGAAACTAAAATTTTAGGTGAGTTTTGAGTTTGAGATGAGTGTTGCAAATTTGAGTTTAAAACTTCTATTTTTATCTCTTGTGAAGAGATTGTTTTTGTAGCGTTTAAGTCTTTATCAAAATAACTAAAATCTATAGCTGGAATTGTAAAATTTCCATCACCCACAATAGCAAATTTTTGTAAAAACTCACCACCATACAAACCATTATTTAAGTAATTTTTAATCTCTGGATTATTTGGATAAATCAATGCATTATCTATCTTTAAATCAAACTTTTTTATATCTTCTATGTTTCCATCGCCATTAATTTTTAGTGTTAAATTAACTGGCTCATTTGCATTTACTTTTGTTTTATCCACAGTCGCATCAATGCTAAATTTACCAAAATTTTGAACATTGCCAGGAAGAGGCAAAACTTCTAAATTTAAAGAATTTGAAATAGTATCTTTCCACTTTATATTTCCAAAAAATGAGCTAAAAAATGGATCGCTAAATTGATCTTTTTGTGTATTTCCAAAATAAGCTTTTAATGGAGATATTTCATAACTTCCAGCTTGTTGTGGAAAAAGTAAAAAAGATATTGTTTGCGTTATATAGCCATTTTCGCTGCTATTTTTTACATCATTTAACTGTTTTACTAAAAAATGCTCTATCTTTGGAAACTCATAATCAAATTTATCAAATTTTACATCTGCTCTTATCTTAAAAACAACATCAAGCTTTAAATAATCACCCAAAATAAGCTTGTTTTTATTAGTTTTTAGCTCAACCATAAACTCATCACCAGTTTTATTTGGAGTTTGCTTTACAACTTCTAAATTTGCAGGTTCTGTTTTATAAAGTTTTCCATCAACTAAAACTTCAAAGCTTGGAATTTCAATACTTTTTAAAGGCTTAAAAGCATAAATTTTAGAAACAGTTTTGCTTTTAGCTCCGTTTATAATGCTAATATTTTGCGAACTTGAAGTTCCTAAAATAGCATATCCACCAACCTCATCAATATCTGGAAATTTAACTCTATTTCCATCGGCAATTATGCTAAATTGCGCTAAATTTCCCTCATAAACAACAGGCGTATCAAGAGTTAAACTAACTTTTGAAAAAGCCAAATTTATAAATAGTGTAAAAATTAAAAATACTCTACCAAGGTTTAACATTTTTATCCTCACTTTTATGATTTTTTTCACCTATAGGCATTAAAAAAGTTCCGATATTTCTATGCTCTAAAGCTTTTTGCCATTTTGCTTCTTCCATATCGCTGATTGGTTTTATATCTGCTGGAATTTCATCTATTTTATCATCTTTTTTATTTTCAACTTGCTTACCAACATTTTGGTTTTCTTTATTTTCATCTTCTCTTTGCTCATCTTTTTTTTGATCATTTGCAATACTTTTTTGCGCTATATTACTGTTTTCGTTTTGTCTGTTTTCTTGGCTTTCATTACTTTGTTCATTTTCTTGTTTGTTTTTATTTTCTTGCTTTTCATTGTTTTGCTCAATTTCTTGATTGTTTTTATCTTCTTGATTTTCATTTGATTTATTATCATTTTGCTTGTCGTTTTGTTGCTCGTTTTTTTCACTATTTTGTTTATCACTGTTTTGCTGATTTTTGTTTTGCTCGTTTTCATCTTTGGAATTTTGATTGTTTTGTTCGCTATTGTTTTGATTGTTTTGTTCTTTGTTTTTATCACTGTTTTGGTTACTATTTTGATTTTTATCTTGATTTTGCTCTTTATTGTTATCACTATTTTGGTTATTTTGAGTTTTGTTTTGATCTTTTATTTTTTCAACAAGTTCTAAATTAAACCTTGTGTCATTATCATCTTTTATCTCTAAAGCTTTTTTAAAAGACAAAATAGATTTGTTAAAATCGTGTAAATTTGCATACGTGTTGCCTAAATTATACAATCTCTCAAAACTTAAATTATCATCTTTTACATCTTTAAAATTTTGCAAAGACTCACTGAAATTTCCATCTTCATAGTTTGCCACACCTTCGTTATATTTTGCTTTTGGCAAATTTAAACTTTTATAAATTTCAGCAGCTGTTTTATAATCTCCTAAATTATAACTTTCTTTTGCTTTTAAAACACTAGAAAACTCAGGGTATTTATAAAATAAAATCAATACAATTCCTAAAATTGATAAAATAAAACCTATATAATATCTCACGCTTTTCTCCTAAAAGGCAAGGAAAAATTTGCCATAAAAAATAAAACTATCGACAAACAAAGAGGATAATAAAAAAGCTCTTTTTGGTCTTTTATAACCTCATCTTTATCGCTACTATTTTTAAATTTAGCACTAATTAGTGAATTTAAAGCTTTCATATCATCGTTATTTAGTGAGCTTTGCATATACGCACCACCTGTTTTTAAAGCTAAATCTTTAATGTTTTGATTTGCTTTTAAAAGTACAACATCATTATTTGGTGCTTTAAAAAGTCCACCTTTATTTGTTGCTGTTAGATAAACAAACACGCTTATTTTATTTTCTTTAGCAAATTTAATTTCTTTACTAAATTCTTCATTATCCCCACCATCACTAAATAAAACCAAAATTTTATTTTTCTCATCCTTAAAAAGAGTATCAACTGATCTTAAAAGTGAATAAATATTTGTTCCTTGTAAATTTAAATTTGAAAAATTTAAATTTGAAATAAGATATTTTAATGAGCTAAAATCACTTGTTAAAGGCGATATCATAAAAGCTTCATTGCTAAATCCAACAACTCCTAAACGCTTATCCATCGCATTATCCAAAAAACTATAAATTTTATTTTTAGCAAATTCAAAACGGTTTGGAAAAAGATCATCAACTCTCATTGAATTTGATATATCAAGTGCTATAACTGCATTTATATAACTTTGTTTTATTTTTATTTCACCATTTGTAATAACTGGTCTAGCAAGAGAAATAATGCCAAAAATAAGGCTAAAAATCAAAATATAAGCTCTTAATCTTTTTGAAAAGCCACTTTTTTTAATATAAATTTCTTCCATTACTTCTTTTGAAAAAATTGCTTTTAAACTTCTACTTTTTCTAACTAAAAAAATAAATATAAATGGGATTATTAACAAATATAAAACTTCTAAATATAAAAACTCAAACATTTATTTTCCTATTGTCATATAAAAATAAAACCACGATTAAAAAAAGTCCAAAACCTAAAAAGTAAAAATAAAAATAAGTTTTTTTAATAAATTTTTGTGATTCTATCTCGCTTTTTTCAAGCTTATCTATCTCATCATAAATTTGTTTTAAGCCACTGCTTGAATTTGATGAATAGTACTTTCCACCTGTTTCTTGCGCGATATATCTTAAAACATCTGGATTAAAATCCCCAGCCCTTCCAACACCAACCGTATAGACTTTGATATTATATTTTTGAGCTGTTTTTATAGCTACATCAAGTGGAATTGTTCCTGCGTTATCAATACCATCAGTTGGTAAAATTATAATTTTATTTTTGGAATTGCTATCTTTAAATAAATTTGAAGTTAAAAAAAGTCCTTCATAAAGTGCAGTTTTGTTTAATCCAACCATACCAAGTTTTATCTTTTCAAGCAGTCTTTTTATACTTGCTTTATCATAAGTTAAAGGAATAGCTGTGTAAGCAAAATCAGCAAAAACATTTAAAGCCAAGGCATCATCTTTTCTTTTATCTATAAAATCATTTAATATGTCCTTAACAATTTCAAATTTATTTCCCTCACTCATAGAACCACTTGCATCAAGCATTAAAGCTATTTCATATCCTTGTGAGTTTGATGATTTTATCTCATCTTTTTTTATAGGACTTGCAAGAGCTGTGCTTAATAATAAAATTAAAAGAAATTTTAAAATTTCTTTTAAAATAGTTCTATTTTTTGTCGCATTTTTAAGCATTTTTATGTTTGAGAAATAAAAGGCTTCTTTTTTTTGCTTGCAAAATTTTAAAAAAATAAGATAAATAAAAGGAATTAAAAAAGCCCATAAATTTTCAAACTCAATCATTTTATGTCCTTAGGCTTTAAACTTTTAATCAAAGTTAAAATTTCACTTTTTAAATTTTTATCAAGAGTTGGAGTATTTTTTTTATATTTATAAATTTCAAGTTTTTTATTGATTTCATTAAATTTATTTCTGTTATTTTCATCTAAAAAATATGGAAAGTTTTGACTAAATTTATAAATACTTTCTTTTTCATTTTTAAAATCAATGCTTTTTAACTCATTAAATGCCAACTCTTTTTTAGATATTTTTTTTATTTTTTTATATCTTGGCATAAAAATTATTTTAAAAAGACAAAAAATTGCAATTATTAATAAAAATAAAATTAAAAAAATCCACGGATATAAAAAGCTTAAATCAATTTCGCTAATACCTTTAATATCTTTTAACTCTTTTAAAAGATCAAATTCTTGCATTTTAACGCCTTGCTATTTGTATGAGCTTTGAAAGTGGCTCATCGTTTGTATAAATTTTGCCAAAAGAAACTTTATTTTGTAAAAAATGTTCTTTTAATTTTTCATCATGTATTTTTAAAAGTTTTTTATATCTTTTAATAGAAATTTCATCCAAATTTGCTTCAAATTTATCTCCATTAAATGGATTTATCAAATCAACATCATTTAAAGTTGTCAAATTTTCTTCAAAAAAATCTCTTAAAACAACCGCGTAAACATCATTTTGATATGATATTTCACTTAAATCAATCTCTTCTAAAAAATCACTTATTAAAAAAACAGCAGCTTTTCTTTTAATGACACTATTTAAAAACTCACTCAATTTTTTAAAATCAATCTCCTTTTTAAAAGTATTTAGATTTAAAATATCTTTTGTTATTTCATAGATTTCATTTTCATCACTAACTGGCTCATAAAAAAGCTCAGGTTTATTACTAAAAACAACTGGGAAAAGCAAATTTTTACCCATAGTTGTCGCAAGAGACAAAAGTGCAAAAATCTCTGCTGCAAGATCTAGTTTAAGCCTACTTGAGCCAAATTTTAAACTACTACTTAAGGCCAAAACTACAACAACATTCATCTGTTTTGTTTCATTAAAAACATTTGCTTTTAACTCACCACTTTTTGCACTAGCTTTATAGTTAATACGCCTTAAATCCTCATTTTCATACTCTTTAATCTCTCTAAAATCAAGCCCATCACCTTTTATCAAGCTTTCATAAAGACCAAAGTTTGAGTTAAAGACATTTTTTTTGGCTTTTATAAAAATTTCTTTTGCACGATTCATTTATTTATGGTGCCTTTATAGTGTTTAGGATTTTTTCTATTATAATATCTGGCGTTATATCTTTTGCTTTTGCTTTATAATTTAACATTATTCTATGTCTTAAAACACCTTTTAAAACAGCTGCAATATCAAGTGGAGTTACATAGTCTTTACCGTTTATCATCGCATAGGCTGCACTTGATTTGTATAAATCAATACTTGCTCTTGGGCTTGCACCAAATTCCAAAAATTCACCAATTTGAGATAAACCATATTCACTAGGTTTTCTTGTAGCAAAAATAAGCTTTATCATATATTTTTTAACTTCCTCATCAAAATGAATTTTTTTAAGTTCATTTTTTAAATTTAAAATTTCATCTTTTGAGGCAACTTGATTTATATTTTCAAAACCTTTTACAACAACTCTATTTACTATTTCAAGCTCTTCATCATAAGTGTTATAATCAACTAAAATTTTCATTAAAAATCTATCAAGCTGAGCTTCAGGAAGCTTATAAGCACCTTCTTGCTCAATTGGGTTTTGTGTAGCCATAACCAAAAAAGGCTCATCAAGTTTAAATGAATTATCGCCAATTGTAATTTGCTTTTCTTGCATAACTTCTAAAAGTGCAGATTGAACTTTTGAAGGAGCTCTATTTATCTCATCAGCAAGAAGCAAGTTTGTAAAAGCGGGTCCTTTTTTAAGATAAAACTCACCAGTTTTTACATTATAAACTTCAGTTCCTATAATATCACTTGGAAGAAGATCAGGTGTAAATTGAACTCTTTTAAACCTTATGCCAAGACTTTTTGCTAGTGCATTTATAGCCGTTGTTTTTGCTAAACCTGGAACTCCCTCAACCAAAATATGACCGTTTGAAATAAGACCTATAAGTAAAGCATTAATAAGTTCATCTTGACCAACAACCACCTTACTTACTTCTTTTTTTATATCTTGTAAGATCATAATCCACCTTATATTATTTTTTAGTGAAATTATAATGGTTATTGATTAATGATTTTTATATATTTTTAAAATATGATAAAATTTATTTATTTAATACTTCTTTAACTCTTGAAAAAGTATCATTTAAAGATAGGCTCAGTCTTATTATGCTATCTTCGTTGGCTTTTAAAGAGTGCTTAACCATAGAATCAAGAGCTATCATATCAAACTGGCTTAAAATAACTTTTTCATTATCAACGCCAAACTCGATACTACCTTTTAAAACCTGAACTTTTATAGGGCTTGGAGCAAAATGCTCCTTCATAAAGCTGTTTTTTGCCATACTAAGACAAATTTCTTTTGAAAATTTATCTTCATATAAAAGCTTAGCATTAACACCATCAAATTCAGTTTTGTTAAATTTATAAATCTGCATTACAATATCCTTTTTTAAATTTATAGGATATTATAACTTTTATTTTGTTGTAGTTGTTGATTTAAGTCAATAAAAGAGTTATAACTCTTTTATTTTTGATTATTTTCTAAGCTCTTTAATTTTTGCAGCTTTACCTCTTCTATCTCTTAAATAGAATAGTTTTGCTCTTCTAACTTTTCCATGTCTTAAAACTTTTATCTCTTCGAGGTTTTCACCATAAAGTGGGAAAATTCTCTCAACACCGACGTTATTTGCACCGATTTTGCGGATTATAAAAGTCTTGCCTGTTCCAGTTCCTCTTTTAGCTATGCAAATACCCTCAAAGTTTTGAATTCTTGTTTTTTCACCTTCAGTAATTCTTATAGCAACTCTTAAAGTATCGCCCGCACGAAATTCAGGAATACTTCTTTTAGAAATTTGAGCTTCTTCAAAAGCTTGTATATATTTATTTCTCATGATTGTCCTTTAAGTCAGGGCGAAAATAGTTTGTCTTTAATCTCGCCATTTGATTTTTTAAAGCTGATATTTTACCGTGATTTCCCTTTAAAAACTCTGAAGGCACAGGTAAATTTTCAAAAATATTTGGTTTTGTAAAAGATGGTGCTTCTAAAAGTGAATTTTCAAAACTTTCAACTTCAAGTGAATTGGCATTTCCTAAAACTCCATTTATGTTTCTACAAATTGCATCACACATACATAAAGCTCCAAGTTCTCCGCCTGTCATGATAAAATCTCCAATACAAAATACCTCATTTACATATTTTTCTATAACTCTTTCATCTATACCTTCATAACGTCCGCAAATAAAAGTAATATTATCTTTTTTTGAAAGTCTTTTTGCATCTTTTTGAGTAAATTTTTTGCCAACTGGAGTTAGGTAAATTATATGAGTGTTGGGATTTTTATTTTTTACATTTAAAATTGTATCACTTAATGGCTGGATGCCCATTAAAAGTCCAGCTCCACCACCTATCATATAATCATCAACTTTTTTATGCTTGTCTTTACTAAAATCTCTTGGATTTATAAAACTAACTTCAAAAAGATTTTTATCCAAAGCTCTTTTTAGTATAGAATCATCAAAATAAGGTTTTATAAGATTTTCAAAAAGAGTTATAAAGTTAAATTTCATGACTCTTTTAAAATAAGTTTTGCATTTTTTGTAAAAATTTGTTTTGTTTGGATTGAAATTTTATCTAAATATTCATCAATATATGGAACAAAAAAGTTTTTTGTAAATCCTTGGCTCACTAACTTTTCATCAGTTTTTATCTCAAATAAAAAATTTGCTCCAACTTCTAAAATATCCACAACTTTTCCTAAGGTTTCACCGTTTTCTATAACTTCAAGACCTATTATATCAAAGTAGAAATACTCATCTTTTTTTAATTTACAATTTTTTCTAGTAGCTTCAATGCTTTGATAAAGAAATTTATTTACCAAATTTGAAGCAAGCTCTATACTTTCATAATCTTTAAAAATTACTTGTGAGCTAGCACTATTGTAAGATAAAATTTCAAGTATGGTGCCATCACTTAAAAAAAATTTAGCATTTTTTTTAAATTGTGAGACAAAGTCGCTCTTATTATGTAGTTTTAAAGCTCCTCTTAGTCCTATAGTTTTACCAATTTTGGCGACTGTAAGAAGCTCACTCATAAAACTACTCTTCTAGGGCTTTTACACTAAATTTATAAGAAGCTGCATCTTTAGCTTTATAGCCAAGAACAACAGTTCTTATGGCGTTTATCATTTGACCATTTTTACCTATGAGTTTTCCAGTATCAGTTTTATCTGCGTAAATGATAATTTCATAAAAATTATCATCAATTTTTACTTTTTCTATTTTTATTTTTTCTGGATACTCGCATATAAGTAAAGCATATTGTCTGATAAATTCTTCAACCATTTCTAGCTCTATTTGGTTATTCTCTCTACACGTTCACTAAGTTTTGCTCCAACGCTTTTCCAATACTGTAATCTTTCAGCGTCAAATTTAACAACTTCAGGATTTGCCATAGGATCATAATAACCAATGCTCTCTATATATCCACCATCTCTTCTTTTTCTACTATCTGTTACAACTATACGATAAAATGGTCTTTTTTTACGACCTATTTTTGTTAGTCTTACAACTGTTGCCATATTTTTTCTCCTTGTTAATTTTAATATAAGCTTTATTATAAATAAAAGATTTATTCATAATAAAACTTTCCGAGAAATTATCCCGGAAATTTTTGTCCGCCTTGCATTAAAGATGCCATTCCGCGAATGCCACCTTTATTTGTAAGTTTTTTTGCTAGTTTTGAGGCATTTGTAAATTGCTTTATAAATTTATTAACTTCCATCTGTGTTAGGCCAGCTCCTGCAGCAATTCTTCTTTTTCTTGAATTATTTAACAAATCTGGATTTTCTCTTTCTTTTGGTGTCATAGAACTAATCATAGCTTTTATATGAATTATTTCTTTTGAATTTTCTAAATCCATATCGCCTATTTTTTCAGCTAAATTTCCCATTCCTGGAAGCATTCCAATTAAACTTTTCATATTTCCAAGTTTTTTAACACTTTCAAGCTGACTTACAAAGTCATTAAATGTAAATTTCCCTTTTTTAATTTTTTTGGTTATATCTTTTACATCTTTTTCATTAAAAACAGCACTTGTTTTTTCAACTAAAGTAGCAAGATCGCCCTCGCCCATGATTCTTCCGACAATTCTATCAGGTATAAAGCCCTCTATATCAGCTACTTTTTCGCCTGTTCCAACAAATCTTAAAGGAACTCCGATTTGATGAGCTATACCAATAGCTACTCCGCCTTTTGTATCAGCATCAAATTTACTTAAAATAACCCCTGTTATTCCAAGTTCTTTATTAAATGTATCAGCTGTTCTAACGCCATCTTGTCCACTCATAGCATCTGCTACATAAAAAATTTCATCTGGATTTATGGCGTTTTTAACATCTTTTAACTCGCTCATTAAAGCTTCATCTATTGCAAGTCTTCCTGCAGTATCTACAAAAAGCACATCATAAAGCTCTTTTTTAGCTTTTTGCAAAGCCTCTTTTGCAACTTTAACAGGGTCTTTTTCATTTTCAATATAAAAAAGATCTATTTCATTTGCCTCGCAAAGTTGTTTTAACTGTTCAACTGCAGCAAGTCTTTGTAAGTCTGCAGCAGCTATTAATACTTTTTTATTTTTTTGTTTTAGGTTATTTGCAAGTTTGACAGTTGATGTTGTTTTACCACCACCTTGAAGTCCACTCATAAGAACAACTGTTGGTGGCTTGCTTGAATAAACAAATCCTTGATTTCCTGGAGCTGTTAAAATATCTGTTAAATTCTTTTTAATTGAGTCTAAAAACTGCTTTTGCCCGATGCCATTTTCTTTTAAATCATCTTCTATCATAGCAACAAAATCTTTTGTTACTTTATGATGAACATCTGATTTTAAAAGTGCTTTTCTAAGCGTTACAAGGGCATTTTTAAGCGCCTTTTCATCATCAACAATTCTAAGCTTATTTACAGCTGATCTAAGTGATTCACCTATTTGTACAAACACATCTAACCTTTTAAAATATAATCAAAGGGCTTATTTTACAATAAACTTTCTTAAATTTGCTTAAAATTTCATATCTTTTGAAATCTCAAAACCAAACTCGTTAAAACTATTATCAAGCGGAGCTACAAAAGAATATCCTAAAATTTCAGTTTTATATGAGTGTAAAAAAAGTCTTTTTGAGCTTAGTTTTGCATACTTTTCATCGCCAATTACAGCGTGATCATAAGCAGCTAAATGCACTCTTATTTGGTGAGTTCTGCCTGTTTTAATCTCTATTTTAACAAGTGATTTTTTACCACTTACCATAAATGGATAAACTGTAGTAAGAGCGGTTTTTCCATTATCTGAAATTTTAGAAAATGCTTCATTTCTACCTTTTGAATTATTATTTTTTATAGTTAAAATTTTATCATTAATTTCTATTTTTTCACTAACGACACCACTTACAATCGCAATATATGTTTTTTTTACATTTAAA
Organism: Campylobacter ureolyticus; assembly: GCF_013372225.1. Classification (NCBI taxonomy): domain Bacteria; kingdom Pseudomonadati; phylum Campylobacterota; class Epsilonproteobacteria; order Campylobacterales; family Campylobacteraceae; genus Campylobacter; species Campylobacter ureolyticus. Next base: position 392,176 of record NZ_CP053832.1, on the reverse strand, counting down.
TTTTTAAACTCTTGTATGGCTTTTTGTCTAAATTCCTCATTTTTAGCTAAGAGTATAACACCGCTTGTTTCTTTATCAAGTCTATTAATAAGTGGAAATTTATATTTTTTTTCAATATCTGAGCTATTTATAAACTCAGGTTTATTTATAGCCAAAATATTTTCATCTTCAAAAATAATAGTTGGTTTTTTTAATTTTGTTACTTTAAATTTTGCACTTGTATTAACTAACCCTCTTGCTAAAATTATTTTCTTGCCACTTAAATAAACTAAACCGCTATCAATCAAGTTCTTAGCTTCATTGTTTGAGATATTTTCTTGCAAAGCTAAAAGTTTATATGCTTTTTCAACAGCCATTTTGTTCCTTTATTTTTATTTTTATCAAATTTTCTATGCTTTGTAAATCGGCTTTATTTTTAATCATTGTTTTACTCAAATTTAAACTTAATAACTCATTTAAATTTGATAAATCACTAAAATTTACACCATCAACTAGTTCAAACAAGGCCTTTTGGTTATGATAAAAATAACCATTTATTAAAGGCTTATTAAATTGAGCTATTTCTATTGGATTATGTCCGCCAATACCGTCTATAAAGCTTCCTCCAAGTATAACAACATCACTTATTTTATAAAAATTTATAACTTCGTTCATTGTATCAAGCAATATAATGTTTGATTTAAAACCTAAATTTTGTGAAAATTTTTCAAATTTTAGATTAAATTTTTTAGCAAAATCTTCACAAATTTTAGCTACTTTACAAAATCTTTCAGGATGCCTTGGTGCGATTATAAATTTTTGATTTTTATTTGGCGTTATATTATTTAAAATAAGTTCTTCCTCGCCATCATGAGTACTTGCAATGGTTACTAAAAACTCACTAAATTTTGGATAGTCTTTGCTTGCTAGTTTAAAATTTGCACTTTTTATATTTCCAACAACTTCTATGTTTTTTGCTCCCAAATTTAAAAGTCTAGTTTTATCAAGCTTGCTTTGAGCTAATACTAAATCAATGTATTTAAAAATTTCTTTATAATAGAATTTAAATTTTTCATATCTTTTATATGATCTATCGCTAATTCTTGCGTTTAAAAGTATCACATAAGAACCATTTTTTTTAGCAGTTTTTACCAAATTCAACCAAAGCTCAGCCTCAAAAACAACTAAAACTTTACTTTTTGTAAGCCAAAAAGGTATAAAACATTCAAATGGTAAAAATCTTGTATTTTCATTTAGGCTTTTTGCCTTTTCAAAACCTGTTGCAGTCGTCGTTGTAAATGAAAAGCTTTCAAATTTTAAAGCTAGAATCTCGAGAGCTGAAATTTCCCCAAAACTGCAAGCGTGAAAATGCACATCAACTTTTTTTAGTGGAGGATTTTTATATAGAAAAAATCTTGCGGGAAGGCTTTTTTTATACTTTTTTTTAAATGAAAAAACCAATATAAAAGGAGTTAAAAAAAGCCAAATAAAAAAAGAAAATAAGTTATAAAACACTATTTTTCTTCGTCATTAAAATCTTTATAAAGTATTCTTCCACAATTTGGACAAGTTACAATTTCATCAGATCTTATAACATTACTATAAGTTTTATCATTTATATGCATAAAACAGCCATAACATGCTTGTTTTTTAACCTTTGCAACAGCTGTATTTCCTGCCCATTTTCTAATTTTTTCATAAAAAGAGATGATTTTTTGATCCATTTTTTTTACAAGTTTATCCTTTTCAAGATAAAATTTTTCTCTTTGGCTTTCTATGTTTTTTAACTCATCTTCTGTATTTTTTTGAATATTTTCAAACTCATCTTTTAGTGTTTTTTCTTTGTCTAAAAGCTCATTTTGGTTTGATTTTTTATTTTCCATCAAATTTTCAAGTCTTTCTATCTCATCATTTGCAGAACTTAACTGATCTTTTGTAAGCTCTTCTTCAAGTTGAAGTGATTTTAACTCTTTTTCGGTTTTTATAGCTGAGTGTTTTTTACTACCTGCTTTTAGTTGTGAGTTTAAATCTTTTATATGATTGTCAGTTTTTTCTATCTCATCAGCTAAATCTTCTATCTCTTTATTTGAATTTTCAACTTCTTTTTGAACTTCTGTAATTTCATTTTGTTTATCATTAAGCTCTTTTTGGATAGCTGCGATTTTTGGTGAAAAACCATCAATATTTTTATCGAAATTTGATAGCTGTATTAATTGTTCTAAATTTTTGTTCATAAATTTTCCTCTTAAATGTATAAAAATGGATTAATTGAATTTGTTATTATAATATTTAAATTGTATTTTTGCAAATTTTTAGCTAAAGACTGGCCAAAATAGGCTTCGCTTTCAAAGTGATTTATATCAATTAAAGATATTTTATTTTCTAGGCTTTCAAGTGCACTATGGTATTTTAAATCTCCAGTTAAAAAACAATCTGATTTAAAGCTTCCTAGTAAATCAGCTCCACTCCCAGTACAAAGCGTAGCTATTTTTATAAACTCGCTTGCCTTTACAACTCTTAAATTTGAAATTTTAAGTTTTTGTTTTATCTCTTTAGCAAACTCATCGAAAATTTTATTAACTTCAAAAAATACTAAAAAATCACGAATTTCAGTGATTTTATAACCTAAAATTTCACTTGCTACAAATTGATTTAAAACAAATTTATCAAAATTTGTGTGCATTGAAATAAGCTTTATATCTTTTTTAATGATTTCATAAATTAAATTTGATGGATAAACACTAGGATTTAGACTTTTTAAGCCTTTAAAAATTAAAGGATGGTGAGTTATAACAAGTGAGTTTTTTTCTATTTTTTGAATCAAATTTGAGTCTAAATCAATACTTGCATAAATTTTATCAAACTCATCGTCCATATTTCCCAAAAGCAGTCCTGAGTTATCCCAGCTTTCTTGAGCTTCAAAAGGTGCAACCTCATCTAAAATTTGATAAATTTCAGCTATTTTCATCTGTAAAATACTCACTAAATTTTTCTTTTAAGCTAGGATCATCTTTACTTGCATACACAATAGCACACCCTTTTGCTAAATATCTTATTTTAAGAATAAAATCTTGTCTTTGAGTAACACTTATCGCACCTCTTGCATCAAGTAAATTAAATATGTGTGATGCAAGCATACAGTAATCATATGCAGGAAGAGATAATTCTTTTTTAAGAGTTTTCAAACACTCATTATAAGCACTTTCAAAAGACTTAAAAAGCATATTTGTATCAGCTACTTCAAAACTATATTTGCTAAACTCATACTCACTTCTTTTATGAACATCTCCATAAGTTATTACATCACCTTTAAATTCATTCCAAACTATGTCAAAAACATTTTCTTTGTTTTGTAAATACATGGCAAGTCGCTCCAAACCATAAGTTATCTCACCACTTATAGGCTCGCAAGCTATTCCTCCAACTTGTTGAAAATAAGTAAATTGAGTTACCTCCATACCATCAAGCCAAACTTCCCAACCAAGCCCCCAAGCTCCAAGAGTTGGGCTCTCCCAATTGTCTTCAACAAATCTTATGTCATGATTTTTAAGATTAAAACCAATGGCTTCCAAACTTTTTAAATAAAGTTCTTGAATATTACTAGGACTTGGTTTTAAAATAACTTGAAATTGATAATACGCACCTAATCTATTTGGGTTTTCACCATATCTTCCATCTGCAGGACGTCTAGATGGTGCCACATAAGCTGCTCGCCAAGGCTTTTTACCAAGACTTCTTAAAAAAGTTGCGTGATGAAAAGTCCCAGCTCCTGCAGGAATATCGTAAGGTTGAACTATCACGCAACCTTGGGCTTGCCAAAAATCTTGCAAAGTTAAAATTATTTTTGAAAATGTCATTTATCTTCCTTCAAGATAATTTCAATTTTACTTGAATCTTCACAAACTTTTTTTGCCATATTTGCTCTATCGTTTTTAATTTTTAAAGCAAGTTCTTCATTGCTTAAAGATAGAATTTGACTTGCAAAATAAGCTGCATTTTTCGCACCTGCTTTACCAACTGCAAAAGTAGCAACTGGAATACCTCCTGGCATTTGAACAGTTGAGTAAAGTGAATCAACCCCGCCCAAAGCTCCACCACCTGCTGGAACTCCTAAAACTGGTTTTGTTGTAAGTGATGCAACCACGCCTGCTAGATGAGCTGCCATTCCTGCAATGCAGATAAAAGCCTCACAACCTTTATTTTGTGCTGCTATAACATAATCATGCGTTCTTTGAGGACTTCTATGAGCAGAACTTACTATCATTTCATATTTCACACCAAAGCTTTCAAGCACCTTAGCTGCTTCATTTGCAATGTCTAAATCGCTTCCACTTCCCATTATAATAGATACAAATTTCATCATATTTCCTTTCTTTTACTCTATTTCTTTTCTTAAAAAACTGAAATTAGGTAGTTTTACAGGCGAAATTATTTGATTTAAATTTCCGCTGTGAATTTCATCAAATTCTTTGTTATTTTTCGCTTTTAAAACTTTAAATTCAAGCCAGAATTTACCATATTTTTCATAAATTTTCCCTATTTCATTCTCAATTGTTTCAATTTTGCTATCTTTTGGAACCAAAATTTCATAAGGTGTGTTTTTAGAAATTTTATATTTAACATCAAAAAACTCACCATCTAAAGTAATTGCACAAACTTGATGAGTGCCTTCTTCCAAAGTTGAGTTAAAATTTTGTGTATCTTTTCTCTCAAATGGACGACTTACTAAGTATCCATCTGTAAAACCACGATTTTTTAAAGTATGAAGTTCTTTTTGATAAATTTCAGCATTAAATCTGCCACTAAGTGCATCATCAATTGCCATTCTATAAGCATTTGTTGCACATGCGGCGTAATACTGGCTTTTTGTTCTTCCCTCGATTTTAAAACTATCAACAGCTCCACTTTGCATAATTTTTTCAACGTAAGAACTTAAATTCAGATCTTTTGAGTTCATTATATAAGTGCCATTTTCATCTTCATTTAACTTAAATAATGCACCGCTTTCATCATTTTTAGCATAAATTTCATAATTAAATCTACAATCATTTGCACAACTTCCACGGTTACTAAATCTACCACTTTGCAAAGCTGAAATCAAGCATCTCCCACTATAAGCAAAACACATAGAACCATGAATAAAAATTTCAATATCTAAATTTGGCACTTTTTCTTTTATTGAAATTACATCTTTTAGTCCTATTTCTCGAGCTACAACTACTCTTTTTACACCCATATCATAATAAATTTGAGCATCCATATAATTCATAACATTTGCTTGTGTTGAAAGATGAATTTCAGTATCTGGAGATATTTTTTTAGCTAAGCTTATAATGCTTGGACTTGCGATTATGAAGGCATCAACGCCTAAATCCTTCAAAAACTCAATATGGGTTTTAAACTTATCAAGCTGAGCATTAAATGGAAATCCATTTATAGTGGCGTAGAATTTTTTACCCATTTTGTGCGTAAATTCAACGCCCTCCCTAAAAGTCTCTTTACTAAATTCTTTTGCACTTCTTTGCCTTAGGGAAAAAGCTCCTACACTTGCATATACAGCATCAGCTCCATAACTTAGTGCAATTTTAAGTTTTTCTAAATTCCCAGCAGGTGATAAAAGCTCAGGTTTTTTCAAAATATTTCCTTTTTTTAAAAATCCAAATTTTGCATTATATAAAAAATTATTTTAAAAGGTGCTTTGAAGCTAAAATTTAAATCTATCAATGAATTTTTTTTCTTAGTAGGCTTATTTTTGATTTTTTCTTTTTCTAGGATAAGTTTTTCTATTTCAGATTTTTTTACACCGTTTAACAAAAGATTTTTAATATTTTGCATTTGTTTTTGACTAAATTCTTTTTTTGCATAAAAACTAACTTTTTCATAGCTTAATCCATGATTAAAACCATCTCTTATTTCGGCCATTCTTAAATTTCCAAACTCACTTTTTGCAAATAAATTTATTTTTTTTAAAGAGAGTTTATCTTTAAACCCCTCTTTTATCTCACTCATCTGATGCCAACCAAATTTAGTTTTATCAATTAGTGGATAAATTTCATCAAGGTTAAAATTTGATAATATAGCTTTTCTTAAAATATACATTTGATTTGAGTTGTACTCGTTTTTAGCATACTTGCAAATCTCATCAAAACTAAGAGAGTTTTCAAAACCTTTTCTTATCTCAGCCATTTGATGAGAATTAAATTTTGTTTTTGCATAAAATTCTATCTTATCAAAACTAAGAGAGTTTTCAAATCCGAGCTCAACTTCTCTTAGCTGATGAGTATTAAATTTATACTCATCTTTACATTTTTGTAAAAAATCATCTTTTTGCATTTAAAAGCCCTTTTGTAGAATAATTAAATTATACCTTACAAAGCTTTTAAAATAGATTAAAATTAATTATATTCCTCTATTTGCCATTATGATTTTTATCTCATCTTCGTTTATGCCAACCATTGCTTCGCCCAAATCTTGGCTAACTTCTGCAATAATGTCAGGATTGTCATAATTTTTTGCTGCTTTTACGATAGCTTTTGCTCTTTTTTCAGGATTTCCTGACTTAAAAATTCCACTTCCTACAAAAACGCCTTGTGCACCCAAAACTCTCATTAAAGCTGCATCTGCTGGTGTTGCAACGCCACCTGCACTAAAATTTGCAACTGGAAGTGAGCCATTTTCATGCACATATAAAAGCATTTCATAGCTAACTCCTAAGTTTTTTGCCTCGTTAAAAAGTTCATCTTTGTTTAAATTTGAAATGCGTCTTATATCACTCATTATTGATCTCATATGTGTTACTGCTTGAACCACATCTCCAGTTCCAGCTTCTCCTTTTGTTCTTATCATCATCGCACCTTCGCTAATTCTCCTAAGTGCTTCACCTAAATTTCTAGCACCGCAAACAAAAGGTGTTTTAAACTCACGCTTATTTACATGATATACATTATCAGCTGGGCTTAAAACTTCACTCTCATCTATAAAATCAATCCCTATACTTTCCAATATTCTTGCTTCAACGATATGACCAATTCTACATTTTGCCATAACTGGAATTTTAACTGCATTCATGATGCTTTTTATCATTTTTGGATCACTCATTCTTGAGACACCACCAGCTGCTCTAATATCTGCTGGAACTCTTTCAAGCGCCATAACTGCAACAGCACCACTTGCTTCTGCTATTTTAGCTTGATCTGGTGTTACAACATCCATTATAACTCCACCCATAAATGACTTAGTTGCATTTTCAGAATTTTTTAAAAATTCACAAAAATTTGACATATTTTCTCCTTTTAAATTTAAAAACTCGCTATTATAAAAAAATTTTAACATTATTGCAAGTATCAAAAAAGCTAAATTTAATATCTAGTAATTTTAAAATACCACTCCCCATATCTCTCCGCCTTTTTCGTTTATAGCACCGTGTTTACCGTCTAATTTAATTGTTGCCCAACCTTTTTTAAAATAACCAATATCATCAAATTTAGGTTCTATTACGATATCTCCTTTTTCATTGATAAAACCATATTTACCGTTTAGCTTAATTTTTGCTAAACCATTTTCTAAAAAATAGTAAATATTATCAAATTTAGGTTCTATTACGATATCTCCTTTTTCATTGATAAAACCATATTTACCGTTTAACTCAATTGTTGCTAAACCATTTTCTAAAAATCTATCAACATAATCAAATTTAGGTTCTATTACGATATCTCCTTTTTCATTGATAATACCCCACCGATTATATAACTTAACTGGTGCTAAACCATTTTTTGAAAAATAACCAATATCATCAAATTTAGGTTCTATTATGATATCCCCCTTTTCATTGATAAAACCATATTTACCGTTTAACTTAATTTTTGCTAAACCATTTTCTGAAAAATAGTAAATATTATCAAATTTAGGTTCTATTACGATATCTCCTTTTTCATTGATAAAACCATATTTACCGTTTAACTCAATTTTTGCTAAACCATTTTCTAAAAATCTATCAACATAATCAAATTTAGGTTCTATTACGATATCTCCTTTTTCATTGATGAAACCCCACCGATTATATAAATTAACTGGTGCTAAACCATTTTTTGAAAACTCCCATATATTATCAAATTTAGGCTCTACTATAAATTTACCTTTTTCATTGATAACACCCCATTTACTGTATAGCTTAACTGGTGCTAAACCATTTTTTGAAAATTGTTCAATATCATCAAACTTAGGCTCAACTATAAATTTACCTTTTTCATTGATAAAACCCCATTTGCTGCCAATACCCCATTCTTTTTTTAATTGAGCTGCTGCTAAACCATTTTCTGAAAAATAGTAAATATCATCAAATTTAGGTTCTATTACGATATCTCCTTTTTCATTGATAAAACCATATTTACCGTTTAACTCAATTTTTGTTAAACCATTTTTTGTTAAACCATTTTTTGAAAAATAACCCATATCATCAAATTTAGGTTCAATTATAAATTTGCCTTTTTCATTGATAACACCCCATTTACTGTATAGCTTAACTTCTGCTAAACCATTTTTTGAAAAATAACCGATATCATCAAATTTAGGCTCAACTATAAATTTACCTTTTTTATTTATAAGACCGAATTTGCCATTTAACTGAACTACTGCTACGCCATTTTCTGAAAATTCCCAAGCTCTTTCGTAGATTGGCTTCAAGACAAACTTACTTTTTTCATTAATAAAACCATATTTGCCGTCTATTTCAGCAGGTGTTAAAAACTCTGAATCACTATCACAACCCGTAAAAATAAAAACTAATAAAGTCAAGGCACAAACGATTTTTTTCATATCTTAATCCTTTATAAAAATTTAATTATCAATAAATGTGAAATTATATCAAAATGAATGTTACAATACAATGATGTTTTTATCATGCAAATAATATCTAAATTTAGAAATTATGATTAAATTTTATAAAAATATAACTCTAAATATGTTAAAATAACCCCTTTATTCCAAAGGAGAAAAAATATGGGTAAATTTGTAAAAAATAAAGATGAATTTTTTAAATTTTGTGATGAAAATGAAGTTGCATTTGTAGATTTTAGATTTACAGACTTAAAAGGAACTTGGCACCATATTTCATATAATTATAAAAGATTGCCTAAAGATTTCGATGAAGGGCTTCCATTTGATGCAAGTTCAATTGAGGCTTGGCAACCAATCCATAAATCAGATATGATTTTAAAGCCAGATTTAGAAACTGCTTTTTTAGATCCATTCACTGCTGATGTTACAATCATTGTAATTTGCGATGTATATGATATCTACAAAGGCAAAATGTATGAAAAATGCCCAAGATCCATAGCAAAAAGAGCAGAAGCCTTTTTAAAAGAAAGTGGCATTGGTGATGCTTGCTATTTTGGACCTGAAAATGAATTTTTTATTTTTGATGATGTGAAAATAGTAGATTCCATGAATTGCGCAATGTTTAATGTAGATAGCGAAGAAGGTGAATGGAATAGCGCTAAAGAGTATAAAGACTCTTATAACACAGGCCATCGCCCAGGACCAAAAGGCGGATATTTCCCAGTTCAGCCAATTGACAGCATGGTTGATTTAAGAGCTGAAATGGTGCAAGTTTTAGAGCAAATTGGATTAGAAACTTTTGTATGTCATCATGAAGCTGCTCAAGCTCAAGGTGAAATAGGTGTTAAGTTTGGCTCTTTAGTTGAGGCTGCTGATAATGTTCAAAAATATAAATATGTTGTAAAAATGGTAGCCCACTTAAACGGAAAAACTGCAACTTTCATGCCAAAGCCACTTTATGGAGATAACGGAAGTGGCATGCATGTGCATCAAAGCATTTGGAAAAATGGAAAAAATCTCTTTTATGAAAAAGGAAAATATGGAAATTTAAGTGATTTGGCAAAATATTATATAGGTGGAGTTTTAAAACATGCTAGAAGCCTTTCAGCCCTTACAAATCCAAGCATTAACTCATATAAAAGATTAATCCCTGGTTTTGAAGCACCAAATATCTTAACATATTCTTGCCAAAACCGCTCAGCTTCAATTAGAATTCCTTATGGAGCTGGTGAAAACAGCACAAGAGTTGAGATGAGGTTTCCAGATTCATCAGCTTGCCCATATTTAGCTTTTGCTGCACTTTTAATGGCAGGAATTGATGGGATAAAACACAAATACGAACCAGTTGGTCCAATGGATATAAATTTGTTTGAACTTCATCTTGATGAAATTAGAGAAAAAGGAATAGAACAATTCCCTCATACACTAAGAGGAAGCTTGGAATCTTTAATAAGAGATAATGAGTTTTTAAAACCTGTTATGTGTGATGAATTTATACAAACATATCAAAGATTTAAATTTGAAACTCAAGTTTGGCCTTATGAAGCAAGACCTACTCCATTTGAGTTTAAAACTACATATTCTTGCTAATTAACTTTAAATTTAAGGGGAAATTCATCCCCTTTTTAAGGAGAATTAATGAATTTTTTTATAACCGCTACCAACACAGATGTTGGTAAAACTTTCGTAACTTCATCACTTTTAAAAGCTTTTTTAGACGAAAATTTAAACACTGTTGCCATAAAACCAGTTCAAAGTGGCTGTGAAGAAGGAACTTTAACCGATGCTATGGCTTATACAAAAATTTCAAGTAAAAATAACTTTACTCCGAGATATGCTTTAAAATTTCCATCATCACCAGCATATGCTGCAAAAAAAGAGGGCATAAATATAGAATTTAATGAAATTTTAAAATACTGCAATGAGTTTTTACAAACTTATGAAAATGTTTTAGTAGAAGGAGCTGGAGGGCTTTTTGTTCCACTTAATGAAAAAAGCTACATTATAGATTTTATACAGGCTTTAAATTTACCTGTTGTTTTAGTTTGTAAAAATGAACTTGGTGTTATAAATCAAATTCTTTTAAGCATAGAAGCTTTGGAAAATAGAGGTTTAAAACTAGATTTAATAGTGTTAAATTTTAGTGATTTAAGCGATGAGATAAGTCTTTCAAATTTAGAATATTTAAAAGATAAATTTAACTGTGATATTATAAATTTAGAGCCAAATTTAAGCATTCAAAAAGCATCTTTAAAATTTAGAAATTTTATAAAAAATTATAAAAAAACTGATGATTTTATCGACTTAGAGTTTGATAAACATCATCTTTTTCATCCATATACCTCATCGATAAAACCTCTTAAAACTTACGGTGTAAGCAATGCAAAAGATAGCTATATCTATATAAATGATGAAAAATTTCAAAATAAAGCATTAATTGATGGGATGAGCTCTTGGTGGTGTGCGTATTTAGGCTATAAAAATGCCGATTTTAACAAAGCCATAATTAAGCAAATTAATAAATTTTCTCATGTTATGTTTGGAGGGCTAACTCACGCTCCAGCTATAAATTTAGGTAAAAAACTACTTTCTTTAATGCCAGAAAATATGGATAAAATTTTTTATAGCGATAGTGGATCAGTAAGCGTGGAAGTAGCTTTAAAAATGGCACTTCAATTTCAGCAAAACAAAAATCCAAATAAGACAAAAATAGCAACTTTTAAAGGTGGTTATCACGGAGATACATTTGGTGCGATGAGTGTTTGTGATCCAGTAACTGGAATGCATTCTTTGTTTAAAGAAACTTTAGCAAAGCAAATTTTTATGCCAAAACCAACTTCAAAATTTGGCTTCAAATTTGATGAAAGAAGTCTTGAAAAAATGAAAAAAATCATCTATGAAAATAAAGACCATATTGCAGCCATCATAGTTGAGCCAATTGTTCAAGGAGCTGGTGGGATGTGGTTTTATCATGAAAATTACCTTAAATTTTTAAGAGAAATTTGTTATGAAATAGATGCACTTTTAATCTTTGATGAAATTGCAACAGGCTTTGGAAGATTAGGTGAAATGTTTGCTTATAAAATAGCTAATGTAAGTCCTGATATAATATGCATTGGAAAAGCGTTAACTGGCGGAGTTATGAGCTTTGGGGCTACAATTTGCTCTAAAGAAGTAGCTGATGGAATTTGCGAAAATGACAGAGTTTTTATGCACGGTCCAACATTTATGGCAAATCCTTTAGCTTGCAGTGTAGCAATAAAAAGTTTAGAAATTTTGGAAAATTTAAATTTTAAAGAAAAAGTTAAGCATATAGAAAAACTACTAAAAGATGAACTTATGAAATGCTATGATTTTCAAAGCGTTAAGGATGTTAGAGTTTTAGGTGCTATTGGAGTTGTAGAGATTGATAAAGAAGTAAATACAGAAAATATCCAAAGTTTTTTTGTAGAAAATGGAGTTTGGATAAGACCTTTTGGCAAAAACATCTATATAATGCCGCATTTTACACAAAATGATAAAGAATTAAAAACTCTTTGTAATGCGATTTATAATGCAATTAAATTTAAAAAATACGAGTAAAAGATGAGCATATTATTTTTCATATATTTATTTATAATTTATTTTATAGGATACTTAGAGTTTAAAAAAACTAAAAATGTTACCCACTATACAATTTCTAGCAAAAATGCCTCTTGGTATTTAGTTGGTGGCTCAATTATCGCATCATGTATTGGAGGAAGTGCAACAATAGGCGTAATAAGCTTAAGTTATGAAGTTGGTTTTCCAGCCATTTGGTGGCTTTTAAGCGGAGCAAGTGGACTTTTAGTTTTATGTATATTTTTAGCTAAAAAAATAGCTATCTCAAAAGCTCTTACAATGCCTGAAATGATAGAGTATTATATAGGAAAAAAAGCAAGGTTTATAGCTTCTATTATTATAGTTCTTGCTTGGAGTAGTATTTTAGCAGCACAACTTTTAGCAAGTGCTTGGATACTAGCTGCTATTTTAAAAATTCCATTTAATTTTGCTGTTTTTGTAAGTGCGTTTATCATAATTACTTATTCTATTTTAGCAGGTCAAGCAAGTATTTTAAAAAGTGATTTGGCACAAACTATGTTGATGTTTATAACATTTTTTATAATTATTTTATGGTTTGTTTTTGTCAAAGATGTATCTATAGCAAATTTAAATTTTGAGCTTTTAAATGATAAATTTACCATTTCAAAATGGAGTTACTTTATGCTTATAATTGGTGGAAGCTATGTAGTTTGTCCAATGCTCTTTGGAAGAGTTTTGAGTGCAAAAAGCAAATTTGATGCAAAATTTGGTGTAGCTTTTGGCGTTATAGGTATTATAATAGGCGCTATCATGGTTGTTTTAATAGGTCTTATTTCACAAAATTTAATAAATCCAACGGTTATAAACGATCAAATTTTAACGAAAGATATTTGTGAAACTTTACCGCCGTTTTTAGGAGCTATTTTATTAGTAGTTTTATTTTCAGCTATTATTTCATCGGCTGATTCATGCTTAATTACTGCAAGTAGCGTTTTTTGTAATGATATCTTAAAAACAAAGTCGCTAAAAATTTATAGAGTTTTTACTATTTTATTTGGTCTTTTTGCCCTACTTCTTACTTTTGGCAAAAAAAATATTTTAGGATATTTACTTGGAGCAAATGATATTTATGTAAGTGGAGTTGTTTTAGTTGTTTTTATGGCTATGATAAGTAGGAAAAAATTAAATGAAAATATATGTTTATTTGCTATGATTATAGGTGGAGGAGTTGGACTTATAGGAGCGATGAGTGATGAAAAAATTTACTCATTTATAGCTTTATTTTTAGCATTTATTATTTCAATTTTAGCACATTTTAAAGGAGGGAGAGTTGAAGCCAGAAATCAATGAACTTACAAATTTTTTAGCTGATTATGCAGATGCGCTAAGTGGCGTAGGAGCATATAATGCAAGAGTTATAAGATGCGTTAAAAGAATAGCTTCACACTATGGATATAATGCTTCTATATTTATACTTATTAAATTTATAAACCTGACTGTAAGCAACAAAACAAACCCTGAAATTAGAAAGTCTTTTATAAAAGATGCAACTCAAAAAGAGATAAATTTAGAAACTATTTCGGATCTTAGCGCATTAAGCTGGGCGGTAAGCGATGAAGATCTAAGCCTTAAAGAAGCAAAAGATATTTATCAAAAAATTATAGCAAAGAAAAAAAGAAATATTTTAATTACTTTTGCTTTAACAAGTATAGCTTTTGGAGCATTTTGTAGGCTTTTTGGTGGAGATATCTTTGGAGTTGTGTTTGTGATTTTTGGGACATTTTGTGGAGTTTTATCAAAATTTTTGTTGAGTTTAAAAAAAGTTGATATTAGGATAACTTATATATTTTGTGCTTTTATATCATCATTTATTGCATATTTAGGATATAAATTTGGATTTAGTAAAACACCTGAAGCTTCAATTAGTTCAAGTATTTTATATCTTTTTCCAGGTATTGCTTTAATAAATTCAATGTTTGATATTTTAGATAAAAATGTTTTAATAGGACTTAGTAGAGCCGTAAATGCTACTATTTTAATACTTTGTATGAGTATTGGAATTTATATAACTTTATCATTAGTAAATTTTGGACTTATAAAATGAGTATGTTTTTAATAGATGCAGTATTTGCTGCAATTGCCGGACTTGGTTTTTCATACGCTAATAAGCCACCTAGGAGAATTTTACTCTTTTGTACTATGCTTGGTGGTTTTGGATACTCTTTAAGAGTTATTTTTATGAACTATCTAAGCTACACAATATCAACTTTTATAAGTGCAATTTGCATAAGTTTTGTAGCTGTTTTTTTAGCTAGAAAAGTAAAAACTCCTATTGAAATAATCGCATTTCCATCACTTTTGCCAATGATACCAGGACTTTATGCCTACAAAGCTATGCTTGCAATGTTTTTATTTATCCAAACAAATGTTGAGAATAAAAAATCTCACTATTTAGTTGAAATCTTTGACTACGGCTCAACAGCAGTTTCAGCTATATTTGCTCTAGCTGTTGGAGTTAGCGTTGTAATATTAATTTTTTATGAAAAATCTTTTACAATGACTAGAAATAAAGATTTTAAAAAAAGATACTTAGACTAAATTTGGAGTAAAACTCCAAATTTACTATTTTGCGCCTTTATAAATATTTGATTTAACGATGAAATTATCTAAATTATATGCCAAATTTACAACTCTTTTTATATCATTTAAAGTTATGCTATCAATTAAACTCATCATTTCATCATAATTGTAAAAATACTTTTCATAAAGCAAATCTTGACTTAACTGATTTAGCCAAAAATTTGGTGTTTGATAAAGTTTTTCTAGTTTTACTTTTAAAGCAAGTTTTACACTTTTAAGTTCTTTTTCATCATCGTAAGAAGTTTTTAATAAATTTATTGTATTTTTAACATTTTTGACTATTGTATTTATGT
Source organism: Campylobacter ureolyticus (assembly GCF_013372225.1). Lineage (NCBI taxonomy): Bacteria > Pseudomonadati > Campylobacterota > Epsilonproteobacteria > Campylobacterales > Campylobacteraceae > Campylobacter > Campylobacter ureolyticus. Next base: position 376,868 of record NZ_CP053832.1, on the reverse strand, counting down.
TTTTTACATCGCTTGTAAAATAAATACTGATACTTGCTTCTTTATAAGGCTTGTTTTGAAGCTCATTGTGAGCATAAATTCCATAAACCATAGAATCTTCTTCTCTTATTTTTTCTCTTAAAAGTATATTTAAAATATCTGTTCCAAGACTTAATGCAAGCGCATTTTTAGGTGTGTAGTTAAGATCATAACTATTTATAAAAACACTGTTTTTAGATGAGTTTTCTTGCAAATATTTTCTTGTAAAATTTTTTCTTCCTAAAATTTGGCGGATGCCATCATCTTTTATAAAAGTTTGATTTATATCTGCACTTAAATTTCCAATATAATTTTTAGAAATTTTAATAAATTCTTTTGGGCTCATATCTCCTACAAATACAAAATCATACTCTCCTGCGTTTAAAAAAGCTTTTTTTAACATATTTTCTAAGTTGTTTTTATCTAAATTTAAAATATCATCCTTACTTGAAAAACGCATTTTATAGGAGTTGTTAAAATAAAACTCATTAAACTCTTTTTCAAATTTATAATCTGAATGATTTAAATTTTTAGCCAATAGATCAAGTGCTAATGTTTGATATCTTTTAAGATACTCATCATCTATTTTTGGATTTTCAAAATCAGTAAAAAATGCTTTTAACAAATTTTCAAAGTCTTTAACTTGAGCATTTCCAATATACCCTAAAGATGTTTTATCGATAAATTTTTTATATTCAAACATCTGTCCAGCTGTTATTTTCCTAACCTCATAATCGTTAAACTTACCAATTCCACTTCCATTTGAAATATTTATAGCAAAGTTAAGATTTATAATATCATCAAAATTTGTAAGACCGCCTTTTTTAAAAGCTTTAAAATAAATGGTATCTTTATTTGTATTTATCTCTTTAAAATAGACCTTTGCACCATTTGTAAATTCAAATTTATATATTAAATTTTTATCAACACTAGAGCTTATTGGGGATTTATTTGCTAGCTTTTTTTCTAAAATGGTTTTAGGCAAATTTAGACTATCATCTTTTAAAATTTGAGCATTTTCTTGCAAAATTTTAAACTCATCTTTGCTTAAAGAAATAGGTTTTTTTGTTGTTAAATTTACTAAAACTCCACTACTTGAAACACTTTTTTTAAACTCTTTATTTATCTCATCAAGAGTCATTTTATCAATAATATTTTGACTTATTTCTTTTTCATCTTTTGGGCTTAAAAAAGTTGTGTCATCTTCTATTAAATTTAAAATTTCAGAAACTATTTCAGAGTTATATCTTTTTTGTTTTTTTTCAAAATTTGCTAAATTTTGTGCTAAAAGTTCTTTTTTTGCACTTAAAAAATCATCTTTATTAAAGCCATTTTTTTGAACTGTTTTAATAATTGAAATAAGCTCACTCAAACTAGCATTAACATCATCTTTTACAACTGTTGCATAAAATGAGTTTAGTTTTTTTAAATTGTATAAATTTATATCATAATAATTTGTGGTTAAAAGCGTCTTGCTTTTAGACTTTCTTTTTTCGTTTAGCAAAGAAAACATTTTTGAAATAAATCTATTTTTATACTCTTTTTCCAAATTTTCAATGCTATTTAATTTATAAGGCGTATCTTCAAACATTATAGAAACTGAATTATTTGCTATCTCTTCATCGTTTGGATTAAAAATAACAAGATCGTTAAAATAACTTATGCTTTTATCCGCTCTTTTTGCAAAATCATTATTTTTTATATTATTAAAATACTTTTTTATGAGAGTTTTAGTTTCGCTTTCATTAAAGTCTCCAACTATTATTAATTTTGCATTATTTGGAGTGTAAAATTTATTATAAAACCCTTTTAAAAGAGCTGGAGTTGCATTTTTTATTATATTCATATCACCAATTGGTAGTCTACTTGCATAGATGCTGTTTGGATAAAAATATTTTAATCCTTGATCCATTATTCTAACATAGGCATTTTTTCTATTTCTTTCTTCTTCGATGATTACCCCTTTTTCAGCCTCTAAATCATCTTTTTCAAACAAAGCCTTAAAGCCCATATTTGATAAAACACTCAATGCCTTATCTAAATTTTCTTTTTTTATATCAAGTTTATAAATAGTTTCATTAAAACTAGTTGCAGCGTTTAAATCAGCTCCAAATTTTACCCCTAAACTTTCAAGTGCTTTAATAAGGTCATTTTTTGTATAATCTTTTGTACCGTTAAATGCCATGTGTTCGACAAAATGAGCAATCCCTTTTTCATTTTCAAGCTCATCACTTGATCCAACATTGAAATAAAGTATCAAACTAATGCTATCTTTTGGAGTTTGATTTTTATAAAGATAGTATGAAAATCCATTATCTAATTTACCTATTTTTAGATTTTCATCGTTTTTAAAACCAAAACAAATAGATAAAAAAATGGACAAAATGAGAATAATTTTTTTCATAAAATTTCCTTTTTTAAAATTTTTTCTATAATAACACCTTCTTTTAAACCATAATCAATAATTATAAAATCATCAAAGCCTTTTAAAATATTTTCATAAAGATAAATTCCACAAAGTAGCAAATTTCTTTCACTTAAAATTTGACTGTCCATGGCTTGCTCATCTGAGTTTTTAAGATGTGATTTTGTATTATTTAAAATAAGCTTTTTAAGTTTTTTAAAATCATCAAATTCTAAAATTTTTGAATTTTTATAATTTTGCTTTAAATTTAGTAGTTTTTTTGAAATAGTAGAATTTAAGACAATATTTTTTGGTTTTAAATTTTTTAAAAATTTATTTGCTTCTTTTGTTATAAATTTTGCATTTTTTTCTATGTTTTCTAAATTTAAAAAATTATTAAAAACTTTTATGATGCCAAATTTAAAGCTTTTAAATTTTTCATCAAGCACGATTTCGCAACTAGCACCACCAAGATCAACTATGGCAAGATTGCTAGTGCTAGCACCAAGCATTTCACATCTTTTATAAACTGCAAGTTTTGTTAGCTCGCACTCTTTTAAAGGACTTATTACTTCAAATTTTATACCAAATTTATCATTTAATAATTTAAAAAACTCACCACTATCTTTTGCAACTCTAAATGCTTCCGTTGCAACAGCCAATGCATTTTTTAAATCATAATTTTTTGATATTTTTTCTAAAGCAAGTATGATTTTATTTTTAGCGATATCACTTAAATTTTCTTTTAAGCCAAAAGCACTTTGAATGCCAAATTCATCAGTTTTTAAAACCTCAAACTTAGCATTCATCAAAGAAATTTTTAAACTGTTTGAGCCTAAATCAACTCCAACCAAACAGTCATTACTCATCAAACATTTGCGTATCTTGCCCAGATACAAGCCTCAACGCTATTTAACTCTTTTAATATTTCACTGTTTATATCTTCATCAACTAAAACAACAGCTAAAGCGTCTTTTTCTTCACCACGGCCAAGTCTAAAATCAGCAATGTTAATATTTTCTTTTGCCAAAATTGCACTGATATCACGGATAAATCCTGGAATATCTCTATTTTTTAAGAAAATCATCTTACCTTTTGGCTTAAAGTCAGTTTTGAAACCATTAATATTTACAATTCTTTCTTCATTTTCTCCAAAAACAACACCGCTAAAAGTAGTAACTTCTTTATCTGTTATAACTTTAACAGTAACTAAGCTTTTTAAATTTAGACTTGATGTAACGACGGATTCTGTTTTTATGCCTCGCTCATCAGCTACAAATTTAGCATTTACATAATTTATACTATCGCCAAGTTGAGTTTTTAATGCGCCTACCAATGCAAAAGTAAGCATCGGATCTAAATATTTTTTCAAATTTGATGAAACTTCTATTTTAATATTTCTTATAAGATTTTTATTAATCTGAGTTGCAAGATATGCCATTTTTGAAACTAAATCTAAATAAAGTTTGATTTCATTTGGAATATCTTCTGTTTTTATAGGTAAATTTAGAGCATTTGGATAACAAATTCCCCTAAGAGCACTTATTGCTTGATCGGCTGCTTGAACAGCTATATTTTTTTGCGACTCAACTGTATTGGCTCCAAGATGTTGGGTTGCGGTTAAGTTTTCAATATCAAGCAAAGGATGATCTGTTGCAGGCTCTTTTACAAAAACATCGATTCCAGCATAGGCAATTTTGCCATTTTTTAAATTTTTTAAAAGTGCATCCTCGTTTATCAAACCACCTCTTGCACAATTTACAATTCTTACCCCATCTTTCATTTTTGCAATTTCAGCCTCATCTATCATATTTGTTGTTTCAGCTGTTTTTGGAGTATGAATAGTTATAAAATCACATTTTAAAATATCATCGAAATTTGAAGTATAATCAACACCTAAATCTTTTGCTTTTGATGGCTCAATGTATGGATCATAAGCTATTACTTTCATGCCAAAAGCAAGTGATCTAACTCCTACTCTTGAGCCAATATTTCCAAAACCTATTATGCCTAATGTTTTTCCATAAAGCTCAGTTCCATACCATTTTTCTCTTTTCCAAATCCTATCTATTTTCAAATCATTGCAAGAATTCACATATTTTCTGGCTGCATTTAAAAGATGGCACATTGTCATTTCAACTGCTGCAATTGTGTTTGCTGTTGGAACATTCATTAGAATTATTCCTCTTTTTGAACATCCATCAATATCAACATTATCAACCCCAACACCAGCTCTTACAACTGCTTTAAGTTTTTTACCAGCATTTAAAAAAGACTCACTTATTTCAGTTGGGCTTCTAGTTATAGCAACATCAGCATCAACTAATAAATTTAAAAGCTCATCCTTTGGAACATCTGTAGCATTAACTACTTCTATGTCTTTTTCTTTTGCTAAAATTTCAAATCCAGCTTCATTGATTGCATCACATACGATTATTTTATTCATGATTTTACACCTTTATGTAGAAAATAGGCACTTAAAAAGTGCCTAAAATTAATTATGAAGTTGTTCTTTTATAAGATCTCCAATAGTTACATTGTCATCATTTTCGCTATTTATTTCATTTAAAACAGCTCTTTCTTTCTGCCTTGAAAGTCTTTTTACACTTAATCTAATTCTATTTCTTTTAGTATCAAGATAATCAATTGCTGATTCTATCTCATCGCCAACTTTTAAATCTTCAATATTAGAAATATCTTCTTTTCTCAAAAGTGCATCAACGCCCTCTTCAAGCTCAACAAATAAACCAAAATCTTTAATATTTCTTATTGTTCCTTTTACTATGTCACCAACTTTGTGGCTAGCGGCATATTTTGCAATTGGGCTATCTTCTAAATCTTTTTTACTTAGAGAAATCTTATCTTCTTTTGTATCAATTGAAGTTATTTTTACTTCAACCTCATCACCAACTTTTAATAAATCTTTGCAAGTTTCATTTCTATCCCAAGAAACATCTTCGTTTCTTAAAAGACCTTCAACTGTGCCTATTTTAATAAATGCACCAAATTTAGTTATAGTTACTACACTTCCTTTTACAACATCGCCTACTTTATAGTTTTTCTTAAACTCATCAAAAGGCTTTTCTAGTAAATTTTTAAGACTTACTCTAAGTTTTCTTTTTTCAGTGTCTATCTCTATAACTTCAACATTTATTTCATCACCCTCATTTATGAAATCTTTTGGATTTTGAATGTTTTTATCCCATGAAATTTCACTAATGTGTAAAAATCCCTCTATATCATTTCCTAAATCCACAAATGCACCATAAGGCTCTATGTTATTAACAACTACTTTTATAACATCACCCATAGCAAGTCCGCTTTCTGCAAGCTCAAGCCACGGATCTGGCATTGCTTCTTTAATAGAAAGTGAAAGATGCTTTTTTTCTTTATCATAGCTTAATACTTTAACTGGGACTTTATCACCTTCTTTAAATAAAGTACTTGGATTAACAGGACCTTTGTAGCTTATTTCACTATAATGAACAAGTCCATCAACACCACCAACATCAACAAACATTCCATAAGTTGTAATTTTTTTAACAACACCCTCAATGATATCTGTTGTTTGAGAAATTTGATCTAAAACTTCTTTTTTTACTTTTCTTTCTTCATCTAGAATCTTTTTTCTAGATATCAAAATAGCACTATTTTCTTTATCTATTTTAAAAACTCTTGCTTTATAAGTTTTTCCAATTAAAGAGTTAGAATCTCTTAAAGCACTTTGTGATCTTGGCATAAAGAACTCAACACCATCTTTGCTTATACAAATATATCCACCTCTATTTTTTGAAACAATTTTAGCTTCAACATCTACTTCATTGTTTTCATCAAAATTTTCAATAAACTCAGCTACTTTTTTAACTCTTTTTGCTTTTTCAAATGAAACAAGTGGCTTTCCACCTCTGTTTCCTGTGATGATGACTTCTATCTCATCGCCTGGTTTTACAGTTATATTTCCATCTTTGTCAGTTACTTCATACGCTTTTAAAACGCCTTCTGTTTTTCTATCAACATCAACAAAAATATCTTCACCTTTTATAGCAACAACGATGCCTTTTGTAACACCACCACCTGAAGTCTTTTCTAAAGACTCTTCTAGCATAGATTCAAAATCTTCAAATTCCTCACCTATAGTATTTTGAACTTCTTTCTCGTTCACCTCAGCCATTTTTTTCCCTTTAAATGTAATTTTTATTCACGGCAGAATAAATTAAGACTTAATTTTAGTTAAATTATGCTTTAAATCTTATTAAAATAATGCAATTTAGATTTTTATGAAAGCTCTTTTATTTTGTTTGAAACGTTTGTTATAATCCAATCAGGCGTGCTTGCTCCTGCACTTATACCACATAAATTTTTGCCTTTAAACCACTCTTTTTTTAGCTCACTTTCGTTTTCTATATGATAACTATCAGAACAAATTTGTTTCGATATTAAATAAAGTTGTTTTGTATTTGATGAGTTTTTTCCACCAATTATTATCATTACATCAGCTTTTTTTGCAAGCTTTTCAACAGCTTTTTGATTTTCTAAAGTGGCATTGCAAATTGTATTAAAAACTCTTACTTCCTTTGATCTAGTTATTAAATAAGAGACTATTTTTGCAAATTCTTCAACTTTTTTTGTTGTTTGTGAAACAACTGCTACTTTGTTTGAAATTTTTTTATCTATAAGTTCATCTGTACTTAAAATAACAAAAACATTTTTTAGTGCATAACTCATAATGCCTTTTACTTCGGGATGATTTTTATCACCAAAAATAACAATATCATAGCCTTCTTTGCTCATTTTTTCAACAATATTTTGAGGCTTAGAAACAAATGGGCAAGTTGCATCAATTATCTTTTTATTTTGAGATTTAAAAGTATCTAGATCTTTTTTTGTAATACCATGAGTTCTTATAATAATGCTATTTTCATTTTCTAAATCTTGCATTGTATTTAATGTTTTTACATTAAAATGCTCTTTTAGTCTTTTTATCTCTTCAGCATTATGGATAAGCTCACCATAAGTAGCACTATCTTTTGTATTTTCAGCAATTCTTATAGCTCTTTTTACACCAAAACAAAACCCATAACTATCAGCAAGTTCAATTTTCAACACTTACTCCAAGACTTTTTAAAATTTCTTTAAAATTTGGAAAAGATGCGTTTATACACTCATCATCTTCTATTATCATTCCACTTTTTAAACCTAAAATTGCAAAACTCATAGCAATTCTGTGATCACCAAAACTATCAATTATGGCAGGTTTTAATTCGCCTTTTGATACAACGCTAAAGCCATCCTCAAACTCACTAACCTCAAGCCCACATGCTTTTAATCCACTAACCATAACAGAGATTCTATCGCACTCTTTTACTCTTAACTCTTTTGCATTTTTTATAATGCTTTTTCCATTAGCACACGCAAATGCAATGGCTAAGGCTGGAATTTCATCAATTAACCAAGAAATATTTTCTTTTACTTCAACAGCTTTTAATTTTGCAAATTTAACCTTTATATCTCCAATTTTTTCATAATCATTTTGCGTTTGAATAAACTCAATATTAGCACCCATTTTTTCTAAAACTTTATAAGCTTCAATTCTAGTTTTATTAAGCAAAACATTTTTTAAAACAATGTGTGAGCCAGGTATGATTGATGCTGCAACAGCAAAATAAAAAGCTGAACTTGGGTCATTTGGAACCTCAATATTTATTGGTTTTAATGCATTTTTAAGTGGTTTTACATCTATACTAAGACCATCTCTTTTAATATAAGCACCCATTGAAATAAGCATTTTTTCACTATGATCGCGGCTTAGTTCAGGTTCTTTAAATTTACATCCATTTGAGTTAAGTGCAGCCAAAATTAAAGAAGATTTTACTTGTGCTGAGGCAATTTTACTTTCATATTCAAAATATTTTAGCTTGTTTCCTCTTATACAAAGTGGTGCTTTATCGCCGTCATCTCTTCCATCTATGCTCGCTCCTATTTCACATAAGGGCTTTGTAACTCTTTTCATTGGTCTTTCATTTAAGTATCTATCCCCATTTAAAATAAAAAAACCATTTTTACTAGCCAATAACCCCATTAGAATTCTCATCGCAGTGCCTGAATTTTTACAATCTAGAATTTGACTTGGCTCTTTTATGTCTTTTGGGGGTGTTATTCTTACCAGATTTTTTAAAATTTCAACTTTTGCCCCAAGAAGTTTAATTATTTCTAAAGTTGCATTTGTATCATCTGCAAAAAGATAGTTTTTGATAACTGAAACTTTATCGCTTAAAAGTGAAAAAATAGCACTTCTATGTGAAATTGACTTATCAAAAGCTATATTTGAAAGTTCACCAATTATAGGAGTTTTTAAAGCATAAATTTTCATCTTATACCAACATTTAATTTTTCTTTTAAAGCCTTTAAAATTTCATCAAGCTCTTTTGAAATTTCATTATCCTCTAAAGTTTCTTCCATGCTTTGGAATATAAATTTAATAGTTACACTATTGAAGCTTTTCAAACTATCATCACTATAAATATCGACCAAATTAAAAGATTTTAAATTTTTAGTTTTTACCGATTTTAAAACTTCTCTAACTTCTTCGTAGCGCATATTTTTAGGAACTATTAAACTTAAATCTCTGCCAATACTTGGAAATTTAGAATATGCTTTAGCTACAATATCATCAAATTTAAGATCTTCATAGTTAATTTCGCAAATGTATGTTTTAGGTAGCTCAAGCTCATTTTCAATACTTAAATCAACTCTACCAATATATCCAATTACTTTTTTATCTTGAATAATTTGAGCTTGTTCAAATTTATTTAAATAAGAAATTGCGCTATTTGGTACTTTGCAACTAAATTTGCCAATTATATTTTGCACTTTTGAAGCAAAAGTTATAAAATCTATCTCTTTTGGCTTTTGAGTGTTTAATAAACTTGCTTCATTTATGAGTCCACTCATTAAAAAGGCAACTTTATCGTTTTGTTTTGCATTTTCATCAAAAACAGCTCCTATTTCAAAAAGCTTAATTGATCTTTGGGAATTTTTATAGTTTCTTACGCTTGATTTTAATAAGTGATTTATTAAAGTTGGCCTGAGAGTGTTTAAATCACTTGTTATAGGATTTAAAATTTGTGTTTTACACTTTTTAAAACCAAATTTTAAAAGTTCTTCTTCGCTGTCAAAAATATAATGAATACACTCAAAAAAACCATTATCACAAGCTTTTCTTTTTAAATTTTTTTTGTTTTTATACTCTTTAAAATAGTTGTTTATTCTATTTTGCTCATTAAATATAAGTGCTTTTGAAGGAATATTGTCAATACCAATTATTCTAACTATTTCTTCTGCTATATCGTAAACATTTTCAATATCATGTCTGAATAAAGGTACTTTTGCATTTATTAAATCCTGCTCTATTCCAATTTCAAATCCAAGTTTTTTAAGAATCTTAACTGCATCATTTCTTAAAATTTCTTTTCCTATAATGTTATTTATTTGCTCAGCACTGAAAATTACAGTTTTTGGTTCTTTTATAGGTTTTACTTTTTGAGTGCCACTGTATAAATTTATACTATCATTTTTTGAAATAATACTGCATAAATACTCAAGCCCTACACTAAGCTTTGGCTCACTTCCTCTAACTGCTCTGTAGATATGTCCATCACCTTTTAACTCTTTATTTTCATTAGTTGCTGTAGCTATTATTTTTGGATCTGTGTAATTTGCCTCTATTATTACTAGTTTTGAGTTTTCATCTACTTTAAACTTATCATCTTGTGAAATTCCTGCTAAAGAAATAAGCTGATTGTTTTCATAAACACTTGAATTTCCAAATTTCTCAGATCTTATTTCGAGCATAACCTTATCGTCTTTATTTTTAAGCTTTTGACCATCATAAGCTCTGAGTAAAACTCCAGTTGAGTAAGTTGCATAAGCTAGTAAATTTTCAGTTACACTACCTTTTAAAATTCCTGCGAAATTTACCCTTAAAGACTTTATTAAATCAAGTTTTAACTCTTTTTCTATACTAAAGGCTTTATATTCAAAAAAACTATTTATTTTTTCACTAGAATGAATTCCTAAAAGTCTTCCAATGCCTAAAAGACCATCTTGATCGCTATATGAAAGAGGTTTTAAAGAAATATCTAAAGCAGCACTTAAATCTCTTGCAACACCATAAATACTAAGACAATCACCTCTATTTGGCGTAAGACCTATCTCAATAATATCATCATTTAAAAGTGGATATTTACAAAGTTCTCTTCCAATAACAATATCACCTAGGCTATTATCTAAAACCATAATACCATCATTTAGTTTTGGAAGTCCAAGCTCCGTAGCCGAACAAATCATACCAAAACTGTCAACTCCTCTTAATTTTGCAGGCTTTATCCTAATGCCATTTGGCAATGTTGCTCCAATTAGACTTACTGCAACATACTGACCAGTTTCTACATTTTTAGCACCACAAACAATTTGTAAAATTTCACTTCCTACATCAACTTCACAAATATTTAATTTATCAGAGTTTTCATGAGCTCTTTTACTTTTTACATATCCAATAACCACTTTTTGTGGCAACCTTATCTCACTATAACTATCAACCTCTAAACCAATTTCATTTAAAATTTTAACTAATTTTTCACTATTTATTTGTGAAATATCTATCCATTCTTGCAACCAATTTCTAGTTACTATCATCTAAATTGCTCCAATAATCTAATATCTCCTTCAAACAACGACCTTAAATCAGGCACACCGTGTAAAAGCATGGCAAATCTTTCTACTCCAAGACCGAAAGCATAACCACTCACATCTTCATATCCAACAAATTTAAAAACATTAGGATCTACAACACCACTACCTAAAACCTCTAACCAGCCTGTGTTTGAACAAACCCTACAACCATGTCCTTTGCAAAATATACAACTTATATCCACTTCAGCAGATGGCTCAGTAAATGGGAAAAAACTAGGTCTAAATCTTACTTTAACATCACCAAACATATATCGTAAAAAATCCTCTAAAATATATTTTAAATTTGCAAAGCTTACTTTATTTCCTTTTTCAACAACTAATCCTTCTATTTGATGAAACATAGGCGTATGAGTAAGATCAAAATCTCTTCTAAAAACAGTCCCGGGTGCTATCATTCTAATAGGTGGTTTTTCATTTTGCATAGTTCTAATTTGAACTGGACTTGTATGGGTTCTTAAAAGATTATTATCCGATGTGTAAAATGTATCTTGCATATCGCGCGCTGGGTGATATTTCGGTAAATTTAAAGCTTCAAAATTATGAAAATCATCCTCAATTAAAGGTCCATTTTCAATACTGAAATTTTGAGATAAAAAATACTCAATTATTTTATCCATTGTTATTGTTATAGGATGTAAGGCTCCGATATTTAGACTTTCATTAAAAAGCGTAACATCAATAGCTTCTTTTTTCATTCTTTCTTGTAATTTTAAATTTTCAAGTTCATGCTTTTTTTCTAAAATTGCACTATTTAAAGTCTCTTTTTTTTCATTTAGCTTTTGTGCAAATTCTTTTTTTTCATCCGCTTTTAAGTCTTTTATTTTTGAAAACTCAGCGGTAATTAACCCTTTTTTTCCAAAAAGTTTAACTCTAATTTCATCTAATTCATCAAGCGTTTTTGATGAATAAATCTTTGATATCATTTCATCCACTTTTATTCCTTGTGATAAATATTTTTGTAGATTTTATCTAAATTTGTTTAAATTAAAAGTAAAATTTCTCCTAAATTCCGTAATTTTGGTTATAATACCCTAAATTTACAAAAAAGGTATTGGCATGAAAAATATTTTTGAAAAAATAGTTGATGGAGAAATTCCTAGTAATAAAGTTTTAGAAAATGATGAATTTTTAGCATTTCACGATATAAACCCAAAAGCTCCAATCCATATATTAATAATCCCAAAAAAATGCTATAAAAACTTTCAAGAAACAGATCCAAAAATTATGGTTAAAATGACTGAATTTATCCAAGAAGTTGCTAAAAAAATGGGCGTTGATAAAACAGGATATAGACTTATAAATAACTGCGGAGAAAATGGCGGACAAGAAGTTATGCATCTTCATTTTCATTTACTTGCAGGTGCAAAACTTGCGTGGGATAATTCAGCAGGATTTAACGCAAAAGATGAGTTTTGATTTTATTTATTAATTAAAATGAAAATATCTGATTATTTAATATTTTGATAGATGAATTTATGTCATAAACCATAAATTTGAAATGATTTATGACATATCATTTACTAATTAGTCATTAGAAAATTATAAATATCATCTAGGAGAAAATATTTTTTATCTAAAAGCCCACGATAATATACCTTGAAAGTGTTATTATAAGCGTCTTTGAAAAAATCTTCTTTTGCAAGATTTAAAATCTCCTTATTTACAGCTTTTAATAATTCAGTATTTCCCTTTTCTACTCCTACAGCAACCATATCTGTATTGCCCACCATTTTAACACTCAACTCGTAATTTGAATCTAAAACTGGCAAAACCCCAAGAGCTAAAACAGCATGAAAATATCCATCAGCTTCTCCAGACTTTAACTTATCAAAACAATCCTGCAATCCTGTGCACGATTTTATATTTATATCTGAAAACATTAATTTTTCTTTATCAACATATTCACTTGAGGTTGTACCAGGGACAACGAGCAATGTTTTACCTTTAAAATCAGATAATTTTTTAATTTGTTTTGATTTTTTCGAAACTATAGACATATTTGTTGTTAGATATGGGGTGGAAAAATCAATTTCCTCTTCTCTTTGCTGTGTTATAGCCATACCCGCTATTGCAAGATCTATTTGATTTTCTTTAAGCATAGGAATTCTTTCCTTACCGCTTATTGGCACAAAAACTACATTGCCTTGATTATTTAAAATTCTATTGCCTATTTTTTCTGCAAGTAAAATTTCAAAACCTTCAAGCTTTCCATCTTTTAACAAGCCAAGTGGTGGAAAATCTTTTCTAACGCCAATTCTAATCTCTTTTTTTGATAAAATCTCATTTAGAGAATTTGCATAGAGTTGACAAACCAACAAACTTAATAAAAAAACGATTGACAATTTTCGCATTTTACTCCTCCTAATTTTTATTTATTTAAAACATCCAGCTAATTTTATCATTTTTATTATTTATTTATAATAAATATTTATATGTATATATTGTAAATTTAATATATATTCGATTTTTCTAGACCCAAACCCCCAGCTAAGCCAATAATAAAGCCTTTTAATGATTTAGAAGTTAAATCAATTTTAAAATTAGCTAAGAAAAAAGATGAAAGATTTTATCTTTATTTATGTATTGCTTTTTATACAGGAATGAGAACTGGCGAGATCTTAGCATTGAAATTTAATCTAATTGATTATGAAAAAAGAGTAATTTATATAAAATCTACAAGGGGTCAATTTGGAGAGCATAGCCCAAAAACAATAGGAAGTATAAGAAGTATTCCTATATTTGATGATCTTTATAAGGTTTTAGAAAAGTATAAAATTTATAACAAAAGTAAAGACTACATTTTTAAAACTCAATATAATAAGCCTTATACTGGATCAAGGGCATTAATAAAATATTACTGGCAGCCCATACTAAAAAAACTAAACTTAGAATTTAGAAATTTATATACTACTAGACACACATTTGCAACAAATATATTAAAAAAAGGAATATTAACACCGCACGAATTAGCCCATATACTAGGACATAATACTACTGAAATGGTTTTTAATAGATATGTTAAATTTCTTGCTAATCAAAATGATAATTTTAAAAGAGATGTAAGCATTTATTAGAAGTATTCTTAATTTTTTCTTTAATGGTGCGATCAGCGAGACTTGAACATTACACATATAAATATTTTTTATCTATTGTATATTATTTTTCTTATGTAACTTTAAAAAACAAAACCCTCTTTTCCCTCCTAAAAGTGTTTGATTTGCGATGGAGCAAAGCGACAATATCGCAAATCGTGGCGTAGTTTTTTAGACACCTAAAAAACAAGCCACACCGCAGGCGGTGAGTTCGCCCCCGCTTGGCGAACGAACGGATAAAGCCTGCCCCTACCAAGCGTAATTAAAAAAATATAAATTCACTTAAAAATTTATAATTTTCATAAGACCATAAAAAGCACTAAGACCCCGCGTTAGGGATTGTAGCGGTATCCTTTTTCGCCCCAGCGAAAAAGATACAAGCGAAAAGCCCGACCCGTAGGGGAACGCCCAAAAAGAAAACAAAATAAAAAATATTAAAACTAAAATCAAAACTAAAACTAAACTTAAAAAACCTATTAAAACTAAAATAAAACCTTTTAAAATTTGAGTTTAAATTTAAGGGTGGCGGTGCGGTGCGTGGGTGAGTGCGGACGCTTTGCGGACGCACGAACAAAAGCACCGCTCTTGTGTCCTTATATACTAATGTAAGCAGTAAAAAAAATTAATACATTTCTATTTTTATAGCTTTACTTTTATCTTTAAATCTTTCACCTTTTGTTTTACACATTGTAGCTTCTGCTTCATTGTATGAAACTTTGTAACAATAATCGCCTTTATATTCTTCAAATTTGATTTCTATGTTTTTATCCCATTTTGTTTTATTTATTCTTTCTAATTGTATATTATCGTTTTCATATTTCCATAAGTAATCTTGTTTTTTATCAAACATATAAAACGATCTATCATTTTTAAATTTAAATTTCCATTCTTGTGCCGTATAATTTAAAAAACTTGTTATTACCCTATCCATTGTTAAAGTCCATTCACCTTCAATTTTTAAATTATCGAATTTGTTAATTTTTTCTTTAAATTTTTCTTTTTCTTTTTGTTCATCAACTTGCTTGTTTCCAGTTGCTATATTTAGCATTTCTTTACCTAGTAGTTGAATTCCTTGTTTCATTCCATCGGATACAGCTTTTCCTACATCTAGGCTATAATCTTGTGCTTTTAATAATGCTATAAATAATAAAAATATGGATACTTTTTTCATTTTTTACCTTTATAAATTTATCTTTTTAGAAATTAATGCTCTTTGCTTTATGTTTTCTAATTTTTCAAGGTATTTTTTTGTTTCTTCTATTTGCTCATCTAATGCCAAACCTTGATTAATTAATCTTATTAATTCGGGTTTTTCTTTTTCCCAGTTTGTTAATGTATTTCTACTTACATTTAAAAGCTTTGCTAATTCTTGTCTATTCATAGGCATATATCTTTAAATTTTAAATTTTTTGCACAATATTTATGCGGATAAAGGATACATTAAGAAAATATTAGGTAATATCTTTTTAAAGATTTGCACAATAGTTGTGCGTAATCTTTTATCAGCTTAAATTTTGTTAATCATTTCAACACAATTCTAACAAATTTAAGCAAATTTAACCCTTAACTGACCACTCCGCCAGAGAGTAGAGATCTGTAGGGAGATAACGGGGCGTTAAGTTATGCACATACCTTAAAAGGTATTGACCTAAAAAAGTCATTAAACTTTTTAGTAGGGTGGTAAGGATACTCCGCCCTACTTTAAAATAAATCTAAAAGTATCAAAAATAAAAATAAGGAGTATCCTATGTCAAGTGCAGTTTTAAACTACATCGAAAAAAACACAAATTTAACCTTTAGTTTTGACAATCAGTTCAAAAGATTTTCATATATAACATTTTTCCCTATTCAAGCAAATTCTAGCAACGATATAGATGAACAAGGTAAAAAAACCTTTTGGTTTCAATTAGTATCAACATATAAATCAACTTATCAAAGCATAAACGAATTAGGCGAAGTAAGCCAAGATAACGCAACAGTAAAAACCTTATATGTAAAATTTCCTATGCAATATCTTTTAGATCAAAAACTCACAGCCGATAAAGTTAGGAAATTCTTTACTGATAATTTTGTAGGTAAAAAGTTCATCACTTTACCAGTAGGTGAAGAAATGCCAGTTTTTGAATTCAAAAACAATGTTAGAAATATCGTTAAAAATTGTTCTCAGGTAAATATTGATGAAAACTTTGATCTACAAGTTTTTATTAATGAATTTGAAAAACCTAAAACTACTAAATAAATTCTACAAAGCCTATTAAAAAAATAGGCTTGATAGAGTTTATAAAAATAAACTCAAATCCAAATAAAGGAGTTCGATATGAATAAGTTAAAAAACTTTTTCAAATCAACAAAAGCTAAAGTTGGCACACTTGCTGTGGCTGGTTTAGTTGGTGTATCTAGTGCAAACGCTGCTGGTGTAACTGTTGATCCTGCTACTGGTGTAATGACTGGATCTATTGACCCTGCTCCATTTATGTCCGGAGCAGCTATTATCCTTGGTGCTCTTGGTGCTTTTTGGTGCGTAAGAAGAGTAATCGGTCTTTTTGGCAGATAAGAGTTGCACTATGGGAATAGATCTAACTAAACTTATACTTTTTACTAATAGTTATATAGCTGTGATTATTGTAGCTTTATTTAGTGTAAAAATTATTAATGCTGTGTTAGATCTATTCCACAAATAAGGCTTATAAATGAACTCTATGCAGATTTTAGAGATGACAGGTTTAAGCGTAGATAAATATAATGAAATGATGGCTTTAAGTGGTATTTTATGCGGTTTTACTTTAACTTTTATGCTTTTACTTTTCATAAGTCAAATAAAATAATAAGGAGATAAAAAAATGGAATTTACAGCTCTAACCTTAACAGGTGTTAAAAGTTTTGATTATTTTTTCTCTTTATTTTTTTATTTTAATTTAGGGACAGTTTCCCTTTTTTTAGTTTTAGTTCTTTTTACTAGAAAGTGGTAAAAATGTTTTCTATAGTATCCTTAAGGCTTTACAAATGAAACCTATATTTAAATTTATATCTATATTTTTCATATTATTAAATTTTAATCTTTTTGCAGATTGCACCCCAAAAGATAGAAATGATAAGTATTTAACTAGTTCTAAAAGGGAATCTGTTTCATCTCGCAATGAAGCCTATACAGATCAGTTATGTTTTAGTACTTATCGACATTCTAATCAAAGTTTTATAGTTGTTGATTTAATTGAAGATTATAATGTTGGTAATTGTGGTTATGCTGGTGGAAAGTTTTACGACCATATAAATAAAGCTTATTTTTATTATGATGTTTATTCTGGAAATTTAAAAGCTTATTCTGTAAAAGAAGTTGATAGATGTCTTACTGAATGCCCTGAAGGTTATATTATAGATTTAGGCTCTAGACAGTGTATAAAAGAATGTCAAGAAAATGAAATTTATAACCCTGAAACTAAACAGTGTGATGTTAACCTTTGTTTATCTGGTGGCTTTGGTAATTTTAAAGAAGCTATAAATTTATTCGGCTCTTCAAAAACTTATTCAGTAATAACTAATGATCCTAATTCTTTGGGTCTTAATTGTTATGATGCCTTTAATAAAAAAACTTATTGTGATGATAAATATTCTTGTGTATTGGAATGTGATACTGGCTCTATTGCTTTATCTGATGAAGATGTTTGCTCTTCTTATTATCCATATAATAAGCCTGATGATGGAAAAGGCGGAGATGATGGAAAAGGCGGAGATGATGGAAAAGGCGGAGATGATGGAAAAGGTGGAGATGATGGAAAAGGTGGAGATGATGGAAAAGGCGGAGATGATGGAAAAGGTGGAGATGATGGAAAAGGTGGAGATTATGACCATGATTCAGATACTCCGCCAGTTCCTAAGCCTGATGACAATTCAAGTGGTAATGATTTCAACAATGAAAATTTAAAAAAAATTAAAGATAGGCTAGACGATCTTTTAGACAGTAAGGATTATGAAGATTTTGATAAAAAAGATTTAGATTTTCAGGTTAAAGATGGTGAAAATATTTTAAAACAGCTTTCAGATGGAATGTCTGAAATTAAAAAATCAACTGAGACAATTATTAAAGATATAAAAAATGAAGGATTGAAATTTAAAAGTAGTTTAGATAGTGCAATATCTAAATTAAAAAATCCTTTAGGCGTAAATATTAGTAATTATAAAACTTGTAATTGTTTATATTCCAAGCCTTTAAATTTAGGCTTTAAATCTATTCAAATAGAGATCAATCCTTGTGAAATGATATGTAAAATTAATAGCGTTACTTATCTTGTTTTTTATGTAACTTTCTTTTATATTTTTTTAAGATTTGTTATTTTTGCACTATTTAAAATATTTTAAAAGGAGATAAATAAATGGCTTTACCTTTAGTTGGTGCTTTACCTAGTATTATCTCTGGCATTGCTACTGGCATACTTTTTATATATAGATTTATAAAAAGTGGTGCATTATGGTTTTTAACTAAATTTGTAACTTATTGGGCTATTGTTTGGATAAATGGTTTTATACTTACTATTACTATTCTATATTATGGCTTAGTAATTAAAATTTTACTTGAAACTTATGGTTTTATAGATGATTTTATTAATGTTTTAAGTTTTAAAAATACAAGTTCTGAAGTTGCTAACTTGACAAGAGACATTTTTGGATCTGCTTTGTTTTTTCAAGCCTTAAATGATGTTATAAATTTATTTAAGCCTATTGTTTCTTTAGTTTTTGTTTCTGTTGGTTATGCTGTTGGCACTAAATTTTTCTTATCTTTAAGAAATTCAATACTTTCTTTAATTATTGCAAAGATTTAAAAATGGCTATTTCATATATAACAGGCATTCCAGGAAGTGGTAAAAGCTACTTTGCAGTTTATCAAATCTATAAAGAATTTTTAGAAGAACCAAAGAAAAAAGGTTTTTTAAATTTTAAAAAACAAGCACCTAAAAAAAGTAAATATCTGTTTTTATACACAAATATAAACCAGTTTAAATTTGAGTTAAAAGATAACTTTATTCCATTTGACAATATAGATTTTAATTTCAAATTAAACATTTTATATCAAGTTTATAAAAGTGTTGATGGTAAAGATGACACACTTCTTATTGAAAAAGCTAAAGAATTAGACCTTTATCAGGTTTTAATCGTTTTAGATGAAGCACATAACTTTTTAAATGATAAAGAAGATGAAGTTTTAAAATGGTGGCTAACTTATCACAGGCATTTATACCAAGATATCATTTTAATAACTCAAGATTTCAGCCTTATAGCAACAGGTTATAAATCAATAGCAGAATATTTTTATAAAGCAATTCCCGCCCAACTAAGGCTATTTAAAAACAAATTTAGATACCAACAATTTTCAAGTTATAAGCTTTATGATAAAGATTTAGTTAATCGCAAGGGTATTCATATACCAATACTGCCTGAAGTATTTGCTCTTTATCATTCAGGCGATAAAACTTCTACTAAAAGCTTTATCAGACAACTTATAGTTATTGGCATTATGATTTTTATTTTACTTTTTATCGGTTTTAAGTTTTTTATAAACAAAGTTCTTTTAAAAGATGTTCCTAAAAATGAACCTGCTATATCAGATCAACAAACTGATTTATCTACAAATGATTTTTTAAAACCAGTTGAAAAAAATCAAGATTTAAATTTCGAAAGTAAATATAACTTTGTATATGTTTTTTACTGCTTAAAAGGATATTGCAACTTAAAAGATGAAAAAGAATTTTACCCTCATGACATAGTTTCAAATATCGTTTTAAGTTCAGATCCTGTTTACGCTAAAGAAATATCAAGTTTTAAAAATATGCAAATTTATGTTTATGTTTTTAAAGATCCTGTATTTGATTTTTTAAAAACAAAAAAAGGAGTATCCGAAAATGAAAAAGATAGTTTTAACAATTCTACTTTTAACAACTTTAAGCTTTAGCAGACAACACGAAATTAACCTTTATAATTTTGCTGATGCTGTAGCAGTTCATAACAACGCCCAAATTTTAATTAGTGGCGATATTGAATTAAATAGCTTTTATTTTTATACTAAAGATAATGAACCACTTCCAAGCCTTGAAGTATTTAAAAAAATGCTTGAATTAAAAGGCTTAAAACTTTTAACATCTAAGAAAGGTTTTTATTTTGTTTATGATCCTTATAGGTCAAAGCAAGAAAAAGAGTATATCGACTTTGAAGATTATTTAAAAGGTGGTAACTCTGTAGGTTTTAAGAGTTATGTTGAAGATGATATCACAAAAGATAAACTAAGGTATGTAAAATTAAAAAATAACTCTTACTTAGAGATTTCAGATATTTTATTAAATTTAGATAAGAATTGCACTTATATTGCAAAAGATAACGCAGTATCATTTTTAGCAAATGATGAAATTTATTCACAGATTTTAGAGGCAATAAATAGCCTTGATGAGAAAAAATTAGATCAGATCACTTTTAAAATAACAATACTTGAAACAGATCTTAACAATGCTAGAAATTTAGGCACTGAATTAAATAGTTTATTAAAAGTTATTGATAGAAACGATCTTTCATTTTTTGCAAATTTAATATCTGCTCCTTATAATTTAACTACTAATGTTATACGATCTAAAAAAGATAAATTCTATGGAGTGTTAAATTTCTTAGATACTAATAACATAAGTAAAATAAAAAGTTCGCCATTTTTAACTGCTAAAAGTAATACAAGTGTTTATTTTAGTGTTGTTGAAAATATTCCATATTTGATTACAAATTCAAAATACACACAATCAGGCACTAGCTCACAAAACTCTTACGAGTATAGAGATGTAGGCTTAAAGCTTACTATAAAACCAGTTATTTTTGATGATTATATAGATTTTGATCTGCATTTGGTATTTGATAGTTTATTAGATCAAAATTCTTTAACTCCAGTTACAAAGAAAAAAGAATTAAGAAGTAATTATACTCTTAATAAAGGTGATGTATTAGTTTTATCAGGTATCAATCAAGAAAACGATTTTAAATACAGAAGTGGAATACCTATTTTAAAAGATATTTGGCTTTTAAAATATCTTTTCAGTTATGAATTTACAAAAAAATCATCTAATGTTTTAACGATCACAATAGAGGCGATTTAAAATGAATGTTTATAAAAAAGATAGCAAATTTTACCTTTTTAATTCTCATTTTGAAAAGTTAAATTTTGCTTACGGTGTTACACCTAAAATAAGATCTATTGTTAAAAACCAGCTTGAAAAAAATATCAATTATTTAAAAAACTCTTACATTGAAATTGATGGAGTAAATGAAGTTACCTTATTTGATTGTTCTATGGCTGCAAATATTCAACCACAAAAATATCACGCAGAATTATATAACCGTATTAATACAATGCGTAAAATTGCTAAAAATAAAGGCTTTGATACACCTATTTTTATCACTCTTACACCGCCTAGCTATTTGAAACCTTTAAAGCAAGTAAAACTAAAATCTAAAGACACTTATAAGCTTGTTGATAATCCTAAATTTAACGGCGATAAATACTATATACAAAAAAGTAGGGAGTATTTAACAGATGTTTGGCGTAGATTTTTAAATCACGGTATTTTTAAAGATATTAAAAAAGAATTTAAAGAAAGAATGATTTTTTTAAGAACTTATGAGCCTTTTTTAGATGGTAGTTGTCACGCTCATATTGTTTTATTTATACCAAGTAAATATAAAGAAAGATTTGTAAAACTAGCCAAAAGATATTTTAAAACAAAAACAGATATAAAAACAGAATTTAAAGGAAATATCGGCGGAGTTGTAGCCTATCTTTTAAAATATGTTTTAAAAACCTTTATAAACGGAAAAAATGGAGAGTTAAGCGATATAGCTTATTGGTATATCTACAATAAAATAAGGCGTTTTTCAACTAGTAGAACGCTTTTACCCATGCACTTTTATAGAAAAATCAAAGGAAGAGATTTTTTACAAGATCTAGAAGAAATGACAAATTTATATAACAATGGTTATATAAGTTGTGATTTAATTGCTGATCCTTTTAAAATGGCTAGTGGTGAAAAAATGCTCTCAACTGACTTTACAATAGACGCTATTATAGTATCTATTAATGGTTTTTATGAAACTATACATTACGTAGCTTATAAGCGTAATCAAAGCGTTAAGCTTGTTTTACCTGATAAAGAAATAGGC
Source organism: Campylobacter ureolyticus (assembly GCF_013372225.1). Lineage (NCBI taxonomy): Bacteria > Pseudomonadati > Campylobacterota > Epsilonproteobacteria > Campylobacterales > Campylobacteraceae > Campylobacter > Campylobacter ureolyticus. The sequence continues at coordinate 354,419 of NZ_CP053832.1, read as the reverse complement.
ATTAATGGACTTCAAGCAAAACTACAAAAACCAACTGCAAAAGCAAAAGATTTAAGACAATACAATAAATCAGTTAGTAGAAATATGGCAATGAGTAAAAAAGAGCTTCAGCACTTTTATAGATATGATAATGTAAAAGAAAAAAATTACTATACTATGAGTGATTTTGAAATAGTGCAAGAGTATTTATATCTTACAAACTTTTACAATGATGAGTTTAACAATCCCGTAAAATTAGCTATTTTAGAAAATGAAATGCTGGATCGTGATCTAAATAATTTTACAGGCGAAACAACTTATCATTATATCGGTGATAGCGATGAACTTTATAATAAATTTATTGATAAAGAAAAAATGTTTTTGGATTTTTAAATATGAAATTTCATCATTATTCAAATTTGTTTTTAAAAATTGGATATCCAAGCTGGAAACCAGCAACGCGGTATAAATATAAAAATATCACAAAAAAGATAAATGCAGTTTTTAAAAATAGAGAAATTGAAAACATAAAAGTAAGTGAAGTAAAACTATATCTTTCAACTCTTAGCCAAACTTTAACTTATAAGACAATAAAAGACTATAAAAGTGTTTTAAATCAGATCTTTGATCTTGCTAAATTTGATGAAGTAATATCTAAAAATCCAACTCACTATATTAAACCTAAACCCCCAGCTAAGCCAATAATAAAGCCTTTTAGTGATTTAGAAGTTAAATCAATTTTAAAATTAGCTAAGAAAAAAGATGAAAGATTTTATCTTTATTTGTGTATTGCTTTTTATACAGGAATGAGAACTGGCGAGATCTTAGCATTGAAATTTAATCTAATTGATTATGAAAAAAGATTAATTTACATAAAATCTACAAGGGGTCAATTTGGAGAACATAGCCCAAAAACAACAGGAAGTATAAGGAGTGTTCCTATATTTGATGATCTTTACAAAATTTTAGAAAATTATAAAATTTATAACAAAAGTAAAGATTATATTTTTAAAACTCAATATGATAAACCCTACACTGGATCAAGAGCATTAATAAAATATTACTGGCAACCAATACTAAAAAAACTAAACTTAGAATTTAGAAATTTATACACTACTAGGCACACATTTGCAACAAATATTTTAAAAAAAAGGATATTAACTCCGCACGAACTTGCCCATATACTAGGACATAATACCACTGAAATGGTTTTTAACAGATATGTAAAATTTCTTGCTAATCAAAACGATAATTTTAAAAGAGATGTAAGCATTTATTAGAAGTATTCTTAATTTTTTCTTTAATGGTGCGATCAGCGAGACTTGAACTCGCATGAGCGTGGCTCACTACCCCCTCAAGATAGCGTGTCTACCAGTTCCACCATGATCGCATAAAAAGGAGTTACCCTGAAAAATCAGGGTAAAAAATTAGTTAGCTACAGCTTTTAGTGCGTCTGTAACAAATGGGTTTGCAAAAAGCAAAATAAAGCAAATTACAAGTGCATAAATAACTTGAGCTTCAATCATAGCCAAAGAAATATACATTGTAGTTGAAAGCTTGTTAGAAACGCTTGGGTTTCTTGCTATTCCTGAAATAGTTGCAGAAGCAGCATTTCCCATACCTAAAGCACCACCTAATGCAGCAATTCCTAAAACAATAGAACCACCAATAACTGAGCAAGCAGTTATAGTTGTATATGAGCCAAGCAGCTCATTGTCAGCTCCAAAAGCAAAGCCAACTAATGCAAACATAAGAAAAAATAGTTTTTTCATATGATAATCCTTAAAAATTTATTTTATTTAAAGTCTTTTCGGATCATTTCCCCTACTTAGAAAACTTTAAACACATAATTATATAAAAAATAAGCTTTTAAATTGATTAAAAATTGAGAATTTGCGAGTGCAACTAACTATATGCACTCGCTTAATTTTATGCCTTTTTAGCTTTTAATAAATTTATTATCCAACAAATAAACATTACAGCTAAAAGTGCAAATGCAACAATATAAGCCAATAATGTACAAGTTGCCATATCAGCAAATTTCATAGATGGAATAAGATACCAACCCTCACTGTAAAGATTTGTAAAAAATTCCTGAATTGAGTTTAATGTAACACCATCTGGAATAATTGGCGCATCATATCCACAATCTCCAGTTGGCTGAAACCAATCAGGTGCCCATTTTGCTAGCGGAAGCCCAAAAGGAAAGCTAGGATCTGTCGAACATCCTTGCATACCCATCATAGCAAATGGATCATCTGAATGAACAGCTTTATGAATAGCACGAAGCTTAACGCTATATCCAATGCCAATAATTGCACCGTAAAATCCAAAAATATAACCTATTAACTTATTAATTACATTTTTTGGATTTATAGCAGCTATTAATCCACCAAGCGCCATTACAAGCATTGAAAATCTTATATAAACACATTGTTCGCAAGGTGCCATATGTAAATAGTTTTGAAAAAAACTATGAGCTAATAAAACCATACCAAGCATAGCCACAAACATAACTAGCCATAAAAATCTTTGGTCTTGCCATCTTGCTACTGTATTTATTGGCGAACTTTTAAAATTTTTCCATAAACCCATTAATTTTATCCTTAAAGTTAAATTTTATTTACTATTTCATACTATGAAGTTCTTTGATCATATCAGCCATTTGATCTATACCTTTAATAGCGCTTGTTTTAATAAGATATTTTCCATCCACAACAAATGCAGGAACACCCTGAACTTTTGCTATCATATAGGCATCTCCATTATTATCCATACCCCAAGAATTTAAAATATTTTTAACTTCGTCAGTGTTTAAAGCAGCTTCAAAATCAGCCTTATCTATACCTGCTGCTGCTAGAGCAGTATTTAAAAACGCATCTACATTTGCTTGGTTGCTTGCATCAGCTCCCCATCTTTCTTTTTTATCGTGATAAGCTTTATAAAGTGCAAATTTTGCTTTTTTAAATTTTGATTTATCATCTAATAAGTTTACTCCATCAGCATTATCTTTTGCAATTGCAACAGCTAAAACCTCACTACCATATTTACCAAAAACTCCTTTTGTAGCTAAATGATAAGGTACAAATTTCATATCAGAAACTTTTTCCATAACTGGTTTTGTAACTGCTTTATCATACTTATAGCAAAATGGACAATCATAACTAAATGCTTTTATAACTGTTCCTTCAGCGTTTGGAATAACCCTTTCAAGTAAAACGTAGTCTTTTCCTTCTTCTAAAGCATTAGCTCCTACGCCAACTACTAAAGCTAAAACAGCAATTGATTTTGCAACACTTTTAAAAATTGAAGATATTTTCATTTATTACTCCTTAAAAAATATTTTTGAAAATTTCAGTTCACATTTTATAATATTTTCGGTAAAAAGTCAAATTTAATTTACCTAAATTTTATTTGCAATACATATAAATTTATAAAATTTTATAAAATTAAAGTATTGCTTTACCTTATAAAGACTATTTTTAGGTATAATTTTACAAAAGTTTTAAAAATAAGATAAAAAATTTATTAAAAAAGGATTTAAAAATGGTAAATGACTTGGACAAACTAGGACTTACAAACATAAAAGAGATATATCACAATCTTAGCTACGATAAACTTTTCGAACATGAAGTTAAAAACAAAGAAGGTAGAGTAAGTGATAATGGGACTTTTATGGTTGATACAGGTATTTTTACAGGAAGAAGCCCAAAAGATAAGTATTTTGTGAAGCAAGACCCATCGCAAAAGTATATTGCTTGGGGAAATATCAATAAACCTATTTCAAAAGAACTTTTTGATAAACTTTATAAAAAAGCAAAATCTCAACTTTCAAACTCAGAAATTTATATCCAAGATGCGTTTTGTGGTGCAAGTATTTCAAGCAGAAAAAGCGTTAGATTTGTAACTCAAGTTGCGTGGCAAGCACATTTTGTAAAAAATATGTTTATCCGTCCAACCGAAGCGGAGCTAAAAGAATTTCATCCTGAATTTGTAGTGTATAACGCTTGTAAATGCGTGAATGAAGAGTATAAAAAAGATGGTCTTAATAGTGAGGTTTTTGTCATTTTTAATATTGAGGAAAATATTGCTGTAATTGGCGGAACATGGTATGGTGGGGAGATGAAAAAAGGAATTTTTTCAATGATGAACTATTGGCTTCCACTAGAAGGAAAACTTTCAATGCATTGTTCTGCAAACATTGGTAAAGATGGTGATACAGCTTTATTTTTTGGACTTAGCGGAACTGGAAAAACCACTCTCTCAACTGATTCAAATAGACAATTAATAGGCGATGATGAGCATGGCTGGGACGATGATGGCGTATTTAATTTTGAAGGTGGATGCTATGCAAAGTGCATAAATTTAGATCCAAAAAGTGAACCTGAAATTTATGCAGCTATCAAAAAAAATGCACTCTTAGAAAATGTTGTAGCTGATGAAAATGGAAAAGTTGACTATAGCAATGGCAGTAAAACAGAAAACACAAGAGTAAGTTATCCAATAACTCACATTAAGAATAGAAAAGAAAATTCACAAGGAAATCACCCTAAAAATATCATCTTTTTAACAGCAGATGCATTTGGTGTTTTACCGCCTGTTGCAAAGCTAAACAAAGAGCAAGCAATGTATTATTTCTTAAGTGGATATACTGCAAAAGTTGCAGGAACTGAAAGAGGCATAACTGAGCCAGTTGCAACATTTAGCGCTTGTTTTGGAGAGGCATTTTTACCACTTCACCCAACAGTCTATGCAAGACTTTTAGGTGAAAAAATAGATAAGCACGAAGTTAATGTATATCTTGTAAACACTGGCTGGAGTGGTGGTGAATACGGCATTGGCAAAAGAATGAGCATAAAAGCTACAAGAACTTGCATAAATGCTATTTTAGATGGAAGTATAAATAAATGTGAATTTGAAAATTTTGATATTTTTAATATCTTAATTCCAAAAGAGCTTAATGGCGTTGAAACAAAGCTTTTAAACCCAATAAACGCTTGGGCTGATAAAAAAAGATATGCCGAGTTAAAACTAAATTTAGCAAAAAGATTTATAGAAAATTTCAAAAGATATGAAGATGTAAAAGAAGGCGTTGAGTTTGCAAAAGCTGGACCAAATTTATAAGCTTTTAATTGCTTTCTCGCTGCTTTTTTTACTAAGTGCATGTGATGATAAAAAAGATCTTAAAACTCCACTGGAACCAACTGGTGGAGTTGTTTCAAATAATGCATTAAGCTACTTAAATTCTTTAAGGCTTAACTCAAATCTAAGCACACTTTCAAAAAATGATATTTTAACAACCTCAGCACAAAATCATGCAAAATATACTTTTACAAACAAGGTCGATTCGCATAATGAAGTTTCAAATTTGCCAAATTTCACAGGCGCAACCCCAAAAGATAGAGCTTTTAGTGTAGGATATTTTACGCAAATTAGTGAAAATTTGTCAGTTGGCGCAGAAGATGAAGTTGCCTCAATTGATGGATTAATGAGTGCTATTTATCACCGTTTTGGCTTTTTGGATACAAAAATAAACGAGATTGGATATGCCAAATTTGGTGATGAAAAATCTCAAAATTTCGTTTATAATATGGGAAATTCAAAACTAAATGATTTTTGTAAAAAGGCAAAATCTGATGATGGATATGGTAAATTTTACACAAAAGTTTGCAAAAATGAAAATGTTGCAATTTCTGGGGATAAATATAACTCTTTAAATAGAATTAATAGAAACGAATATGTTTATTTTCCAAACTCCAGCCAAACAAAAGCATTTTTTAGCAGAGAGACTCCTGATCCGATGCCTGAGTGTAAAATTACTGCAAATCCTGTAAGTATCGAATTTAATGAGTTTAGAAAACCTGTAAAAATGAAAAGTTTTAAGGTTTTTGAAAACGAAAATGAGCTTAAAAATAGTAAAATTTTAACTAAACAAAATGATCCAAATTCTATTTTTAATGAATTTCAATTTGCATTTTTTTCAAAAGATGTATTTAAGTTTAATCAAGATTATAAAGTTTTATTTTCTTACATTCAAGATAATAAAGAAAAAAACTTAGAATGGAGTTTTAAAACATCCTCACCCAAATTTCCATATTTTATTGTAAAAGATGGCGATAAAATAGGCGTTGAGGCAAATAAGTGGTATAGTATATTTTTTGAGCCTAATGATTGCAATGATGTTTTTACAAGCTATAAAACAACATATAGGTTCATGAAAAAGCCACTTATTGAGTCAGTTGATACAAATTTAATAAATATAAATTTAAGTGGCTCAAAAAATGCAAAACTTACTATAAAAACAGATAATGGAAAAAAAATAACTGTCTATATTACAAATAGTTCTGGTGGTTTTTTCATAAATAAACTTTATTTAGGCGTTATTTTAGTTATAGTTTTAGCTTTATTTTTTATAATTAGGAGAAGATAAATGCAAAAAATGTGGGAAGGAAGATTTAAAGAGGCAAGTTCAAAACTTTTAGAAGATTTTAATGCTTCAATTAGTTTTGATAAAGCTTTATATAAAGAAGATATTAACGGCTCAATAGCCCACGCTACAATGCTTTGTGAATGTGGCATTTTAACAAATGATGAAAAAGATAAAATTTGCAATGGATTAAATCAAATTTTAAATGAGATTGAAAATAACAAATTTGAATTTAAAATAGAAGATGAAGATATTCATATGGCTGTTGAAAAAAGACTAAGTGAAATTATCGGCAAAGAAATAGGTGGAAAACTTCACACAGCAAGAAGCAGAAATGATCAAGTTGCACTTGATTTTAGGATGTTTGTCTTAAATAAAAACAAAGAAATTTCTAATTTATTGCTTAAATTGATAAAAACATTAAACGAAATTGCTAAAAAAAATTTAAATACTTTAATGCCTGGCTTTACCCATCTTCAACATGCTCAACCAGTTAGCCTTGCATTTCATCTATTGGCTTATGCAAATATGTTTAAAAGAGATTTTGAAAGATTTCAAAATAGCTTTGAGAGAAATAACTTTTTACCGCTTGGAGCATGTGCATTAGCAGGAACACCACATCCAACTGATAGAAACATTACAGCAAGATTATTAAATTTTACTGCTCCAACACAAAATGCAATGGATAGTGTGAGTGATAGAGATTTTGCTTTAGAAATTTTATTTAATATAAGTGTTGTTTTTATGCACACTTCAAGACTTTGCGAAGAGCTTATTTTATGGAGTTCACAAGAGTTTAAATTTATTGAGATAAGCGACAAGTTTGCGACAGGCTCAAGCATAATGCCACAAAAGAAAAATCCTGATGTAGCTGAGCTAATACGCGGGAAAACAGGTAGAGTTTATGGAAATTTGATATCACTTTTAACCACTATGAAGTCTTTACCACTAGCGTACAATAAAGATATGCAAGAAGATAAAGAAGGAGTTTTTGATAGCGTAAAAACAGCTACTTCATCACTAATAATATTAAATGAAATGCTAAAAACTGCTATATTTAAAAATGAAAATATGGAAAAAGCTTGCCAAATGGGACATTTAAGCGCAACTGATTTGGCTGATTATCTAGTAAGTAAAAAAAATATTCCTTTTAGAGAAGCTCATTTTATAACTGGCAAATGTGTGGCATTGGCTGAAAGCAAAGGAGTAGATTTAAGCCAAATTTCATTTAAAGAATTACAAAGCGTTAATGAAATTTTTGATGAAGAGGCTTTAAAAGTTTTAGACTTGCATAACTCAAAAGAAGCTAGAAAAAACTTTGGCGGAACAGCAAATAAAAGCGTTTTAGTTCAAATTGAATTTATAGATGAGTTTTTAAAAATTAATGAAATTTAAATTTTTACAAGCAAAAAAGTAAAAAATTATAAATTAGAATTCCAAGAGTACTTTTGGAATTTTAATTTAATAACTTATTTGAATTTTTATTTAACTATTTTTTAAAATATCTGTATTCGTTTATTAAATTTAAAGGTATAGATAGCCAAATAGTTAGTGGTAAAGTAAACCAAAAAATAAGCATAACTAATACAAATACAAATGTTTGTTCTATAAAAATTATCCCAAGTTTTGATAAACTATTTAATATCTCTACACCATACAATATCAACATATAAATTTCTAAGATATTTATGAATATAAATGACTTAAATAAAAATATTTCATCGATTGATTTATAAAATTTATACATTAAGCATACTGAGATAGCGTATATAAAAATACAAATTAAATACAATGTACTTACTAAATAAAGTGAATCATATGGCGTTTTATTGGTTGATATAAATAAACAAAATGGAAAAATATTTAAAAATAAAATCAATAAATATTTTTTTATTTGTTTCAAATTTTTAAAATAAAATAATTTGCAAAATAAAATCAAAGATAAAAATATAATATATATTTTATAAAAAATAGCTTCAAAAAAAGATCCTATTAAAAAGTCGAAAACACCTATTTTGTTATCGTTATAGCTATCAACACAATCCAAACCACCAAAATATACAGCAAAAGCCATACCAACTAAAAATATAATAGCTTGAACTTTAACTAAAAAAATTCTTTTTTTAGTTGGCGATATTTGAGATTTTTCATTTGTCATTTTAGTTCCATTGCACTACAATTTTACAACTTTGAAAACTATAAAATATTTTCATCTATTTTATCCTTTAAATTTTTTATAAAATTTTATAGTGCTGCCAAGTATTTATATAATAAATTTTAAATGATAAAATAGCCCAAAAAGGGCTATTAAATTTACATCATTACAGGATATTTTGTATTTTCAAGGAAGTATTTTGAAGCTCCGCCTAAGAAAATTTCTCTAATTCCAGTATTTGTATCAATACCCGCTACAATCATATCAACTTCGTATTTATCAGCTGCTTTTAAAAGTGCTTGACCTGGAACTTTGCCTTCTGTCTTTACAACTTCAAAATTAGGATTAATACCATGAATATCAAGATAGTTTAAAATTCTTCCTTTTGTTTCATCCATTCCATCTTGTAAATAATGTTGAGAAGTTATACAAAATACCTCTTTTGCATTTTTAATGATTGGAAGTGCATTATGCAATGCTCTTGCACTTGATGTGCTACCTGTTAGGCTGAGTAAAATTCTATCTGCTTTAAACTCGGTCATTTTTCTTGGAAATGCAATAGCTGGCTTACCACTTTTTACAACAGAAGCTTCAAAAGTGCCTGTTATAACGCCATGCGGAGGAACTGCGGCCACTACTAAATCACAATATTTAGAGTGTTTTTCAACAAGTTCAGATCTTGTTCCAAGCATATTTCTTAAAAATGCACTATTTTTAGTGTGCTGATCCTCACTATATGTTATCCCAAGCTTTTTGCATTCCTCTTTTACAATTTTTTCATTTAAACTTTGCTCTTCAGCGAGTTCCTCTTTTGCAGTTCTTAAAAACTCATCAAGCATTATTCCGCCCCTAAGAGTCATTCTAGTATTATAAACAGTCTCAGGATCAAGCTGGCAAGCAATAATGCTAAGATGAGATCCAAAATACTTATTTATAAGTAAAGCTGCATGAATTCTCTCTCTTAGCTCTTCTCCGCCACCGATTGGAAAAAATAACTTTTTAAAATCCATATTAAATCCTTTTTAATGTATTTTACTTATTCTACTTTTTATTTACTAACAATGCCCTTAACTTTTAAATTTGCTTATTTTTTAAACAAGCTTTAAAGATATTTTGTTACCTTTTTGCCCATCTACTGCAACTTTTACTATATCGCCCTCTTTTAGTTCATCTTTTATATTTGATATGTGAAGCAATCCATCAACCCCATCTCTTAAACTAATAAATACTCCAAAAGGCATAACGCTTTTAACTTCACCTTCAAATTCTTCACCTATTTCAAATTTGATATTTTTTTTATGATCTTTTTTTGGGCCTTTAAATTTATTATCTTTTTTTACAATTTCAAGAATCTTTTCCTTTGCTTCATAAACTAAATTTTTATTTTTACCGAGAATTTTCACTTCGCCGCTATCTCTATCAAGATCAATTGTAACTAAATAATCATCAACTAAGCTTTTTATTGTTTTTCCACCTTGTCCGATGACATCTACCATTTTGTTTGGATCGATATTAAAAATTTCAGTTTTAGGCAAAATTTCATCATTTACCTTTATTTTAAGATCAGCTTCATTCATTAAATTTAATATATGTTCTCTTCCCTCTTTTGCCTGATAAAGAGCTTCTTTTAAAACATCAAGGCTAATTCCGCCAAGCTTTATATCCATTTGAAGAGCAGTTATACCATCAAGTGAACCAGCAACTTTAAAATCCATATCTCCATCATGATCTTCAAGCCCCATAATATCGCTTAAAATAGCATGTTTTCCATCTTCGAATATAAGCCCCATTGCAATTCCTGCAACTAACTTATAGGTATTTACTCCAGCTGCTCTTAGAGCTAAAGATCCCCCACAAACTGTTGCCATAGAGCTAGATCCATTACTTTCAAGAATTTCACTAACTAGCCTTATAACTTCTGCATTTTCTAAATCAACACTTGGGGCTAAAGCTCTTTTAGCTAAATTTCCATGACCAAGTTCTCTTCTTCCAGGACTTTTTAAAGGGCTTGCTTCGCCAACACTAAATCCTGGGAAATTATAATTTACCATAAATCTCTCACTTAGTGGTTCACTTTGGGTTAAAACATCGCTTACTTGAGCGTCATTTTCACTGCCAAGTGTCGCAACCACCAAGGCTTGTGTTTGCCCTCTTGTAAAAAGACAACTTCCATGAGCACTTGGGAGAATGTTTGTTTCAATGCTTATTGGTCTAATTTCTTTTAGACCTCTTCCATCAGCCCTAACATTTTCATTTATAATTTGACTTCTTACGATTTTTCTTTTGTATTTGTTTAAAACAGTTGAAATAACTTCTTCTTTCCAATCCAAATTTAGTGCCATTTCACCATTTGATATTTTTTTGACTATTTTATTAAGCTCGGTTGCTCTTTCGCTTTTTGCCATTTGGTTTATAGCAAATTTAACCTCATCTTTATAATTTTCATCAATAAATTTAGCTATCTCCTCATCTTCCATTTCTGGATTTAACTCCAAATCCAATTTAGTTTTTCTAGCATCTTTAAAGGTATCTTCATAAATTTGACTTCCATTTAATATGGCTTTTCCAGCAAAATCTATAGCCTTTACCATCAATTCTTCATCAAATTCATTCATATTCTGATTTGGAGTAAAATTTAAAGCATCAAGTGGATCGTTGGAAATTTCTTTTTTATCATTTTTTTGCGGGATTGAGCGCATTTCTATCATTAAAAGCTCATCTTTAACACCTGCAACATAAAGATCCAAGACACTCTTATCGAGTTCTTTATTTGTAGGGTTTAAAACAAACTCATTATCTATCATAGCAACTCTAACACCACAAACTGGTGCATCTACAGGAATATCACTTAGATACAGCGCCATACTTGCTGCATTTAGTGCCATAACTTGTAAATCAACTTCGCTATCAGCCGATAAAACAAAAACAACTATTTGGGTAGGATAAGCATATCCTTTTGGAAAAAGCGGTCTTAAACTTCTATCAATTATCCTTGAAGTAAGTGTTTCAAAATCCCCTGGTTTAGTCTCTCTTTTAATATAACCACCAGGAATTTTTCCTGCTGCGTATTGTTTTTCTATATATGAAACAGTTAAAGGTAAAAAATCTCCTTCTACTTTTTCATCTTCTCTTGCAACAGTTGCTAAAACAACTGCATTTTTAATTTGTAATAAAACAGCCCCTGAAGCTTGTTTTGCAACCTTATCAACATCATAAATTTCTAAATTGTTATTTATATCTACTCTATAACGCATGTTTCTTCTCCTTCTTTTTGTAACGGTAAATAATACGGACTTGTCTCTAAAATAGAAATAATTTTTTGTGGTGATAACTCAATCTTTTCTTCGTAATAAAAATCAACATTTACAAAATTTGTAATGTTTCTAACTGTGTAAATTTGATCTACCATTGAGTTTAAATTTGCCACCATATCACTTGCTATAAGTGGTGTTGCATAACTCAAAGACTTTGGATTTAAACCAATAATTGACTTTAAGCAAACCAAAGCTGTAACGCCTGACTCACAACCTTCATCTAAAAGTAAAATATCTCTATTTTGAAAACTTTGTATTAATTTTCCTTTTCTATATTTATAAATATTTTTTAAAATACTTTCTTCATATTTTCTATTTGCCTCTCCATAAACATAATCCATGCTAATATTAAATGAATTAACAAGCTCTTCTAGATAAACAATTTCTTCTGTTTCACTAACCATGCCTATAACGCAGTCTTTATTTAATGGAGAGTAAATTTTTTCGGTAAATAAAAACTCATAGTTAAGTTTTAGCATTTTTGCAAGCTCATCGACTAATAAAACCGAAGCCAAAGATGGCGCAATTATTAATGGCTTTGTTCTTAGCATATCATCAACTGGCAAGATATCATACAGTGCCTTTGCTGCCTCAATCTGATCTTTAAAAATTAGATTTTTTCTTGGAATTATCATTTTGATATATCTTTATCATAATCTGTATTTTTTGATACATCATATCCAACACCACCAAAAGGATAAAAATTTATAAAAAAGTAAAATGCTCTTTTTCTATTTGCTTTTTTATAGTCAAAATTACTTGAAGTTCTTGGCTCTAAATCCTCCTGATAAACAAATGTGTAATTCCAGCATTTTCTATTGCGAGTTAGACCTAAACGCCACATTTTACTATATGAACGCTCCAAATCATACTCATATTTAGCAAAAAGCTTGTAAAAATATGGCAAATTTAAAGATGTATCTAAAATCAAATAATTGTCTTTATCGTATTTTTCAAATCTTTTTATATTTTCATACGAGTGAGAAAGTCTGGCACTAAAAGTCTTGTCTGAGTATCCAGCATAACTTTGAACTTTTTCAAAGCGTTTATTTTCATTTGAGTATTCAAATTTATTACCCAAATTTAAACCATTTGAAAAGTACAAATCAAGCCTATGAATTAAATTTCCAAATTCTTTATCTTCAAAATCATATTTTTGTTTTACTGAGTGACGAAGAAATTTACGACCATTTTTATTATAAAGATACTCTGTAAAATTTGCCATTAAATTTCTTTGAGTATAGTCTTTGCCTAGCTCGCCCAAAAAATTATCTTCATAATAAAGTCTATTAGACATATCTTTTAAGGCATTGCTATTTACAATATTTTTATCTTTATCATAGTTATATTTAAATTCTTTAAACAATCTTTGATTTATATCGCCACTTTGATATCCTGGAATCAAGTATGAAAGATCTAAATTCATCGTATGAAAATAGCTTTCATACGATTTTGCAATGTCTGTACCAAGAGAAAATTTATGGTAGTTATTTACATAATCGCTACTTTTGTCTTTGTAAAATTCACCATTTTGATATATGTAATTTTTACTATAGTCAATATGAGTTGCATAAAGTGCTTCTGCAAATTTGAAATTTAACCAATCATTAAGCAGTGGAGTTGTAAAAACAAGTGGTAAATTAAACTCATATTGTTTGGCCGTAACACCAACTTTTCTAGTGTAATTATGAGCTTTAAAATCAGCTGAATAAAGCAAATTATCCAAAAAAGCAGAATTTGTAAATTTGTGATAATGCAAAGTTGGAAGCTCTTGCAAGGTATCATCGTTTTTAAAATGATTTTTACTATTTAACTTATCAGTATCGATATAATATCTTGCATAAGCTCCAAAATAGTGCTCATCAGTAGTTAGATAGTAATTAAGCTTTGAAGTAGCAAGCGAGTCCCCATCTTCTTCGCTTCCACTTTTTTCTTTTAAATCATAATATTCCACATCATTTATATTAGTAAATCTAATCCATAAATTTTCTTTAAACTCTCCATTTACTAAATATCCTAAGAGCTTGCTTCTATCGTAGTCAAACTCATATCCATGATGTTTTTCGTTTTTATACTCTAATCTTTCTTGCGCTCTTTTAAAATTATCAAAAACCCCACCTCTAATCTCTCCATAAGAATAAGGCGAATCAGCAAATCTAAAAGTAGCATAAATTCCAAATCCACGAGTTGATCTAACCTGTGGGTCAAGTTGTAAATCCCAACTCTCATAAGGGGCAAAATAAATTGGTTGTTTATAGTAAAAACCTTCTTTTGAGATATAGCCAACTTCTGGTATTAAAAGCCCTGTTCTTCTTGTTTTATCAGTTGGAAAACCAAAGTATGGAAGATACAAAACTGGAACATTTCCTACATAAAAAACAGGATTGAAAAGATGTAAGAATTTAGTTTCTTTATTTAATTTTCCACTAGTGTATTTTATCTTCCAATCAGGATTTTCTATATTACAGCTTGAAACAACTGAGTTTTTTGTTCGGTAGTATTTTTGATCGGTACAACTTGTTTTGTTTTGCATCCAAATCTCAGCTTCTTTATCCATCATAAAATTTTCTTTGGCAAAATTTTCTTTATTTTTTAAATCTAACTTTAGATAAGTTGTTTTTGAGGTTTCGTTTTTGCCTTTAAGTAAATTTACATTTCCAAAAAACTCAGCAATTTCATTTTTTTCATCATAAATAGCCATATCAGAAGTTACTAAATAGTCTTTTGAATACATTATAACATTTCCATTTGCATGGGTTTTTGTATCAACTTTTTTTACATTATCTGCTAAAAACTCTACATCCTGGACATTGGCACAAACAGATGAAATTATAAAAAAGATTAAAAAAAATATTCTTTTATTCAACATTTACCACCAAAGTCTTAGCTACTTTATCGTGCCAAGTTTGTCTTAAAGGATCAAAAAAAGCCCAAGCAAAACCTAAATAAAAAATCGCCTCGCTAAAAAATCTAACTAAGGCTCTTGAAAGCGATGCCCAAAAGCTAGGATTTTCTTTATCTTGGTTTATACACTTTATCTTTAAAGCCTTTTTGCCAAGAGTAGCGCCATAATAATAGATAAAAAAAGTGTGGTAAATAAGTCTTATCACAGTTTGAGGCACCAAAAAAAGAGGTGCAAGATTTGCAATATCTTCAGGTGTTGAGGCATTTAAAATTTGATTATAAAATATAATTATTATCAAAAAAGATACTATAAGCTCATCTATTAAAAAAGCAAATGATCTTTTGCCAAATGAAGCAAGACTTACTTCATCATTCATTTATTCACCTGATAGGCTATGTCACTTCTATACTGCATGCCATCAAATTTTATTTTTTTGCAGAGTTCATAAGCATTTTTAGTAGCTTGCTTTATGGTATCGCCTTTTCCAACACAAACTAAAACCCTACCGCCATCTGCATAAAGCTCCCTATTTTTAGAACTTACCCCTGCGTAGCAAATATGAGAATTTTCAGGTATTTCTTCTATTTTTATAAGTTTTTCAGGTGAACTTTTATATGGATAATTCTGGCTTGCCACCACAACACCAACTGCAAATTGATCTTTTAAACTTATCGGTTTTAATCTTCCAACTGCTGCTTCATATAAAATTTCACTTAAATTTCCATCTATCAAAGGCATTATAACCTCACACTCAGGATCACCAAATCTAACATTAAATTCCAAAACATAAGGCTTATTATCAACAACCATAATCCCCACAAAAAGTACTCCACAAAATGGAGAACCTTCTTTTTGCATACCACTTAAAGTAGGTTTTACAACTTCATTTTCTATCTTGTTTATTAATTCTTTTGTTGCAAGAGGAGTTGGAGCATAAGCACCCATTCCACCAGTATTTGGCCCCTCATCTTTGTCAAGAAGTTTTTTATGATCTTGAGCTACTGGCAAACTTACAAAATTTTTACCATCACAAATTGCGAAAAAACTTAGCTCAAAGCCATCTAAAAACTCTTCAACTACAACTTTTTCTCCAGCATCACCAAAACTTTTGCCATCAAGCATCTCTTTTGCTGCGTTTTTTGCTTCATCTTTGCTGCTTGCTATTATCACGCCTTTTCCAGCACACAATCCATCTGCCTTTACAACAATCTTACCATCCATTTTATCTATAAATTTTGAAATTTCATCATAATTACTGCTACTTAAATACTTTGCAGTTTTTATGTCGTATTTTTGTAAAAAATCTTTCATGTAAGATTTACTTGTCTCAAGTCTAGCAGCAGCCTTGCTAGGTCCAAAAATAATTAAGTTGTGTTTTTTAAAAATATCAACAACGCCTTTGCCAAGAGGCATTTCAGGTCCTACGATTGTAAGATCAACGTTGTTATCTACAGCAAATTTTGCTAATTTTTCATAATCGTCTATTTCAACATTTTCACCTAAATTTATAGTGGCACCATTTCCTGGGGCAAAATATATCTTATTTACAATTTTTTCTTTTTTAAGTTTTAAACCTATCGAATACTCACGCCCACCATTTCCAATAATTAAAATATTCAAACCAAGCTCCATAAATTTAGTAAAACCCAAGTGGTCGATGCATAGTTTTAGATTCGGCCCTATAAAAGCCAATCTTGCAAATAGGAGCTTTTTTTAGGTTGCAAATTCTCACTTTTTTAAGCTCAAACAAAATCACATCGCACCAAAAGCTCACATCTTCGCCATACTATTAGTGTTGGACCCTCATTTTTAACGCTGTCGATCCACTCAGGCAAAGAAATTATAACAAAAAAATACTTAAAAAATAGTTGCGTTTACTGATTTATTAAATTTTTAGCTAAATTTAGGCACTCATCTATACTTTGTTTTTCTGAAATGATTAAATTTTTGTGAGATGATAAAAGCTTTGCAGTAGCATTTCCAATCACAACTACTTTATAGCTTTCATCTATTTTTCCAAAGTTTTTTATAAAACCTTCTACATTTGAAGGAGAGCTAAATATCAAAATACTTCCAAGTGGTGGCTTTAAGCTTTCATCTAAATTTAAAAAATTATTTTTATATGCAGTTATTTTTGTAAGAATTGCTCCATTTTTAATAAGGATTCCACCAACATCTGAAACTGTTTTTTCAGCTTTTAAAAATAGAGTTTTTTTACCTTTTAAAAAAGAAGCTATTTCATTTGCAAATTCATTTCCGTGAGAATTTTTCGCTGTATAAATATCACTAAATCCATATTTTAAAGCTTCTTTTGTCGAACCATCACCTATACCAAAAACTTTCAAATTTACTTTTTTTATATTGTTAAATTTTAAGGCTTCAATAGAGTTTTTTGAAGTAATGACTAAAGCTTCAAATTTACTTAAATCAACACTAAATTTTAAAAACTCTATTTCACAAACTTTTAAATTTTTAACTGCTTGATTTTGTGTATGAGATATGAGATAAATTTCATCCATTTATTTTGCCTTTTTTATTAATTTTTATAGCAATATATGAACTTATTATAGATACAATTAATAAATTTAAACTTACACTTAGTCCAAAACTACAAACCGCAGAAGTATTGCTAAATGAAAGCATAAAAAATGAAAGAATTGATGTAAAGCTAGCTGTTACTATGCCAAAAACTCTTTTTGTAAAATCAAGATAAGAATTAAAAGCAAAAAGCATATAGTCAATTCCTGCTGCACTTGCCAAAATAAATCCAAATATTGCAAAAATATCTATATTTTTACCAATAATTGTGAAAATAAATGCAGCTATTACCGAACTAAAAATTATGTAATATACTATAAAAAATGAGTTTTTAATATTTAGAAAAATGGCAAGAGCTATAAAAGCTACAATAAAACCAAATATTTTTATAAAAATAGCATCTAATTTAACTAAATTTAAATTTTCATTAATATCGCTTAAATAATCTACATAATCTGCATTGAAAGTTTTTAAAATACTATAAAATTCATCATTTTTTATAAAATTTGAAGCTTTTATTATCTCCTTATTTTCTATAAAAAATTGATTTGAATTTAAATTTAAAATTTCAAATATATCATTATAGTAAAGTATTTTTTCATTTATAACTTTATCAAATTCACCTAAAATATCTTTTTCATCAAATCCTAAATCAGTATATAAATTCAATGTGTTTATGTCGTTTTTTGCCATTTCAAACTGATTTTTTATCAATAATTGAGTTTTTTCATCGTTTATAAAATTTGTTATATATAAAGGATCTTTAATTAAATTTTTAGACTCTAAGTTTTTAACTAAATCAAAAGAAAATTCTTTATCGACTAAAATAAAATCACTTTTTATATTAAGCTCTTTAGCAAAAATAACTGTATCATTCATCAGGGTCGCAGGTAAATTTGCATACTCTTTAACATTATCTTTTAAATTTGGATTTAAAAAATATATGAATAGCGACATCAAAATAAATATAATAATACTAAATTTAAAATTTAAGCTAGTGTTGCTTAATATAAAAATATATTTTTCAAAAACACTTCTAAAAAAAATTTTATTTTTAAAAACTGCGTTTTCAACAAAATCTCCAAATTTAAAATAAGTAATCAAAAATGAAAATATCAAAGAAAAAATTGAAATACAGGCTATTTGATGTAAAAACTTCATTGGTGAAAGAAAAAATAAAGCATAACCAAAAGCTGTAATAAAAAGGGCTGTTAAAAATAAATTTCTAAGAGATTTTATACTATTTTTTTTACAAGGCCTATTTAAATTTGCACTCAAAAAGTGCATCGTAAAATCAACAATAAGCCCAATTAAGCTAGTTGATACAACAAGAGATAAAAAACTTAATTCATCTAGCAACACTAAGCTCATTCCAAGCCCACACACAAGAGAAAAAATCACTACAAATATAATATAAAAAGCTCTAAAATTACCAAATGCAAAATATATAAAAATTCCTGTTAAAATAAGTGAAACTACACCAAAAATTGAGCTTTCTTTTTGTGCTGAAATTTTAGAATGCAAACTATAAATTTGAGATGAGCTTACATAAACTTCATTAAAATTTTTAATATTTTTATAAAAATTTAAAAGTTCTTCTTGGTTAAAATCATCTTTTAAATTATAACTTAACAAATAATAATTTTTTGTTTTTAAAAATCCTGTTTGGATGTCAAAATCAGCATTTATTAATTTTGGGAAATTAATCATTGAAAAAAAATCATCTTTTAAATTTGAACTTGGCAAATACAATTTCTTAATTGAATTTTCAAAAAAAACTCCATCTTTTAAATCTTTTAAATTATTAAATAGCACCAATTTTAAATCAAAAATTCGATCCAAATCAATTGTATTTTTTTTAAATAAATTTGATGATATTGCTAATTCGCTTATTTTATGAGCATTATCTTTATCTTTTACTAAAATACTAAAAGTATTTTTAGTAGAATTTTGCAAATTTTTAATTGCAGCTGTTTTATATGATGACGTGTCAATATCTAAAAGTGAAAAAAAATCAGTTTTGATTTTATGAATATTTAAAACAATACTTGCAGAAAAAAATATAAAAGTTATTATAAAAAATATATTTTTTTTCATTTTATATTAAAAAAATTGTATATAGTTTGATCGCCATTTGATTCATTGAGAATTATTTTTTTCACATGGTTTTTGCCATAAATTTCTATGTTTTTAAAAATTTTTGCCATTATACCAGTTGGTTTTAATATCACTCTCCAGCCATCTTCAAACTCTAATTTATAATCAAAATTTTGTTTTAATTTATCAAAATTTAAAGTAAAAATATTTAAAAAAAGCTCTTCATCAAAATTTGAATTAATTTTGATGAAATTACCATCTTTATACTCAAAAACTCCATCTTTATTAACTTTTATACTTGCTTTAAAAGGCTTAGTAGTATTTTGTTCAAAAGTTTTATCATAAATTTTAAAAACACCTTCGCTTTTTATTGGATTTTTAAAAGATGTTAAAACTTTAGTTTGATTAAAATCTCCACTTATATTGCCAATTTTAATCATATTTTTAAGTCTTTCTTCATCGCTTGAGTAAGAATTTACTAAAAAAACTAATATTAAAAAAATTTTTTTCATGATATACCTTTGATTATTTCTTTTAAAGCTTGTGGTGGAGCATAACAAGTTTGCATATTTTTTATATCAATACAAGCTTGCGAGGTTGTCGCTTTGCAAATTTTAAGAGTGTCTTTTTTGATGAGATATGAAAACTTTAAAAAACTCTCTATCTCTAAAAGAGCAATTTCTACTTTAAACTCATCACCGAAGAATAATGGATTGATAAACTTAAAGTCCATTTTAACTATTGGATATGCAAAACCATCGTTTTTCATCTTTATGTAGTCATATCCAATATCCTTCAAAAAATTACATCTTGCAACTTCTAAAAATTTAACATAATTTCCATGCCAAACAACATTTAAGCTATCTACATCGTAAAACTCAACTCTATTTTTGTAAACTTTTTTTATCATCTTTACTCCAAAAATCATAAAAATTAAACCACATACTTGGAAATTTTTTACAATTTTGTTCCAATAATTTTACATATTTTTCCAAATTTTGCTTTATCTCTTTTTTTTCTATTTTTTTTGAAATTTCATCTACTTTTACATGATAAATTCCATCTTTTTTTATACACCAAAGTAAATTTACAGGGCATTTTAAAAGATATGCTAAATCAAACGCCCCAGTTGGAAACAAAGCATCTCTTCCTAAAAAATTAACTCTTAGAACTCTGTTTGAATTAATCGGCACCCGATCAGCCATAATACATAAATGCCCACCATTTTGTAAAAAATTATCAAGCTTAATCATCTTGTCAATATCTAAATCTTTAACTTCAAAAATTTCTATTTTTTTAGAGCTTATCTCATTTATTAAAGAATTAAATTTAAGCATATTTTTTGTATGAGCTAAAATTGCTAATTTTACATTATGTTTTTTATCGCTTAATGCCCTTGCTATTTCAACATTACCAAAATGACTTGCAATTATTATTGAACCATTTTTAGGCAAAACAAGTTTTTCTAAAAGATCTTCTTCATTTTCCAACACTATATTTTCAAATTTGATTTTTCCAATCCAAACAGCAATTTTATCTGTGATACTAAGTGAAAAATTATAAAAATTTGAAAAAATTATTTTTAAATTTACATTATCATATTTTAAGTTTTTATAAAAATTTTCTATATTGTTTCTTTCATCTTTGCTAAGTGCAAAATATATTAAACTAATAAAAAAAATAATCGGTTTAAGTAAAAAACTAGGAAAAAACTTTACTAAATAAAATGTTATTTTCAGTAAAAAAATAGTTCCTTTTTCTTTTTGATTATACCAAGGCATTTTTTAGCCTTTTAAATAAAAACTTTGGTAGTGAAAAAAAACATCTTGCATGCATTTTACTTATTAAAATATTATCTCTAAGCATTTTAAAATGTGAAATACTTTCATAATTTATCATAACCTCAACCCAAGCGAATTTATAATCAAATTTAAAATAATTAATCAAAACTTCTATGTCAAATTCCATCCTATTTGACTTGGTTTTTTTAAAAACTTCCTCATTTAATGGATAAATTCTCATACCTATCATTAAATCTTTAAAATGTCCTCCGAAGGTATTTATAAAAGCCCAAAAGTTGGTGATTTTTCTACCATAAACTCTTGCTTTTGGAGCTGTTTGATCATATTTTCCATAACCACAAATTACAATATCTTTATTATTTTTATAAATTTCTAAGAATTCATCTATTTTACTTAAATCATGCTGCATATCTGCATCTATTTGAAAAGCGTGAGTATAGTCATTTTTTATAGCATAATTAAACCCTGTTTTTAAAGCAGCACCTTTTCCTTTGTTTTTATCATGTTTTAAAACCTCAATATCTAATGTTTCAAAATTAAAATTATCACTACTTCCATCATCAACTAAAATAATTGGCAAATTATATTGTTTTAAAATTTTGCATAGCTTTGAAATCTTTGCTGGATGATTATAATATGGTATCAAAAAACAAATTTTATTCAAATCTTAATCTTTCTTATCTTCAAATTTAACTCTTGCACTAGCATAAATTTTATCTCCTTTTATCTGACAATTAAAAATATTTTTATCTTTTTTAATTGTTAATATAACTTTTTCAAAAGGTCTAAGAAGTGCTGTAAATTTAATATTTTCAATTGTTTTTATCATATCTATATTAAACTCTAAACTTTCTAAAGCATCGTATATAAAGCCTATTTCAATAAATCCAGGAGTTATTGGAAATGTATTAAAATGTCCTTCATAAAAAAAAGACTCTTCACTTGTGTAAATTTCAAACTCAAATAAAGATGAGTTTTCATCTATTTTTTTATCGGTTATTTTTTTAATAAAAGGTGGTTTAAAAGTTTTGAAAATATTTAAAAAATCGTCTTTTTTAAATTTTCCATTTTCATTATAAGGAATTTCTTCTATTATTTTAAAATGTCTTAAATTTGTTTTAAAATCGTTTTTGCTAAGAGCCTTTAGTTCATCCACAATAAGCTTTTTTCCACCTTTTAAAAATGCTTTTTTTCCAATATCGCTCAAAGTTATAATAGTAGAAACTCTATTATCATTATCTAAAATTCCACATTTTGCATCGCTTATAAACTCATGAGTTTTTAACAAATTTTCAGCATCATCAAGGTTAAAACGCACATCATTTAGCTTAACTATTCTATCCAATCTGCCACTCAAAATAAGTTTTTTCCCATCAACTTTACCAACATCGTTACTTAAAAAATCTTTACACCACATAGAATTAATAAAAAACCTATCATCTTCTTTGGTGCAAATTTCAACTTCGTCAAAAATTTCGAATTCATCTTCAAATTTTCTAGCAATTACACCAGTTTCACTACTTCCATAAATTTCCATAATTTTTATATTGTATTTTGAAATAAGGTTTTTTCTAAGATCGTCATTTAATTTTGATCCAGCACTTATCATAAGTGAAATTTGGGCTAAATTTGGTAAATTATTGTGTCTATAAATAGCTTTTAAAATAGTTGGTGATGTTATAAAAATACCATTTTTAAAATTTATTTTTTGCATAATTTCTGGATAATTTAAGGTTGTTGAATAAATTTTTCCACCACTTATGAGAGGTAAAAAAACTCTAAAAGTGAGTCCAAAAAGATGTAAATGTGGCACACTTGAAAAAAAAGTTTTTTCTTTTAAATTTAAAAATTTGTCTAAAGCTTTAGCCTCATTAATCATTTGAGAAAAAGTTTTTTTTATATTTTTACTTTTTGAACTACTTCCTGATGTTTTAACAAAAAATTCAAAATTTTCATCTAATAAAAACTTATCTTGCGTGTGAACTAAATCTATCTTTGCAAAATCAACATCGTTTAAAACATATCCTTCGTTTGCATTTATAAAACATTTTACCTTAGCATTGCAGGTACCAAAAAAGGCTATAAAAAATTCATAAATGTTATTTAAATTTATTGAAATTTCTTTTATTTTATTGTCATTTAACCATTTTGAAAAAGCAGCAGATAATGCAAATACTTCTTTTAAACTTTTTTCTTCTAAAATAAAATAAAGCTCTTTACTAAACACCTTTTATAAAAACCTTTCTAAATAAAATTTCTCCAAAAAACAACATACCAACCAAAACATAACTTATAAAACCACAATAAATAGCCCAAATATTTTTATCTATAAAAAACAATATCAAACTTAAAAAGCCGTTTATAGTAAAAAACACACACCAAATTTTAGTCAAATTTTTTGTGTAAATTAAAGCCTCCTTTGGAAGATTTGGGTTTTTTATTTTAGCAAATTTCGTTATTATGCTTTCACTTTTTAAACTATTAAAAAACAAAAAAAACATAAATAAATTTACTAAAACCGGATAAAAAAAAGCAAAATTTCTAAAAAACGAGACCAAAATAAAACACATAGCTATTAAAAAATAGCTATTATTTTTATCAAAATACGCTTTTATACTCCAAAGCACAGCTAAAAAAAGTGCTATTATAGGTAAAAACTCACTTTTAAAAACTACTCCAAATGGATAAATTACACTAAAAAAAGTCAATATTATTTGATTAAAGAGCCTTGCTTGCGACTGCTTCAACAATATCTCCAAGTGTGCGAACATTTTTAAAATCATTTGGTTCAAGCCTATAGCCTGTTTTTTTCTTTATACTGTCTATTAAATCAATCGCATCAATACTATCAATATCTAAATCTTCATAAATTTTTGCATCAAGCCTAATAAGCTTTTCATCGATTTCAAAAAGCTCTATTAAGTTTTTCTTTAGAATTTCAAATATTTCATCTTTATTCATCTGTCTTTCCTATTTTTTTCTATAAATTCATTTAAATTTTTAGGATTTTTAAAAATTTCTTTTAAATCAGAACTCTTTGGATCCAAGGTAATTCTATATGTTTTTGAAATTCCTAAGCCAAGCTCTAAAGCATCAACGCTATCAAGTCCTAAACCATCATTAAACAAAGGCTCTTCATCTCCTATATCATCAGCCTTCATATCTTCTAAATTTAGGCAATTGATTATAAAATTTTTGGTTTCTTCTATCATTTAAACTCCTTTTTATAAAATTTATTAATTTCTTGTGTAAGAATTCTAACTCTTAAAGTATCTGGTTTGTTAGCATAAAATTTTTCCAAATCAATCTCACTGTCTATTTTAAAGTCGTATTTTACCTTTATTTTTGGGGTCTCATACCATTTTTGGCCTTTTTTTAAAGACCTTGGATTCATAGTTAAAGTTGTGATTATTAAGTTCTTAGCACCTTTTATAGCGATAAAAAAAGCGGCTTTATGCATCAGAATTTCATCTTTTGTTCTACTTCCTTCTGGAAAAACAATCAAACTCTCTCCACTTTTTAAAGATTTGATGCTATTTTCTAAAAATAAATCATCATTTAAGATATATCCACTTACCTTAATCGCTGGATATAAAAATATATTTTTTTTAAGCTCTTTTTTAACCACGCAATTTGCATTTTTTACTTTTGCTAAAAAAAATACAACATCAAGCAAAGATGGATGGTTGCAAATTATCATAGAATTTAATCCATTAAGATTTTGCAAAATATGATAATTAGAACTTTGATAGCCAAAAATCTCAGTACATTTTAAGAAAAAATTCCATGAAATTCTCACTAAAAATCTACTAAAATTTTTAACAACTCTAAATCTTTGTAAATTTAGTAAAATTATTGGAATAAAAATCAAATTTCCAAATAAACAAATAATGCCAAACAACAAGAATAAAAATCCAACGCTAACAACTTTCACAGTTGAGTCCTTAAATTTTTTTTCAAATCCTCTATTTCATAGTTTTTTAATTTATCCAAATCTATAAGAAAACCATCTCCTTTTTTAACCATAAAACCAGCACAAATAAAACTATCTTTAAATGGCACTTCCTCATAACAAACAACACAAATTTTTTCAAACTCATTAAGCTTTGAATATGCACAAGCAAAAGCATCACGCACGACAAATTTTGAACTTATAGCAAAAATAGGAGAATTTGCTTTTTTCATAATACCAAAAGTTGCAAGACCAGAGTTTAAAACAGATAAAGAAAACGATGTTGGAGATACAAAATTATCTATACTAAGCTCTTTTAAAAGAGATATGCATCTTGAAAACTCACCCTGGCTTGATGAAAAAATAAATGCTAAATCATCATCAATTTCAAGACCATTTAAAACTGTAAAGATAGACTTTGCTGCATTTCCAAGGCGTCTTTTTTCAAGCGGTTTTAATCCTTCTAAATTAAAACCGCTTTTATCATCGCAAAATTTAATATCACAAATATCAAATTTTATCACTTAGCAATATCTCCTCTTAATGTCACTCCTGCCATTATAGAACCAACTGCGCATTGAAATTTATCTTTTGAGTCATAAGGTTGTTTTTTAAAATATCCTGTTAAATTTACAACTTTTGTTCCACCCTCTTTTACGGCTCTATCCTGAAAAGTTTTTAAAGCAGATAAAAGTACCCATTTACAAGCTTCTTCATCACTTTTATTTACAGAGTTTGTTTTTTTATTTGCTTGCAAATTTTTGGCAATAATATTTGCTTTTGTTCCGCTTCCAAAACTTAGTTTTATGTTTGGATCAAGTGCTTCTTTTGCCTCTTTTGAGTTTAAAACATCGCTAATTGGAAGATATAAAATCTTATCTTTTGCACTCAAATTTGTAAAACCAAAAGCTATAAAAATAGCTAAGACTAACTTTTTCATTTTTTCTCCTTTATTTTAAATTTCCTTGCAGTGAAACTGTTGTTACAAATTTACCAACTGCACATTGAAATTTATCTTTTGAATTATATAATTGATTTTTAAAATTTCCTTGTAAATTTATAACCTTTGCTTTATTTTCTATTTTTGCTTTTTCTTCAAAAGCCTTCAAGACTGCTATAAAAGCGTATTGGCATGAAGTTTTATAGTCTTTATCTAGTAAAACATGTTCTTTTTTTAAAGTATCATAAATTTTTCTATATCTACTGGTTGCTTTTGATATTTTTAGTTGCTCATCATCCAATGTTTTATTATTATAAAATTCAAAATCTACATCATTTTTTAAATATTGTTTTGCGAATTTTGAATTTAACGCCTCTTTTATATCGTGATAAAAAATTAAGTCTTTAGCATTTAAAAAATTAAATATAATAAATACTATTAAAAAAATCTTGTTCATTTTTATCCTTTAAAATATTTTTTTAAATATCAGACTTGTATTTACACCACCAAATGCAAAATTATTACTCATAACATAATCAGTTTTGATATTTGTTATATCCATTAAATAGTTTAATTTTGCACACTTCTCGTCAATATTATTTAAATTTATCGTTGGATAAAATAAATTTTGTCTCATCATCTCAATGCTAAAAATTGCCTCTATTCCACCGCACGCTCCAAGAGTATGCCCTAAATAACTTTTTGTGCTAGAAATTGCAATATTTTCACCAAAAAGCTCATTTGTTGCTTTGCTTTCAGCAATATCACCTAGAGTTGTAGCTGTGGCGTGGGCATTGATGTATTTTATGTCTTTGGGGTTTAAATTTGCTGATTTTAAAGCTAAAGCCATAGCTTCTTTCATTGTATTTGGATTTGGCTGAGTTATATGAGTACCATCACTTGTACTACCAAATCCAACTACTTCAGCTATTGGCACAATCCCTCTTTTTTTAACACTCTCTTCACTTTCAAGCACCAAAAAACCAGCACCTTCTCCAAGCACCAAACCATCTCTATCTTTGTCAAAAGGACAAGGAGTTAAATTTGGCGTGCTGTTTTTTGTGCTTGTTGCATAAAGAGTATCAAAAACATAAGCTTCACTTGGGCAAAGCTCCTCAGCACCACCTGCTATCATCATATCAATAAGTCCATATTTAATGGCTTCAAACGAATATCCAATAGCATGACTTGCTGAGGTGCAAGCTGAACTTGTTGGAATAATCCTACCTTTTAATCCAAAAAATAGAGCAATATTTGCAGCGGTGGTGTGAGGCATCATTTTTATATATGTATTTGCATTGCAATCACTTCCACCCTCTAACAAAAGCCTTGCCATAGATGCAACTGCATCAGTACTTCCTGTACTTGAGCCACTAGCAACACCCATTCTTCCATCTTTGATTTCATCTCCTAGTTTTGCCATATCAAAAGCCATAGAGCTTGCCTCAACACTAAATTCACTAACTCTTCCCATACTTCTAGTTTGTTTTCTAGTCCAATTCTTAGGATGAGTATAATTTAAAATAGGAGCTGCAAGACGAGTATTTAAATCAGAATATTTATCCCACTCATTCATAATTTTAACGGCATTTTCTTTTTTTTCTAAAGCTATTTTATTATCTTGCCATGATTTTCCAAAAGCCGTAATTAGTCCATATCCTGTTACAAAAACTCTTCTCATTTTTATCCTTTTATATCATTCCACCATTTACACCAACGACTTGCCTTGTTATATAGCTTGCCTCATCGCTTAACAAAAAATTTACCAAACCACTAATATCTTTTGTTTTTCCAAATCTTCTCATAGGGATAGCCTTTTTTATCTCATCAAGTGGCAAATTTTCATCTATCATATCAGTTTCTATAAGTCCAGGAGCGATAACATTGACAGTTATATTTCTACTTGCAAGTTCAATCGCCAAAGACTTTGCAGCACCTATTAAGCCTGCTTTGCTTGCAGCATAGTTACTCTGACCACGATTGCCCAAAACTCCACTAACTGAGCTAATAACAACAATTCTTCCTTTTTTAGCCCTTGCCATTGGCATGATAAGTGGATTTAAAACATTGTAAAAACTGCCTAAATTTGTATCAATAACACTTTTCCACTCATCGTAACTAAGCCCTGCAAAGGTGCCATCTTTCGTAATTCCTGCATTTAAGACGATACCATAAAATGGCTCTTGAAATTTACTCAAAGCTTCTTTTGCCTCTTCGTAGTTAGAAACATCAAAAGTTATATAACTAGCTTTTAATTCATCTGCTAAACTTAATAGCTTTTCACTCTTGCTTCTTCCATGCAAAACAACTTCATAGCCACTATTTTTTAGCTTTCTAGCAATTTCTTCACCTATACCCCTGCTTGATCCAGTTATTAAAACTTTATGCATTTTTTATCTCCACTAATTTTTCTTTATCTGGGTTAAACACACTAATAGTTGCTTTTGCAATTAATAAATCCCCTACACTACACTCACAATCATAAACTCCAAATCCACTCTCATCTTGCATTGAAAGTTTTGCATATGTTAATACCTCATCCGCTATTTTTAAAAATGGTTTAAAAATTTGAAATTTTCTACATCCTATTAAAAATGCTAAATCTTTTGAATTTGTTTTATCGTGATAGCTTTTGTATAACCCAAGACTTTGTGCCATTATCTCAATTAACCCATAAGTATAAAACTTACCATTTCTTAAAAATGGAGAATCTTTAATAACGCTTTTTGTTTTAATTTCACTTTCACTTACAAAAATCATCTCATCAACTAAAATCATAACCCCACTATGAGGTAATAAATTTTCTAAATTTTGATTTATTTTAATATCAAAACTCATTTTTCTAGCCCTACTATCATTGCAGCATTGTCTCCACCAAAAGCAAAAGATAAACTCATAGCATTTTTTATTTTATTTTTAATTGGAGTTTTTAAAAGATTAAATTTAGGTAAATTTTCATCAATTTTTTCTATATTGTGAAAAGGTAAAATATTTTCCTCAGATAAAAGCTCTAGACAAATTCCTATTTCTATCGCACCAGCTGCACCTAAAGTATGTCCAATTATTTGTTTTATTCCACTTGCTGGTGTATTTGGCAGTGTTAAATTTATCGCATTACTCTCCATTTCATCGTTTGCTAATGTTCCAGTTGCATGTAGATTTATATAATCAACTTCGTTCAAATTTGCTGTTTTTAGAGCATCTTTTATAAGTTTTGCTTGAAAAAAGCCATCATTTCTTGGAGTTGTTATATGAAAAGCATCACAATTGCTGGAAAAACTTTTTATTAAAAATGGACTTACTTGTTCTTTATCAAGCAGCATAAAACAAGCACCCTCGCCTAAATTTGTACCTTTTCTATCTTTTGAAAAAGGCATACATTTTTCATCTGATAAAATAGACAAACTATCAAAACCAAACAAAGTAAGTGCATTTAAACTATCAACTCCACCAACAATAGCAGCTTTACAAATACCAGATTTTATTAAATTTACACCTTCATTTATAGCTTTAAGACCAGAAGTACATGCAGTAGAAATAGTATAGCTTATATTATTTAAGTCAAAAAGAGTTTTTATAAACTCACTTGGATTATAAAGTGCATTTTTTTCTATTTCAAATTTAGATCTATCAAACTCCCCTTTTTTGAAAATCTTAAAATTTTCATCAACACCGCTTGTTGTTGTAGCTACAACAACTCCAATATTGTTTTTTCCATATTTTTTTATAGTTTTATTAATCTCATCTTTTATTTTCAAAACTGTATTAAGTGCTATTTCATTAGTTCTTGAGTGCATTGAGCTATCAAATGAATTTGGAATTTTTTCAAGTTTTTCTTTTATTTTAGAAACCATAAACTCTTTATTTAAAAAACTTTCTTTATGCAGTGAAGTTTTATTATTTAAAGATGCATTAATTATATCTTTTTCATTACCAATTCCTGTTAAAATTGCCGGCTTTGAGATATAAATTTTCAAAACTCATTCACTTTACAATTTAATTTTTTATCTTTAAAATCAAAATTTAAAATATTTTTTTTTATCATTTTAAGAGTATAAAAAAATAAATCATCAAATTTTGAGCTAGGTGGAAGAAATTTGGTATTTTTGAATTTACCATTTTTAAAAAGTTTTTGAGATATTGGCGTCATCATACTATCAAAAATTGCAAAATTTTCACCGTTTTGATTAACTATCATAATGTAATTTTGATTTTTGCAATTTAAATTAAAAGATTTTTGAGAAAAATTTAAATTTAAATTTTCATCATATTTTATAGCACATCCGCTAATAAAAATAGCCATAATTAAAATCCTAACAATACTCATAAACAGCTTTTAATGCCTCATTTGATCTTACAACAAATGGGTTGTTCATGTCCCAAGCATAACCAGCTAAAACTGAACTTATTTTTCTTTTTATATCATAATTTTGATTTTTAGAGTAAATCACATCTTGAAAAATTCCGCTATACCAACCCTCAACATAGGTTCTAAAACAATTTACTCCAAGCATTAATTCATCAGCATACTCTTTTTGAAAATCAACACTTTTATTTTTTAATTTTTTATTTATACACTTTGCGGCTAAACTAGCTGATTTAAAAGCAATTGTAATTCCACTGCTAAAAACAGGATCTAAAAACTCTCCAGCATTTCCTAAAAGAATAAATTTATCACCATAAAGCTTGCTAACATTTTTAGAATAACCTTCAATTGTCCTTGCATCCTTAAGCCACTGAGCATCTTTTAAAAGTCTTTTTAACATCGGCGCGTCATAAACATGTTTTTTTAAAGTTTCTTTATCATTCAATCCAATATTTAAATATCTATCTTCTGCAACAACACCGATACTGCAAGTTCCATCACTAAAAGGGATAAGCCAATACCAAATCTCTTTATTTTTTGGATGAGTTGTTATTAGAATTTTATTTCTATCATAAAGTGGTTCAGAGATATTGTCTTTAATATGTGTAAAATATGCTTTTTTGCTACTTAGTGTGCTTTTTTCTTCTAAATTTAAAAGTCTTGGCAAAACTCTTCCATATCCACTTGCATCAACTATAAATTTAGTCTTTATTTCGTCATTTTGAGTTTTTACCAAGGAAAAGTTTTGATGAAATTTAATATCTTGAACCTCTGTATCAAACTCAACTTTTACACCTTGATTTTGAACTTCTTCTATTAAAAGCTTATCAAAATCGGCTCTTTTAACCTGAAATGTTGTTCCAAAACCAGGTGTAAATTTATCACAAAAATCAACATAAGTGTAGTTATCTCCACAACTAAAAGCTGCGCCATTTTTATACTGAAACCCTGCTTTTTCAACTATTTCTAATAAATTTGCCTCTTTTAAAAAGGTCATACAATAAGGAAGAAGACTCTCTCCTATTACAAATCTTGGAAATTTCTCTTTATCAACGCATAAAACTTTAAAACCATACTTGTTTAGCAAGGAACTTGAAATTGCTCCACTAGGACCAGCTCCAATTACTAATATATCAAATTCTCTCACTAATTTATTCCTTAATCATTATAGTGAAATTATTATACTTTTTAACAGCTTAAAAAGATATTATAAATTTAAAATACAATTGTTATAAAAAAACCATTCAATAAAATATGAAATTTGGTTATATTTTTATCAAAATAGCTAATATCTTCAAAATTTTCAAAGCCTAAATTTTTAAGTTTTATAATAGCCTCTTTGGTTGTAAAAATTTTATAAAAAGCAAGTTTTTGGTTTGATGAGTTATAAAAATATTTTTTTTCATTTTTATCAAAACAAAAATCAACTACTTTTATAAAATCTCTTTTTTTATAAATTTCCATATCTATGGCAATTTTTTTATCAAATGTTGCTAAAACACTAAAACCATTTTTATGAGAAATGCAAAATTTTCTTTTTTTATGGTCAAATTTTAACCACCTCGATGAGATAAAATTTGAATTATTTAATAAATTTGGAGAATTTTTTACTCTTCGCTTATCTTTTTTACTTAAATTTTTAAAAGAAATTCTCTTTTTTTTGCTACTGAAATAAAGATTTATTTTCATATTTTGCAAAAAAGTTAAAAACATTTAACTTTATTCGATTTTACTCCGCTCTTAATTATCAAAATATACAATATAACTTAAATAACTCAAAACACTACATTCTATTTTTTATAATACCAATAAAACATACATTGATTATAACACATTCTAAAGCTTTGCTTATATCAAAAACTAAAATTTGGTGGATAAATTTTAATTCATATAAAAATTCAAGCATTGTTTTACGTTTTTGAAGCTAAATGGATCCGAATTGTGCCTATAATAAGAACAATAGAATACTTGTTTATTGTACTTGATTAAATATTTAATGTGTTTTTTAGAAAATTTAAAAAGTTTACAAAATATCCACATCATCTTTGTTCCACTCTTTATTGATGTGACGATTAATTTCATCTTTTATTTCAGACAAGTTGATATTTTTATCAACAAGTTTTGTATTTAGCCCAAATAGAAAAGTTTTAAATTTACTTTAGCACAATTTATTTTACTTTTATCACTCAGTAAAAAGCTTTATTTTTGAAAACATTTTATGTAGTCTATGCTCATCAAATGGCAAATATTCTGCAACGGTAAAGCCAACGACATCTGTATTTTCTGTAATTAGCTCTAGAATTTTTGTTAATTTTTCTATTGTCATTTTTCCACCACCTGCCCCATCTCCTCCTGCGTTAGGATTGGCAAAATATGTTGAATGAAAGAAACGCTCATCAAGAACATCTATATCAAAATGGACTAAGATATGATCAAATTTGTTCATAAATGATAAAATAGCATCATTAGAAACAAATTCTTTTTCCTGGATTTTATAATCCACTCCCATATCATTTAAAAATTTTTCCTGACAACCGTGGAGAGGCTGAAGTCCAATATAAAATATTTCGTTTGGCTTAAACGCCTTATTTTCCATTTGAGCACTAAGTTGTTTTGCGCCATGTCCCATTAAACTTCCAAGCACCATAGCATGGGCATTTGGATATCCATCTTCCACCTTAGATACATCAGCATGAGCATCAATCCAAATAATTCCTAAGCCTTCATAACGACCATGCAAATAATCAAATGGAACTAGCGAAACAATACAGTTGCCACCAATTGTAATGATTTTATCGGGAGATTTTCTTCTTTGATCTTATTTTGAGCATTTTTGATACCATACAACATCTCATCCTCACCCAAAATTCCATTTGTAATTGACTTTTTTCTCCATTAGGAGGCATGATATCTACCTCTACAAGTAGCTGATTTTTATTTTTAGGAAGAATATATTGAAGAAGTTTTGCTCCAAAATAATAGGTATCCAACCCTCCGCTTATATAATCTGGATATAGTAATCTTATCGTTTTTATTTTATTATCCTTATAAATTTAATTAAGACAAAAAAGACCACCGATGAAATTTAGCGGTCTAAATTTGACTAATAAGCTTTTAACTATTCCCACTCTTCTTTTCCAAACGTCCGATATATCCCAAACCATTCAAAATACTAGGTCCTATTTTTTCTAATACAACTAAATCCATCTAATTATATGACGTTTTCAAATTTTTTGTCCCGTCCCAGTCCCAGTACCAAATAATTATTATTGTTTTGAACTAAATTTATATTACGTTTTAATTTTGTAATTTCGGTATATAATTTTTGAATATCTCTAATACTTCATTACGTTCCTTATTTCGCAAAATAGAAATAACTGTATTTAAGTAATCATTGTCTTTTATACTAAGATGATGACCTATTGACTTAGCTAATCCCTTTTCATTAAATATCTCTAACACTTTATTGTAATTATTACTCATCAATGCTTCTTTATATGAGTTTAATGTTTCTTCATAAATACTATCAGCATTTATATTTTCAATAGCATTAGTAAAACTTTCTTTTGTATTAATCTCAGAAATTTCAACTATAGATAATTTATGTTTTATCTGAGATACTACATTTTTCTTAACCTGACTACAAATTTGATTACCAAATCTTTGCTTAATTATATAATCATTAATATCACTAAAAACATCACTAAAATTCTTACCTAAATGATTTGCTAAAAAACTGATCAGTTCTTCTATAATAAATAAATTTTCCACTTCTGAGACCTTTAATGTATAAATATTATCTTTTTCTAATTTATTTATTTCAACCTCTGTCCTAAAGTCGCGGTCAATTATTCCATAAACGTTATTATTATGAATCTTTTGGGTTGAATTAAAAGATTTTGTTCTCATAATAACTTGCATACAGCTTCCACAAGGAATAATAAAATAGTCTGGGTATAAGATAGAATATAATTGACTATCAAAACTAT
Source organism: Campylobacter ureolyticus (assembly GCF_013372225.1). NCBI lineage: Bacteria > Pseudomonadati > Campylobacterota > Epsilonproteobacteria > Campylobacterales > Campylobacteraceae > Campylobacter > Campylobacter ureolyticus. The sequence continues at coordinate 319,955 of NZ_CP053832.1, read as the reverse complement.
TCTCTTCTCCTTCTACAAACAAAATATTTTTACGTGACCCTAAAATATCAAATAGCAACTTTTCTGGTAATTCATTAGAAATTATTTTTTCTAAATCCCAATTTTCCCCATCATAACTCTTTATCCATATCTTTTCTGAATTTTTATGAGAAGCAGCAAATTTGTATCATGTGTTATATAAATAAATAAACAATCAGAGCGATAGTCTTCTAGGCTTTCCCATAGCTTATTCATTATTGTACCATGAAGATGTATTTCAGGTTCGTCAATTATCAGTGTTTTATTTTCAGGAATAGCTAAAACTTGTGAGGCCAAGTATAATACTGCTCTTTCTCCGTCACTCATTTGACTTGCAGAATACTTTTCTGAAGGCTTGATTTCTTCATGGGCATAAAACTTAGAATCTTCAAACAGAAGATTTCTTTGTGGAAATATACTATTCCATATTTCCATTAGTTTATCTATAACAGTCAAAGGAGTTTTTGGCTTAACCAAATTGTTTTTTTCTGCTTTTTTACAAATTTTAAAGTATTCTGATGTCTCATTGTGATACATTGCTATTAAAGCTGCTAAGACATCATCAAAATCATCAATTAGCTTAGTAGTTTTAGATTTTCCCCAATTCCATCTAAAACTTTTATCACGTCTTTTAACGGTATCCTCATCATCTGTTCCGTAAATTATTTTATTCTTTGCATCATCATAATTACTAAGTGGTAGATTAGGATTAAAATTAAGATTTCTTTGAGCTCCAATTCGGTGAACAATATCAGGATCTTGATCTTCTATCCACGCTCCTAATTTGCTTTTCCCACTACCATTTGCTCCTATAATTATTACTGAATTATTATTTATTGTGTGTTCTTCAATACCACCATTAGTTTTAGGTAGATTATATTTATAACTTTTCAAATTCTTCAACATATTGCTCACCTCTTAAACTTAGCTTCAAATTAATACAATCGTTTTATCTAAACCTAATTTGAAGATTTAACTTAATAAAATCTTCTCCATCCTCACTATAAACTTTTCCAAAATCATGTCTTGATGTGGATGCTGTTTCATATTTTGTATTATTAAGTAAATATTCTTCAAAATAATTGCGATTATAAATATGATATGCTAATATATCCCCTTGTTTGGTTATAATTATATATCCTCCATTAGCTTCATCAATACCATCCCAAATTGTTGCTGGTTTCATACCTAGCGCCACTGCTGTTAAAAACTTTTTAAATTTATACCTATTGGCATTAACATTTCCATAATTCATTGGATTTTCAACTTCCAGCTTCTTTACCATATCTATGCAATTACAGAATCCATTCCTGTAAAAATATAAAATAGTTTCTGCAATAATATTATCCTTGTTATTACAATAATAATTAAGTTGCGTCCTTTGAAAATTTGCTTCTTTTTCTAATTTTTTTGCTTATATTTTTTTCTTCTAAAACTTGGTCTATTTTAAAAATCAGAATATCACTTATATTTATTATATTATATCTGAAAACTTACTACAGGTTTAAATTTTTAAATTTAAACATATTAAGATAAAACAAAATTGATATATCAGAAATTAAAGATAGCTCTTTCATCCCACAACAATCCAATTTCCATCACGCTTGGATCCAATTCTTTCTATCATTTTCTTTTCTTGTAAAGGCTTAAATACTCTTTCAACAGTCCTCTTTGTTACACCTATTTTTTCTGAAAGTTCAATTGATGTTAGGCTTGGATCTTCTATCAGAAGTTCAATCACTTTCTTCTCGGTCTTATTCAAACCGACATTCAAACCGACATTCAAACCGATATTCAAACCGATATTCAAACCGACATTTTTATTGTCTATTTGGTCAACTACTTCTTGATTAAAAGGAATAGTACATCTAATATAGTTGCTTTCAATTTCAAAAACGTCTTTACCATATTTTTCTACAATCGTTGGAATTCTATGTCCGGTGTGTTCAGTAAGTCCCATATTTAAAAATATCCTCATCAATGTTGCGTTTCTAGGCTTGCTTATTCCATCAAAAAATTGTTCTTTTGTCATTCCATCAGGAAGCCCACCATGTGATAATATATCGAGCCTATCATTAAACATTGAAATCTGTGGTTCAGTGATTGTCCAATCGTTATGAACTAAAGCATTTAAAATTGCCTCATTTACACAGTCAAAATCAAATAAATAGGTGTCTTTTCTTGGTCTAACTGTAGTATCAGAAATACATATATTTTCAGCCTTCAATCTGTTTTTTATTTTTCCATAAGTCGTTAATATGCATCCATAACCATAATCGCTTCTTTCAGATATAGAAGCTTTATTCTGTCCTTGGAATTTCACAAAAATAAAGGGAATATTATTTTTATCGGATAATAGTTCTGCCAATAAATTATATTCTCCAGCTTCATTCCTTAAATTCAAATTCGTTTCAAAAGATTTATTTTCCAAGTGATAATTTTTTTCTGAATAATATATCTTAAGTTCCCTAAACGATAAATCTGATGAATTTGATTTTTTCTTAAGCATGTATTCATTATCTATAAATTTTTTCTCATATCTAATTTTTATCTGTTCCGTTGTCATCTCTTTACAGGTTGTTCCGATTCGTATTGTGCATCCAGTAGAAGAGAATCCATATTTCTTTTGGCAATAAATATGATGACGACCTTTATTTATATGAATTGCAATGATAGTTTTTCCTTCATCAAATTGAAGATCTGATTTAATTTCATCTTGAGAATTCGGTTCAATTTGGCTTGTTATGATATCGGAAATTTTTCTAAGAACTTCATCAATTTTGTTCACACCAATTACAGTCCCATTATCTTTTACACCAATAAGAATTGTTCCTCCAGTAGTATTAAGAAAAGATACTATTTCTTTTGCAATTGTATCAGTATATTTTTCTTTTAACTCTAATGTCTCTGATTCAATATATTTGTTCATTGCAATCCTCCTCTAACATAATTATTATATCATATTTACGACATTACGAAAATTCAAACCGACATTTTATTGTCGCATTATGTAATTGTTTGCTAAATTAATTTATAATCTAATTTACCCAATTAACTTTCAATCATCTTTTTTAGAAAAATTATTTATGTTAGCTGTATTTCTGAAAGCATGTTCAGATTTTGCTATATAATTTTTTATAAAAATAAATGAAGGCTTAAAAATATAAACATAAAAATCATTCTAATTTAAAAAATTTACATTTGTAAAATAAAAATATTTACATAAAAAGACTGCAGCTCTGTAACGCCCCATTAAATCCGGACACGGAAATAAGGGACATTGAACTTTAATTCAATCACTAAATGTGTTTATTATTTAATTTTATTAGAGGGGCTTCTTATCCTTACCATCTTAGTTTACTAATTTTGAGTATAAAAAAAGACGGTAAAATTTTGATTTTATCGTATCTTCCGATTTTTTAATTATTTATCTCTAGCAACTAGAATTGGCCTGTGATTAATAAATCTAAATAAAAGTCTTATAATTTAAGTAAAAAAACATAAGTCCACAAATCGATAAAGTAATCACTGCAATTAGTAATGCTGCTATAATTTTTTGATATGGTCTTTTTGCCTTTTCTTCAATTTTCCTTATCTCGTCTAATCTTTTTCCTTCAGTGAATGCTAAAATCTCCTTGTATGTTTGAATATCATTGTTTTTCTTGATTTTCTCAACTTTGAGTGCACAAAACATAGCGCAAGCCATTAATGCAAAATATGGAATAACCCATACAAACCAATGAATTTAAGCATTAGTATAAGCAAAATAAATGCTGCTAGCATAAAAATAAGCATCATTAATGAATAGAAATTCAAATTTTTAACTTCTTTTGTATTAATTTCCTTTTTCATTTGTTCAACATCTCCTCTAACTTAAATTATCAATTGATATTTCAAAAACTTCACTTAGTAATACAATGCTGTTTATGTCAGGATAATTTTTATTGTTTTCCCAATTCGAAATAGTTTGTCTTGAAACATATAATCTATCTGCAAGTTCTTCCTGAGATAGTTCTTTTTCGCTTCTGTAATATTTAATTTGATTGCCAAGTTCCATAAAATACATACCTCCCTTCAAAATGACTATATCTGAGATGTTATATTATTTCTATCAAACCTTCTTTACAACAATGTCTTTGTCAAAACCTTTTTACATAGTCTAAATCACTAAATTTAGCAGTATTTTTCTATCATAAATTCAAACTCATCTTGCTCTGTTGCACCACGTTAAAAATATTATTATAGAAGACATAAGTTTAATTTCAAAAATTTTTTTCTTTCATCAACCGCATATTATCTTATTACGCTTTTGATAAATCTGAAATTTACTACAACACTTCTGTTTCAGTGAAAATCAAAAAAACTCACAAAAAATAACATTCTTGTATCTTTTATGAGCTTTTAAAAATTTCTACTATATTTTCTCCAAACACTTTGAATAATTCCGTCTTAGCCGGAAATTTACTCCCACTCAATAGTTGCTGGTGGCTTGCTTGAAATATCATAAACTACACGATTGATACCATTTACTTCGTTTATGATGCGGCGGCTTATATTTTCAAGCAATTCATATGGAAGCTTTGAAAAACTTGCAGTCATTCCATCACTTGCATCAACTACACGGACACAAACTGCATTTTCATAAGTCCTATTATCACCCATAACTCCTACAGAATTTACATTTAGCAGTACACAAAATGCTTGCCAAGTTTTCTCATACCAACCACTTGATTTAAGCTCTTGTCTTAATACAACATCTGCTTTTCTCAAAAGTTCAAGTCTTTCGTTTGTAACCTCTCCCATTATTCTAATTGCAAGCCCAGGTCCAGGGAATGGATGCCTAAAAACTAAATCACGACTAAGCCCAAGCTCAAGTCCTAAAGCTCTAACTTCATCTTTAAAAATTTCCCTTAAAGGTTCAATTAATTCAAATTTCATATGTTCAGGAAGTCCGCCAACATTGTGATGACTTTTAATAGTTTTACTAACTCCACCAAAACTACTGCTTTCTATAACATCGCTATAAAGTGTCCCCTGAGCTAGATATTTTACATCTTTATGCTTTTTAGCCTCTTCTTCAAATATCTCTATAAAGGTATTTCCTATAATTTTTCTTTTAACTTCTGGCTCTATAACACCACTTAATCTTTCTAGAAAAATTTTACTTGCATCTATGCTTATTAGATCGATTCCAAGCTTTGTTTTAAATGTATCACTTACTTGCTTTGCTTCGCCATCTCTTAAAAGCCCATTATCAACAAAAACAACTATAAGGTTTTTAGGGACTGCATGAGCCAAAAGTGCTGCAACGACTGAGCTATCCACGCCGCCACTTACTGCACATAAAATTTTATCTTCACCAACTAGATTTTTGATTTTCTCACACTCATTTTTGGCAAAACTCCCCATATTCCAAGTGCTTTCACAACCACATATAAATTTAGCAAAGTTCTTAAGGATTGCATCGCCAAACTCACTGTGAGCAACTTCTGGATGAAATTGCAAAGCATAAATTTTGGCTTTTTCATCTGCGTATGCACAAAATTCACTGCTTTTTGTCTTGGCTAATAGTTTGAAATTTGAAGGAAGTGCTTCAACTTTATCTGCATGACTCATCCAAACAACCTGATCTTTAGGCGTATCTTTAAAAAGATCACTTTCACAAGTAAGAGAAATTTCAGCTTTTCCATACTCTTTGCTTGCTGCTGGAACAACACTTCCACCAAATTTATGAGCAATTAACTGCATTCCATAACAAATTCCCAAAATTGGCAATCCAAGCTCAAAAATTCCTTCATCACAAAAATACGCATCCTTTGCATAAACGCTTGCTGGTCCGCCACTTAGAATAATGCCTTTTGGCTTTTTTTCTTTTATGACACCTAGTTTTGCATCAAACGGCAAAAGCTCAGCATAAACACCTTGCTCTCTTAATCTTCGTGCGATTAACTGCGTGTATTGTGATCCAAAATCTAAAATAATAATATCTGCTGTCTTCATATAAAATCCTTAAAAAATATCAAAAATTATACCAAATTTAACTAAATTTAGCTTGATTTTGTTGTGTTTGTATCGCTTGGCGTATAAACTGGCGGTCCTTTATAACCACATCCACAAATTCCAATTATAAGAAAAATTAATAATAATTTTGCTAAAATGTCCTTATGAAAAGTGCTAAGAATATAATTGAAGAAATTCAAACTTCACCCCTATTTAATGATATTAATGATAAGCGTAAATTTTTGAGCTTACTAAGTAAAACGCATCAAAAATTAATTGCTTTTATCTACTTAAAAGATCAAATTCTTTACTTTGCCTGCAAACATAATGTAGGTCTTCAAGAACTTAAAAAAGATAGTAATATAAATTTGATAAAAGAGTTATTAAAAACATATATAAAATTTCACCCGGATTCAAATTTAAATGGAATTAAGGATATAAGATTTTTTGTTGCAAGTAAATTTATGAAAAAAAAAGAAAAAATTAAAGAAATTTTTAAGATAAATTTACCACCAAAATTTGTAGATCCAAGTAATGGCGAATTTAAAAACAATATTAGAGATAAAAAAAACCATGCTTTATTTGAAGAAATAAGGAAATTAATCCTTGCTAATAAATGATATAAAATCACTCCCAAATTTACCTGGAGTTTATGAATATTTTGATGAAAACGCAAAGCTATTATATGTTGGAAAAGCTAAAAATTTAAAAAAAAGAGTAAGAAGTTATTTTTCTTTTACGCCAAAATTAGCTCCAAACCCAAGGGTTAGCTTAAGAATACAAAAAATGATAAATGAAAGTATTCATCTAAAATATATTGTAACAAAAAGCGAAGCCGATGCATTAATTTTAGAAAATTCATTCATAAAACAACTTAATCCAAAATACAATATTTTACTAAGAGACGATAAAACTTATCCATACATTTATATTGATTTAAATGAAAATTTTCCAAGATTTAATATAACTAGAAAAGTAATAAAAGGTTCAAATATTAAATATTTTGGACCATATTTCAAAGGATCGCGTGAAATTTTAGAAACTTTATATATGAAATTTAAACTAATTCAAAAAAAAGGATGTTTAAAAAATAAAAAAGCTTGCCTATTTTATCAAATAAATCGTTGTTTAGCACCTTGTGAAGAAAAAATAACAAAAAAAGAGTATGATTTAATAATAAAAGATGCGCTGTATGCCATTAAAAATCCAACTTCAATGGTTGAATACTTAAAAGAGCTTATGTTAAAATATTCACTAAATGAAAATTATGAAGAAGCTGCAAATTTAAGAGATAAAATAGAAATACTTAAAGAAAATGATCAAAAAATAGAAGTCGATTTAGCAAAACTTGAAGATTTTGAAGTATTTGCTATAAATTCTTTCCAAAGCTTTGCTTGTGCAGTAAGACTTAGCATAAGAGATGGAAAAATAACAAACTCAAATTCAAAAATCATAAATTTAAAAAACTTTGAAAATTTAGAAAAAAGTGAGATTGATGAACTTTATAAACAAACACTACTTGATGCTTTTCCTACCGAATCACCTGTAGCAGTTTCTAAAATATATGTAAATGATGATTTTTTAGATATTGACCTAGTAAGTGAGATTTTAGAAGCTAGACATAGTAAAAAATTTGAGATAATTGTTCCGAAAATTGGAGAAAAAAGAAAAATTTGCAATATTGCGCACCAAAATGCGAAAATTAATATTCAAAAACACTTAAAAGCTTATGATTTTGAATTTCTAAACTCCATGAAAGAGTATTTTGGGTTTACAAATTTACCAATAAATATAGAAGCTTATGATAACTCACACATGTTTGGAAGTGCTGTGGTTGGAGCTATGATAGCTTATAATGAAGATGGATTTAACAAGCAAAACTATCGTCACGCTCATCTTAAATCAAATAATGACTATGATCAAATGAGAGAGTATTTAACAATGCGAGTAAATAGATTTGATAAGTTAAATCCACCAGATTTATGGGTAATTGATGGTGGAGCTACACTTTTAAATTTAGCTGATGAAATACTAAAAAGCGTTGGAGCAAATGTAGATATAATAGCCATTTCGAAAGAAAAAATTGATGCTAAAGCATACCGCTCAAAAGGTTCAGCAAAGGATAAACTCTATACAAAAAATAGAGAATTTTTACTACCACCAAGCGATAAAAAACTTCAATTTTTTCAAAAACTAAGAGATGAAGCTCATAGATTTGCTATAAGTTTTCATCAAAAAACAAAAAGAAAAATTGACTTACAAAAATCAAATTTAATAAAATCAGGATTAAGCGAAGGAAAAATAAAAAAATTGCTTGATTATTTTGGTAGTTTTGAAAAAATTTATGATTCAAATTTTGACGAAATTTCAAATTTAATAGGAAAAACTGCTGCAAAAAAAATATTTTTATAAAGAAAACAGAAAATATATGGTAAAATGTATCTCATTAATTTTAAGAAAGGTATTTAATGCTGATTTATGATGCAAATTTTAAATTACTTGGAATGAGCGAACATGCTTTAAATTTACTAGGCTACCCTAGTTTTAACGCATTTTATTCAAACCATAGTGATATTTCTGAATTATTTGTAGATAAAGAGGATTTTTATATATACGGAAAGAGAGTAAGCTTTCAAGAATATATGCTTAAAAGCAAAAAACCTCTTTTAGTTTTATTAAAAAACTCTAAAAATTTAGAAATAGAAATTAAATTTGAAATAAACAACTTATTTTTCAGTGATGAAAATAATGGCTATGTGATTTTTTTGAATTCTCCAAGTATCAAAAGTCAGAATACACAAGATGATTTTTTACCAAAAAACACTATAAAAAGATCAAATTTGTTATCAGTTGATAATATTTTTAAAAAAACATATGATTTAGAGCTTCAAAATATCAAAAAGATAAAACTCAATGATTTAGAAGAAAGTACCCTAATAAATGATGAGTGGCTTAAAAACACATCAAATAACCTTTCTATAAATTTAGGTAAATTTATAAATAGCTTAAAAAGCTTAATTAGTAAAGCATATGAGAAAGAAGAAATTTTATATGAAGCAATTGTTTTGGGTGATTTAAATGAATCAGTAAAAAATTTAAGCGAAATAAAAAAATTAGCCTATTCTTATAACATTAAACCTCTTACAAAAGCTATTTATAGACTTGAAAATTCACAAATAGATGAAATTTCAAAAAATTTTAGACAATATAAAGATGTTATTGAAAAAATTGATAAAACCATTACAAAAAGGAATCACATATGAAGCTAAATACGACTTCTATACTTAGATTTATAACAGGTATACCGTTACTAATCATTATGTTAATTGGATTGTTTTATCTTTATAGTTCATACAACAACTATAAAGAAGCCGATACTCTTAACAAGTCAGTTGCTAATCTTAACAATATTAGCGAGTTAATTGAGCAACTTGGAAACGAAAGAGGGCTAAGTGTTATTTACACAGCAAGTGGTGGAAAACTTAATGTTTCTGAGCTTTTACAAAACCAAAGAGCACAAACAGATGCCGAAATAAAGAAACTTAATAATCTTATATCAAATTATGAAAGCATTGTTGGTAGTAGCTTCTTAAACAAAAATTCAGTTGTTCCAAATGAACTTTTAAAAATGTCATCTCTACTTAAAAACATCAACGAAGCAAGATCTAAGATAGATAATTTAGATACCGATTTTAATACTATTTTTACAAATTTCTTTTCAGTTGTTGACGAAGAGTATTTGAATTATGCGAGATTTGTTCAGCAGTATGCAACTTCACAAGACATTGCGTCTTTGGGTTCAAACTTAGTTTCTACTTACGAGATTATGAATGCTTCAAGCTATCAAAGAGATTATGTTATATCCTTACTTGGCACAAGAGAAGCAATTGATTATTCAACTCTTTCAAAATGGAGTGAAATAAGCAATAAAAGTGCATTTATATCTTATACATCACTTCCTGAATCACAGGCAAAAACAGAAATTTTAAAACTTCTTTCTTCACCTGATTCACAAGCTATAATTTCATCAGCAAACACTCTTAATACACAACTTCAACAAGAAGCGCTATCTGGCGAATATAGCGTTAGTCTTATGGAGTGGTTTAGTGCAGCAAGTAGTAAAATCAGCCTAGCAAAAGAAATAACTCAAAAATTAAGCGAAGAACTTATAGTGCAAACAGATGAGTATAAACAAGAACTACAAAAAGTTTTGTTTATAGCAATTGGACTATTTGCAATAGCAATACTATTTTTACTTATAACTCTTAGATTTATCAGTAGATTCCAAAAAAACATATCTGAGCTTGATGATGTTTTAAATAGTATAAGCCATATCTCAGATCAAGATATTAGAATAGATTTAAGAACATCAGAAGGTATGTCAAGAGCTTATACAATTATCCAGGATGCGATTGATGTTATTGCCAAACAAAAAGAGATTGCCGAAGAAGCAAATAAAGCAAAATCAATATTCCTAGCTAATATGTCGCACGAAATAAGAACCCCATTAAATGGAGTTATTGGTTTTACTGAGCTTTTGAAAAACACAGGCTTAGATAATGAACAGCAAGATTATGTTGATACAATAGAAAAAAGTTCAGAAAACCTACTTACAATTATAAATAACATTCTTGATGTTTCTAAAATTGAAAGTAACAAAGTTGAACTTGAGGATATTTTATTTGATCCAATTAACGACTTTGAAGGTGCTATTGAAGTTTATGCGGCAAAAGCAAGTGAAAAAAATATAAACCTTTTATCATATGTAGATCCAAGTCTTGTAAATTTACTTTATGGTGATATTACAAAAATAAAAGAAGTTTTAATAAATTTAATGAGTAATGCTGTTAAATTTACTCCTGTAAATGGTAGTATTATAATTGATATAAGAAGGCTTCCTTCTGTAAGCGAAAGCGAAACTAACATAAAATTTAGTGTTAGAGATACTGGTGTTGGTATAGCAAAAGACAAACTTGAAAAAATCTTTAGTGCATTCTCACAAGCCGATTCTACTGTAACAAGACAATATGGCGGAACTGGACTAGGACTTACAATTTCATCTAAATATGTTGCCATGATGGGTGGAATGCTTCAAGTTGCCTCCGAAAAAGGACAAGGAAGTGAATTTTTCTTCACTCTATCATTTAAAGAAACTAAAAAATCAGACTCAGATACTATGTATAATGGAATAAAAGGAAAAAGGTTTGCACTGTTAACTGATGAACCAAAAGATATACATAATACAATTATAAAAGATTATCTTACATACATGGGTGCAAATATAAAAATCCTTGAAAGTGATAGAGAAATAAATAGAAATTATTTTGATATTCTGATAATAAGACTTGAAGATTATCCAATGATTAGTAAAGAATTAGATATACCTATTGTAATTTGCGGAAATCTTAGAGAGATTCAAAATGCAAGATTTGATAAAGAAAGCATTTTTACTCTATCAGAACCTGTAAATATAACAAAAATTTTAAAAACCACACAAAGAGTATTAGAATCTGGTCCTGTTGTAGCCACCTCTAAGCCTGTTCAAGATATGGTATATAATGAAACTATAACTCCTATAACATCTGAACCTGTTGTAAAACAACCTGTAGTTGCTGAGCCTATAAAAGAAGAGGTTGTAGTAGAAGAACCTATAAAAGAAGATAAAACTGAACTTAGCTTAAGAGATAAATTAAGAGCTAGAATTAACCAAAGCACTACTCCTAGCGAACCAAAAGTGGTTATAAAACCAGATGAGCCAAGAGTAGAAAAAACAATATCTCAACCTACAGTTCAAAAAGAACCTGAAATTAAACCAGAACAAGAAGTAAAAATAGCGATTCAACCTGAAATTAAAAAAGAACCTGAAATAAAAATTTCTATCGAAGAACCTATAATAAAAGAGGAAGTTATAAAAGAAAAGGTTGAACCAAAAATATCAACTAGTGAAGATATTAAAATAAATATTGATGAGCCTAAAATAGCAATCGATGAACCAGTTATTGAAAAAGTCTCAATTGAGCCAACTCTAACTAAAGAGCCTGAAATAAAAATTTCTGATGATATAACTGATGCAATTAAAGAGCCTGAGGTTGTAAGTAAGCCAGAACAACATGCTCAAATCAAAATAGAAGAAGCAACTAAAACTCCTGAAATAAAACCTCAAGTAAAAATTGTTGAAGAAACAATTATGGTTGATGAATGGGTCGATGAAGAAGTAACCGAATATGTTGAGGTTGAAGAAGAAGTAACTGAATATATTGATAAAGAGGTTGAAGAAGAAGTTGAAGTTGAAGTGCCAGCACCAAGTACAGCACCATCAGCTGGTGGCATGGATAAATATAATGCAAAAGTTTTAGTTGCAGAAGATAACGAAATCAACCAAAAACTTATGAGACATACTCTTGGGCTATTTGGACTGGATATAACCATAGTAGGAAATGGTAAATTAGCCCTTGAAGAAAGAAAAGAAAAAATCTATGATATGATTTTTATGGATATTGCGATGCCTGTAATGGACGGTGTTGAAGCAACAAAACAAATTAAAGCTTACGAGAGTGAAAATAGTCTTCCACATATACCAATTGTTGCAGTTACGGCAAATGCACTAAAAGGCGATAGAGAAAGATTTATGTCACAAGGACTTGATGAGTATTGCACAAAGCCAATTAAAAAAGAGGCACTATCAGCAATGCTTAATATGTTTATTCCTGAGAAAAAAGAAGGTGCTAGCGGAGGCGGAACTATAAAGAAAAAAGAAATAAGAAAAGTTATCAAAAAAGTTCCTCAAACTGTTATTAAAAAAGTTTTGAAACCCCAAACTGTTATTAAAAAAGTTTTGAAGCAAAAGCCTGTTATTGTGAAAAAAGAGATTCCAATAGAGAATAACTTGCCTAAAAAAGAGGAAGTTAAAACCGAAAATTTAAATTTAACAAAAAAAGATATCTTAATTTGTAGAAAAAGTCATTTGGAAAATAAAATTTTTGATACTATTTTAAAAAGATTTGCTAAAGATATTGACAAAACTAATAATGTAGATGAAATTGTAAATTTACTTAGTTCAAATTCATATAAATTAGTAATGCTTGATTCTAAGCTTGAAAATTTTGATGCCGAGCTTTTACTAGATATCATAGATCAAGTAAGCCCTGACACAAAAACAGTCTTGTTTGGTAATCAAAATGATAATATCAGTGAAAATATCAAAAATAGATTTGCTGAAATAACAAATAGCAAGGTGAATAAAGCTGAGCTTGAAGAACTAACTAAAAAATATATAGGATGAATAAATGGAAAATTTAGTAAATGTATTAGCAGTTGATGACGATGTTATTAACTTAAAATTGGTAGAAATGATGCTTAAAAAGCATGGCAGTATAGGTGAGATTATCAAAGCTCCTAATGGGCTTGAGGCTCTTAATATTTTAACTCAAAGAAAAGATATTGGTATAATTTTGCTTGATATTGTTATGCCCGTCATGAATGGGCTTGAGTTTCTAGATAATTCTCAGGTAAAATCTCTTATAAAAAATATACCTGTTATAGTCTTAACGACAGATGAAACTACTAAAAAAGACTCGCTTAGCAAAGGTGCTAATGACTTTTTAACAAAACCTATAACAGAAAAACTTTTATTTGAAAAAATAAATAACTTTATCGCACTATAAATTTGTTTTGTCATCCCAAATGATGACAAAACACCCTTTTTTATCATTCTAAAAACGAATTAAATTTATATACTCGATATAATATGAATGATAAAATTTATAATTAATTTCTAAATAAAATAACCTAAAATCGCATCTGCTGAAAAAATGATAAACTAATTATTTTTATACTTTACAATCATTATTAAAGGCATTTAATAATATTTTAAAACTATACAACTTACTCATAAAATAAAGCGCAATAATAGCTTTAAGATTTTATTTGCAGTATGTTAAAAAATTTAGATTAAATTTCTCTTTCTTACAATCAACAATAAAAAACTGTTAATTTTATATGATTGTATTAGTTTTTTATTAACTTGCCCGAGGAAATAAAACAAAAAAGTATACTTAGAGTAGGTTTTTGTAAAGGAAACAAAGATCTTTTAAGCTTTGTAAACCAATCCTTAATACAGTTAAGCAAGGATAATTTTTTTTCAAAAAGAATTTATAGATAGCATAGATCCTTTCTATAAAGGCACTGCTGATAAAAAATACTTTTTATTAGATGATATCTATTCTATCTTTGGATAACTTGAAGTTGCCATTTTTGGCAACTTTTATTTAAACCAACCTTTTATTTTGTCAAACATACTCTCTTCAACCATCTTATTTGGTTCTATTCCAAAACTTTTTCCAAGTTCTTTTATAAGTTTTTCTTGATTTTCATTTAATTTTTTTGGCATTTTAATTGAAATTTGGGCTATTAAATTTCCTCTTTTTTTAGTTCTTAAATTTTCAATTCCTTCATTTTCTAAAACAAACTGATCTTTATCTTGTGTACCAACTCTAAGCTTTAACTCTTTTTGGCCATCTAAAGTTGGTATAATAATAGTTTCTCCTAACATTGCTTGAGTTATAAAAACTGGTACTTCTAAATAAACATCATCTCCATCTCTTACAAACCTATCATCTTCTTTTACTCTAATTACAGCATATAAATCACCATAACTTCCATCTTTTGAAAGATTTCCTTTTTGGCTTATTCTTATTTTTATACCAGTATCTACGCCTTTTGGTATATTAAATTTAAAATTTTGCTCAATCTCCTCATATCCTTTGCCACCACATTTTGGACATTTTGATTTTAGCATTTCGCCATGACCACCACATTTTGGACAGGTTTGAACAAAACTCATAAAGCCTTGTCTTTGGCTTATTTGCCCTCTTCCGCCACAATAATCACAAGTTGTTTTCTGGCCACCTGTGCCATTACATTCTTTACATGGTTTCTTTATTTTATATTTTAATTCTTTTTGGGTTCCAAAAACAGCCTCTTTAAATTCTAAATCAACTAAAATTTCAATATCTAAATCATAATTGTCAATAGGTTTTTTTCTTCTTCTTGAGCTTGTTCTACCGCCTCCAAAAAATGAGTCAAATATATCTCCCATAACATCTTCAAAGCCGCTAAAACCTTCCCCAAATCCACTGCTGAATCCGGCGTTGTTTAAGCCATCTTTTCCGTATCTATCGTAAATTTCTCTTTTGTTTTTATCGCTTAAACATTGATAGGCTTCATTTATTTCTTTAAATTTTTGCTCAGCCTCTTTATCGCCTTGATTTCTATCTGGGTGATACTTCAATGCAAGTTTTCTAAAAGATTTTTTAATTGTTTCAGAGTCTGCATTTCTTGAGACTTCCAATATTTCATAATAATCCAATTCTGTAGCCACTTTTTAAATACTCCTAAAAATTTTTAATTTTTAATTCTATCAAAATTATTTTAAGCATTTATAAATCTTTACAAATTTCAGCTATAATTATCATTAAAAAAATTGAAAGGATTAACATGGTTAATGTATTAATGATAGAAGATGATACAGAATTCGCACAAATTTTATCTGAGTATTTAAGTCAATTCAATATAAAAATAACAAATTTTGAAGATCCATATTTAGGACTTAGTGCTGGTATAAAAAACTACGATTTATTAATACTTGATCTTACTTTGCCAGGACTTGATGGACTTGAAGTATGTAAGGAAATAAGAGAAAAGTATGATATTCCTATAATTATATCATCTGCAAGAAGCGATGTAAGCGATAGAGTTGTTGGACTTCAAATTGGAGCTGATGATTATCTTCCAAAGCCTTATGATCCAAAAGAGATGCATGCTAGAATAATGAGCTTAATAAGACGCTATAAAAAAACAGCTCAAGTAGAAGAAAACGATGTTGATAGTGCTTTTAGAATTGATGAAAAAAGACATGAAATTTATTTTCACGATGAAGCTTTAGTTTTAACTCCAGCTGAATATGAGATTTTGGAATATCTTATCAAACAACACAGCTTTTCAGTCTCAAGAGAACAACTTGTATATCATTGTAAAAGCCTAAAAGATAAAAATTCAAAAAGCTTAGATGTTATAATTGGAAGATTAAGAACAAAAATAGGTGATAACTCTAAAAATCCAACTCATATTTTTTCAGTTCGCGGAATCGGATATAAACTTTTAGGATGAGATACTCACTAAGCACAAAAATAAGTGTTGTATTTGCAATTGCCTTTGGTTTGGTATGCATTCTTTTCATAACTTTTGGAAGAATTCAGCTAAACCAAGCATTCGATAGAATGACGGTTGCACAGATAAATTCTATAAATTATCTTTTAGGATTATATGAGAGAAACACTCCGCCTGAAAATTTAGATGAGTATTTTAGTAATTTTAATCTAGTCGCTACAAAAGATAAAAATTTAATATCAAATGTTCTAACAAGAGGCGATATTGTATTTACTCGCCAAACTCCAATTGGAGATATTGTTTCATTAAAATATCAAAATTCTATGTTTATGCATATAAAAAATCTAAATTTTAGTGCGACTTTTGAAAGTAGCGGTGGTAAAAATTTAAATGATCCACTTTGGGTTGGATTTTTTATAACTATTATTTTATTAGGATCACTTTATTTTTCAGTTTTAAAAAGTTTAGCTCCTCTTAAAAAATTAAATAATAATATTAAAAAATTTGCAACAGGAAATTTAGAAACCGCAACAGTAAATGTCGAAGGTGATGATGAAATAGCACAAGTTGCAAAGGAATTTGATAAAGCGGTTATAAAAATAAAAGAGCTTATTAGATCGCGACAACTTTTTTTAAGAACAATTATGCATGAATTAAAAACGCCTATTGGAAAAGGCAGAATCGTATCTGAAATGATACCAAACGAGCTTCAAAAAAAACGCCTTATCAATATATTTGAAAGACTTGAAATTTTAATAAATGAATTTGCTAAAATTGAGCAACTCTTATCAAAATCTTATTCTATAAATTATGAAGATTATCATTTTAGTCTTATTTTAGAGCAAGCCAAAGATTTGCTAATGCTTGATGATTGGGATAAAAAAGTTGAACTAAATTTAATAAGCGACCCACTTTTAAAAGCCGATTTTCAAATGTTTTCATTAGCGCTTAAAAATTTAATTGACAATGCTTTAAAATATTCAAACGATCAAAAAGTTTATATCACCTCAACAAATGAGCAAATTTGCATTGCAAATAGTGGCGATCCACTTCCAGTAGATATAGCTCATTACAAGCAGGCTTTTGTTAGAAATATAAATGAAAAAGTTTCTGGAATGGGACTTGGACTTTATATAATTGATAGAATTTGCAATATGCATAAGTATTGTTTAGATTATTACTATTCAGATGGAAAGCACCATTTTTGTATAGTTTTTAACAAAAACAAAGCAAGTTGTGAAATCCCTAAAAAACCAAAATTTCTAAAAAAGAAAAAATGAATATTTCTAAATTTGATGAGTTGGTGGAAGCATTTATGAAGCTTCCTGGAGTTGGCAAAAAATCAGCTTTAAGATATGCGTATCATGTAAGTATAAATGACTCTTTTGCTGGATTAAATTTAGCTCATTGTATAGAAGATGCGGTTAAACTTTTAAAAAGATGTTCAAAATGCGGAGCTTTAAGCGAAGATGAAATTTGCGAAATTTGTGCAGATGATGAGAGAGATAGAGAAATCCTTTGCATTGTAGAAAGCCCAAAAGATATCTTAATAATAGAAAAAAGTGGTTCTTATAATGGACTATATTTTGTTTTAGATGATGTAGATAATAGCATTCTGGAACGTTTAAAAAAATATATAGATGAAAATCAAATAAAAGAAGTTATTTTTGCCTTAACACCTGGAATTAATAGCGATGGAATCATGCTTTATATCGAAGATAAATTTAGTGAATTTGATATAAACTTTAGTAAAATAGCTCAAGGAATTCCAACTGGCGTAAGCCTTGATAATGTTGATATGCTTTCTCTTATCAAGGCTTTAAACAATAGAATGAAAACTTAATTTTTTCTATTTTTAGCAATATTTTGGTAGTATTTAATTTGATCTTTTTTGATAATTCTTATATAGTTTGTGCTTCCAGCAATTCCTGTTGGAAAACCTGCTGTCATTATATAGGTATGATCAAGATCAATATAGCCTTTTTCAAAAGCCTCTTTTATCGTATCTGCGATTAAAAAATCAACATCGCTTTTATCTTTTACTATCACAGGACTTACTCCCCAAGCAAGTGTTAAAAAGTGAGCTGTTTCTTCATCATGAGATATGGCATAAATTTTAGTTTCTGGACGATTTCTAGCCATTTTTATAGCTGATCTTCCCGATCCTGTTATAGAAAGTATAGCTCTTGCATTTATATTTTTAGCTAAACTTACAGAACTACAAGCTACCATATCTGTTTCATCAACTGCATCAAAACTCTTATAATAAGGATAAATTTTTTCAATTTCTTTTATCGTGTTACTCATTGCTTCTACAACTTTTACAGGATGTTTTCCAACTGCACTTTCTTCGCTTAACATCACAGCATCAGTTCCATCAAGTACAGCATTGGCAACATCACTAATCTCAGCTCTTGTAGCTCTTTCATTTTGTGTCATTGAAAGCATCATTTGAGTGGCTGTAATAACTGGTTTTGAGTACAAATTTGCTTTTTTAATTATCATTTTTTGTATATTCGGCACTTCGTAATAAGGTACTTCGATTCCCAAATCACCCCTTGCAACCATTATTCCATCACTTACTTTTATGATTTCATCTATATTCTCAACAGCATCAAATTTCTCAATCTTTGCAAAAACTCTTGCTTTGCTTCCGTAGTTTTCAAGTATTCTTTTTACTCTTAAGACATCACTTGCTTTTTGCACAAACGAAACAGCCACAAAATGAACACCGTTTTTTGCTCCCCATTCCAAATCAAGCTCATCTTTTTTTGTAATAACATCAATATTTAATTTTGTATTTGGAAAATTTACCCCCTTATTTGATGTTAAAATTCCACTATTCTCAAGTACAGCATGAACTTCATCTTTACTTACATAATCAACTTTTGCTCTTATAGCACCATCACAAAGATAAATATATTCACCATTTTTAATAAGTTCTAAAATCTCAGGATGATTTATACAAAGCCTATATGTTTTTTCACTTATTTTTTCACCAACTATCTCATCTTTTACAAAAATAAGCTTATCTCCTGAATTTAACTTAAACATCTCTTTTAGAGTCTTAACCCTAACTTTTGGACCACTTATGTCTTGAAAAATTCCAATTCTTTTATTAAGTTTTTTTTCAATATCTTTAATTTTTTCCAAATTTGACTTATGATAGCTATGATCACCATGACTAAAATTCATCCTAAAAGCATTAACTCCTGCTTTTACTAAACCTTCAATTATATCAATGCTATCGCTTGCAGGACCTATGGTTGCTAAAATTTTAGTTTTTTTATCCATTTTAACTCCTTAACTTTATCCATTCCTTTGAATTTTGTAAAATAATATCATATTTTTATAACTTTTTAGATACTTTTATAAATTTTAATATTTCAGCTTTTTTAATGCATAGTTTTGATAAAATCAATCCTAAATTAGTTTGACAAAAGGGCAAAAAAATGGCAAAAAAATTTATTGATGTTATGGATACAACTTTTAGAGATGGTTTTCAGTCTGTTTATGGTGCTAGAGTTTTAATGGATGATTTTTTACCGGCAGTTAGCGCGGCAAAAGAAGCAGGTATTACGCATTTTGAATTTGGTGGTGGAGCTAGATTTCAAAGCTTGTTTTTTTATCTTAATGAAAATGCATTTGATATGATGGATAAATTTAGAAGCATTGTAGGAGATGAGGCGAATCTTCAAACTCTAAGTCGTGGTGTAAATACAGTCACACTTGATACTGGTAGCCGTGAAATTGTTGATTTACACGCTAAAATGTTTAAAAAACACGGCACTACAACAATTAGAAATTTCGACGCATTAAATGATGTTAAAAATTTAGAATTTAGTGGTCAATGTATAAAAAAATATGGATTAAAACACGAAATAGTAATTACTATGATGGATTTACCAAATGGGTGTGTTGGAGCTCATGATGCATCATTTTATGAGAAAGTTCTAAAAGAAATTTTAAAAAGTGAGATTCCTTTTGATAGTATATGTTTTAAAGATGCAAGTGGAACATCAAGCCCTAATAAAGTCTATGAGACTATAAAAATGGCTAGAAAACTACTTCCACAAAATACTCACATTAGACTTCATACCCACGAAACTGCAGGTGTTAGCGTAGCATGTTATTTAGCTGCACTCGAAGCAGGAGCTGATGGGATTGACCTTGCAGCAAGTCCTGTGAGCGGTGGCACAAGCCAACCAGATATTTTAACCATGCTTCATGCTATAAAAGGTAAAAACTATGATTTAGGTGGACTTGATAGTGAAAAAATATTGAAATACGAAGATGTTTTAAATGACTGCTTGAAAGAGTATTTTTTACCACCTGAAGCTACAAAAGTAAGTCCTATTATTCCATTTTCTCCAATGCCAGGTGGAGCTCTTACTGCAAATACTCAAATGATGAGAGATAATAATATTCTTCATAAATTTCCAGAAGTTATAAAAGCGATGAGAGAGGTTGTTAAAAAAGGCGGATTTGGAACAAGTGTAACTCCAGTTAGCCAGTTTTACTTCCAACAAGCATTTAATAATGTCATGTTTGGAAAATGGAATAAAATAGCAGAAGGATATGGCAAAATGGTGCTTGGATATTTTGGAAAAACTCCTGTTAAGGCTGATGAGAAAATTATAGAACTTGCTAGCAAGCAACTTGGCTTAGAGCCAACTACAAGAGCTGCTATTGATATAGCCGATGAAGATTCTACAAAAAGCATAGCATATGCTAAAAAAATACTTGATCATGCAAATATAGAAACAACCGAAGAAAACATTTTTATAGCTCTTGCATGTAAAGAAAAAGGAATTACATATCTAAAAGGCGAGGCAAAAGTAAATGTGAGAAAAGGAAAATTTGAACCAAAACCAGCTAAGCAAGGTGATTATACAATAATAGTAAATGGTGAAAAATACAATGTTCAAATTACAAAAGGTCACAATCAAGACTTAAACATTAAAAATATTGAAAAATTAAACTCAGGCAAAACTCACAAAAAAGAAGAAAAAAGGCAAACATCAAACAAAGACATAATTTCTGAAATTTCAGCAAATGTTTATAAAGTACTTGTTAAAAATGGTGAAACTGTAAAGAAAAACCAGCCAATTGTTGTTTTAGAGGCTATGAAAATGGAAATAGAAGTAAATGCCCCAAGCGATGGCGTTATAAAAGAAGTTTTTGTAAAAGTTGGTGGAAATGTAGAAAGTGGTGATATAATAGCCTCTTTGGAATAAAAAAGTAAAGCCAAATTAAATTTGGCTTTACAAATTTTTTAATTAATTTTGAAGCCAAACTCCATTTTTTATATAATAATTTATTGGATAATAAGTTAGTAAAATTACTAAAATAAAATTTGCGAACATAGAAATTTTATACCACAAATTTGAAATTTTTACATTTAACAAATCCATTATAAATATAAAAAATCCAGGAATTCCACCTATAAAAATAAGCGCATAAATAAAGTATCCAATATAATAATAATCTGCTTGAAGCATACAAAATGGACATTTATGAGTAGGAAGTTCATAAATATATGGTGAAAAAAACCTAATGATTGCATAGATTGTAGATGGTATAAACAAAAATGTAAAAATACTTATCAAAAGATCAGCTTTGTAGTGTGCAGATATAAAATTTAAAAAAAATAAAATGTAAAAAATACCCAAAATAAAACTATCTTTATGCCAAAATTTCATATCGTGAAGTCCAGTTTGTCTAAAAATATCACTACAACAAACCACAGGTTCACTTAAATTTATGCCACTAAAATGTAAAATTTCTAAAATAAATTCTAAAACTAAAAGCAAGAATAAGGGTATAAAAAATTTAAATTTAAGCTTTAAAAAAATGGAATTCTTAGTTTTAGAGTCTTCTTTATTTATTAATATCCAGCCACTTAAAAAGAAAAGATTCAAAATTTTTACTCCAAACATAAAAACACCATAATTTGTTGCATCAACTATTCCAGCAGCGCACATAGCACCTGGAACTAAAAACGAAATATCATCCATAGTCCAAACAAAAAATAAAAATAGTGGAATTTTTACTGCTAATATAAAAAATATAATGGTTGAAACCAAATATCCATTTTTTGCTAAGTTATACTGAGAATCTGAAAGAATATCGGGGTTGTAGTTTTTGACAATTTTAATTGCAAATATAAAAGCTATTGTTCCAAAAAAAATTATTAAACTCTCAACAACCAAAAGAGCTATTATAAAAGGTGAAAGCATAAGCATTTTAATCCTTTTTTAACTCATAAAAATCATTGCCCAAGCCACTTTCTAGTAAAAATGGATCATGCGTTGATATGATTATTGTTTTATCTTTCATTAAAGAAAAATATTCTATAAGTTTTTGACTTAATGCTTTATCTAAATTTGCAGTTGGCTCATCGGCTAAAATAATACTTGGATTATTTACTAAGGCCCTAATTATAGCAACTCTTTGCTGCTCTCCACCACTTAAATTTAAGGCTTTTGATTTGATTTTTGAATAAATTCCAAACCTGTCTAGAAGTTCTTTTATATACTCTAAATTTCCATTTTTATCAGGCAAAGTTGGGAGTAAAATATTATCAATCACACTTAAGGTTGGAATTAAATTAAAATTTTGAAAAATAATGCCTATATTTTTTCTCCTAAATTTGGAAGCAAATTTTAAAGATAGTTTAGAAATACTCTCCCCACCAATTACAATATCTCCAAAAGTTGGCTTATAAAGTCCTGCAATAAGACCTAAAAGCGTGCTTTTGCCACTTCCACTAACCCCTTTTAAAAAAAATGTCTCATTTTTTTTAATATTAAAGCTTATATTTTTAAGCGGAGTAAATTCTTGGCTTGTGTTTTCATTAAAAGTTTTAGTAATATTTTTTATCTCTATAAAATTTTCCATTTTGCCTACCTTAAAATTTCACCCGCATCACTTACGGCTATTTTCCATGCCGGTATTATACAAACTGCCACATACAAAGGCACTGTAACAAAAAACAGAAGCGCTATTATTTTAAAATTTAAATTAAAAACAAGTTCAAATGGAAATTTTAACTCACTATATCCTATAAAAATTTGTTTTAAAAAAGGTGCTTGCAAAATATAGACAAAAAATATTGCCAAACTTACGCCAACAACAAAAGCAAAAACCGATAAAATTAAACTTTCCATC
Source organism: Campylobacter ureolyticus (assembly GCF_013372225.1). Lineage (NCBI taxonomy): Bacteria > Pseudomonadati > Campylobacterota > Epsilonproteobacteria > Campylobacterales > Campylobacteraceae > Campylobacter > Campylobacter ureolyticus. The sequence continues at coordinate 296,600 of NZ_CP053832.1, read as the reverse complement.
AATTTATAATTTATAATATGTGAAATTTCCCAGCCAAGAGCCTTTAAAATGCCTATTTCTCTTTTTTCTTCACTTCTTAAACCACTTGCTTTATCATATAAAACGGTTGCAAATGTTACAAAACATATTATAAAAAGCATTAAAAAAAGCCCACTTTTATAATCGAATAAAAGCTGATATTGTTTTAACATAGAATCTTTTGTGATAACCTTTAAATTTGAATTTGAAATAGCTATTTTTTTGGCTATAAAATCAACCTCTAAAGGATTTGAAACATCTATAGTTATATCACTGAAATATGGTTTTTTAATACCTAAAATTTCTCTTGCAACATCTTCATCAAGCAGTATTATGTCGTTGTTTTCCAAAGAGTGATTAAATTTATAAACCCCGCCAACATTTACTTTTATCATACTGTTTTCTGGTGTAAAAAATGGCACACTTTTATAAAGTTTTAAATCTGCCTCTAAAACTTTTAAAATACTTTTTGAAGTTATCATAAAAGGCGGATTTTTACTTTCGTTAAAAACTTCAGCAATTTTTTCTATCTCTTTTTGATACTGCTCTTCAAAACTTTTTATGCCAAAAATACTTAAATAAACCCTATTTCTTTCAAAATAATATTGCCCCCAAACACGCCCTTTTGCACTTTTTATTCCAGCAATTTTCAAAAACTCATTGGTTAAATTACCCTCTATTAAATAACTTCTTCCACCATAACTCTTACTTACCAAAATATCAGGAAATTCTTTTGAAATACTTTTGTATTCATTATTTAGTGAGTTTGTTATCATCAAAACTGATGATAAAAGCCAAACTAAAACTCCAAAAATAAATGTAATAGTTAAGTTTTTATAACCATATCTTGTAATTGAAGCTAAGGTATAGTTAAATATATTTTTCATACTTACTCTTTATTGTTTATAAATTTTTTAGCATAGCCTGAGTTTACAAAAGTGCCAATTTCTACTTCTCTAAAGCCAGGATGAAAACTAAAAACATCATTTATCTCATAAGAAAACTGATGCCTTAAATATGGAGTTTCGTTATAAAATGCAAAACTATTTGTTTTGGTTAATTTTACAAACTCAAGCTTTTCATCCAAATGTTCATCTCTTAAGTTTAAATAAATTATTTCGGCAAACAAAAATCCAAATACAAAAATAACTAAAAAAATAAATTTATTATTCACAACTTCTTCCATCTAAAGCACAAGTTACTGAGTTTGTAATCTCATCAAATTTATAAATTTCAGTTCCGCCATGTTCAAGCCTAAAAGTTCTTGCACTTTTCATAGTTTCAAATGCTATTAGTTCATTTCCCATCGGTCCTAAAACATCACTTCCTACAACAAAAAAGGCGTTTTTTGCATCAATTATCTTTTGTGTGTAATAATCCCTTACTAAAATTTCACCGCTTTTAAATCTCTCATCTTTTAGGATAAATTTCATCATATCTTTTATGCCATCAAATGCGAATTTTTCATCTTTAAAACTAAGCGAAACTGCCCATTTTGGGTATTTATAAACAAACATTCCACAAATTGGACATCTTGTGCTTTTACTAAATTCTATCTTTAAATTTTCATTTTTTTCATCGAAAAACCAGATAAAATTTGTTACTAAATCAGCCTTTTTTTCATCAAAAGACTCCTCTAAAATGCCACTTAAATTCTCATAATTTTCTAAATTTTCATCAAAATATAAATTTTTACATTTTTTAAACGCGTCAGCTTTTAACTCATTTATAAATCTATAGTCGTTTTTTGAGAGTTTTTCGCACCTTTTTTCATAAATTTTTTTAGCTTTTTTTATGTTTATTTGTTCTTTTTTTGCTTTGCTTTGCCTTTTGTAAGCTTTATCAAACGCATCATTAAAGCTTAGAATTTCACCGCCAAATTTAGTGATAAATTCCAAAGCATCAGCACTTTTTTCAAAAGCAAACTCGCCTTTTTCATTCGCTACATAATTTGCTTTTAAAGCAGGTATTAAGTACAAGGTTTTATTATCAGTCACTTTTATAGAACTAAATAAAATATCCTCATCCATAGAGTGGAATGAAAGCTCTCCAAGGTCGCAATACTGTAAATTTTCACCACTTTTTAGCTTTGCAAAATATGCCGTTCTAACGCAATTTTTTAAAGGTTTTGCACTAAAGGATGAAAAATCATCTAATTTTGTAGATAAATTTTCATCTAAGCCTAACTGTAAATTTGGCTCGTCTGCAAAAACAAATAAAGAAAGAAATAAAAAAACGGTTAAGCTTCTTATCATTTTATGCTTTTGCGATAAGCTCTATTTCTATTAAAACATCTTTTGGCAGTTTTGAAATCTCAATCGTGCTTCTAGCGGGTTTATGCTCTTTAAAAGCTTGTGCGTAAATTTCATTTACTACAGAAAAATCATCCATGTTTTTTAAAAAAATTGTTGTTTTTACTGTATCTTTTAGCGATAAATGAGCTTCTTTTAAAATTGATTTTAAGTTTTTCAAAACTTGTTTTGTTTGAGTTTTTATATCATCCCCTGCAAGTTCACCGTTTGGAGTTAGTGGAATTTGCCCTGAAACAAACAAAAATCCATTTGCCTTAATAGCTTGTGAGTATGGACCAATTGCCGCTGGTGCTTCTAATGTTTTTATAACTTTCATTTTTTCTCCTTAGTTGAAATTTTGTATTAAATCTTTAAAAATTTTACATAAATTTTTATATTCATCTATGCTAACTCTTTCATCTAGACTATGAATTCTATCATTTACCACGCCAAACTCAGCACATTCAACGCCAAATTTTGCAAAATATTTTGCATCACTTGTCCCACCAGCTGTATTTAGCTTAGGCTTAATGCCAGATATTTTTTCCACACTTTTACTTAAATTTTTAATGATTTTAGAGTTTTTTGAGGTAATAAAAGGAAAAGATGAAGCTGAAATTTTTAAATCTATTTCATAACCATCATATAAATTTTTGATATAATTTTCAACTTTTTCTAAATTTGTAAGCATTCCATTTCTTACATTAAACATAATTTTTACTTCATTTGGAGTGACATTACAAACTTCCATGCCACCACGAATATCGGTAATTACAATTTTGCTTGGCTCAAAAAACTCATCACCATTATCCAAATTAAATTCAGCAAACTCATTAAATTTAGTTGCTAAAATATGAGCTGGATTAATACACTTATTTGGATAAGCAGCATGTCCTTGTTTGCCTTTTATAGTTAATGTGCCATTAATCGAGCCTCTTCTTCCAACTTTTATCGTATCTCCAAATTTTATATCAGAAGTTGGCTCAGCCACAATAGCATAATCAGGAAGTTCACCTATCTCATCTAAATATTTCAAAACCTCCCTAGTTCCATAAATAGCGTCCCCTTCTTCATCACTTGTTAAAAGCATGCTTAAAGTTCCATCAAAATCATCTGTTTCTAAAATCGCTGATAAAAACGCAGCAACGCCACTTTTCATATCTTGCGAACCTCTAGCATAGATATAGCCATCTTTAATTACTGGTTTAAATGGATCACTTTGCCAACCATCTCCTGGTGGCACAACATCAACATGTCCTGCAAAACAAAGGTGATCACCATCGCCAAATTTCTTTTTTAAAAAAAGATTTTTAACTCCATTTTTTTCTATAAATTTAGTTTCAAAATCCACAAAAAGCATAGCTATATAGTTTAAACAACCATCATCATTAGGAGTAATTGATTTAAATTTTAAAAGTTCTGTTAAAAGCGAAAGTTCTTGATCTATCTCTTTTTTCATAAAATTTCCTTAAAAAAATGCTGATACAATAAATTTAAAGCAAAAAACAGCAACACAAAAGCTGAAAAATAAGCTAGTGCTCTCATCATTTTTTTACTTATAAAATTTTTACTTTTGTAAATAATAAGTGGAAAAACTAAAATCCAGCTTAAAATTCCTACAATAAGCCCAAAAAGTGTTAGTGATAAATTATTTGTACTAGTTGTAATTGCTGCCATACTAAACCAAAAAATTATCACATAAGGATTTGTTAAATTTAAAAAACATCCTTTAAAATAAGTATTTAAATATCCTTTTTGCTTTGAATTTGATTTTACTTTGATCTCTTTATTTGCATCTTTTATAAGACCAAAAGCCATATAAATCAAAAACAAACTTCCAAAAATAGCAACTATCTTTAAGGTTATTGGAGTGTTTAATAAGTGTAAAACCCCAAAACTAAGAAGTATTAAATAAAAAACATCAGTGCTCATCGCTCCAAGCCCTAAACAAAGAGCTTTTGAATAGCTTGTAAAAGCGTATGACATTATTAAAATATTTAAAGGGCCAATTGGCACTGCTACACCAAAACCAAGCAAAACGCCTTGTAAAAATGAGCTCATTTCAAATCTGCTTTTTAAAATTTAACTTAAAGTCTTTCATCATAAACTAACTACTTTTGAGCCAAAACCTCCCTCATTTGGCGCTCCATCTCTATATGATTTCACACTTGGATGAGAATTTAAAAAAGTTTTAACTGCTTTTGATAATTTACCTGTTCCTATTCCATGTTTTATGATAACCTCATCAAATCCCATTAAAAGGCTATCTGAGATAAATTTATCTAAATTATTTAAAGCCTCTTCAACTCTTTGACCATACAAATCTAAAACTAAATCTGGTTTTTGTGGTTTTTCTATGCTTATTTTTATCTTTGATTTTTGATTTATAGGTTTAGAGTTACTTTTTTTAAGAAGCTTTAAAGGAACTCTAAGACTTAAATCATCCGTTAAAATTATCGCATCTGTTTTATTAAGCTTTGAAATAGTTCCTTTTAATAAACCATATTTTACATAATCACCAACTTCAAAAGTCTCGTTTTCAGCTTTAAATTCAGGTTTTTTTATAGCTTTTTTAAGCTCGTTTGCTTTATTAATGCTTCTTTGTTTGTCTTTTGTATCTTGTAGGTTTATACCTTTTTTAGCCTCATTTATGGCTTTATAATACTCTAATTCTAGTTTTGAAATAATCTCTTTTTGAGCATTTTCATAATTTTCTTTTTGATTTTTAAGACTAGTTAATAAATCATCTAATTTATTTTGCTTTTGAGAGGTTTTTTTTAGCTCCTCTTTTAGTTTTAACTCCAAATTTAAAGTTTTACTAATAGCTTCGTTTAAATTTTCTTTTTCATCTCCATAAAGTTCTTTTGCATTTTTTACAATATTTGGTGAGATTCCATATCTCAAAGCTGTTTCAAAAGCATACGATTTTCCTATTGTGCCTTCTAAAAATTCATATTTTGGAAGAGATTTTTTTTCATCATAAAGCGCAGCAACAAGCTCCACATCGCTATTTTTAGCTAAAATCATAGCTAGGCGCTTATGATGAGTTGTAATAACCATTTTTATATTTTGTTTTAAAAGATGCTGGGTTATAACAGCATAAAGGCTTGCTGCTTCTTCAAAATCAGTTCCAAGCTCTATCTCATCAATTCCTAAAAGAAGGTTTTTTTTACCAAAAAGTTTTGAAAAACTTAACATTCTTCCAGCAAAAGTTGAAATATCATTTTTAGAGTTTTGCGGATCTTCCATTATAAGCGAAAACTCTTTAAAAGAGCCAATTTTGCTTTTATTTGCATCGATTCTCATAGGAAGTAAATATTTTGAAAGTAGTGCTACGCTTAAAATTGATTTTAAAAGCATACTTTTTCCACCCGCATTTACACCAGTTACTAAAAGTATACTTTTAGTAAAATTTACACTTATTTTTTTTGGATTTTTAAGTATTGGATGAGCAAAATCCTTTATAATAATTTCGTTTGAATTTGATGGCAAAATAAACTCATAGTCTTTGCTTTTAGCAAAATTTGCCCTTGCCACAACGCTATCAATACGATCAAATGATTTATTTATAAATCTTAAAAAGCTTAAATTTTTATTAAAAATACCTGAAATTCTCTTGCAGTGTTCATAGGTTATTTCCTCAATTTTATCTAAAATTTCAGCTTGTTCGCTTTTTAGTTTTGATATTGCACTAGGTAAAACATAAAAATACCCACCACTACTTCTTGCTACAACACTTCCTTTTAAAGCGTGATTAAACCCGCCCCTTACTAAAAGTGTTTCACTATCATTTATATAATGAATTTGAGTATCTACTAAATATGGCGTTAAACTTTTTGTATAAATTAATTTTTTAAGTTGCGAGTTAATCTCATCTTTTTTAATATTAAAAGCATTTTTAAAAGCAAAAAACCTCTCATCAACACTATCTTTAAACTCACCTTTTTCATCAAAATAATTTGATATTTCCGTTATAACTTCTGGAATTTCTATTTTTAAAAGCCAGTTTGCAAAACTTCCATTAAACTCAATTTTTTTTATATAGTTAAAATATTTTATAATTTTTGAAATTTCATAGATTTCGCTTATATGTAAAATGCCCGATTTAGAAATTCTCATTAACGCGTCATCTAAATTTGAGATATTTTCACAAAGAGCGACATCAAATTTTGATATTTCATCTATCCAATCAAAATAAGTTTTGCTATCGCCTTCTAAAAAAAGTGGTTTTTTCCTTGCAAGATATGAATTAAACTCAGCTAAGTATTCATCTAGGTCAAGTTTTTTAAATATTTCCATCTAAAACCTTGCAATCTTTTATGTCAAATATTAAATTTTTAAAATTTTCAGGTGCGTCTCTTTTAGCGCTTAAACTTTTTGTTGCAGGAAGATAATCAAAATTTGTCAAATTTGCATCTATTTTTCCACATTTTATCGTCTGTCCTTGTAAAAATGCAGTTATTATTGCATCTAAATTTGAACTTTTTTCTTCTTTATTAATTTCAAAAAAATACCCAAATAGCGCAATTAAAATTAAAATTGATATAATTAAAGCTTTAATTTTTTTACTTAAATTTTCTAAGCTTAAAATTATTAAAATAAAAATTATTAAAGCTATAAAAATAACATATCTCATAAAATTTTCCTTAACTGATTTGATATATCTCCAGCACCAAATCCAACAACAATACCTTCATTTAAAATATGCTTAACATCATAAATATCACTAAATTCTATATGATCATCTACCCTTTTTACAGAGTTTGCAAAAAGTGGATTTAAGTGTGAAAACTCATCTTTTAATGAAATACCATTATCGCTTTCTCCAGCACTATAAACTGGCAAAATAACTAAATCATCACACTCTTTAAAGCATTCTTTAAAGCCATTTAAATTTGCTTTAAGTCTTGTAAATCTATGTGGCTGAAAAATAGCTGTGATTTTATTAATCCCTAAAAGTTTTGCATACTCTTTTACACTTTTTAAAGTTGCTTTTATCTCAGTTGGATGATGAGCGTAATCATCTATTAAAACAAAGTCTTTTTTTGCAACCAAAATGTCAAATCTTCTTTTTATGCCTTTATAAAATGTTAAATTTTTTTTAATTTCTTCAAGCCCTATTTGAGAACTTGCCGCTAAAATAGCAAGACTTGCATCAATTGCGATATGTTCACCAATGCCAAAAACTTCAAATCTTCCTAAATTTTTAAGCCTAAAACTCATATATGGCTCATAATCTCTTAAAACAAGTTTAATGTCCTCTATATCTTTGCTTGGAAAAAGTTTAATACACTCTTTTTTTAAACTTCCTAAAAACTCATCCTCTGCGTTTATAACACAAATTTCAGCTCTTTCTAAAAAACCCTTATAAGCAGCATGAAATTTTTCTATACTAAAATCATAATGTTCCATATGTTCTGGTTCGGCATTTGTCACAACAGCCAAGTAAGGATTTGAGTTTAAAAAACTGCTATCGCTTTCATCTGCCTCAAAAACTATCTTATCGCTTTCAAAATATTTCATATTTGAACCAAACTGCTTTGAAATAGCTCCAATTATAACGCTTCCTTCAATCAAGCTTGAAAGCATTGCTGAGGTAGTACTTTTGCCATGAGCTCCAGCAACTGAAAAAACCTTTTTATCTTTTAAAACAAAAGGTAAAATTTCTTTTCTTGAATAACATTTTATCCCCTTTTTATTTGCCTCTAAAAGCTCTTCATTATCTGGTTTTATGGCAGCTGAATAAACCACAAAATCTTGATCTGTAATATTGTTTTTTGAATGAGGGGTTGAAATTTTCATCCCTTCATTTCTTAAATCCTTTACTGTTTCACTTTCACTAATATCAGAACCACTTATAATAAAATTTTTTTCTTTTAAAAATCTTGCAATTGCTGAAATTCCAATTCCACCAATGCCTATAAAATGAACTTTTTTCAAAATATTTACCTTTAAAAATTATTAGAGATATCTATTTTAGCAAAAACTTTTTAATATTTATCTATTTTATATACTTATTTTGATTATTTTATGTTATAATTTAATGATTTATTAATTAAAAATATAAGAAAATTAAATGCTAAAAATAAATTTTATAAAAAGGTGTTTTTATGAGAGTATTACTTTGTATTTTAATTACTGTAGTTTTTGGAAATGCTGATATTATTGAGCGTTTTACAAAACCTGAAAATTGTAAATCATGTCACAATGAACAATTTAATGCGTGGAAAACTTCACTTCACTCACTTTCGCATGAAAAAAATAATGAGCTTTATGAAAAAAGTGTGAAATTTGTAGCTCTTGAGACAAGCAAAGGACATGGGGAAGTTATAGTATCTTGTTCAAATTGTCACAATCCAAGACTTGAAATAAAAGAAATTGATGATGTCTACACAATAGCAAAAACCTTTGATTTAAAAACCCAAAAAACTGAAAAAATAGATAAAGCTTTGGATGTTGAACATATACAAAATGGAATAAGTTGCTATATTTGCCACAACGTAGATAGCATAAAGCCAAAAAGTTCTCAGAACCAAGTGGGATATAAAAACTTTGAATGGACAAAAGATGAGACTATTGTTGGTCCTTACGAAGATCCAGATAATAGAGCTGGTTTTCATAAAAGTTCACAAAGAGAGCATTTTATAAATGGAAATAATCTATGTTTATCTTGTCATCAAGGAGTTGCATTTGATAATCCATTAGCTATTTATAATACAGGTGATGAGCATTTACAAAGTGGTGATGCGCAAAGATGTGTGGATTGTCATATGAAACCAGCTACAAAAGGTATTATATCACCACATTCAAAGCCAGAATCAGCCAAGGAAAGAGAACTTAGAGCTCATCTTTTTGCAGGAGTTAGAAACAGTTTTGAACTTTTAGATGACTCTTTGAAAATAGATCTTAAAAAAACGGCTCAAAATAAAGCAAATTTAAATGTTGTAAATTTAACATCACATAATCTTCCAAGTGGATTTAGCGGAAGAAATATGACTGTTAAAGTTACTTTTTATGATAAAAATGCACAAGAATTAAATTCAAAAGACATTAATTTTGAAAAAATTTATCATAATAAATTTGGGGTTGTAACTCTTTCATATAGTGCAGATAAGCTTATATCAGATACTACTTTAAAAGCATATGAAGATAGAAATATAGAAATTGACGCTCCTCTTCATGTAAGCTCTGCAAAAGTTGAGGTTTTATACTATGTTCTATCACCAAAACTTCAAGAAAGAATTATAGTAAATGATGAAAAATACATAAAACCTTATCAAATTTATAAGGCTACATTTAGTTTAAATTAAGACAAGTTAAAAACTTGTCTTAATAAAAAATATAATTTATTTTATATTAAAAAAATTACATCTTGTTTTATAGTATAGAAATGTAATATTGTTTTTTGTAATTTAGGATGCTCGCCAAAAAAAAGAGATCAAAAGGCTTTATGACTTTTTTATGGTGCTGAAATGCTAGATGTAAACGCTACTTAAAGAAGCCAAAGAAACTAACTTGCCTTAAAAAGTAGATATCATCAAAAGCCAAATTTGACTACTTGCTCATTTAGTCTAAAAATTTTACAAGTTATTAAATATGAAGTAATTTTATAAAAACCAAAAACTGCACAAGATATTTTATTTATCTTGTGCAGTTTTTAAATGCTAGCCAAAAATTCTATAAATATCATCAAGCAAGAAGTATTTTTCTTCTGCTGAACCCTTATAAAATGGATTTAGTGTATCATCAAAAGCTTTTTTGAAAAATCCCTCCTTACTAAGTCTTATCATAGATTCATTTATAACATCTAAAAGCTCTTTATTTCCTTTTTGAACAGCCATTCCAAGAAAATCTGTTTCTCCTAAATTTTTAATGGAAACCTCAACGCTATTATCTATAATAGGAAAAGCTAACACAACCAAATTGTCATCAGCAAACGCATCGCCTTGTCCATTTTTTAACATTCTATAACAACTTCCTGCATTATCACAGTTAAGAATATTAAAGCCTCTTTTCTTAAAGAAATTTTCAGCAACTGAATCTTTAAAAGTAATTATTGTTTTCCCATCAAGATTAGATAGTTTTTGAATATTTTCACTTTTCTTAGTTAAAACTCCTATATTTACAGAAAAATATGGCATTGAAAAATCAACATATTTGGCTCTTTCGTTTGTAATTGTCATTTCATTTAAGAAAATATCAATTTTATTTTGCTCCAATGCCGATATTCCATCAGAAAAATCAACCGGAACAAATTTTATAGCTCCGTTTTTCCCACCAAATATATCTATAGCCATAGCTTTTGCCATATCTATTTCAAAACCTTGAAATTCCCCGTCTTTAAGTCTTGAAAATGGCATTTGGTCTTTATCTACACCGATTCTTACAACTTGGCTTTGCCTAATTTCAGATAAAGAGTTGGCAAAAATGCAACTAAAGCAAAAAACTAGCAATAAAAATAGCTTTTTCATGATTACATCCTTATAAGTTTAGTTGTATTAATATTAACAGAATTATAGCATAAATAACCAATATATAGAAATTTAAAAGATATATAAATAAGTAAACTCTAAGAAAAATAGTTTCAAACTTTCATTTTAAAATATAAAAGCAGAATAACTATTGTTAAAATCATAGGAGCAATTATTTATTTTTATGCCTAAATTAAAATAGTTATCAGATATTTTCACTCTCACTAGCTAAATCTATTGAGTTATGAATTTTTGTAAAATACTCAAATGCCTTTATTAGTCCTAGCTTTAAGGAGTCTTTGTCCGGTCTGTGTCCGCCTGGAATTCTTATATAGTTTAAAACGCCATAAAATTCTGCTGAAAAATTATCTTTAAAATAGTTACAAAAGTCAAATAATTCATCTGATTTGGCAAATATCCCAAAAGTAAGTTGTCTATTAAGCCCTCTTAAGTTTATTTTTTTATTAAGATCAAGATTAATAACCAAAGGGTTAATACAAGGATTAATTACTATTTTAAAAATTTCTAATCTTTCTAAACTCATTGTGTAATATCCACCCAAACTATGAGCTATTACAATATCTACATTTTTTGACAATTTGTCTATTTTTGCGATAGTTTCATCATAATTTAAAAGATTAAAATTTGGTGCGATTATTTTGGTTATTCCAAAGTCATTCAAAACTGATTTTAGGTTATTTGCAGTTGTTCCGTTGCCTGAACTATTAAACCCATGAACGATAAGAACTCTTTTTGATTTTAACTCATCTAAGCACTATTTAAAGTTTTGCATTTTATATTTTCTTTCTTTAAATTTTAAAATTTAAATTAATCATATTTTAAATTTATTTATTTTTATCTCGCCACTTGAAATATCAATATAATAAAACAAATCTTTTTTTACTTCAAGTCCGGCTAGATATCTAATGGCTAAATTTGCTTCAAGTCCAGCAGCCATCATGACAATTGGGCATGCAATTCCAGTTGGCTTTAGCCCTTTTTTATCAAAAGCATTAAACCTAGCTTTATCCATAAAACAAATTTGAATAAAAAACTCTTGAACAGAGGTGTAAATCCAAGGAATTTCTAAATCTTTAGCAAATTTATCTATCAAAACTCTGGTTTCTAAATTATCAGTTGCATCTAAAATAAGATCAAACTTAACATTATTTTTTTTTATAAACTCTTCAAAATTTACAATGTGAGAAAAAACTTTAACGCCGTTAAACCTACTTTCAAGCACGTTTTTAAAAACTTCTGCTTTAAATTTTCCCTCATCACCTAATTTAAATAAAATTTGACGATGAATGTTTGAAATATCAACTCTATCAAAATCAACAATGTGAATTTCTCCAATCCCGCTACTTCCAAGAGAAAGACCAAGTGAGCTTCCAAGCCCACCACTGCCAATTATTAAGATTTTTTTATTTTTTAAGCTTTCTTGAGTTTTTTTGCCCCAAAGCTGAATTTGTCTTTTAAAATAAGTACTTTCGAAATCACTCATTTTAAAAGCCTTTTTTAGCTAAAATTTCTCTAAATTTCCAAAATTTCCTCTGAGTTTTTAGTTCATTTTTGGAAAATTCAAAAAGTAAAATTCCTTCTTCTTCATTTAACTTGCTACTTATTATTCCATTTGGAGTTACAGCAAAACTTTTTCCATAAAACTCACAAACTTTTTTATCAAATTTAGCTTTTCCGATACGATTTGCTCTTAAAACATAGACTAAATTTGTAAAAGCTTTTGCTTTTAAAATTTCCTCCCATCTTTGGTTTGAGTCAAAAGTCGCAGCTGTTGGCACCAAAACCACATCAACATCTTTTTTTAGTAAATATTGCCAACAAATATCAAAATGAGTTTCAAAACCCATTAAAACTCCAAATTTGAAATTTTCGTGGTTAAATACGGGCAAATTTAACTTTTTTACATCATTTAAAAAAAAATCTTCCTCATTCCAATGATCATAATTTATTAAAAAATTCTGCTCAAAATATCTATATGAATTTGGAGAAAATTTAGCTATACCTTTTACAAAACCTTTATTTTTTTTTGTTATAAAAGGTGCTATTATGGTTGTATTGTATTTTTTTGCAAGCTTGATAAAAAGCTCTTTTTTATGTAAAATTTGCTCATTAATAAGACTTTTTGGCATTTTTAAAAGCTCAGTAAAAAAGCTATTTAAAACATATTCACCCAAAAGAACAAGCGATGCACCGCTGTCTTTTACAATTCTCATGTAATAATCAATTCGTCCCTCACTCATCGATAAAGTCGGAAGCTGAATAATGCAAATTTTACTCATCACTAATCTCAGTAATTTCAAGTTTTGCTTTATCCAAAATTTTAGAAGTTTGTTTTAATAAACTTAAAGCTTCTTTATAAATTTCAACACTTTTTTCTAAACTTAAATTTTCATCTTTTAGTTTTTCAAGTAAGCTTTCAAGCTTTTTTACTTTATCTTCAAAACTTTCAATTTCATCTATTTTTTCACTCATTTAACGCCCTTTTTATATAATTTTCAAATTTATCACACTCTACTAAAAACGCATCGTGCCCATAACTGCTTTCAATATTATAAAACTCACTCTCTTTACCAAGATCATTTAATGCATCATAAATTTCTTTCATCTCATCTGGCATAAAAAGCATATCGCCTTTAAATGCAATTAATGTAAGCTTTGCTTTAACATTTGAAAGTGCATCTTTTAAGTCATCATAATTTCTTGTTGAGTCAAATATATTCATCATTTTTACAATATAAAGATAGCAAAGTGGATCAAATTTTTTGGCAAAATTTGAAGCATTATACTCCATATATCTATCTACCTCAAATCTTCCTTTAAGCTCGTAAAGTCCATCTGTTGCTACATAGTTTCTTCCAAATTTCATATCTGTTGATGAAGGACTTAAAAAACTTATATGCCCTGCCATCCTGCCAACTTCCATGCCAACAAGCCCGTGTTTTGCAACTAAGTTTTTATCGTAGTTTCCATTATCAAAAATAATATCATTTAAAATACCATGAATTGCTATTTTATTAAAAGCTATTGCCCATGCTCTTGTTGCGTAAGTTGAAGCAAGCATTACGATTCTATCGCTGAAATTTGGATGGTCAATTGCAAAGCAAAGCGCTTGCATACCGCCCAAACTCCCACCAACTACAGCATGAGCTTTTTTTATACCAAGCCTTGCAAAAAGTCTCATTTGCGCGTTTACAACATCACTAATTGTAAGAACAGGAAATTTTAGTCTATATTCTGTGCCAGTACTTTCATCTACACTTAAAGGGTTTGTTGAGCCAAATGGACTTCCTAAAATACTTACACAAATTACAAAATATTTTGTTGTATCTATTGTTTTGTTATCGCCAATGAGCGTGTCCCACCAACCTGGCTTTGCATCTCCATCATACCTACCTGCAGCATGGCAAGAGCCAGTTAGAGCGTGACACACTACAACTGCGTTAGTTTTATTCTCGTTTAATTTTCCATAAGTTTCGTATTTTAACTTAAACGATGATAGAATACGACCGCTTTCTAAATGAAGCGGCTCGTTAAAATACTCTAAATTTGTGCTTATTTTCACTAATGAACTTTATAATTTGGAGCTTCTTTTGTTATGACAACATCATGAACATGGCTTTCTTTTAGACCTGCTGTTGTTATCTCTACAAATTCGGCTTTTTCTTGGAATGTTGGTATATCAATACTTCCACAATATCCCATAGAGCTTCTTAATCCTCCTAAAAGCTGAAAAACAACATTTTTTAAAGTTCCAGCATAAGGAACTCTTCCCTCAATTCCTTCAGGAACTAATTTATCACTTGCAGTTCCTTCTTGAAAATACCTATCAGCACTTCCCCTAGTCATTGCTCCAATTGAGCCCATTCCACGATAAAGTTTATATTGTCTTCCTTGGAATGTTATTAAATCTCCTGGACTCTCATCACAACCTGCAAGCAAACTTCCTATCATAACAGAACTTGCTCCTGCAGCTAAAGCCTTTGCAATGTCGCCTGAGTATTTTATACCACCATCTGCAATTATAGGAATATCATATTTTTTAGCTTCCTGGGCACAATCACTAATAGCTGTAATTTGTGGAACACCAACACCTGCTACTATTCTAGTGGTGCAAATACTTCCAGGTCCAATTCCAACTTTTATGGCATCTGCTCCAGCTTTTGCAAGATCTGCTATACTTTTTGGATTTGCAACATTTCCAACTATAACATCAACATCTAAATTTGATTTTAATTCTTTTAAAGTATTTATTATGTTTTTAGAGTGCCCATGAGCTGAATCAAGCACTAAAACATCAGCACCTGCATCAACTAAAGCTTCTGCTCTTTCAAAATGTCCTACTCCAATAGCAGCACCAACAATCAATCTTCCATATTTATCTTTATTTGAGTTTGGATACTCTATCCTTTTTTTAAGATCTTTTATTGTTATTAAGCCATCTAATTTGCCATTTTCATCAACTATTGGAAGTTTTTCAACTTTATTATTTTTAAAAATTTCTTCTGCATCATCAAGCGTACAACCTTTTGGAGCTGTTATAAGAGGTGCTTTTGTCATTTTATCACCAACAAGAGCGGTAAAATCAGTCTCAAATCTTAAATCTCTATTTGTTAAAATTCCTATTAAAACCCTATCATCATTTACAACTGGAACGCCTGAAATTCTATATTCGCTCATTATATCAAGTGCCTCTTTTATGGTTGCATCAGGCTTTATAAAAATTGGATCTATTATAACACCACTTTCACTTTTTTTAACTCTTTTTACCATTCTAACTTGGGTTTTTATATCCATATTTTTATGAATTATTCCAATTCCCCCAAGTCTTGCCATCATGATGGCTGTTCTATACTCAGTTACTGTATCCATAGCAGCACTAACTAGTGGAACATTTAGGTTTATTTTTTTTGTTAATTTTGATTTTAAAACTATATCTTTTGGTAAAATTTCTGAATATTGTGGCACTAAAAGCACATCTTCAAAAGTCAAAGCTCTTTTTACTATCCTCATATTTACTCCTTACTTAAATTCTCTAAAACTAACCCGCCATTTAAAACATTTTCATCATCAAAAGCTTTTCCTAAAAGCTGAGCACTTATACTAAGTCCTTCACTTGTTTTGCAAACTGGAACTGAAATAGCTGGAAGTCCTGCTAAATTTGCACCAACTGTGTATAAATCTCCTAAATAAACTTTAAGTGGCTCTGTAATACTTCCAAATTTATATGGCAATGTAGGAGTTACTGGACTAAAAATAAGATCGGCTTCATTAAAGACCTCTTCATATTCTCTTTTTATAAATTCTCTTGCTTTTTGAGCTTTTACATAATATGCATCATAATATCCACTACTTAAAACGAAAGTCCCTAAAAGAAGTCTTCTTTGAACTTCAGCTCCAAAACCCTCACCTCTTGTATTTGCATAAAGCTCATGTAAATTTTTAGCTTCTGCGCGTCTTCCATATCTTACACCATCAAATCTACTTAAATTTGCGCTTGCTTCAGCATTTGCGATAATATAATAAGCTGCAATATCTATATTGGCATTTGAAAACTCTTTATAAATTATCTCATGTCCGGCTGATTTTAGTTTTTCAATGGTTTTTAAAAGAGCATTTTTTATTACTTCGTCAGTATTTTCAATATAATTTTTAATAACAGCAATTTTTAACTTTTTGTTTGGATCTAAATTTGTAGATGCATACTTGCCATCGTAACTTGTGCTATCTTTTTCGTCATGTCCTTTTATGATATCGTATAAAATAGCAGCATCTTTTACATTTTGAGTAATAGGTCCAATTTGATCTAAGCTACTTGAATAAGCCCCAAGACCATATCTACTGACTCTTCCATAAGTTGGTTTAAAACCAACACAACCACAAAATGCAGCAGGTTGGCGAATACTTCCACCAGTATCACTTCCAAGCGCTGCTATTGCTATACCACCTGCAACAGCTGCTGCACTTCCACCACTACTTCCACCTGGAACTCTTGAGTTATCAAGTGGATTTAGTGTTTTTCCATAAAAAGAAGTTGCAGTTGTGCTTCCCATAGCAAACTCATCCATATTTGTTCTTCCAAAAGGACAAACTCCTGCATTTTTTAGCTTTACAATTGCTGTTGCATCGTATGGTGCGATATATCCTTGAAGTATTTTTGAAGCACTTGTAACGCTCCAACCCTTTACTTGGATATTATCTTTTATCGCAACTGGAACACCATCTCCACTTATATTCATTTCTGAATCTAAAAACTGCTCAATATAAGCACCTAACTCTTTTTTTTCTTTTATTTTTTTTGATAAATCTTGTTTTAGATTTTTTAACTCTTCGCTTGATAGTTTTAAAGCAGCTTCTAAACTTATCACTTATTCTCCTTAAATTTATTTACAAATACCACACCAATTACGGTTAAAACTATAAATAATAAAAAAGTTATAATTAAAACACTATTTGGTAAAGGCTCACTAAACATTTTCCATTACCTTATTGCACCTTGGACAAAGTTCATCTTCTTTTTGTGCGTTAAATTTCCAGCATCTTGGACATTTGTGTAAATTTGATTTTGTAATTCTAAAAATCTCATCATCAACATTAAACTCAGCTAAACACTCACTACTTTCAAGGCCTCTTACCTCACTTACTAAATACCAATCAATTATATCTTGCATATCATGAGATAAAACCTCATTTGAGCTTGTTTCAAGTGCAATTTCAAGTGTAGATTTAATAATTTTATCTTTTTTTAGACTATCAACCATCTCAAAAAATTTCTCTCTTGAGGATATAAAAATTTCATCTTCTATTTTAAAATCATAATCAAGCTCTTCATATAAAAGATCAAATGCATCTGATTTTCCATTTTTAATAATATCTGGTGCAAACTCCATGACCTCATCTACTGTGTAGGTTAAAGTTGGAGCAATTAATGGTAAAAGACTTCTTGTAATTATCACCATAACGCTTTGAGCACTTCTTCTTCTAGCTGAGTTTATATCATCACAATATAGTCTATCTTTGCAAATATCTAAATAAACTCCACTTAAGTCAGCATTTAAGAAATTTAAAAGCTGATTAAACCCTTTTGAAAAGTCGTAGTTTTTAAATGAATTTTCAACATCTTTGAATGTTTTTGAAGCTTTTGTTAAAATCCACTTATCTAAATTTGTGAAATTTGAAGTTTCAAGTTCTTTTAAATCACTAACATTTGCAAGTAAAAATCTTATTGTATTTCTTATTTTTCTATACTGTTCGCTAACTTGCTTTAATATCTCTTTTCCAATTTTTAAATCACTTGAATAATCACTCAAACTTACCCAAAGCCTTAGAATTTCAACACCATACTCTTTAATAATTTCACTTGGCAAAATAACATTTCCAACCGATTTACTCATCTTAGCACCGTCTTTATCAACTGTAAATCCATGTGTTAAAATGGCTTTATAAGGAGCTTTTTCATTGATTGCGCAACTTACTAAAAGAGAGCTTTGAAACCAGCCACGATGTTGATCACTTCCTTCTAGATACATATCAGTTGGATAACTTCCAGCATCGTATTCACCGCTATTTAAAACAGCATTCCAAGTTGAGCCACTATCAAACCAAACATCTAAAATATCCATAACTTTTTCTAAATTTTCAGGTTTGTATTTTGAATTTTTTGGTAAAAGCTCGCTTATTTCAAGCTCCCACCACGCATCGGCTCCTTGAGTTTTAAAAATTTCATAAACATTATCTAAAATTTCACTATCAAAAATTGGTTCTTTTGTGGATTTATCTCTAAAAAATGCAATTGGAACTCCCCACTCTCTTTGTCTTGAAATACACCAATCAGGGCGATTTTCTATCATTGATAAAAGACGGTTTTTACCAGCTTGTGGATAAAATTTTATATTATTATTTATCTCATTTATAGCAACTTCTCTTAAGGTTTTACCACCAAGTTTTGGCTCATCCATAGCTATAAACCACTGTTTTGTTGCTCTATAAATTACAGGCTTTTTAGTTCTCCAGCAAAATGGATAAGAGTGCGTAAATTTACTCACACTTAATAAATTTTTACCTAAAATTTCAATTATTTTTTCGTTTGCTTTAAAAATGTGCATTCCAACAAGCTCATCAACAAACTCATCTTTTATAAGTTTTTTTGATTTTAAAGTTTCATCAAAACAGCCACCATCATCAACTGGCATTAATACTTCAATGCCATATTTTAACGCTGCAAAATAGTCATCCTCGCCATGTCCTGGAGCAGTATGAACTAGTCCTGTTCCTCCGTCCATTAAAACATGCTCTCCTAAAATAAATCTTGATAATCTATCATTTAGTGGATTTATAGCATATAAATTTTCTAATATTTTTGAGTCAAATTCTTTTAAAATTTCACCTTTTGTAAGGTTTTTAGAAATTAAAACTTCAAGTAAAGGCTTAGCAAAAATATAGCCTTCTTTTGTAACCACATATTTTTCATGTGGGTTTAGAGCAATTGCTTGATTTGCTGGAAGTGTCCATGGAGTAGTAGTCCAAATAACGGCTTTTGCATTTTCAACTCCAAGTTTTTTATTTGCCTCATCTGTTAAATTAAAGCTTGCATAAAGACTATAGTCTTCTTTATCTTTATATTCAACTTCAGCCTCTGCCAAGGCTGTCTTAGCAGCCCAGCTCCAAAAAACAGGCTTGCTTCTTTCAATCAAAAGTCCTTTTTTAGCAATATCACAAAGGTTTTTATAAATATCAGCTTCAAATTTAAATTTCATAGTTAAGTATGGATCACACCAATCGCCAATAACTCCTAAATCTTTAAATTCATCTCTTTGAATATTGACAAATTTAGTTGCATGATCTCTACAAAGTTGTCTTAACTCTTTTTTTGAAATACTATTTTTTTTATCACCTAAACTTACCTCAACTTGCTGCTCTATCGGAAGCCCATGACAGTCCCAGCCAGGAACATATCTAATATCATCACCAAAAAAATAGTGTGTTTTTAAAATAATATCTTTTAAAATTTTATTTAACGCATGACCTATATGAAGATGACCGTTTGCATACGGCGGTCCATCATGAAGTGCAAAAGAATTTGAACTGCCTTTTCTTTTGTCTTTCATTTTTTCATAAACTTTTCTTTCTTCATACCATGATTTTAATCTTTTTGGCTCATTTGCTGGTAAGTTTCCTCTCATTGCAAAGTCTGTTTTAGGTAAAAAAAGTGTGTCTTTATAATCCATTTAGTAAAACCTTCCATAAAAAATTTTCAAATTTTACCTAAGAAGCGCTGAAATAATAATAAAAAAGTTAAACTAAATTTGATATAATCACTAAAACTTAATTAAAAAGGAGTAGAAAAATGAACGATTTACTTTTAATTTTAGGTGAAGATATAAAGATAAATACTCCGTTTTTAAATTATATTTTTAAAAGCTATATTTTAAAATTTGGCGAACTTGGCGATATAAAATTTATAGATAAAAATGATAAAAATATTATTGAAAATATTATAAATTTAAGTAAAATTTATAAATATATAACTATTTTTTCAAGTGATGAAAATTACCATTTAATTGCTAAAATTTTAGCTAGTTTAAATGATGATTTATTAGAGATTAAATTTGAAGATACACTCACTCCATCTCTTGCTATAAATTCTAAAGAGGGCAGTTTTTTGGTTAGTTTAAATGATTGTGATATAAATTTAGTAAAAGCAAATCCACTAAATAAACTTCCTGAGTTTTTGATTAGAAAAAATAACTTAGATCTTAAATTTTACATTTACGGATTTAAATTTGAGGATGTGGAAGCTGTTTTTAAAGAGTTTGAAACTAAATTTAACACAGAAATTTCAATTACTAGATATAGTAATTTCATAATTTTTGCAAAAGCTATAAGTAAGAAATTTAGTGATTTAAACGGACTTAGAGATGAGCTTTTAAATACTTTTATAAATAGAGTAATTTTTGAAGAAAATTTAGCAATGTTTATTGTTAGTAGGTTAAAAAATGCTAAATTAAAACTAAGTTTTGCTGAGAGTTGCTCGTGTGGTTTAATAGCATCAAAAATAGGTGAAATAAGTGGCGCTAGCGAGGTGTTTGATGGTTCACTTGTAACTTACTCAAACGAGATAAAACATCTTTGGCTTGATGTTAGTAATGAGACTTTAAACGAATTTGGAGCAGTTAGTAAAGAGTGTGTTAATGAGATGCTAAAAGGTGTTTTAAAAACTACGGGAGCTGATTTTTCCATGGCAATAAGTGGTATTGCAGGACCTAGTGGCGGAAGTGAGGATAAGCCTGTTGGAACTGTGATAATTGGAGCAAGTAGCACAGAAAAACAAATAGTTGAAGAGTTTCTTATAAAAGGCGATAGAAATTATATAAGAAATGAAAGTGTAAATATAGCTTTTAGCCTTCTTTTGGAGGTTGGAAGCGAAATATTTTTAAATTAAAGGAGATAATATGAAAAAAGTTTTAATGATTTTAATATGTTTAAATTTCGGCTTTGGATTTAACACAAAAGACGCAAACGAAAGTATTGATAATCTTGCTTATAAAAGTAAAATTATGGGGGAGCTAATAAACAATTTTTTAATTCAAAATCAGCCAAAAGTTGAAGCTTTTAAAAACGAGATGATAAAGTCTTTTTTTGATATAAATAACAGCATAAGTAATTTTGGGGATGATCTTGGAAATGAACTTTTAAAAATGCAACAAAAGCTTTATGAAAACTTTACAGATAGTGATTTTGAAAATTTAAAAAATAGCTTTTTAAATAGTGACAATACTAAAAGCACTGTTTTTATAAAAAATACTCAAAAAAGTATTTCACTAGATGAGATGAAGCAAATCATAAATATAAATCCAAATTTAATAACTTCGGCTAGTTTGATAAACGAAAATGACAAGACCGAACTAAATTTAGAAGGAAATGAGAAACTAACTCAAAATGAGTTTGAAGAAATCGCTAAAAAAAGTATTGAAATAATAAAACAAAATCATAAAAATATTAAAACAATTAGAATATATTATTTTAATGAAAAAAGCAAATTTAGTAAATTTTATAAAATAAACTAGTTTTACTCTTTTGCATCAGCCAAAGTTAGTCCAAAAAGCACATTTATACCTGCTTTTTGGCAAACTTTAAAAGCCTCTTTCATAGTTGAGCCAGTTGTTATTAAATCATCCACCAAAATAACTGGCTTATTAATTTTTTTTAAAATTTTAAAATCTCGCTTGTTTTGAAGTCTAAATTTTAAACTTTTTCCACTATATTTGACATCAGAATTTGCTCTTAAAGCGTTATAAATTGGCTTTATTTCGCTTGAATTTAAAGCTTTTGCTAAAATGGCAGTATGAGAATAATCACTTTTAATATTATCATCCAAAGGAATTGCTAAAATTTTTTGATTAAATTTAAAAGTTTTAGCAAATTTTGTAAAACTTAATTTTGCTAAATTTTTATAGATAAAAACTCCGTGTAAATGGTGCTTAGAATGAATTAAGTTTTTAATATCACTATATTTATAAAATGAATAAACCTTAAAGCCGTTAAATTCTCTCTTTGATAAAGTATGTTCGCTAAGTATTTTTTTACAACTTTTACAAAAAGTTTTTATACTAAGGCATCTGCAATTTAAACATCTCATTTAGGTTTTGAAACTCACTTTTTTCTTAAATTTGTTATGCTCTTGCCACCAAGTCCGTAGTTATCAGTATCAATTTCTTCTATTATGACAACGGTTGAGCTTTTGTTTTTGCCTAAAACCTCATTTATTAAATTTGTAACGCCATTTATTAAAAGCTCTTTTTGCTCTTTTGTCGGCTCATCATTTTCTTTAGTAACGCAAATTTTAACAAATGGCATAATAATTTCTTTTAATCAATCTTTAAAACGCTTAAAAATGCCTCGCTTGGCAAGCTTACCTTACCGATGGCTTTCATTCTTTTTTTGCCCTCTTTTTGTTTTTCAAGTAGTTTTCTTTTTCGTGAGATATCTCCACCATAACATTTAGCTGTTACATTTTTGCCCATTGAACGGACATTTTCACGTGCTATTATTTTATTTCCAATACTTGCTTGGATAGCTACTTCAAAAAGCTGTCTTGGAACGATATCTTTCATGGCTTTTACCAAATCTCTTCCTTTACTTAAAGCCTTATCTCTTGGGACTATGATTGAAAGAGCATCTACGTTTTCGCCCGCAACTTTAACATCTAGTTTTACCAAATCACCTGCTCTATAATCACTTACTTCATAATCAAAACTAGCATATCCTTTTGTGCAGGATTTTAGTCTATCATAAAAATCCATAACTATTTCATTCATAGGGATATCATATTCTAAAAGCACTCTTTCAGGTGTTATATAATCCATCTTTGTCTGAATTCCGCGACGATTGTTTACTAAAGTTATAATGTTACCTAAAAACTCACTTGGGGTTATAATAGTAGCTTTTACATAAGGCTCTTTGATGGTTTCTATCTCATTAATCGGTGGAAGTTCGCTTGGATTTTGAATTTCAAGCATATTTCCATCTGTTTTATAAACTTCATAAGTTACAGTCGGCGCTGTAGCGATTAAATCAAGATCAAACTCTCTTTCAAGCCTTTCTTTTATAACCTCCATATGAAGCAATCCCAAAAACCCAACTCTAAATCCAAAACCAAGTGCTGCGGAAGTTTCAGGCTCGTAACTTATAGAGCTATCATTTAATTTAAGTTTATCAAGTGCATCTCTTAAATCTTCAAATTTATCAGTTTCTATAGGATAAATTCCAGCAAAAACAAAAGGTTTTGCCTTTTCAAAACCTCCAATTGGTTCACTTGCTTTATTTTTAAACAACGTTATAGTATCTCCAACTGCTACATCACTAACTGTTTTAAGACCTAAAACAACGATCCCAACTTCACCACTTTTAAGTTCTTTTGTCTTGATTGGTGCAACTGGATTTGGGTATAAAAGATCTATAACAAGATGCTTTTTGCCAGTTCCCATAACTAAAACTTCATCATTTATTTTTATATTTCCATCATAAATTCTTACTAAGGCTAAAGCTCCTAAATAATTATCAAACCAACTATCATAAATCAAAGCTTTCAGAGGCTTATCATTTGCAACTTTTGGCGCTGGAATTCTTTCAATAATTGCTTTTAAAAGTTCATCTATACCAAATCCAGTTTTTGCACTTACCTCTATGGCATCGCTACAATCAAGCCCAATAACATGCTCAATCTCTTCTTTTACGCGCTCAGGATTTGCTGCTGGAAGATCAATTTTGTTTAAAACCGGAATTATCTCAAGGTTGTGCTCAAGCGCGATATAAACATTTGCGATAGTTTGAGCCTGAACACCTTGGCTTGCATCAACTACAAGGATAGCCCCCTCACAACTTGCAAGGCTTCTGCTAACTTCGTAACTAAAATCAACATGCCCTGGAGTATCGATTAAATTTATAATATATTTTTTTCCATTAAGCTCATAGTTTAATCTAACAGATTGAGCCTTTATCGTAATTCCGCGCTCTTTTTCAATGTCCATATTATCCATAACCTGCGAATTCATCTGTCTATCACTTACTGCACCGCATTCTTGTATAATGCGATCAGCCAAAGTACTTTTTCCATGATCAATATGGGCTATAATGCTAAAATTTCTAATATTACTTTCCATCTTTATCCTGTAAATTTGATTTTTATATTATTTTAGCGAAAATTTAGAAAAATATGAAAACAATAAATTTTAAAATTTATTTGGGATAATTATCTCTTTTAAAACTCTATTTTCTTGTTTTATTCTTATAAATATAATGATTAAATAAATTGGAGCTAATAAAATAAATGAAAATTTAGCATGACAAAGCATAGCAAGACCAACTAATTCTGGGAAGATATTTAAATAATAATTTGGATGTTTAAAAAGTTTAAACATCCAATGGTTGTTATAAATATGGTTTTTAGCAACCATTAGTTTTACCGTCCAAATGCCCTTTAAAAGAGAGTTTGCAATATAATAAAGCATTAAAAATGAAAATATTAACAGTCCTATTCCGACTAAAGAAATATAATCAAAAACTGGTTTTTTAATAACTGCTTCAACCAAACAAAAAACATAAAATAAAATATGAATAATTGTAAGAATTATACTATTTTTCTTGCCATATTCTACGCCACCACCATTTATAATAACCCTTTCGTTTTTTAAAGAAAGTTTTAAAAATAAAAGCCTAATGCAAAAGATTATAAATACTAAAAAATAAATCAACAAATTAACCTCCAAAATTTAAAAGGCTGAAATTATATCTAATTTTTTTGTGATTTTTAAAATCAAATTTGACTAATTTTTAATTTTAATCAAATTTGATTATTTTTTATTTTTACAACGACCACTTTAACTTATTAAGCAAACAAGCTATTTACACTCTCATCGTGATAAACTCTTCTTATAACTTCACCAAAAAGTGGAGCAACGCTTATAACTTTTATTTTTTTAAAATTTTGTCCCTTTTCGCAAAGTGGAATTGTATCAGTTACAACAAGTTCATCTAAAGAATCATTTTGTAAATTTTCATATGCTTTTCCACTTAAAACAGGATGGGTACAAAATGCCATTACGCTAGTTGCTCCTCTTTCTTTAAAAGCAGCTGCAGCTTTTACTATGGTTCCAGCGGTGTCTATAATATCATCCACTAAAATCACATCTTTGCCATTTACATCGCCGATTACATTCATAACTTCGCTTTTATTTGCTTCTTCTCTTCTTTTATCGACAATTACCATATCAAGACCAAGTTTTTTTGCTAAACTTCTAGCTCTTGCTACACCACCAACATCTGGGCTTGCCACAATTGGATTTTTAAGATTTTTACTTTTTACATAATCAGTAAAAACAATTGAACCATATAAATTATCAACTGGCTGGTCAAAAAATCCTTGAATTTGTCCAGCGTGCAAATCCATAGTAACAACTCTGCTAATTCCAGCAACTTGCATCATATCTGCCACTAATTTTGCAGTAATAGGCACTCTTGGAGCAGCCTTCCTATCTTGTCTTGCATATCCAAAGTATGGCAATATTGCAGTTATGCTACTAGCACTGCTTCTTTTTAATGCATCGCTTAAAATTAAAAGCTCCATTAAATTTGAATTAGCCGGAGCACAAGTTGGTTGGATGATAAAAACATCTTTTCCTCTTACGCTTTCACCTATTTGAACGCTTATCTCACCATCGCTGAAAGTTTTAATAGAACACTCACCAAGCGGCAAAGAAAGATATTTAGAAATTTTTTTAGAAAACTCAACATTTGCAGTTCCAGAAAATATTTTATAACCTCGCATAAAAAACCTTTAAATAAAATTGCCTTATTTTAGCGAAATTAAACTTTAAAACAGAGAAGTTATTCTCTGTTTTTTAAATTTTCAATAAGATCTTATTATTTTAACGGCCTCAACTATATTTTTAAGACTTGGTTTTACCTCTTCCCATTTTCTGGTTTTTAGACCACAATCAGGGTTTATCCAAAGCTTTTCTTTTAGTAAAACTCAATCAAATTTTTGATTGAGTTTTATATGCCAATATATTTCATAAATAAAAAAGGTGGTATTTTTGAAGCATTTTTAAAACTTAGCCCATTTACTTTTGGTAATTTAAAAAGTTTTAAAAAAGAATTTGTCCTATTTTTAAAGATACAGTTACAATGAGAAGCACTGAAAATGCAAAAGAATACAAAATTTAATGGCGCAAAAAAACTAAACTTTGTTATAAACAAACTTCCTGTTTCTTTGAAACTATTAAAATCCCTTAAAGCCTTGTAGCATGGGGCATGTCATAATTTTCTCCTTAAAATAAAGTCGTTAGTTTAGCAAATGTTTTCTTAAAATAAAATTATTTTATAAATCCACTTGCTAAAACTCTATCTAAGTCATCATAAAATACAGCCAATTGTCCGCTTGCAATGCCACTTATTTTCTCATCTAAAATAACCTTAGTTCCGCCATTTTCAAGCTTTTTTATAGTTCCTTTAATTTTTGATGAGCGATATCTTATTTTTATATTTGCCCTAAACTCATCATCTAAATTTAAAAATTCGTTTAAATTTATAGTTTCAAACTCATTTTCTAAAAGCTCGTTTTTAAGCCCAACGATAATTTCATTATTTTTAGCATCTATTTTAGTGACATAGTGTGGCTCATGTGCCCCAAAAACACTAAAACCACGCCTTTTTCCAATCGTATAATGCATATATCCATCATGTTTTCCAATGATTTTGCCGTTGCTATTTTTTACAACTCCTGGGGTATTTGTATTAAAATGTTTGTTTAAAATATCAATATAACTATTTTCAACAAAGCAAATTTCACTACTTTCTTTTTGTCCAGCTATTTCTATGAGCTCAGGAAAATTTGCGATACAAGCCTTTATATCTTTTTTATAACTATTTCCAAGTGGAAAAATCATATTTTTTAACGCATCTTTTTTAACATTTGCTAAAAAATAACTTTGATCTTTACTCTCATCAAGTGCTACTTTCAAAAGTCCATTTTCAACTCTTACATAATGCCCTGTTGCCAATTTTTCACAACCTAATTTTATGGCAAAATCAAGTAATTTTCCAAGTTTTATAGCTCTATTACACAATGCGCATGGATTTGGTGTTTTACCGCTTTTATAAATTTCAATAAAAGGCCTATAAACTTCTTTTTCAAACTCATTTTGAAGATCTAAAATTTTAGTTTCTATGCCTAAAAACTCACCTACTTTTTTTACTTTTTTTATGTTTTGCTCATGATAATTAGGCTTGCTATGAAGCTTCATATAACATCCTATTATTTCATGACCCTCATCTTTTAAAGTTTTTGCAACATACGAACTATCAACACCACCACTTAATGCGACTAAAATTTTCAAATTTTATCCTTGTATTTATTTTTTAAATCTTGGATTTTATAATTTTCTCATAAATTAAATTTATATCATCGGTTAATGTAAAAAGATCTAAATCAACAGAGGAAATTGTTTTTTCAAAAAGAAGTGATGTTTTTAAAAACTCAATTAATGGTTTATAAAACTCAACACCATAAAGAAAAATTTTAGCTTCTTTCATGCCATTTTGCACTAAAACAAACACTTCGAAAAGCTCATCCAAAGTTCCAAAACCACCTGGAAAAATAATAAAATAACTTGATTTTTGTATTAATGCTACTTTTCTTAAAGCCAAATTTGAAAAAACAGTTCCGTCTGTAACAAATTCATTAAGCTTTTGTTCGTTTGGAAGCACTACATTTATACCAACACTTTGAGTATTGTTTTCAAAAGCAGCTTTATTCGAAGCTTTCATTATCCCGCCTCCACCACCTGTAACGATAGTAAAACCACTATTTGAAAGCATTTTTGATAACTCGTATGCTTTTTTACAAAATTCATTATTATCATCGAATCTAGCTGAACCAAAAATCGTAACACATTCACTAGGTAAGGTAAAATTTAAATTTTTAACATCATCTAATAAACTTTTCATAACTATTCCTTTAACATAATTCCAAGAGGGATTATAACGCTTATTCTTTTTTCTACACCAGGGTGTGGGATAATTAAATTTTTATTTTTTCTAACTTTTGTATTGAAGTACAAAATGTCCAAATCAAGAGTCCTTGGAGCATTTTTAAAGCTTCGTTTTCTTTTAAAACAAATTTCAAAATGCTGCATTAATTTTAAAACTTCATTTGGGCTTTTTGATGTTTGAATTCTTATAACAGCGTTTAAAAAATCATTTTGTTTTGTATATCCAAAAGCCTTATTTAGTAAAATTGGGGAAGTTGAGTTTATAAAAAATCTTTTGTCTTTATTTATTTTTTGAAAAAGTTTTTGAAAATTTTTTTTAACTTCGCCAATATTTCCACCAATTCCTAGATAAAACTCATATTTAAAATACTCTTTTTTGGCTCTTTTAAAAGGATAAAATTTGCTTTTTATAAAACATTTTGCATCATTAATTTTATAAAAGCCATTATTTAAAATTTGCATTTTTTACAGTATTTCGCATCCATTTTCTGTAACGACCACAACATCTTCAATTCTTATGCCAAACTCATTTTCTAAATAAATTCCTGGCTCAACACTAAAAACCATTCCCTCTTTTAAGATAGTTTTATCTGTTTTATTAATATTTGGAAACTCATGTATATCAACACCAACACCGTGCCCAGTTGAGTGAAAAAACTCTTTTTCAAAACACTGTTTTTTTATAAATTCCCTTGCTGCTTTATCAACATCGCAAGCCATAACTCCTGGCTTTACAGCTTTTATAGCAAGACTTTGAGCCTCTTTTACTATTTCATAAATTTCATTTTGTTTATTGGAGTTAAAAATTTGCTCTTTTGAAAAGTTTAAATTTTTATTAAAAATAGCAGTTCTAGTTCTATCAGAACAATATCTTTTATATTTAACCCCAGCATCTAATAGAAGCAAATCATTAAAATTTAAAATATCACTACTTGGCAAAGCATGTGCTTTTGCGGCATTTTTATTTAAAGCAATTATTGGACTAAATGATAAACCCAAAACACCCTTTTGTTTAAAAATTTTTTCAGCCTCATAAAACAGCTCAAATTCGCTCAAATTTTCACCATTTTTATTTAAAAACAAAGCAAACTCATCAAAGTATTTTGCTCCCAAATTTGCTGCTTTTTTTAAAATTTCAATTTCAAAATCAGTTTTTATAATTCTCTTTTTTTTTGAAAAAAATGGTTTTGAAATAAAATTCAGTGATAAATTTGAACTTATTTTTTTAAAATCAGCGTAAGTAAAATCATTTGGGTCAAAGACTAAGCTTTTTATCCCAAATTTTCTTATTAAAAGTCTTGCCTCTTTTATCAGTGGGTTTTTAGCATCGATAACTTCTGCATTTTTTACCAAATTTCTAGCTTCAATAGCATATCTTGAATCGGTTATAAAAAAATTATTACCATTTATGCTTAAAAAGATTTCATTATCACAGCTATAACCACACTCATAAAATACGGCATTTTCATCTTTTAAAATGTAATTATTCATCTGTTTTTTGAGTATTTTCTTTAGCTTTTTTTACTGCTTCAATTTGACTAAAAATTTGAAGCATTGCAATCATTGCAAGATGATATCCAATCGGTCCAAAGCCAATTACTTGTCCAGCTGTTACAGCTGATATCAAGCTTTTTTGACGAAACTCTTCTCTTCTTGCGATATTGCTAATATGAACCTCAATTGTTGGTAAATTAACAGCTGCAATTGCATCTCTAATAGCCACTGAAGTGTGAGAATATCCTGCTGGATTTATTATAATTCCATCTGCATCGCCAAGACATTCTTGAATTTTATCTATAATTTCACCCTCTAAATTGCTTTGAAAAAACTCAATATCAACATTGTTTTGATCAGCTACAACTTTCATTTGCTTATGAATTTCTTCCATAGTCATAACGCCATAAACATTTGGCTCTCTTTTTCCAAGCATATTTATGTTTGGTCCTTGAATAATAACAACTTTCATTTTTTTCTCCTATTTATAAAATTAAAGATAAAATTATATCAAAATATAACTAAAAATTCGCTACAATTTGGCTTTTAGGAGTTAAAATGAAAATTTTAAAAGCCAAATATATTTTAATTTGTGATGAAAATTTCACTGTTTTAAAAAATAAGTCAATCGCATTTGATGATAAAATCAAAAAAACTGGTAATTTTAAAGAGCTTTTAGCGCTCTATCCAGATGCTAAAATTTATGATTTTGGTGATGATATTGTAATGCCAGGACTTATAAACTCACATACACATTTGGAATTTAGTGCTAATAAAACAAATTTAATTTATGGAGATTTTATAAAATGGGTTGGAAGCATAGTTAAAAATAGAGACAATTTATCAAAAAAAGCAAAAGGTACAATCATAAAAAATGCTATCAATTCACTAGCCAATTCAGGCGTAACAACAATTGGAGAAATTTCAAGTTTTGGGGCATCTTTAAAAGAGTGTGCGGATTCACCTTTAAGAGTTGTTTATTTTAATGAGCTTTTAGGAGCAAATGAAAGTGTTGTAGAAAAAAACTGGGATTATTTTTTAAAAAGATTTGAAAACTCTAATAAATTTAAAAACGATCTTTTTATCCCAGCAGCTTCTGTTCACGCTCCCTACTCCACTCATCCAAATTTAACAAAAAGACTTTGTGAATTTGCTAGAAAAAATAAAATTTTAATTTCAACACATTTTTTAGAAAGTAATCATGAAAATTTATGGCTTAGAAAAGGAAGTGGTGGATTTAAAAAATGGCTTAAAAACTTTAGTCAAAACCCAAAGCCTTTTTACAACATAAAAGAGTTTATAGAAAATTTTGAAGGCATAAAAACACTTTTTATTCACTGTGTTTATTTAAAAGAGTTTGAAATTTTAGATAAAAAACTTCACTCAATAATTCATTGTGCTTATTCAAATCGCCTTTTGAGTAAAAAATCTCTAAATTTAAAAGAAGTTTTAAAAAATGATATAAATTTATGTGTTGCAACAGATGGACTTAGCTCAAATATAAGCTTAAATTTCTTTGACGAGTTAAGAGCAAATTTATTAATCCATAAAGATTTTGATTTACAAAATTTGGCTAAATTTTTACTTCTAGCCTCAACACTAAATCCAGCAAAAGCTTTAAATTTAAATTTAGGAAGCCTAGAAGTTGGTAAAATAGCTGATATCGTAGTATTTAAAGGCTTTGAGGTAAATGATGAAAAACAAATTCCACTTCAACTTATCTTAAATACAAAAGAGGCAAAAAATATATTTATAAAAGGAGAAAAAATAAAATGATGAAAGAAATCGGTAAATTTTTTAGTGATATTTTAAAATTTGGTATAAAAGCTTTTATAGTTTTGTTTTTAATAACGCTTATTTTAGTTGGATTTTCAGGCACGAAAATCGAAAAAAGCGGAGTAAATTTGGCTGAAATAAAACTAAGTGGTGCAATTATGGATGAAAGTGCTATTTTAAAAGAAATTTATAGCATTCAAGATGATAAAAATATAAAGGCTGTTTTATTAAATATAAATAGTCCAGGTGGTGCATTTGCACCAAGTTTTGAAATTTCAAATGCTATAAAAGAGCTAAATAAAGAAAAGCCAGTAATTGCCTACGCAAGTGGAACAATGGCAAGTGGAAGCTACTTAAGTGGTGTTTGGGCAAATAAAATTTATGCAAATAAAGGAAGTTTTATCGGCTCAATTGGTGTTATAATGCAAGGATACAATATCGAAGAACTTGCTTCTAAAATAGGCATAAAAGATCAGGTTGTAAAAGCTGGTGAGTTTAAAGAAGCAGGAACCATAATGAGAGCTTGGAGCCAATCTGAAAGACAAAGTCTTCAAGATTTGGTAGATAAAAGCTATGATTTGTTTGTAAGTGAAGTTGCAACTGCTAGAAGATTAAATAAAAATGATGAAAAAATGTGGGCAAATGCAAGAGTTTTTTTACCTGATGAAGCGCTAAATTTGGGCTTAATCGATGAAATTAGCAACTACAAAAAAGTAAAAGATGAAGTTGTTAAAATCTCAGGTGTTCAAAATCCTGTTTGGAAAGAAAAAAGCAAATATGATGAGTTTATAGACGCATTTTCGGCTAAATTTGTAAATTTGATAATGAGTGAGTTTAGTTTGAAAGTAAAATAAAAATTTATAAAGGCATTAACAATGAAAAAGATGGTTTTAATAGCGGTTTTGGTTTTTAGTTTTTGTATTGGAAGCGAGAGTAAATGTAACAGCCAAAGTGAGAGACTTTTATTTGCTATCTCATCAAATAATTGCAAAGTAGCCAAAGAAATTGTAAATAAAAACCCAAAAATTGTATTTGAAACAAATGAATACGGCGCTGATAATATGGAAGTTTTATTTACTTATTACTATGTTTTAGCCAATTATGACCTTTGGCAAGATTATGATTTTAACTGCTTTTTAGATACGTTTTTACAAGCAAAACCGAATTTAAATTTTTATACACAAGAGCTTAATTTAACACCACTAGGTATCGTTGCAGGTTTGCCAACTAGTAATAAAATAGAAATTTTTGATAAGCTTTTAAAAGCAGGTGCTGATATAAAGCAAATGCCACTTAAAGATAGTGATATGGAAATTTTATATTTTGCTATATATAATAAAGATTTAAATTTAATGGAGTATTTATTAAAAAATGGAGCTCCAATAAAAAAAGATTTTTTTGGGCGCATAATATTTGAGTGGCTATCTTCTTATAAAACTAAAAATCAAACAAATGACGAAATAGAAAAAATTAGAAAAAGTAAAGATTTTATACAAGATAGAAAGTGGGCATTGCAAAGCGTAGATATTTTCTTAAAATACGCTGATATTAAGGATTTTAGCGATAAAGATAGGCTTGGTTCAATAAACCCTCTTACTTATTTTAATGATATAGAATTTGTTAAAAAGCTTGTAAATTTGGGAATTTTTGATGACAAAAAAGAGCTTTTAGAAAAGGCCATCAATTACGCTAAGGAAAATAGAAGGTTTGAAATAGCTGAAATTTTAGAAAATTTAAAAGCCAAAAAGGCTTTTAAGGTTTTATAAATTTCAATTTTAAAGCAAGACAAAATAAGCAAACAAAGTTATAGCAATTGTTACTAAAACATCAAGTAAAAATCCAGCTTTTACCATATCTTTTTGTCTTATCATACCCGTTCCAAAAACAAGAGCGTTTGGCGGAGTTGCAACAGGAAGCATAAACGCACAACTTGCACCAACTCCAATAACTACAACTAAAACTTCTTTTGGCATGCCAATTTGCATGGAAATATCTGCAAAAACAGGCACTAGAAGTGCGGCTGAAGCGGTATTACTAGTAAATTCAGTTAGAATTTTAATAAAAAGCGCAACAATGAAAATAATAACAATATCAGGTGCGTTTCCAAGAGCATTTGCCACTTCATTTCCTAAAACTAATGATGCGCCAGAATCTTTTAAAATAGCACTTAGTGTTAGTCCGCCACCAAATAGCATTAAAACACCCCATTCGGTATTTTTAGCTATATCATCCCAACTACAAAGTCCTAAAGCAACCACTAAAATAGCAGCAATTAGGGCAATAAGTGCATCGCTTATAACAAGTTTTCTACCTAAAATTTCACTGAAAAGCTCGCTTAAAAATGATGAAAATATCCAACAAGTTGCTACTAGTATAAAAACTACAATCGTAATAATTCTACTTCTTGTCCAAGGCGTATCATCACTTGCTCCAATATCAACTTTTCTATGAAAATCAGGTTTAAATAAAATGTATAAAACAAAAAGCATTAAGGGCCAAAATATAAAAGTAAGCGGAAGCCCAACTTTCATCCAGTCAAAAAAACTATATCCAAGTTCAGCCGATGCGATGGCATTTGGTGGTGATCCAACAAGTGTTCCAAGACCACCAATACTTGCAGAATATGCAATTCCTAGCATCACAAAAATTATTGTTCCTCTATCTTTTTCTTTATCTAGATGGCTTATCATACCAATTGCCAGAGGTATCATCATAGCTGCAGTTGCGGTATTTGATATCCACATAGATAAAACGGCTGTTACTGCGCATATCATTACAACCGCCCAACCAAGCTTAGCTCCAGATAAAGAGACCAATTTCATAGCAATTTTTACATCAAGTTTTTGTATATGAAGTGCCGTAGCTAAAGCAAATCCACCAAAAAATAAAAATATAGTAGGGTTTGCAAAATTTATTAACATATCTTTTACACCAAGCGGACTAAAGCCACTCTCAGAACTTATACCTATACCTAAAAGCACTCCTAATACTGGAACCAATAAAGCAGTAATTGTAATATGAATAGCTTCTGTAAGCCACAAAATAGCTATAAAAAGCAAAATTGCTAAACCTTTATTTGCATTTGAATCGTAAGGCAAAAATTCATAAAGTAAAAATGATAAAATCGTAGCGATTAAAACAATAATTAAGCCTTTATTTGTTATATGTGATATTTTATCTTGCAAAAAAACTCCTTATTTCTTTAAAATAAAATTATCACTTTTTCAAACTTTAAATTTGCTTAATATTAAATTTTAAAATTATTTTTTATAAATAGTGAGTAAATTTGGGCTAAGAAGCCCAAATTTTTTAAAATACGAAATATGCAAAAAGAGCAATTATCACAACCGAAAAGACATTTAAAACAATACCTGCTTTTATCATATCTTTTTGACCAAACATTCCTGTTCCAAAAACAAGAGCATTTGGTGGAGTTGCAACAGGAAGCATAAACGCACAACTTGCACCAACTCCAATAACTGTAACTAAAATCTCTTTTGGCATACCCATTTGAGTAGCAACTCCTGCAAAAACAGGAACTAAAAGCGCTGCTGAAGCGGTGTTGCTTGTAAATTCGGTTAAAATTATTATAAATATGGCAACAACAAATATAATAACCAAAGGTGAAGAGCCACCAAATATATTAGCAACTGCTTGACCTAAAACAAGTGAAGCACCAGAATCTTTTAAAATAGCACTTAGAGTTAATCCTCCACCAAATAGCATTAAAACACCCCATTCAGTGTTCTTTGCTACATCATTCCAAGTACAAAGACCCAAAACAACAACTGCAACCGCTGCTCCAAGAGCTATTAAACCATCACTAAAAGCTATGCCTGTTAAATGTGTTAAAGGCTTAGCAAATATCCAGCAAAGTGCAGTTGTACAAAAGACAATAATAGTTAAAATTCTATTTGTTGTCCAAGGAATATCCACACTTGCATCAACTTCTATTTTTTTATTAAAATCAGGTTTAAATAAAAAATAAAGTGTCAAAAGCATAACTGGTAACATTATAATGGTAAGTGGAAGTCCTATCTTCATCCAATCAAAAAATGTTAAACCAAGCTCAGCTGAAACAATCGCATTTGGTGGTGAGCCTACCATTGTTCCAAGTCCGCCAATACTTGCAGAGTATGCAATTCCCAAAAGAACAAAAACAATCGTTCCTCTATCTTTAACTCTATCAAGTCCTGAAAGCATACCAATAGCAAGTGGAAGCATCATAGCTGCAGTTGCTGTGTTTGATATCCACATAGAAAGTCCTGCGGTTACTAAACATATTGCAATTGCTGCATACCCAAGCTTTGAGCCTGATAATGATATAAGCTTCATAGCTATTTTAGTATCGAGCTTTTGGATGTGAAGAGCAGTAGCTAGTGCAAAACCACCAAAAAATAAAAATATAGTTGGATTTGCAAAATTTGATAAAGCTTGTTTGATAGTCAAAGCTTTAAACACGCCATCCGCATTAACAGAACCAATGCCTATAAAAATTCCAAGCAATGGAATCATTAAAGCAGTAACTGTTATATGGACAGCTTCAGTAAGCCATAAAATTGCTATAAAAACAAGTAGACCTAAGCCTTTATTTACATTGTCTTCGTATGGCAAAATTTTATATATGGCAAAAGAGAGTATTGCAGCTATCAGAATAACTATA
Organism: Campylobacter ureolyticus; assembly: GCF_013372225.1. Classification (NCBI taxonomy): domain Bacteria; kingdom Pseudomonadati; phylum Campylobacterota; class Epsilonproteobacteria; order Campylobacterales; family Campylobacteraceae; genus Campylobacter; species Campylobacter ureolyticus. Next base: position 260,320 of record NZ_CP053832.1, on the reverse strand, counting down.
AGCCCTCTTTTAGTTATGGGTGATACACCGCCCTCATTTATCACTTCATTTTCCAAAGAAACCTCCTTAGTTTTAGTTTGGGTTCAGTATATCAAAAAGCAATATAAAAGTGTCATTAAAGTTATTTTTATAAGTTATAAAAAACAAATTTGTTACAAAAAGTAAAAAATAAAAAAACTATCTTTTAATCTTAAACCAACCATAATAATTATCATCAAGCCTGTCTAAAAAAAGTAACTCAAGCTCTAAATTTAGAGAAATGCTATCTAAATTTATAAATTTGCTTGAAAAAAATATTAATATATGTGTTACAAAAGGAGGCAAATTTCTAGCCATTTGCTCACCACCCTCAATCATACAAAGTTTATAGTTTTTTAGCTTATCTATATTGTCGCTTATTATAACTTCGCGATTTTTAACACTAAAAAGCGGTATTGTCTTATCAAAGTTGCTTTGTTTTGAGTAGATAAAAATATCTGGATTTTTAAAGTTACTTCCCAAAAGCCTTGTATCTAAAATCGGTCTATCAACTCTAACCGTATTTCCACCAATTGCTAAAATTTCACTAACATTTCTTAGCTTGTGAACTAAAAGCCTAGAGGCATTATTTGTAATAATTCCACCTTTTATAACGCCATTTAGGCTCATTCCAAGCTTAAAAAAACTAAAATTTCCACTAAGGCATCTTAAAAATGGATCTAAAAGTAAAAATCCCTCATCTTTTAAAACATCAAATTTTACCTTTATTCCAGCGTTTTTTAAAATTTGGGCACCACCTTTTGCTGTTGGATTTATATCTTTTTGTGAAATTATAACTTCACTAAAACAAAGTTCTTTTATCAAATTTGCACAAGGTGGGGTTTTACCATGATGTGAGCAAGGCTCAAGCGTGACATAAATTTTTGCTTCTTTTAATAAATTGTTATGATTTTTTAGAATAAAATCATAAGTTTGTTTTTCATCTTTTGGAAAAACTAAATTTGGATTAAGCTTTTTTAAGGCTGATTTTATGGCATTTACTTCGGCGTGATTACAGCCGGCTTTTTGATGAGCTTCTATACTTAAAATTTGATTATTTTTATCAAGTATTAATGCCCCAACTGCTGGATTTGGATAGGTTAAAATTTGATACTGCCAAGCTTTTTTTATGGCTAAACTCATATAAAATTCATCATTCATTTTATGCCTTTTTTTGTTTAAGATTATATCAAATTCAGCTTAGAAAAAAACTGATGTTTTTATATTTTATTAGTAAATTTTTAGTTATTTTATCATAAATTTTTTATAAATTTGATATAATTTAAAAACTATTTTTCTTTAGGAGTTTTTTATGAACTATTTTGATGAGTATTATCTGGGTGCTTTTAGGAAATTTGCTACTTTTAGTGGCAGAGCTAGAAGAAAAGAGTATGGTTGGTTTTGCGTTTTTAACTTTATCGTTAGCTTGATACTAGGTATAATTGATGTTTTAGTTTTTGGCGATGCAGATGGGATATTTGGTTCAATTTATGGTTTGGTTATATTTATACCATCGCTTGCGCTACTTGTAAGAAGAGTTCATGATTTTGGCAAAAGTGGGTGGTTTGTGCTAGTTATGATATTTGTCCCAACAATAGCACTTATAGTTGGTCTTCTTTTTATTCAAACATCAAAAGAATTAGGTATGTTATTTTTGATAATAGCACTTGCTTTGTTTTTTTATTTTGTTTTTTTACCTATATTTAAAAAAGGCGATGAGGGCGAGAATGCTTACGGAAGCGATCCAAAGGCACTAAATTTATAAATTTTTATTGAAATTTAGGCGCTATTAAAACTCATAAATCCACAAAGCAAGGTTTTAGCCCTTGACAATGTGGATTTAATTTAATTTAATTTTAATTAAAATCTAAATTTTTAACTCTTTCATCAAGTTCTTTAAGTTTTTGTGATGGTGGAGTTGCAACTAAACCTTTATGGCTTGTGATTTGTTCTGGTTCTGGAACCTCATTTGCTGTTTGAGTTAGCTCGATCTTTACTCCGAATTTGGCTAGTTCATTGGATAGTTCTATTTGACCTTTTCTAGCAAATTCCTGGCATTGTCCGATGATCCTTGCAGCTTCTTGTGGTGCGTGGAAACCATAGCTATTTTCGCTAAATGCAAAGTCCCATCTCATATGAGCGCGTCTTTGGTTCCATAAAGTTTTTTCCAAAGCTTTTGAAATTTCAGCTTTTTGTGTATCGCTGTCTAAATTTGCAAACTCAGGAAGTTTTGCAAGCTCATCTCTTGCTACTTCAATATCTTGAATTAGAGAAAGTAGCGCATTTTCACATTTTCTAAGCTCATAAGAGTGGCGATTTTGTATAAAATTTATACGCTCTACTAACTTATCTTCGCTTTGCATATGGCAAGTCTTACAACTTCCTGTAATGTCAGCAAATGGACTTTGTACAGTATGACTTGAAACCTTTTGAGCGCCCTCTCTTTTGTATGGCATGTGACAATCAGCACAACTTACACCACTTCTTGCGTGAATTCCAGCTGAGCTAAGTTCAGCTTCTGAATGTTGCATTTTAATGATTGGTGCATCTGTAGTTTTATGCTTATAGTCAAATTTAAACTTACCATTTTCAAACATCTCATCATAATACTCATCAAACATCTCTATTTTAAATGGTTTATCTTTTTCCCATTTAGCCCATGGGAAGGTTAGAGTTGAGTCTTTACCTTGGAAATAATACTCCACATGACACTGCATACAAACATAACTTCTCATCTCTTGGCGACTAGCTTTTAGTCCACTTTTTGCATCTGCCTCATAACCTCTATCAACCATAGCATTGACAAATGCAGGTCTTGTTACTCTTAAACTCATATCATCAGGACTATGGCAATCAGCACAGCTACTTCCTAAATGTGAGCCTTTATATGGATCTTCGCCATGTTTATCAGCTACTTTTTTCATAACATCAAAATAAGGAATTGAGTTCATCTTTGTCCATGCGGCTTTTTCTTTTTTGCCTTCTTCGCCTTTTACATCAAAAAATGGCATATCTTTACTAGCTGATTCAACAGGATCTTTAGTTAAGTTATAATCCCCATCTTTCATAATAGCAGTTAAATGCCCAGTATGGCAATTTACACAGACTCCTGACTGACCTTTAAATTTAGGAAGTCCGTGAGAGTTTAAATACTCTTTATCATTCCTTTTTGTTTCAATCTGGTCAATTTGTGTATAAAAATGAAGCCTTGGGCGGTTATAGTCAACTGCAAAAGCATATCCATCCCAAAATTTAGTAGCCGCAGGATAGCGAATTAGTTTACTATATGGAACCGAACCTGCGTATGGTGTCTCGTAAGCAATATTCTCCATAGCGGCAAAACTTTCATATTGTGATGGGAAATTTTTACCCCACTCTTTTACATCAGGGTCCAAATCACTTACCTTATGAAGCATCATCGGATAGCTTTTTTCCTCCTCAAATTTAGAACCGATATCTACAAATAGTGCAAACATAGCTGCACCCAAAACAACGGCAACAAAAAAAGCCACCGTATATAAAGTCCATTTTTTCATTATTTCTCCTTGTTGATTTTAAAAGTTATGTGCGTGTCCGACTTGTCTATGACACGATACGCAAGATAGTGGCTCGCTTCCTGGAGCACCTTTTTTCATAGTTGCATCTATTGAGTGTGCAGCGTATTCGCTGTGACAGGCGATGCAGTTATTTTGGATTATGTTTTTACCTTTATCTGTGGCTTGAAAAGACACTGGATTTTGCTTAAAAGTAACAGCGTATCCGTGATGAAGACCATTTTCAGCCTTAAATAGCCACTTAGATACAAAGCCTTCAGGCACATGGCAATCACTACAGGTTGCAACATGTTGGTGTCCACCTTTCATCCAGCTTTCATAGACTTGATTCATAACATGACAGTTTTTACAGGCTTCGGAATCATGTCCAAAATATGAAAAACCTTTTGCATAGACAAATGTAAAAAGCCCATGCCCGATAACCAAACCAAAGCTTATCACAAGAACCAAAGTAGCAAAAGCAGATGGAGAGCGCTTAATTTTATCAATTAGTTTTTTCAAAAAGCCTCCTTTATAAATTTTAAACAAAAGGTAATTATACTAAAAATAAAATGAGAAACAATTGATTTATATCAAGTTTTATAAAATTTGATAAATTAATAAAAAAATACTAGAAATACTCAAGAATTTAAATAAGATTATTCTATTTAATGATAAAACATTTTTTAATATAAATTAAATAATATAATCTTGCAAGAAATAATTAAATAAAAATTACATCAAAACTAAGCCAAAATCTTTAAAAATTTATCTTTTAAATTTTTAAAGTTTATTTACCACTCAATAAAAGTTTTAGCTTTTAAAATTTCATCAAATTTTATATCTAAATTTTCTTTATCGGTTTTAAGAGTTAAAATTTCATCATCAAAGCCTATAATTTCACCCTCAAATTTTTCTTTATTTACTGTTGTGATTTTAGCTTTTTCACCAATACTGTTTATAAAATGATCTTGTTTTGTAAGCTTTCTCTCAAGTCCTGGACTACTTACTTCAAGTGTGTATTTGCCATTTACCGGTGGTTCGACATCAAAAATAGGTGATAAAAGCTTACTTACTTTTTCACAATCATCCAAATTCACACCACCACTTTTTGTGATATAGACCCTAAAAATAGTTTTGCCATTTTCATTTGCAACTTCAGTATCATATAGGTTTAATCCACACTCCATTACTAGAGCTTTTATATCAGTCATTTATATCCTTTTTTAAACTCTTAGCGGCTTTTTTAAACAACTCATCCATGTGGTTTTGATACTCTAGTTTATCATCAAATTTAAAATGAAATTTAGGACTTCTAAACCAACCTTCAGCCTCTTTACAATAATTTTGCAAATAGCCATTTACCCTATCAAGCTTTTTTAAAACTAAAATTTGCTCATCTTCATCAAATGCCATTTTATCAAGATAGACAAAAGCATCATATCTTCCTTTTTTGCACTCCACATCAACAACACAAAGCCCTTGTAAATCTGGGTCAGAAAGCCCAGCTAAAGCCTCAGGAATAAGCTGTTTTAAAACGCTTGCTGTTCTTAGTCTTCTTATCTCACCACTCATTTTTACTCTTTTTAGATAGTTGCTTGTTCTTCTCTTTTTATAAAGCTTTCTATGTAATCACCCACTTGCATATCGTTATATCCCTCTATGCCAACACCACATTCAAAACCTTTTGCTACTTCTTTTACATCATCTTTAAAGCGTCTAAGCGAGCTTACTTTTCCTTCAAATTTAACTACACCATCTCTTATGACTCTTATATCAGCTCCTCTTGTGATATTTCCATCAGTTACCATACAACCTGCAATTTGACCGATTTTTGGAACATTTATAACTTGTCTTATTTCAGCTTGACCTATTTCTTCTTCACTTATAATTGGACTCATAAGCCCGCCTAAAATAGCCTTAACATCATCTAAAAGAGTATAGATTACATTATAAGTTTTTATCTCTACACCTCTTTCTTTAGCTCTTTCTTTTACATCTCCAGTTGGTCGGACATTAAAGCCAAGAATCACACAATTTTCACTCGCACTTGCAAGACCGATATCATTTTGTGTAATGCCACCTACTCCGCTATGAATAATATCTACCTTAATCTCATCATTTCTAAGTTTTTCAAGACTTGCTTTTATAGCCTCTAAACTTCCACCAACATCGGCTTTTACAATAACAGGTAAAGTTTTAAGCTCACCTTCTGCTATCTTTGCACCAAGCTCTTCTAGGCTTACTTTTGTTGATTTTGAAAGCTCTTTTTGTCTAAGATAATCATGTTTTTTACTAGCATAGTCTTTTGCTGTTTTTTCATCTTCCACACCTATTAGTGTTTCGCCTGATTCTGGAACTTCGTTAAGACCTATTATAACGCCACACTCTCCTGGACTTAATTTTTTGATATGATTTCCTTTATCATCCATTATAGCTCTTACTCTTCCATAAGATACTCCAGCTACAACATTATCTCCTATATTTAAAGTTCCATTTTGAATAATGATAGTTGCAACTGTTCCAAGACCTTTTTTAAGTGAACTTTCTATAACTGTTGCTTTTGCCATTCTTTTTGGGTTTGCTTTAAGCTCTAAAATATCAGCTTGAAGTAAAACTATTTCTAAAAGTTCATCTATACCCATTCCAGTTTTTGCTGAAATCGGAACAAACTCATACTCCCCACCCCAATCAAGAGGTAAAATTCCAAGCTCACTTAGTCCTGATTTTACTAAGTCTGGATTGGCTGTTGGTTTATCCATTTTATTAATAGCTATAATGATAGGAACATTTGCTGCTTTTGCATGAGCAATAGCTTCTTTTGTTTGTGGCTTTACTCCATCATCTGCTGCAACTATTATAATAACAACATCAGTTACCTCAGCACCTCTTTCTCTCATTGCCGTAAAAGCCTCGTGTCCTGGGGTATCAATAAACGTTATTTTTCTACCATTTTTTTCCACCATATAAGCACCAACATGCTGAGTTATACCACCAGCTTCACCAGTTGCAACGCGTGAATTTCTTATATAGTCTAATAAACTTGTCTTTCCATGGTCAACATGTCCCATTATAGTAACTACAGGTGCTCTTAAAACAAGATCTTTTTCATCATCTTTTGTTTCATCATAATCTTTAGTATAATCAAATTCCAAAGCCTCATCAATGATATTTATAGTTACATTAAACTCGTCCGCTAAAATTTCTAAGGCATCTTCATCTAAAAAGTCATTTTTAGTTACCATAAGCCCTAGCATAAAAAGTTTTGAGATAACTTCACTAGGTTGTTTTCCAAGCTTATCTGCAAATTCATAAACTCTAATTTCTTTTGGAATATCAATAGAGCTAACAGAAATTTCCTCATCTTTTTTAACTGGTTTTTTATGTTTTTTTCTCGCACCTCTGCTTATGTTTCTGGTTTCTTGGTTTGTAAATTTGTTTTGAGCTGAGCGATATACTTTTTGCTGCTTTGTTTCTTTTTGTTGAGTTTCGACACTGATAGCACTAAGAGTTAAATCAGGTAAAACAACCTCATTTTCATCATCAATCTCAACATCTTTTATATCTCTATCATCTAAAATTTCTATTTTTGTAGCACTTTCTTTTTTTATATTTAAAGACTGTTTTTTAGATGGCTTTTTCTTTTTTAAATTTGAACTTGTATTTGAAAATATCTCATCAAGCCCAATATTTAATTTTTGAATTGGCTCTTTTTTGGCTTTAACTTCTATTTTTTCTTCTTGTTTAGGCTCATCTTTTTTCTTAACTATTACCAAACCTCTTCTTTTTTTAAGAGATAAAGAAGCCAAACTTTCAACTTTTTTAATTCTTGGTTCGGATTCTTTTTCTTTTGAAATTTCTTTTTTAGGAGTTTCTAAGTTTTTAGATTTTGTAGTTTTTATCTCATCTTTATCTTGTGGTTTTAGCTCTTCTTTTATTTCTGTTTTTATATCATTTTTTGAAGCTGTTTCTTTTGTTTCTTTTTTAACTTCTTCATTTTTAATTTCTTCTGGCTCTTTTACAGAGTTAAGATCTTTTTCTTTTTGCTCTTGTGTTTTTTTTGAAATTGATTCTTTTTTAGGTTTTACTGTTTTTTGGGCTTTTGGTTTATCAGCTTTTTCTTTTTTTGACTTCTTAATAGGCTCTTCATCATCTAAAATTTCAATTTCTTTTTTATGCTTTGAGTGTATTTTAGATTTTGTCTTAAGCTTTTGTGGCAACTCACCTGTTTGAACATAGTTATATATAGCCTCTGCTTCTTCCATGCTAACTGCACTGTTTTGTGCTTTTATTTTTTTAAGCCCCATTTCATTGGCTTTTTCAATGATTTCTTTACTGGTGTAACCAAGCTCTAATGCTATCTCACTTATGCGAACTTCCGCCATATAAACTAATCTCCTTTTAATTCATCTAAACTTGAAATTCTTACAAATCTAGAAACTGCTTTTTTTAAAATTTTTTCTTCTTTTTTTATACAATCAGAACATATATAAAAACTTCTTCCAGTCAAATCTTCTTTGTTAATTTTATGATTTTTTATTCTAAATCTTAAAAGTTTTTTTTGTTCAAATTTATTTTTGCAAACTACACATGATCTAATTTGCACAAATTTCCCCATCATTATATCTTTTTTTTCTTTTATTTTGCTTTTTTATGATATTTTAAAGCCATCATTGTCAAAATCAAGCTCTTTTATCTTAAATTCTGGAAATTTATCTTTTAGGATTTTAGCTAAATTTTTGCTATCGTCTTTATATGTTATATTTAAAAAACTTGATCCACTTCCTGATAACGTGCTCATTAAAGCTCCATTTTCATAAGAAATTTTTCTAACCTCAAAAAGTTCTGGTAAAGCTTTCATTCTTAAATCCTCATGCATCATATCTTTAGCTGCTACTCTTAGGCTTTCATAATCTTTTTTTATAAATGATGCTGTTAAAAAAGCACTGTGAGAGAGGTTAAAAACACACTCTTTCATAGAGTAATTTTTTGGTAATTTTGATCTTGATTTATCTGTAGACATTGCTTTATTTGGAATAACAACAACAGCTTTTATAGAAGAATCTAAATGAATTTTTTGAGTATAGACTTTACCATTTTCAACAACACTTGTTACAAAACCACCAAATGTAGCAGGAGCGATATTGTCAGGGTGATTTTCATAAAATAAAGCTTTATTTAAAATAGCCTCTTTTGTGATTTTAAACTCAGCCATTTCATAAGCTACTGCGATTGCTCCAATAATTACAGATGAACTACTTCCAAGCCCTCTTGAAAAAGGGATATTATTTATAAATGAAAATTTAAAATTATCCTGCCTAGTAGTTAAAGACTCATAAATTTCTAAGAAAATATTTACAAAAGTGTTATTTTTTTTAATTTTTAAATTTCCACTTCCCTCGCCTTTTATAGAAATGCAAGGTAAATTTTGCTTTATTATTTCAACCTCGTTATATAGGTTTAAACTAAGTCCCAACGCATCAAAGCCTGGACCTAAATTCGCACTAGTTGCTGGAACTTTTATCTTCATTTTTCCCCTAAACTGCATCTATTATATAATTTGGAAGTATATCATTTGTTTTATTTAATTTGGATAAATTTGAAGGAATTTTAAACTCTTTTGCTTCTACTTTTTTCAAAATTATTTCACCGTTATCTTTTAAAACAAAGCTTAAATTTTTATTTGCTTTAATGGGTGAATTGCCATTTAACTCAAATCCGTTTACTGCATAAAGTGGTAAATTTCTAGTTATACTAAGAGTTTTAAGAATAACATAAGCAACTTTTATGCCCATAAAACTCCCTGGTCCATTTGCATAAGCTATGCTTTTTAAATCGTAATTTTTTAAAATATAATCAATTGCCTCTATTAAAAAATCACTCGCTGGGTTTTCGCCACTAAGCTTTTGTATTAAAACATCATTCTCATAGATACCAACAATAGCTGGTTTGCATAATGTAAGAACTAAAATATCAACTTGTTTAATGAATTTATCCTTAATTATGCAAAAACTTTTGAGTATTCTTTCGCAAAAGCTTTATCTTTTAAATTTACTATCTCATAGTTTTTTGCATCACTTAAGATTTCTAAGGTTAAAAGATGATTTAACTCATGGCTTCCAGCATACGCTGTATAATCACCCAAAATAGGCATTCCCATTAATGCCAAATCACCAATTGCATCAAGAATTTTATGTCTTACAAATTCATTTTCAAATCTTAGCCCGCCTGGATTTAAAATACCACTATCATCTAAAACAACGGCATTTTCTAAACTTCCGCCAAGTGCTAAATTTTGAGCTCTTAAAGCTTGAACATCTTTTAAAAATCCAAAAGTCCTAGCTCTTGCTATTTCTTTAATATAATTTTGTTTAGAAAACTCAAACTCATAAATTTGCTCACCTATAACTGGGTGATTAAATTTAATAGTATAGTTAAATTTAGGGCTATTTGATGGTTTTATAGAAACAAATTTATCGCCTTTTTTGACAGTGACTTCTTTTTTTATAACCATTATATTTTTATTTTTATCCAAAGCTTTTGTGCCCGCCTCATCAAGCATCATACAAAATCCAATAGAACTTCCATCCATAACAGGTGGCTCATTTGCATCTAAAACAACTCTTATATTGTCAATCCCATAACTATTTATAGCACTTAATAAGTGCTCTATTGTAGAAATATATACACCGTTACTGTTACCAATAACAGTTGCCATTTGGGTATTTATAACACTTTTTGGTTCAGCTTTTATGCTTACACCTACATCTTGTCTATAAAAAATAATCCCTGAGTCCTCACCCAAAGGCTCTAAGGCAATTTTTATAGGTTCGCCTTTGTGAAGCCCAATACCAACGCCTTCAATTCTTTTTTTTATAGTTGTTTGTTTCAAAACATACCCCTTATAATTTTTTAATGTTTAATTATATCTTAAAATTAGTAAATGATAAAACTTATTTTTTATTATCAATAAGTTTTTTTGCATTATCTAAAATTTGAAAAATGTTTTCTTTCATCCACTTTTTATCCATCCACTCCTCTGGTCTTACCTCAACTCCTTGAACACTCATACCAAAGTGCAAGTGATCACCAAATGCAAGTCCGGAATTTCCAGTATTTGCTATAACCTCTTCTTCGCTTATATTTTGTCCAACATCTACTGATGATGCACTACAATGCCCATAAATACTATAAAGCCCAAGCCCATGATATAAAACTAAATTTAATCCATAAATTCCATTATCTGCTTTTAAAACCACAACAGCTGGGTTGCTTGTTGTGATTTGAGCATTTGCAACACTTGCTAAATCAAGTCCTAAATGCCATGATTGGCTTACATCTTTATCATCTTTTACATAAAATCTATGATCGCCAAAACTTGCAACTGCGGCTCCATTTTTAAGAGGATAAAACGGTTTTATAAAAAAATCATCCACTTTTTCTTCTAAAATTTTATTAGTTTTTGAATAAATCAACTCTTCATTTGCATTTCTTAAAGTTTCATTCACAAATTTAAATTTCTCAATTCCTTCATAAATACTTGGATCTTTTGCATAAATTTCAACTAGCTCGCTTATCTTGCCATTTATAAACTCATCAGTTAGTGAAATTTTAGAAGTTTTATAAACTTTATCTTGTAAATAATATCTAATTCTTACCTTGCTTTCATTTCCTGCTTTATCCGTTGCAACCACGTAAGCAGTGAAATTTTTTTCACTAACAGGCCAAGCTATAATTGAGACAAAATATCCATCTTTATAAAATGGCACTACTTCAAATTTCTTACCAAAACTAGTTTGAATATAAACTTCATTTAAATTATCATCACTAGCTTTAAAAACAACTGCGCCAGATCCACCTTTTGTAATTTTATAAGATTGATTTAAAATATAAACATCAGGCCTCTTTGTATCTACTAAAATATCTATTTCTTTATTTAGTTTATTTCCAAATTTCCATTTGCTTATATCTTTTACTTCGATATTTAATTTGAAATTTCCGCTTCTATCAAGCAAGGTTCCTTTTGGTAAATTTATAGCTAAATTTAGCTCTTTTTGAATAAGTTCAAATGTCTCATCCATCAAATTTATAACTTGTTTGCCATCGCTTAATGAAATTTTAAGCGACTTTATACCGGTGTCATCTGTTATTTTTACATTAATTGGAGTTTTTAAATTCCAATTAATCTTATCATCTAAACTAACTTTTGGTGCATTTCTTTCAAACATATCAGATGAATAAACAAAATATAATATTCCTAACACAACTAATAAAATTACTAAAAAAAATGCACCAAAAAAGCCGCCACTTTCTCTTGAATTTCTTCTTCTCAAACTCTCACCTTAAATTATATTATTTTTATAGCTCTTACCTAATTTTACTTTTAACTGATAAACTTACGGTAAATTTCAATTTTAATTTATAAAAAATCTCTTATAATTCTTGCCTCATATAGCCATTTTGTAAGCTCTTGCCATTTTTTATCTTCTATTAAATTTTGACAAAAATCAAGTTCTTTTTTAAATGAACTTATAGAATTTAAAACATTTTCTTTATTTTGTTTAAAAATATCACTCCACATTTCAGGCGAAGATTTCGCGATACGACTAACATCTGAAAAGCTTCCTCCGGCTAAATTTATGATATTTCTTTTATTTTCTTCTTTTAAAACACTATTTACCAACGAATAGCTTATAACATGCGGCAAATGCGAAATCAAAGCAACATGGTGATCGTGCTTTTTAGCATCCATAAAAACTATCTTCATGCCAGCGTAAGAAAAAATTTCAATAGCTCTTTTTGCATGTAAATTTGCTGTATCATCATCATTACAAATAACCACAACGGCTTTTTGTAAAAGTGTTTTAAATGCAGCTTTTGGACCTGAATTTTCAGTTCCAGCCATAGGATGAGCAGCCACTAAATTTGCCCTTATTTCTTTTGGACAAGAAGAAATTATCTTTTCTTTTGTACTTCCTAGCTCAATTATCGTTGTGGTATTTTTAATATCTTTTAAATTTTGTAAGGTTTTAACTATTGCCTCAACTGGAATTGCTAAAAATATAACATCACAAATCTCTTTCATTTGATCAAAAGTTATTATCTCATCAACAAGTCCTAAATTTAGAGCAAGACTCTCATTTCCTTTACTTATATCGCTTCCATAAACTCTATCTATTAATTTCATATCTTTTAGACAAAGTCCAACCGAGCCTCCTATTAATCCTAGACCAATAATACCAATTTTCATAAATTTCCTTATTTTCACTAAAATTTTATTTTAATTATGCTATTATACCGCCAAAATATTTATTTTTAGGTTAGCAAATGAAAAAAACTACATATCTAGCACTGTTTTTAGCAAATTTGGCTTTTGGCGCAACAGCTATAAAGTCTGTAAATTTCGAGGGTTTAAAACAAATTTCACCATTAGTTGCACAAAACATATCAGGTCTTAAAATAGGAGATACTATCACAGGCTATAACACAAACAAAGCCATCACAAATCTTTTTAATCAAGGCTATTTTGATGATGTTTACATTACTGAAAATAACGGAAATTTGATTGTTCATGTAAAAGAAAAGCCTATTATTTCAAAACTTGATATTGAAGGTGTTGTTACAAACGATAGAACCGCAATGGAACAAATAATTGGCTTAAAACTTGGTCAAACTTATGATAAGGTTGCCTTAAATCAAGTAAAAGAAAGAGTAAGACAGTTTTATGAAGTAAAGGGTTATTTTGATACTGTTGTTGAGATAGAAGAGGAGTTTTTAGATGAAGACAAAAGCTCACTTCATTTAACAGTTATAGTAAATAGAGGCGAAAAAATCACAATAAAAAATGTAAATTTGGTTGGCGCTAAGAAGCTTAAGTACTCAGATATAAGACCTGCAATTGCAAATAAACAAAGAGAAACCTTTGGCTGGATGTGGGGCTTTGATGATGGCAAGTTAAAAACTGCAGATCTTCCAAATGATCCAGCTAGAATACAAAATGAATACATGAAAAGAGGCTATTTAAACGCCACTGTTTCAGCTCCTTTTGTAAATACATATATGAGTAATTATACCGCCGATCTTACCTACTACATAACAGAGGGAGAAAGATTTAAAGTTAGTGAAATTTCAATCGAAGCACCACAATATTTAGAGCTTGATACAAAAAAAATTATTAAAGATTTAAAATTAAGAAGTGGCAAAAGATTTAATGCTGATTGGATAAGAAGAGATATTGCAAAACTTGAAAATATAGTTGCAGACAAGGGATATGCCTATGTTGAGGTTAATCCTGATTTAAAACCTGATAATGAAAATAATACTGTTAAAATAAATTATATCATTAAACCTCACGCTCAAATTTATGTAAGAAATGTAACAATTTCAGGTAATGAAAAAACTGCTGATTCGGTTGTAAGAAGAGAGATGTATTTAACAGAGGGTGAACTTTACAATAGAACTGATTTGGTTGATTCTAAAAATTCACTTAGAAGAACTGGATATTTTGATGATGTCGAAATAACTGAAAATGTTGTAAATGATAATGAAATAGATTTAAATATAGATGTTAAAGAAGCCCCTACTGGAAGCATAACAGGTGGTATTGGATATGGAAGTGGAGATGGTCTTTTACTAAGTGCATCAGTTTCTGAAAAAAATATATTTGGTAGTGGAATAAGTGGCTATGTAAGCGCTGAAAAAAGTGATGATCAACTAAGTGGAGCAATTGGTTTTACAAATCCTAGAATTTATAACTCAGAATATAGTCTAAGTGGTCAAATTTATGCAAGAGATTGGGACTGGAATGACTATGATGAGAAAGCTTATGGAGCAAGTGCGACAATTGGTAGAAAGCTTGGAAGATATACAAATGCATATTTAACTTATGAAATTGAAAAATCAAAAATAAATGGCTTAAACGCCTATTATAAAAAAGCTGGTTATCAAAATGGAAATAATTTAAAAAGCTCACTTATTCCATCAATTGTATTTAACAATACAGATGATTACTACTTGCCAAGAAGTGGTATTATAGCTAGTGCTTCGCTTGATTATTCAGGACTTGGTGGAGATATAGAGTATCTAAAAGGCAATGCGAATTTTAATTGGTACTTTGGAATGAAAGATTATATCGATTGGGATTTGATATTTAGATATAAAGCAGGTGCTGGATATTTCTTCGATGATAAAAACCTACCAGTTAATAAAAAATTATTTTTAGGTGGCATGAGATCTGTTAGAGGATATGATGGAAGAAGTATTCCAAAAAAGAAAATTTGTCTTGATAATACACATTGTAACTACATAGAAACAGGTGGAAAACAAAGCTTTAATAACTCATTTGAGTTAAGTATGCCTTTAATTGATCGTATAAATATGCGTTTTGTAACATTTTTTGACTATGGAATGATAGGTGATGATAGCTGGAGTGAGTCAAAAAGATATAGTACTGGAGCAGGAATTGAGTGGAGAACACCTGTTGGACCACTACAACTTTTCTGGGTAAAACCACTTAATAAAGAAGACTATGATAGTACAAACAGCTTTGAATTTACAATTGGAGCAAGATTTTAAATTATCAATTTTTAAGGTTTGCGTTTTTAACTCAAACCTTAAATTATCATATCCTATTTCAAACTATCAAACAGCTTGATAAATATCAATCTAATATTTTAAATATCTACCATTTGATTCATTTTATATCTATCTTTGATATAAGAATTATTTAAATTAAATATTTTTAACAATCTATCCAGTTTTAAAATTTTATAAAAACTAGGCTTTATATTGTTTTTAAAAAATACTATGTTAATAAATAATTGTCTATAAAAATTTTTTATTTTAACTAAAGATATTTTTTGTGCAGTATTTTAAAGCTTAAAACATAAATTTTAGTTTTTTCTTAAGCTAGAAAAAATAGCTGTTTATTGTCAAAATACATCGGCAACCTATTATCAGCAAAACTTCAAAACGATCATTACTTTGCTAAGAATTATTTAAAAAATACAACATTTATAATATCCACATAAGTATTAATTACTATTCTATGAAATTATATAAATATCTGAAAAATTTTAAAATACAATCTTTAATATCACAAATCCAACTGAACTTATCACAGCTGCTGCTGGCAAGGTTATAACCCAAGTTAATGCAATTGGTTTCATTAATGCCCAATTTGCTTGTGCATTTACCACACCAATTCCCAAAACTGCTCCAACTAAAATGTGAGTTGATGAAACAGGAAGTCCCAAAATTGATGCACTCATTACCACACTTGCTGCGGCTAGTTCAGCACAAAAACCAGATGCTGGATGAATTGTAGTTAAACTTGTTCCAACTGTTTTTATAACCTCTTTTCCCATAAACCAAAGTCCAGTTACTAAAGCAACTCCAAAAGTTGCCATTATGATTGGCGGAACCTCAGCAGTTGGATTTATGGTGTTATTTGCCAAAGTATCAATTATTGCAGCAAATGGACCAACGGCGTTTGCAATATCATTTGACCCATGTGAAAATGCAAATCCAGCAGCAGTGAAAACCTGAAGCCAAGAAAACATTAAAAAAGTTGATTTTGATAAATCAGATCTTCTTAAAGTTTTTGCAAAGATAAACATAGCCATCCAAGTTGTTGCACTAATCATCGCTATTATTAAGTAATTTTGCAAATTTGAAAGACCTAGTTCTAAATTTTTAAGTCCTTTAAATATAAACATGCTTGATACTATTCCAACTCCAAAAGCAGCAATTGCAGGAATTCCCATTTCAAGTGCTTGATGGGACTTTAAAGACTCTTTTTTTGCGTCAAGTTCGTGTATTTTTTTAAAATACTCAGTATCTAAATCATTTGGATCAAAATTTGGATCTTTCATAGTGAAAATATCCATATTCATAGCTTCTGTAAATTTAACTTTTTCAGCCTCACTAAGTTCATCAAAAATTTTTTTATGTATTTTTTTTAGCTCTTTTTTCTTTTTTTTAATTTTTTCTATTTTTAGCTCGGCAATAGCATTATAGTTTAAAATATATTTTTTAACAGACTTATAAAGCACAAAAGAACAAACTCCTCCAAGCACAGGAGATAAAAACCAAGATATTACAATAGAACCTATTTTTGACCATTTCACAAGAGATAAAACAGAAATTTCTTTTATATCAAGCATAAAACCAAGTGTTAAACTAGCTCCAACTATCGCTCCAACAATCGCGTGAGTTGTAGAAACTGGCCAACCTTTTTTAGTAGCTAAAAATATCCAAATCGAAGCTGAAAATAAAGCACTTATCATTATATAAACAAAATCCATTGGTGAAGTTGACAGACTATCTAAATCAACTATGCCACTTCTAATTGTATCAGTTACATTTGCCCCTGCTAAAACAGCTCCACTTACTTCAAAAACAGCAGCTATTAAAAGAGCTTGAGTTAAAGTTAAGGTCCCTGCTCCAACGCTTGTTCCAAAAGAGTTTGCAACATCATTTCCACCAATATTAAAAGCCATAAAAAGACCAAACACAGAGGCGCATAAGAAAATTATTGTATTTGTGGAGCCTACAAATTCATATCCCCAAACTATAAAAAACCAACACGATAAGGCAAAAATTCCACCAAAAAAAAGGTTAAGCCTTGAAAACTTCATATTTTTCCTTACTTGTAAAAGTATGAAAGCTATTTTACCTAAATTTAGCTAAAATTTGTCTCTTTTTAAATTTAAAAGTTTTGTTTTATAAATTTTTAACTATAATGCTTTAAAAAGGAAAAATTTTGAAACTAATTTCTTGGAATATAAACGGCATAAGGGCAGCTGTAAATAAAGATGCTTTTGCTTGGATAGATGATATAAAGCCTGATTTTTTAGCTCTTCAAGAAGTAAAAGCAGATCAAGAGCAAATCCCAGCTGAAATTTACAACTTACCATTTAAAGAGATAAATTTAAACCCTGCAAAAAGAAGCGGATATTCAGGTGTTATGAGTCTTTCAAATTTTGATACAGAGTGTTTTAAATCTCTTTTTAACAATGATGATGAGGGAAGAGTTTTAGAACACCGCTTTAAAAATGTAGTACTGTTTAACATCTACTTTCCAAATGGACAAAAAGATGATGAAAGACTTAATTATAAGATGAAATTTTATGATGATTTTTTAAACTACATTGTAAATTTAAAAAATGAGGGAAAAGATATAATAATTTGTGGCGATGTAAATACAGCTCACAAAGAAATCGATCTTAAAAACCCAAAAGCAAACTCTCAAAGGAGCGGATTTTTGGATATTGAAAGAGCTTGGATTGATAAACTTATAAAAAGTGGTTTTATAGATACTTATAGATTTTTAAACCCCAAAGATATAAAATACTCTTGGTGGACTTATAGATTTAACGCAAGGGCAAATAACGCTGGTTGGAGAATTGATTACTTTTTTATAAGCGATAGTCTAAAAGATAAATTAAAAAATGCCTTTATAATGGATGAAATTTATGGAAGTGATCACTGCCCTGTTGGCATTGAGATAGAAATTTAATGTAGAATTTTATAAATTTTATCTTTTTAAAATCAAATTTAAGATATAATCGTAACCTTTTAAAACAGAATTTAGGATTTTCATGCAAAATAAAAAACTTTGGAGCAATAAACTTACTTATATTTTAACTGCTGCTGGTGCAACTATAGGATTTGGCTGCACTTGGAGATTTCCGTATTTAGTTGGAGAAAATGGTGGTGGAGCCTATGTGCTACTTTTTTGTTTAGCGATGATTGTTCTTGGAATCCCTATGATTTTAGTTGAAAATGTAATTGGTAGAAATGCTATGAAAAATAGCGTAGATGCATTTTCAAAAAGTAAATTTTGGAAAATTACAGGATATTTAGCACTATTAGGGGCTTTTGGAATACTTGCGTATTATATGATTTTAGGTGGTTGGGTAAGTGCATATATAGCAAATATAATAGGTGGAAATTTTGACCTAGGAACCGCAATAACCTCGAAAGAATACACAGAAAATTTTTATATAAATCACATAGAAAAAAGCCCGTTTATGATAGCGGTTTATACTTTTATATTTGTTTTAATAAACTGGTATATTTTAAAAAAAGGTATAATTGATGGAATTGAAAAATATGTTAAATTTTTAATGCCATTTTTATTTTTATGCTTTATAACTGTAATTATAGGAAATGTTTTTTTAAGTGGCTTTGAAGAGGGAATTAATTTTTATTTAAGTGTTGATTTTTCTAAAATTGATGCAAAATTATTAATAAATGTTTTAGGACAAGTTTTCTTTGCTCTTTCGCTTGGATTTGGTGTTATGATAACCCTATCAAGCTATCTTTCAAAAGATGAGAATTTAATACAAACAGCAACTATTACAGGAGTTGTAAATACTGTGATTGCAGTAATGGCTGGATTTATGATATTTCCCGCTATTTTTACAGCTGGACTTTCGCCAGATAGCGGTCCGAGTCTTGTTTTTGTAACATTGCCAGTTGCTTTTTCGCATATTCCATTTGGAAATTTGCTCGCTATTGTATTTTTTTTAATACTTTTAGTAGCTGCACTTACAACCTCGCTTACGATTTATCAAGTAATAATTCAAATTTTAGAAGAAAAGTTTAAATTTTCAACTAAAAAAGCTACTACTTTAACACTTTTTTTTATATTTATTTTTGGAAATCTCCCATCAATCTTAGCTTATGGACCACTTGAAGATATAAAAATTTTAGGGCGAAATATTTTTGATGCTTTTGACATGATAAGTGCGAATTTCTTTTTTGTAATAACTGCTTTTTTATGCTGTATTTATGTAGGCTGGGTTATGAAAGATGAAGCAGTATATGAAATCAGCAATGAAGGAAAACTTAAAAACCCATTTATAAAAATATGGTTTTATTATGTTAAATTTATACTTCCTCTTATAATTTTAGCTGTATTTTTATATGGACTTACCGCAATTTAGCTAAAAATACTAATCATTTTTTAATGAAACTTTAAAGTAAAAAATAGTAACATTATCATAAATTATTTTTTAATGATTTTAACTATCAATCAAAATGAGGACTTTATGAGAATAATTCTAACTATTTTTACACTTATTATCTCACTTTGCTTTGCAAGAGTTGATGACTATTTTAAGGAAACAGAAATCATCAAAGGCCTAATAGACCAAAGTATTGACATTTATGAAAATGGCGATAACCTAAAAGCAAAAAAACTTGTCGAAGATGCATATTTTCAACATTTTGAAAATATGGAAGGCACAATAGGTAGAAATGTTGGTCGCAAAGCCATTTCAATGGAAAGAAAATTTACAAATTTAAGAAGATATTATAAAGATAGTGCTGATATAAATAAAATAAAAGCTTTGATTGATGGGCTTTATTTTGACCTTGATGAAGTTACTCCAATTATTCAAAATGGCTTTAGACTAAAAGCTGAAGCAAGTGATTTAAACTACGATAAAGAAGCAGCTATAAAATCATCGATAGAAGAAAATGCCAAAAGAGAAGCCCGGGCAGATGATATATTTGCAATGCTTTTGGGAGAGAGCAATAATTCAAATAACGAACTAGATAAAAATGAAACAAAAAATGAAAACAGTCAAAAAATCACACAAAATACAAATAAAAAAACATCAAATTTAAATGAAAATGATATAACCGCGCCAACCTCTAACGATGAAGTTGTAGCTAATCTACAAGCAGCTTCGGCCCTAAATCCTAAACTACAATCTTTACATGATGAATTTTCATTAAAGCTTGATGAGGCGGCTATTGCATTTAGAAATAAAAATTTACTTGAAACAAAAAGCCTTATAAACAAAGCATTATTTGATGATTACAGAAACACAAAGCTTGAAATTGCTATTTCAAATTTTACTAAACCAAAAACAGATCAGCAAATTCAACAAGCTTTAAGAGGCGTAATTAGATCTTTGGATGATGAAAATCTAACAGAACACGACATTAGAGAAAAATTTGAAAATATTAAAGATACTCTTTTTGACGCAATGCTTTTAATACCTGAAGAAAAAATAGCGGATATCAAAGTCAGTGGATTTAACGAAGATGAGCTTAAAAATAAAGATTATTCAAAAGTTGCAGATGATATAAAACTTGCAACTGATAATATCCTAAAAAACTATGAAAAAATGCCTAAAGAGGCTTTAATTGACGAGCTTCAAAGTACTTATTTAGATATTTTTGAAGCATCTGGCATGGAAAATAAAATAGGAGCAGTTGATAGCACACTAAAATTAAATATAGAAAGCTTATTCACTCATGGTGTTGCACTTATAAAAAGTGGAGCAGATAAAAAAGAACTAAAAGAAAATTTTGATAAATTAAATACATTATTAGTTGGCTCTCTTGATAAGGTCAGCAATACATCACCTTTATTCTTATTTTTAGCAGCGTTTGGAATTTTATTAAGAGAAGGACTTGAAGCACTAATTATCGTAGTTGCAATTGTTTCATATCTAATTCAAAGCGGAAATAAAAATAGACTTAATATAGCATACTCTGCCTTATTTACAGGTGTCTTTTTAAGCTTCGTAACTGCATTTTTAATATATTACTTTTTTAGAGCTTATGCTGGACAATTTAGAGAATTATTAGAAGGAATTACATTTTTAATAGCAGTTGTATTGCTAATTTATGTAGGATTTTGGATGCTTCACAAAGCAAGAGATAAAAAATGGGCAACTGCTTTAAAAACAGGAGCAATGGATGCTATAAGCAAAAATTCAGCAAAAACACTATGGATAACAGTATTTTTGGCTGTATTTAGAGAAGGTGCTGAGACAGTATTATTTTATCAAGCACTTTTATTTGATGCTTCAACAAGTGCTGATTTTAGTGCTATTTTTGCAGGGCTTGGTGTTGCTATGATAGTTTTAATTGCACTATATTTCTTATTAAAAGCAGGAGCAGTAAGAATTCCTATCAAGCTATTTTTCAAAGTAACTTCATATGTTATATTTTATATGTGTTTTGTATTTACAGGAAAAGGTATAGCAGAGCTAATTGAGGGAAAAATCATAACTCCAACAATAATTACTCAAGAGTTTAAACCAATAACTTGGCTTGGTGTTTATCCTTATTACGAAACATTAATTCCACAATTTTTAGTTCTAATAATATTAATAATAGGTATTTTAATAACAAATAAACTTCAAAAAAAGGAGAAGACAAAATGAGAAAAAGTTTATTAAGTGTTGCACTAAGTAGTGCGGTTTTAACAAGTTTAGCATTTGGTGGTGAAGTTCCAATCGGTGATCCTATTGAAATGCACGGCATGGAGATAGCTGCTGTTTACCTACAACCAATTGAGATGGAACCACGTGGAATTGATCTTGCAGCAAGTCTAGCAGATATCCACCTTGAAGCCGATATTCACGCTCTTAAAGGCAATCCTAATGGCTTTCCTGAAGGTTTTTGGATGCCTTATTTAACAATTGCTTATCAATTAACAAATTTGGATAATGGTAAAGTTAAAAAAGGAACCCTTATGCCAATGGTTGCTGATGATGGTCCTCACTATGGTGCAAATATAAAAATGGATGGCGGAATTGGAAATTATGAGTTAGTTTATGCAATTCAAAACCCTGAAAAACAAGGTTTTGGTCGCCATGTTGATGAAGAAACTGGCGTTGGTAAATGGTTTGAACCTTTTACAGTTAAATATAACTTTAAATACACAGGTACACCTGATAAATAAACTAAGGGGGTAAAAACCCCTTAGAAAAGAGGTTTTATGAGTATATTTTTTGTTCACATATTGAATGCTTTTTTACCATTAATTTTTTTTATAACACTTTTTTACTTAAAAGAAAAACTTATAAATTTAGTAAGCTTAGTTTTTAGTGCTTTTGTTTTTGGATATTTTGCATATTTCATTGCATTAAAATACCCATATGGATTAAGAAATTTGTATTTATTTACAAATTCAATGTTAGCTTTTTTATTTATAATAAGCCCTATTTTACTTTTTAGAATTCCTAAATTTATTAAATTTATATTTCTGTTTTTGATTACTTTTGGTTTTGGTGTTAAATATTTTTATATAAGCAACGGATATGCAATATTTGATAATGCTTTACTTGATAGCCTTGGAATTAAAAACTTAGGATTTATTCTTCTTGGGATAGTATTTTTCTTTGTGTTTTATTTTTGTTTTAAATTTAGCAGAAAAAATATTGATAAAAAGGCTTTTTTAATACCGGTTGGAATTATTTTTATAATAATAAATTTATCATATTTTATATCTGAAGTTTTGCTCATATTAATGAGAAAAAATGTTATAGAAACCGATACCAATATTCTTTCCTTTGTTGCTAAATCACTTCATTATGAAAAATCATTTTGTTATTTTTATATAGCAGTTTTTATTTTATTTGGAATTTTAACTTTTTTTAAATTTATAAAAAATAGTAAAAAAACTAAAATTTTAGATATAAAATTTAGAAAAGAAAAAGCTTATAATAACTCTATAAAAACAAACTTTTTTTCCATAATCTTATCATCAATTATAGCTTTAACAACATTACTTTATTATGATTTACACGCTTCAAGACCCCTTATGATAGATGAGCCTACTATAGTTGAGCCTAATGAAAATGATGAGTTTTCTTTTGACATAAATGAGCTAAAAGATAACAAACTTCACCGTTATGCTTATATAAGTGATGATGGAAAAACAATAAGATTTTTTTTGATAAATAAATATCCTGATAGGCTAGTGCCAACTGCGGTTTTTGATAGTTGCATGATATGTGGCGATAAAGGATATGTAAAAAGAGGTGATGAGCTTATATGTGTTGCTTGCAATGTTAGGATTTTCCTTCCATCAGTTGGAAAAATGGGAGGATGTAACCCGATACCTTTTAATTTTAAAATAGAAAACAATAAATTGATAATTCCATTTAGTGAAATTATGCTTGGAGCAAACTATTTTAGCGAAGTAAGACAAAAACTAGTAACTGATCCAGTAAGCAAAAATAAAATTATAAATCTAAAAGCAAAATTTAACTATGTTTATGGGGATAAAACTTATTTCTTTGAAAGTGAAGAAAATAAAAAAGAATTTTTAAAAAATCCTGAAAAATATGTTAAAAAACTCACAAAAGCAAATTTTAGAATAGAAGGGTACAAGGAGGTTAAAAATGATTTTTAAAATAATTTTATCATCTATTAGAGGTGATATGAAATTCCTTTCATTTTTAACTATATTTTTAACCACTTTGCTTATCTCTTCAATGTTAAATATTACTTTAAGCATTGGAAATGTTGTATCAAAAGAATTAAGAAGCTATGGTTCAAATATATTGGTTTTACCAAAAGGTAATTCTTTAAGTATAGATGTTGGTGATAAAAAATTTCAACCTTTAAAAAATGAAAATTACATAAATGAAAGCAACCTCCATGCTATTAAAGAAATTTTTTGGAGAAACAACATAATCGGCTTTGCGCCATTTTTAACAGCTACAATTGATGGAAAAAACATAGTTGGAACCTATTTTGATAAAAATGTAAAAGTTACTGATGAAGAGGACTTTACAACTGGCATAAAAACAATTTATCCATTTTTTAAGATTGATGGCAGGCTTCCAAAAGATGATAGTTTAGATGAGGTTTTAGTTGGAAGTGATTTGGCCACAAAGCAAAATATTAAACTAAATGATGAAATAAATATAGAAAATTATAAATTAAAAGTGGTTGGAATTTTAGAATTTGGTGGAGAATTTTCCAATAAATTTATCACCTCTTTAAAATTTACTCAAGAGCTTTTAAATTTGCAAGATAAAGTTGAAAAAGTTGAAGTATCAGCTCTTACAATACCTGAAAATGACCTTGCTCTAAAAGCTAGAAAAAACCTTGATAGTCTAGATCAAGTAGAGTATGATTTATGGTATTGCACAGCTTATGTAAGCTCAATTGCATACCAAATAAGCGAAGATTTAAAAGGTGCGGATGCAAAAGCACAAACTCAAATAAGCGATGCTGAAAGCAGCGTTGTGACAAAAATTCAAGCTCTGATGCTTGTGGTAAGTCTAATTTCGCTAATTGTTTCAAGCATAGCAATTTCATCGCTTATGACATCTGAAATTTATAGAAGAACTAAAGAAATAGGACTTTTAAAAGCTCTTGGCGCGAATAATTTTCAAATTTATTTAAATTTTGCACTTGGAAGCGTTTTTGTTGCTATAATCTCGTCATTAGTTGGTGTTGCTTTTGGATATTTAGTTTCAGAGATTATTTCATATTTTATTTTTTCACATTTTATAAGCATATCTTTTATAGTCATACCAATAACTTTATTTTTTGCTGTTTTAATAGCTCTTATTGGCTCACTTTTGCCTATGAGAAATGTTATAAATCTACTTCCAGCGGAGGTTTTATATGGAAGAAAATAATAAATTTTTTCTAAGCTCTATTTTTAAAAGTTTAAAAGTTGGAAGCAAAAGAGTTTTTGTTATTTTTATAGCTATTTTTATCGGAACTTCTGTAAGTTCTGGGTTTTTAGGTATTTATTTTGACATTGACACAAAAATGAGTAAAGAGTTAAAAGCTTATGGAGCAAATTTTATTATAACTCCACAAAATGGAAATTATATAAAATTTGATGATTATAAAAAAACTATTGATAAAATAGACAAAAATTTACTATTGGGAATAACACCATATTTATATGGATATTATAGTTTTGGCATTGGTAATGGAATTATTGCAGGAGTTGATTTTCAAGGACTTAAAAAGACAAAACCGTTTTTAGAAGTTAGACAAGGAAGTATGAATTTAAGTGATTTTTCGCAAGACTCAGCTTTTTTAGGCATAAATTTAGCAAAAAGTTTGGAAGCTAAAATTAACCAAACCATCACTATAACAAATCCTAAAAACTTAGTTTCTAAAAATGTTATTGTAAAAGGGATATTTTACGGTGGCGATGAAAGCGATGAGCTTATGTTTGTAGATATTTCAATATCTCAAGCTCTTGATGAGGAAAAGATTATAAACTATGCAAACGCAGTTATAAATTTAAATTTTGATAAAATTTCGAATTTGAGTAAAGAATTAAGCAATGATTTGATAAATGCAAAACCAATAGCTCAAATTTCACTCTCAGAAGGGGCAATGCTTGATAAGATAAAAGGACTCATGGCATTGATTGGATTAGTTATTTTAATAATCAGCTCAACTAGTGTAAATACAACACTTAGCTCAATTATTTTTTCAAGAAAAAAAGAAATTGCTCTAAATTTGGCTCTTGGTGCAACAAAAAAAGATATTGTAAAACTTTTTGGAACCGAGATAGCAATAATTACTATTTTTAGTGCAGTTTTAGGTGCATTTAGTGGTTATGTTTTAGCTCAAATTTTAGGAATGATGATATTTAAAGCAAGTATTGATTTTAGAATTTTATCAGTTGTAATTGCAGTTTTAATTTCACTAATTTGTTCATTTATAGCAGCATTTTATCCAATAAAAAAAGCTATTAAAATCAATCTTGCAGATACACTTAGAGGAGAATAGATGGAAAATGTAATAAGTTTAAAAAATATATTTAAAAGCTTTAAAGATGTTCATGCATTAGAGGATATAAGCTTTGAAGTGCCTAAAAATCAATGGCTAAGCATAATGGGACCAAGCGGAAGTGGTAAAACAACATTAATAAATATTTTATCACTAATGGATAATCCAACAAGCGGTATTTACGAACTTTTAGGAAAAGATGTTGCAAATTTATCTCAAAATGAGCATTTAAAAATAAGGCGCGAAACAATAGGACTTATTTTTCAACAATTTCATTTAATACCTTATTTAAGCGTTTTAGAAAATGTTATGCTTGCTCAATATTATCATTCAAGTGTTGAAGTGGGGGATGCAAAAGCTATGCTTGATATGGTTGGATTAGGCCATAGATTTACTCATTTGCCAAGTCAATTAAGTGGTGGCGAGCAACAAAGAGTTTGTATTGCAAGGGCCTTGATAAACAATCCTGAAATTTTAATAGCTGATGAGCCAACTGGGAACTTGGATGAAAAAAATGAAGGTGTAGTGCTTGAGCTTTTTCAAAAAATAAAAAAAGATGGAAAAACTATTATTTTAATAACACATAACCCAAATTTGGGAAAACAAGGCGATAGAATGATAACTCTATCACACGGAAAACTTATCAATGATGAAAAAATTAATTAGCATTTTTTTAAATTTATTTTTTTTTAGCTTGATTTTATCAGGTTGCCAGAAAGATTCAAGTGCAGACATTGGAGAGATGGCACCTGAAATTTCAGCTACAACCATAAATGGCAAAAAGATGAGGATTCATCAACAAAATGATGTTAATAAAATAATTGTATTTTGGCAATATGGCTGTTTAAGCTGCACACAAATACTTCCAAATTTAGATGAGTTTTTAAAACAAAATCCGGGTGTTTTTAAAGCTTATGCAATAAATTCAGTAAATGATGAAAAGATTATCAAAAACTATTTTAATGAGATGAATTTTTCTTCTATTGTGGTTTTAAAAGATGATCTTAAAATAAGCTTTGATAGATACGGTGTAAAAACACTTCCAAGTATTTTTATAATAGATAAAAATGGCACTATAAAAGATAAAATTTATGGAGATATTGGTTGGAAAAATTTAAAAGCAAAATTATCTTATTTTTTATAATATTGTTTATTTGTGGATGCAATGATGGAATTTTAGCACTAAATTCAAAAGAACCATTTTATTTTAAATTTAAATACAGCGAACTTACTCTTACAAATCATGATAGTTTCGGTCTTATTTTTATAACAAAAGAGTGTGGTGCTTGCAAGGAGCAACTTAAATATTTAAAAAATAGTAAATTTAATTTCATAGTTGTGCTTGGAGATGCAAAAGATATGAATGATGCTTTAAATTTCACAAAAGATAAAGATATCAATTTTCCACTTATTTTTGATAAAGATAGCGTTTTGTTTTTATCAAATGCAGTTGGTGGGATAAGCGGTGTTCCTGCAACTTTTATATACAACAAAGACAATAAAAAAAGATTTTTAGGACTTACTCCAAAAAGTGTTATAGAAAAAGAGTTTTAATAAACTTGAAAAATATTTTGATATAATCTAGCTTTTAAGGAAAAAAATGAAAAAAAAGCTAGTTATTTTTACTATTTTATTTACAGTTGTAGCTTTATTTTTATTAACTTTTAATAAAAAAGAAAAAGATATAAAAACTGAATTTAACCTAGACTGCTATTTAAATATAGAAAATTGTGAAATTTCATATAAAAATAAGCAAGTTTTATTTTCATTTTCCAATAAACCAGTTCGTGCAATGATTCCAAACACTTTAAAAATTTTAAATTTAGAAGGAAATTTTACAAATTTAAATGCCAAAATAAAAGGTGTAAATATGAATATGGGAACCATAAAAACAAATTTTATAAAAAAAGATGAAATTTATGAAGGTGAGTTAATTTTTAGTTCATGCTATAAAGATATGCTTTATGAAATTTCATTTTTTGATGATAAAAAACCTTTAAATTTAAAGGTTTTTGTAGTCATAACTCTTTAAAAAAATAAGTAAAAATGGATAAAAAAGTTTCAAAATTTATAAGTTTTACAATTCTAACTCTATCTCTTACAACAATTATGGCTGGTGCTGCAATAGCCCCAGCACTTGGGATGATAAGTGAACATTTTAATCAAACTAGCAAAATTTTAGTATCACAAATAGTTTCAATTCATAGTATATTTATTATTTTTAGTGCATTTTTATTTAGCTTTTTAACAAAATACTTAAATGCTAAAAACATCGCTATTTTAGGACTTTGTCTTTACATAATAGGTGGAGTTGGAGCATCATTTTTTGATAATATTTGGATAATTTTATTTTTAAGAGCAATTTTAGGAATTGGTGTTGGTTTTATCCAGCCACTTACAAACGGACTTATTGGTTTTTTATATGATGATAAAGACAAAGTAAAACTCCTTGGTCTATCATCAGCGATGTCAAGCCTTATGGGCTTAGTAGCAGCACCACTTTCAGCTTATCTTGCTGCTATTTCTTGGAATTATAGCTTTTATATCTATTTTTTAGGTGTTTTTGTTATGGTTTTTGCAGTTTTGTTTTTGCCAACCGTTATGCTTAGACAAAATAAAAATAAAACTACAAATTTAGAGGTTTTAAAACAAATCTATCCATTTTGCATAGCTGTTTTTTTAGCTATGCTAACTTTTTATTCTTTTCCTACAAATTTTTCAATAAACATACTTGAAAAAGATTTTGTAGAGCCAAAATATATTGGGCTTCTTATGGGTCTTCAACATTTTTTTGTTATTTTAGTAGGAGTATTTTTTGCTAGAATATTAAAAACATTTAAGCGGTATTGCAAGTTTATTTTTGGTGCATTTTTTGGAGCTGGATTTTTAATGCAATTTCTGGCATCAAATTTAAATTTTGTATTCTTGGGACTTTTGCTTGTTGGTCTTGGACATGGCTTTTTGATGCCATTTATAATGTCAAGAGTAAGTATTTATGTAAAAAAAGAAAATATGGCAATCGCAATGAGCTTAATGAGCATATTTTTATATTTAGGACAATTTGTAAATCCTTATTTGATTAAATTTATACTTATTTTATTTTCATCCAACTCTTCAAATTTAGCATTTTTAATGAGTTTTATTTTTAGTATAATTTTATTTTTATGGTTTTTTTATATAGATCGATTTTATTTTAAAAAATAACCTTTTTAGGCACAAAACTAAAAATTTGGAGTATAATCCCAAAATTATTTCATTAAAAGGAAAAGTTTTGGAATTTAAAGTAAATGGTGTTGATTTTCATAAATTTAATATCGACACAAAACCTATTATGGAAAAGTATCTTCTTACTCTAGGTGAGGATTTAGAAGTTGATATAAGCGATTATACTTTTGCAGCAAATTACATTTGGCTGTCAAATGTAAGTGGATTTTACGCAATTATCGAAGATAGTTTTTGTCTTTTTGTAATGACTGGAACTGAACTTAGTATGCTTTTACCACCAATTGGAAAACTTAAAAATCTTAAAAATGCTATTTTAAAATGTTTTGAAATTATGAATCAAAACAACTCTTCTAAGTTTTTTTCTCATATTGACTATGTTGCTGAATGCGTGCTTGATAAATTTGCAAAATCTTTAGATGAAACAGCCGATATTTTCGATGTTTTTGAAGATTTTATTTTTGAAAAAAAACTTGCAGATTATATCTATAAAAGTGATGATTTGATAGAACTAAAAGGAAATGCCTACCATACAAAACGAACTGAAATCAACAAATTTAAAAAAACATATCCAAATTTTGAAGTTTTTCCATTAAGCGTTGAAAAACATAAAAACGATATTTTAAATCTTACAAATTTATGGGCACAAGAACGTATAAAATATATGCCAAGCGTTTCAAATGGTGAGTTTATGGAAGGAATTTATCAAGAGCAAGCAGCAATAAAAAGAATGCTAAATCACTATAAAGAACTTGAATTAATAGGCATAGTTTTGTATATTGATGGCGTTTTAAAAGGCTTTACAGTTGGCGAAAAAATAAATGAAGGTGTTGCAAGCGTGATAATAGAAAAAACAGATTTTGAAGTTTTAGGTTGCGCGCAATTTATATTTAGAGAGTTTTCTAAGGTTTTAAAAGAGCATTTTGAATGCGACCTTATAAATGTTGGGGATGATATGGGCTTTGAAAATCTTAAAAAAGTAAAGATGAGTTATCGCCCTCACAAACTTGAAATAAAATACTCAATTTATCAAAAATAAAATGATAAGAAAAACAACTAATAGCGACATAAAAGCACTTTTAGAGATAGAAAATGAAAGCTTTAATGAGTTTAAGCTAAGCAAATCTTCATTTTATTATCATATAAAAAGAAATTTTTTATATGTTTATGAGCTAGAAAGTGATAAATCTATTTTAAAAAAAGGGGAAATTTTAGGATATTGTTTGGTATTTTCATATCTTAAAATTCCTAGAATTTACTCAATCGCAGTTAGTAAAAAAGCTAGAAATTTAGGCGTTGGTTCAGCTATGCTTGAGTTTTTAACTCTAAAGTTTAAAACTCTAAGACTTGAAGTAAGAAGTGATAATAAAGCTATACATTTGTATGAAAAATTTGGCTTTAAAAAGGTAAAAATTTTACCAAATTATTATGAGGATTGTGATGGGATTTTAATGATTAGATAAAATCCCAAATATTTTAATTCAAAAATTTTAAATAATTTAAAATTTGATTAGAAATTTTAGTATTTAAAATTTCCATCATCGTGCTAGTGCTATTTGTGTTTTTATCACTTTGAAAGTATAAATTTGTCTCATAAATCTCACCATCAATATTTATTTGAAGTGAAATTTCTGCATCATAAACATAGCTATTAGTAACTGATGAGTAATAATCATCCAAAGCATCCAATCTATCGTATCCAAAATATCTAAAATTTATACCACTTACAACAAATGGATCAATATCTTTTATATAATTTCTCCTAAAAAAGTTTAAATTTCCTCTAATTTTGGTGGAAGCCTCACTTTTATCACTGACTATTTCATAGCCATTTTTAGCTAAATTTAGTGAAACTGCCTGTGTTAGATTACTATCAACACTACTTGTATTTGTAAAATCAACATAAGCTAAGTTGTTATTAGGAGTATTTTTTATAAAAATTGGTTTTGAACTTTTTACAACACTTCTATCGGTATAGGTTTTACCAGCACAACCAAAAAATAAAATAATGCTAAAAAATAAAATTATATATTTTTTCATAAGTTTAAATACCTTAAAATTTGATTTGAAACTTTTTCTTCAAGCTCATTTAAAGCACTTTCAAAAGAACTACCCTCTTTGCTTTGATAATTAAAAAGTGTTTGATAAGTTTTTATATCTTTTAAGCTTTTTACTTTTGCAAAAAAAGAAATTTGAGCTTCATAAGCAGCACTATCAAAAATATCAGCACTTGTTCCAAAACCAATACCAAAATTTGAAAAACCACTGCCTAAACCAACACCAACTCTTGGAGATGAGCCACTTGATACATTTATTTTTTTAAAATAGTTTAAATTAATCTTTATAATAGTATCTGCAAGATTTTCATTATCTATTACGCTATAACCATTTTGCGATAAACTTAAAGCTAGTTTTTTATCTAAATTACTACTAGTTTGGCTTGTGTTTGTAAATTTGATATAAACTTTTTGGCTTTTTGGCTTTTCATCTATAAAAACAGGCTCACTCTGACTCAAAATACTAGCATTTTGAGCCTTATTAGCAGCACAACCAATAAATAAAAATGACATTAAAAACAATATAATATATTTTTTCATCTTTTTATCCTTTTGTTATTTTAGATGAATTTTAGCATAAGTTATGAAATTTAAAGATATATTATTAGATAAATTAAAGTTTTGGATACTCTCGTCTCCAAAACTTTTTAATTAGTATTTTGTAGCTGCGTTTCTTAAAGTTACTCTTGTTCTATAAATATTAGCAACCTCAGTCGCATCGCCAACTAAAAGAGCATTTGTTGAACAAATCGCCGCACACATAGGTATCTTACCCTCAGCTATGCGGTTTTGTCCATAAAGCTCTCTTTCTTCGTGTGAGTTAGTCTCTTCGGGTCCGCCTGCGCACATTGTACATTTATCCATTTCACCTTTTATGCCAAAAGCCCCATCTCTTGGGAATTGTGGCGCACCAAATGGACATGCATAAAGACAATATCCACAACCTATACAAGTCTTTTTATCATGTAAAACAACGCCATCTTCTCTAACATAAAAACATTGAACTGGGCAAACTTGCGCACAAGGTGCATCCGTACAGTGCTGACACGCTATAGTTGTAGCTATTTCTTTTCCAGGAACGCCCTCGTTTAAAAACAAAACCTTTCGTCTATTTATACCAATTGGCACTTCATGAGCCGAAGAGCAAGCTACTTGACAACCATAGCAACCTATACATCTATCATTATCCACATAAAATTTTAATCTTGCCATAATGCTCTCCTTATGCCTTTTCTAATCTACATAAACCTGCATTAAACTCTGAAATTTGAGTAACAGGGTCAAAACCGTAGTTTGTTATTGTATTTGAACTCTCACCTATTGTATAAGGTTTAGTTCCCTCAGGGTATCTGTGACTTAAATCAACTCCTTGCATAACTCCAGCAAAGTGATATGGTAAGCAGATATTATTTGGTGTTACTGAATAAGAGTAATAACATTTTACTTTTATCTTAGTTCCTTGCGGAGCGTGTATCCACATCATATCTCTATCTTTTATGCCGTATTTTGCAGCTAGACTTGGATGAACATGAGCAAACATTTCAGGTGTTATGGATGCAAGGTATTTAGAAGTTCTTTCTATCATTCCAGCTCCACTTAAATTTACAAATCTAAGTGAACTCATAACAGTTGGAAACTCTTTACTCCAATCTTTTTCTTGTTGCTCACTTATAAACTTACTTGCAACACGGAAATTTCTTTCCTGATCTTCCCATGTTGGGTATTTTTGAACTAAATCCCATCTTGGTGAGTGAATTGGCTCTCTATGTTTTGGAATCGGATCTAAAAACTCCCAAACAACAGCTCTTGCTCTTGCATTTCCACATGGGCAAACTCCAGCTTCTCTGCATTTTTTAGCAATAATTCCACTATAATCATCACTCCAGCTAGATCCTATTTTTCTTTTTTCATCTTCTGCTAGAGTAATACCCAAAGCTTCTTCAATGTTTTCTTTTGTAATTTGTGGATATCCACCTTTTACTTTTGAACCAGGTAAAGTTATGCTCTCATCAGCTAGTTGATTTACCCCATTGTGCTCTAGTCCAAATCTATTTCTAAAGCCCATACCACCCTCTACATAAGGCTTAGAGATGTCATAAAGTATTGGAGTTCCTGGATGCTTTTCATCCCAACAAGGCCATGGAAGTCCGTAGTATTCGCCCTCAACTGGACCTCTTCCCATTTGTGTATCAGGATCAAAGTTGTGCCAATTTTCTTGGTGTTTTCTAAGTCTTGCGGCAGTTCTTCCATTATTTCCTATGCTTTGAGTATTTCTTGCTATCTCATCAGTTGCATCATCAGGCCACTTAAAATCATCTTTAACTTGTTTTATTTCACCATCTACAATGCCCATCTTCATACCGCGCACATACTCATCATAAAAGCCAAATTTCTTAGCAAACAAAAACATAACTTCTTGATCTTCTTTGCTCTCATAGATAGGCTTTATAATTTGAGTTCTCCACTGAGCGGCTCTATTTGTAGCTGTTACATAGCCCTCGCTTTCAAACTGAGTTGCAACAGGCAAAACATAAATTCCATCAGGTCTATCGCTAAGAATTGCAACCTCATTTAAAAATGGCTCTGCAACAACTAACATATCTAGTTTATCAACTGCTTGTTGAATTTTGGTAGTGTGTGCCATAGAGGTAATACCCGTTCCTTGTACCCAAAGAACTCTTAAATTTCCACTTGAGTGAGTTTTTTCCTCTTTTAAGACACCTTGCCACCATTTTGCAAGTGAATATCCTTTTTCATTTCGCCAATTTCTATCTTCAGGATTTGCAGGATTGTGGTAAAAATACTCTTTGAAATTTGTTCCTTTAACTGGCTCGCCCAACTTCTCTCTAGGCTCTTTGGTTGAAACAGCAAATCTTTTTACAAACTCATCAAAATCAACGCCCCAGCCTTTACAGTGATGTTTCCATGCACTATCGCCTAAGCCATAATATCCTGATGTGCTATCAGCCAAACAGTTCATATCAGTAGCACCTTGAACATTATCGTGACCTCTAAGTATATTTGTTCCGCCACCTTCTTTTCCCATATTTCCCAATACTAATTGAAGTATTGATAAAATTCTTGTATTTGAGTGCCCAACTGAATGTTGAGTGATACCAAGCGACCAAAATAAAGTTGCTGGTTTTGTGGTAGCAAACATTCTTGTAAAT
The DNA here is from genome assembly GCF_013372225.1 of Campylobacter ureolyticus. NCBI lineage: Bacteria > Pseudomonadati > Campylobacterota > Epsilonproteobacteria > Campylobacterales > Campylobacteraceae > Campylobacter > Campylobacter ureolyticus. The sequence goes on along the minus strand of NZ_CP053832.1, from coordinate 225,799 downwards.
TGGATTAACTCTTCAGTTTTACAGCCTGTTACATTTGCGACTTCTTCGGGAGTCCAATGTTTTGCTTCTTCTTTTATCTCTTCAACGCCATAAGTTCTAGTTCTAATAACTTCTTTATCTTCCCAACCATTTTTAAAGATAAGATGAAGCATTCCATAAATAAATGCTATGTCAGTTCCAGGTCTGATTCTAATAAACATATCAGCTTTTGCAGCTGTTCTTGTATAAACAGGATCTACCACAACTAAAGTTGCGTTATTTCTATCTTTGGCTTGTAAGATGTGTTTCATCGCACCAACTGGGTTTGCAACTGCTGGATTTGCTCCAATTACTAACATCATTTTAGTATTTTTAGCGACATCTCCAACGTGATTTGTCATAGCGCCATAACCCCAAGTATTCGCCACACCGGCGACTGTTGCACTATGTCAAATTCTAGCAACGTGATCTATGTTATTTGTTCCCCAAAATGCTGCAAATTTTCTAAAGTAAAATGCCTGTTCATTTGAAAATTTAGCCGAACCTAGAAACTCAACTGAGTCAGGTCCATCCTCTTGGCGAATCTTCATCATCTTATCGCCAATTTCATTTACAGCGGTCTCCCAGCTAATCCTCTCCCACTTGCCATTTACCTTTTTAAGTGGATATTTTAGCCTCATTTTAGACTTTGTTAAATCAATTTGATCAATTCCTTTTGAGCAATGACTTCCTTGGCTTATTGGATGATCTATCGCCATATCTTGTCTTATCCAAGTATTTGACGCCTCATCCACCTCAGCAACAACTCCACATCCAGCTGAACAAATAGAACAAATTGTCTTTTTCATAACAGAGTTTGGAAATGGATTTTTAATCTCTTCAGAAGTTGCTTTTCTTAGTGTTTCATTTTTTCCAAAAGCACTTGTTGTCCCAATGGTTCCTGCACCAAGAGCCGCGAGTTTTAAAAAACTTCTTCTTCCTATATTTGTTTGACTCATGTTTTATCCTTTAATGAGCAATTCTATAGTATTGTTCCCATAAGTTATTTTTCTTATAAAGAACCTCTTTTTTGACAGCTTTTCCACAAACTACACCACTACTTGCACTTGTGGCACAATCATCTGATAAAGTTGTCGCACAATTTTTTAATCCCTCATTTGCAATCGCTGCTGTAGCGCCTGCAACTGCACCGATTTTTAGAGATTTTCTTAAAAAATCCCTACGATTTTCAGTCATAATCATCCTCCTTGCATAAAATTTTGATTTAACCAAATAAAGATATATGCTAAATTTGCATAATTTTAGGCAAAATACCTTATAACTACGCTATATAGCACTATCAACTATATGATATTTTAGCAGATTTATAATTAAAAATAAATTTCAATTATGCATTAAATAAATTTATTAAGTTTAATTTTATTATTCACCCCAATCAAATTTTTCTTTTGTAGTTTTTAAATTTGATAAATATGGCTGTTTTTCTATCATTTCTTTTGCTACGCTTGGTTTTATTTTTGGCTTTTCAACAGCTAGAATAGATCTTTCAAGCTCAAAAAAACTCTGCATTAAATTTGCCAAATGTAAGTAAAAATCAGCCTCTTTACTACCTTTTATAAAATCTATAAACTCATCTATAAACTCATTTATCACATTTACAAAAAGCTCTGTGCTTAAAAATGCGTTTGTATTTACTTCATCTTTTAAAAGTGATGACATTAGATAAAAAATAAATCCTATAAAATCCTCACTATCTTTGCAAAGCTCGCTATTTTTTCTAAATTTACTCTTTCGCAAAGTATCTAAAACTAACTTTTTAGCAAGCCCCTCATCTCGCCCTTCTTTATAAAATGATGCAGTTAAAGGGATATTTGAGTAAGAATAATCATATAAAAGCCTATTTTGCTCAGCTCTAAACTCATCAAAACTAAACTTGCTAAGAGCTTTAAAATCATCTAAATTTTCATTAGCAATTGGGGAATTTTTTAAATAATCAAGCTGTTTTTTCCAAAGGTTAAATTTTTCATCTTTTTCACTGAAAAAAAACGGTATTGCAAAAAATTCATAATAATAACTTCTACCTAAAGTCATATTTTTATCTTTCATTTGGACTCCTTTAAAATTTCATCTTGCATTTCTTTAGCTTCTTTAATCTGCTTTTGAATCATTATCTTTGCCTTACAATCCGCACAGCAATAAAGTGTTTTTATTCTATCTGTATCACTTCCAAAAAGTGGCGTCATCATATTTGCTATTTTTAAAACAGCTTTTGTAGTAGCAAACTCTTTTCCGCACTCAATGCACTTAAAAAGCTCATCTTTTGCCAAAGTTTGATACTCAAAATACTCTTTTTTAAGCTCCATTTCACCACGTTTTAAAAAGATCGTCTCTTTTTCAGCACAACTTTGTATGCAATATCCACAAGTTGTGCAAAGCGAGGCATTAAATTTGATAGAGTTATCGCTCTCATCAGCAATTAGCGCTGCAACATTACACGCACCTACACAACTCAAGCAAAGCGTACAGGTACTCTCATTGATACTTACTTTTCCATACCTTACCCACTCGCCACTTTTTGCAACGCCCAAGTCATCATCACCTACAATATGTAAAACTCTTTTTGAAAATATCTCTCTTTTTGATAAAGTTCGCTCATTTATGTGAAATTTAAGCCCATCTATAAATTTAAGTTCTTTTAATTGTTTTCTAAGCTCAATCTCATCTTTTGCAACCAAAATTCCAACTTCGTTAAACTTAGCTTTTATTATTTGATTTACTAAATCTATAGACTCTTTAACTCCTGGTGCGATAACATCGCTAAAAAAGATCAAATTCGCTCCACTTTCTTGTAAAAGCGTCATAAAATGAGTCTGACTTAAAAACTTCTCTCCCTCTATGGCAAATGGCAAAACTCCCTCATCAAGGGCAACATCACAGGTTTCTAGATCCATAATCCTTGGTGTTATAACTATTTTTTTATCTTTAAATTTTAAAGCCATATCATAAAATGCCTCACTTGGCATCTTTGCATAATCAATCGCCCCACTTGGACAAACACTCACGCACCCGCCACATCCAACGCAATCAATATGCGAAAAAACTAACTCTTTTTTTTCATCATCTTTTAAAATCGCAACCGTTGGGCAGATATCAACGCATTTTACGCAATGCTCACTTCTTCTTTTGTGGTATTGACAAATTTTATCATCATAAGTTATAGCACTTTTATAGTGGTAAATTGGCGTTTTTTCATCTAAATATTTTAAAATTTCCTCATCTGTTAAAATGCCAATATCCAAAGTTCCGCTTTGTCTTAGCATATACTCTTTTATTCCATCAACTAAAACAAAGTCGCTTTTCACCTCAAATTCGTCATTTACGCTCAAAACTGTTGTGTATAAATCACCAATTTCACCGTATAAAAACTTAACTTCAGCGTGAGTTAAATTTATCACTTTATAGCCATTTTGCTTTAAAATCTCAGTCAGATTTGTGCGGTCTTTATCGCTTATTAAAATAATATTTTTTCCAACATTCTTTTCATAATCCATATCTTTTGCCAAGTCAAAAACACTGGCTCTTGCTTCGTATAAAATGTTTAAATTTTTAGCTTTTTGTAAAATGCTATCTTTACTATTTTTTAGATAAAAATCAGTCTCAGGTGCGTAAATTTCAGCCTTTAAATTTGGTGAATTACTAACTAGATAGTGCTCATCATTTGGCACTTTTAACTCTTCTATCTCATCAGGAATCACAACTTCTAGCCCGCTATTTAAATATGCAAATTCTTTCATCTATCTTCCTTGATTGCAAATTAGACAATTTTATAATGATTGTTTTAATTTGAATTAAACCATAAATTAGTAGCTGCTAATAATCATAAATAATTTAGATCTCTATCCACGCAACACTTTCATAAATTTCCCTATCTTGCAGCGTTCCGTCTACATCAAAACTGTAGCTTTTACCTAAATGGTTAAATTTATACCCAGTTATCTCACCAAACAAAGGCAGTTTTTTTATCTTTTTATAGTGATTTTTTACAACTTTTGAGATAAATTGAAGCTGTTTATCTAAACTTTTAAAAACCAACTCTTTTTTATCAAAATAAAGATATCGAACGCCTTGCATCATCGCTAGCATAAAAATAGGCTCGGTATTTCTTTTGAAATTTGTATCGATATAAATATAACTATTTCTATATTTATTTACCTCATCGTTTAGCTTTTTTGCCTGATTTAACTCATCTAAAATATCTAAGCCATAAATTTTGGCTAGTTTTAGAACTAAATTTTCAGAAGTGTAAAAATAGTCATAATACCCATTTTGCAAAAACTCATCCAGACTTTTTGCCTGTGTGATTTTTAAAAGAGCTTGATTGAGCTTATCTAAATTATAATAACCTAATTTTTTAACTAAATTTAAGCGCTCATCTAAATTTGTAAGATTTGTTTGAAGTGTTTGAAATATCATTTATTATCCTTTTTAAAAATTTTCGCCGATACATTTTTTGCGATTAGTAATTATAGCTAAATTTTTTATCTTTTTTAAAATAAAAATAAAATGATATAATCATATTTATGAAAAAAATAGTCTTAATTTTATTTATTTTTTCTTTATCTTTTTCAAAAGAGCAAGGAGTGCTATCATCTTTTTGCCTAAGTGGAGCAAATGCCCAAATGGGCGAAAGCATTAGAAATTGTGCAAAGATGTATTTTGATGATTATAATTCAAAAAACAAAAATAAAATTAAATTTAGTGTTTTTGATGATGGGTTTAACTCAGATATTTTTAGAGAAAATATTTTATCAAATTTAGGTAAAAATACCTTTGTTTTTATGCCTTTTGACACGGCAAATTTAAGAAGTATTGCTCCTAAAATTATAAATAAAAATATAATTGTTTTTTCACCTGTTTATGCACCAAATTTTTTAAATTTTAGCGTATTTAAGGGCGTTATAAAAACATTTCCTTCGTTTGATTATGAGATAGAAAATGCGATGAAATTTTTTGTAGATACAAAAAATCTAAGTAAAATTTCTATAATCTATCAAAGCGGAGAGCATGGGGAAGAGGCTTATAACAGCCTTGCAAAAGCCCTAATAAATAGAAATTTAAGCATATTTTCAAGCTCAAGCTATAAAAGAAACTCAAATATAATTGAACCGATTTTAGAAAATATTGATTTAAATAGTGAGCTTGTAGTTTTTGCACTTTTAGATAGGATTTCATTAGAAATTGCAAAAAAATTAAGTAAAAAAAATGAAAATATAAAATTTTTATTTCTAAGTTCTGTTAATCCAATTTATTTTAAAGAACTCAAAAATGCTTATGTTTCTTCATTTTCTCCAGTCTTAAAAGAAGATGATGAGCTTTTAAAACTATATAAAAACTTACTTGTTAAAAATAATTTAGATGAAAAAAATTGCTCTTATAATGCGTTTTTAAATGCATTTTTAGTCTCAAAAATATTTGAAAGCCTAAATTTCAAAGATAGCCCTAAAAATCTATTAATAAATAGAGCAAATCTAATTATAGATAGATATAAATTTTATGAAAAACAAAAAATAATTAAATTTAATGGTGGCAAAATAGAAATTTTATATGAGAATTAAATAATGAATTTTTTAGTAGAACTTATAAAAAAATTAGATTTTAGAAGAAATATAAATTTGCTTGTTATTACAATATTTGTTGCAATTTTTTCTATGCTTTTAGTATTTATATTATTTATATCAAATTTGAAAAATGTAATCAATGATATATATCATTACAACATTTCACCAATTACAAGACTTGAAAATATAAGAGATATCTATAGCTCAAATATTGATTTTCTTATAACAAAATTTGATACAACTTACAATAAAACATATATCGAACTTACTCGTGACAGCATAAATCAAATAATTTTTGAATGGAACGAATATAAAAAAATACCAGAATTTAATGAAAACACACTAACTTTTAAAGAAAAACTAAAAAGAATTTTTTTTAAAACAAGTGAAAATTTTCCATATAACTACTATAAAGCCGACCTTGAGAATAAAATCACAAAAACCTTAAAAGAGGTTGAAAAAACTATTTTAATAGCTTGTGAAGTCGATATACCAGTAGCTGAAATGATGCATTTAAAAAAAGAGTTAATTAGCATAAACACAAACGCGCATTTACTTTTAATCCATCACCTAAAAGAGATAAACAACAAAAAAACAAGAACCGATTACCGCTATATCCAAAGTCTGAAATTTTTATCTTTTTCGCTAATTATTACTATAGTTTTCTTTTTTATGTTAGTTTTTGCACTTACAATAAATTCTAAAAAAATAAATGAAAAACTCGAACTTAGCGTTAAAAGAAAAACAAAAGCCCTAAAAGAGCTAAATGAAAATTTGGAAAAAAGACTTGAAAAAGAACTAATAATTTCTAGAAAAAAAGATCAAACCATTTTTTTACAGTCTAAAAATGCAAGCTTAGGTGAAATGCTTGAAAATGTATCCCATCAATGGCGCCAACCTTTAGGAGCAATTTCTATGATAATACAAAGCTTTGAAACTAAACTTGAAAAAAATAAACTAACTCCTGAGTTTGTAAAAAGCCAAGTAAATGAGGCTATGATTTTGGCAAATGGAATGTCACAAACTTTAGAAGATTTTAGAAGTTTTTATAGTCCAACAAAAGCTAAAAAGACATTTACATTAAATGAAGTTATAAACGATGCAATAAGACTTACTAAGTATTTGCTTCAAAAAAAAGAGATTGAGCTGATTTTTGATAAGAGCCAAGAAATAACAATATACTCTTTTAAAAATGAGCTTTTGCAAGTTTTGATAAACATCATAAATAATGCAAAAGATGCAATAAATGAAAAAGAAGATGTTAAACTTATTTGGATAAAACTTACAAAGCTTGATGGTTTTGCTAGAGTTGAAATTATGGATAATGGTGGTGGAATTGACGCCATCATAATAGATAAAATTTTTGAGCCATATTTTACTACAAAACATAAAAGTTTAGGGACTGGCATTGGGCTTTATATGAGTAAAAACATCGTTGAAAAGCACTTAAAAGGGAATTTATATGTAAAAAATGTTATACTTGAAAGAAATAAAAAAGAGTATAAATGTGCAAATTTAATCATAGATTTGCCCCTAAAGGATAAGTCATGAAAAAAAGAAACTTAGATATATTATCAAATTTTGATATTTTATACATCGAAGATGAAATACATCTGCTTCATCAAACAACAACCGTTTTAGAAGATTTTGTAAGAAATTTATATCCTTGCCAAAACCTGAAAAAAGCCTATGAAGTGCTTGAAAACAAAAATGTTGATGCAATAATTAGTGATATTTTACTTGAAGAAGCAACAGGAATTGAGCTTTTAAAAAATTTAAGAAAAGAAGATAACGATATTCCTATGATTTTTACTACAGCTTATACAGATACAAAATATCTTCTTGAAGCTATAAAATTTGGTGCAAATAATTATCTTGTAAAGCCAATAAACATAAAAGAGCTTTTAAATTCACTTTATGATGTGCTTTTACCAAAGATAAAAGATAAAGAAATTGATAAAAATAAAAATATTATAAGAATGGTGGCTTTGGTAACTGATACAAAAGCAGTTGAAGTAATAAAGTTTATTATTAATAATCTTGATGAAAACTTAGTATTTAACCACACATACAACGACATTATGGACAATATAGATGTTAGCAAACCAACCATTATAAAGCTTTTTAAACAGCTTGGCGATTTAGAAGTTTTAGTAAAACTACAAAATGCAAAATATCAGTTTAACCCATCAAAATTAAACAATGTGGAGATTTAATGAAAATAGACTTACCAAAAGTGGATAAAATCGCAAATTTGGCTGAATTTAAAGACTATTTTTATCCACTTGTTTTAAATTTAACCAAACAAATTATTGAAAAAAAGAGAGAAAAAGCTCTTTTAAATTTAGAGTATAAAGATGAGCAAGGCATTATTGAGGCGATAAAAAGTGAGTGTGAAATTTATGAAAATTTAGAACTAAAACCTTTAATAAATGCAACCGGAGTTGTGATTCACACAAATTTAGGAAGAAGTGTGATAAATGATGAAATTTTAAAAAGAGCTAAAAAAACCATAACTTCATATTCAAATTTAGAATATGACTTAAAAACTGGCAAACGCGGACTAAGATACAACTACACAGCAAAGCTTTGCTCCATGCTTTTTGGCTGCGAAGATGCGCTTATTGTAAATAACAACGCAAGTGCTGTTTTTTTAGTCTTAAACACTTTTGCAAAAGGTGGCGAAGTCGTCGTTAGTAGAGGCGAGTTAGTTGAGATTGGTGGAAGTTTTAGAATACCAGAAGTTATGGCAAGCTCAGGGGCGATTTTGCGTGAGGTTGGCACCACAAATAAAACAAATTTAAATGATTATGAAAACGCGATAAATGAAAATACAAAAATGCTTATGAAAGTTCATCAATCAAACTTCAACATTCAAGGTTTTAGCCAAAATGTAAGTGCAAGTGAAATTTCAAATTTGGCTAAAAAGTGCGGTTTAATAAGCTATTATGACCTAGGAAGTGCTTATGTAAATGAGCTTCCATACTCTTTAAGCTCTCATGAACCACCACTTAAAAAGGTGCTTGAAAGTGATATAAATTTAGTTAGCTTTAGCGGCGATAAACTTTTTGGAAGTGTGCAATGTGGGCTGATTTTGGGTAAAAAAGAGCTGATAGATGAGCTTAAAAAAAACCAACTTTTAAGAATGCTACGAGTTGATAAAATAACTCTAAGTATCCTAAATGAAACCCTAAAAGCCTACATCAACAAAGAATTTAACCTCATCCAAACAACTCATCAAATTTACAAAGACATCGATGAGCTAACCGATATGGCAAATTTAGTAAAAGCAAATGTAGCAGCTCCCTCAAAAGTGGTAAAAACAAAAACTTTTATAGGTGGTGGAACGCTTCCATGTAGGGAGTATCCTAGCATTGCATTAGCTTTTTTGGAAAACCCGATAGAGTTAGAGCAAAAATTTAGAGAAAAAAGAGTTATTGGAAGAATTGAAAATGATAAATTTATGCTTGATTTTAGAAGCATAATGGATAAAGACTTGCAAAATCTAATCAAAATTTGCAACGAAATTTTTAGAGAACAGCCTTAAGGATATTTAATGCAAAGTATGATAATTGGCACCGCAGGACACATAGATCACGGCAAAACTTCACTCATAAAGGCGCTAAATGGCTTTGAGGGTGATGAGATGAAAAGTGAGATCGAAAAGGGCATAACAATTGATTTAAGCTTTTCAAATTTAAAAAAAGGCGATGAAAATATCGCATTTATCGATGTTCCAGGACATGAAAACTTAGTTAAAACTATGATTTCAGGAACCTATGCATTTGATGCAGCGATGCTAGTTGTAGCAAGCAATGACTCTCTTATGCCTCAATCTAAAGAACATATTGAAATTTTATCGCTTCTTGGTGTAAAAAGCATTATTTTATGCATTACAAAGTGCGATTTAACGAGTGCTTCACAGCAGATTAACGCCAAAAACCAAACGCTTAAATTTATAGAAAATTTTAAAAATTTAGAAGTTTTAGAGACTTTTTTTGTTAGCATTAAAGATGAAAATAGCATAAAAGAACTTAGAAATTTTTTATTTACATTAAAACCAAAAAAGAAAGAAGAAAGTGCCTTAACGAGGTATTATATCGATAGAGTTTTTAGTTTTAAAGGCGTTGGGACAATCGTAACTGGAAGCCTAATCGAAGGGGCTATAAAAGAAAATGAAAGGCTTTTTTGCCTTAATTTAAACAAAGAATTTTTAGTAAAAAGCGTTCAAATTCACGATAAATTTAGCAAATTTGCAACCTCGCCAAACAGAGTTGCTTTAAATTTAGCAAACGCAAAAGTAAATGAACTTCAAAAAGGTTTTATTTTAAGCAAAAAAGGTTTTTTTAGGGGTTTTAAAGAAATTGATTGTATATTTTACGGTGAAATTTCACACGAAAGTGAGGTTGTTTTTTGCGTTGGAAGTAGGCAAATTTCAGCAAAAACTTTGATTTTAAGTACGAAAGATAATCAAAGTTTTGTTACATTTAAATTTGATAAAGATATGTTTTTAAAATTTGATGAGTCATTTGTGGTGCTTCAAAACTCACGAGTAATTGGTGGTGGAAGAGTTTTAAACCCAATTAGCGAACCACTTAAAAAAGCTCAAAAAATAGAGTTTTTAAAATGCCTTTTGGAAAAAGATTTTAAAAAAGTTTTTGAGATTTTAACCGCCACTCACAAGCACGGCTTTGGGCTTATCTCATCATTTCAAAGATTTGATCTAACCCATGAAGAAGCTTTAGAAGTCGCAAGCTCGTTAAATCAAGTATTTGTTGATAAAGAGGGGCTTTGTATTTACGGCCTTGAAGCTTTAAGCGATTTAAAAAAAATAATTAAGTTTATATTAGAAAAAAATAAATTTGCTGTTATTTCGGCTCAAAGTATTGCCATTAAAATAACCTGGGCAACAAATGAGTTTGCAAATTTTGCTCTTGATGAATTAGTAAAAGAAAAAATTTTAGAAAAAAACAATCTTTTGTATGTTAAAAAAGGCATTGAATTAAACAGCATTGAAGAAAATTTAACCGATAAAATTTTTAATATTTTAGAAAGTTCAAAACTCACCCCAAAAGCCCCTTACAACATATATGATAACTTAGATATTGATAAAATTATAGGTGATAATATTTTTAAAAGCTTAACAAAATCAAAGAAAATAGTTCGCCTAGCCCATAATCTTTTTGTAACTTCGTCAAATTTAAATCTTGCTATGAAAGAAATTAGAGAAATTATCAAAAAAAATGGTTTTGCAAATGTGCAAATTTTAAAGAAAAATTTAGGGCTTAGCCGTAAATTTGCAATAGCATATCTAGAATATTTAGATAAATTTGATGATATAAAAAATGTAGATAATGATAGAGTGTTTACAAATTTTAATTAAATTGTTTAATATTTAATTATATAATCTAACAGAATTTTTAAAAAAGGTGAAAAATGAAAAAAATAGTTTTAACTTCAATTATTGCAGCAAGCTCAATGTTTGCAGCAACTGATGCAGAAATTAAAAATTTCTTTGAGCAAATGGTACCAGGTCATGCTATGAGCGTAGAAGTAGAAAAAAGAACTCCAATCCCAGGATTAGATGGGTTTGAAGAGGTTATTTATAAAGTAAGCCAAGGTGATTTTAGCCAAAAAGATGCAATTTATACAAAAGGCGATTTTATAGCTCAAGATATTTTTAACATTAAAACAAAAAAAAGCTATAAAGAAGAGTTTATAAATGGTATGATAAATGAAAACATTGCTGAAATTTATAAAAAAGAAGAGGCAAAAAATATAATCAAGCTTGGAAACGACCCTAAAAAAGAAACTTTAATTATGCTAAGTGACGCAGACTGTCCATTTTGTAAAAAAGAGATGGCAAGTATAGAAGAGCATTTAAAAGAAAATAATTATGAAATAATTATGACTTCTATCCACGGACCAGCTTCTCACGCAAAAAGTGCTAAAATTTATGAAGAAACATCTAAAGCAAAAAGCGATGCCGATAAGATCAAAGTTTTTAAAAAATACTATGCTGACAATATCCCAGCAGTTGAGGGAGTAGATCAAAAAGAAATCGATAGACTTAACTCTTTAGCTGAGAAATACTTCAAAGCTGGCGTTCAAGGCGTTCCATTTATTGTAAACAAAAAAGAACTTATAAAATAATAAGATATTAAAGTCCTAATATTTAGGACTTTAAAAAATAACTAATGAGTTGGAATTTTAACTGCTTGAGTGCTGTTTTGATCTTTTAAAAACTCACTAAATTTTGTTTTATTGCTTTCATTTTTATTTATATTGCTAACATTTAAGTCACTTTCTGCAAAAATAAAATTAAAAAATAAAAAAAATAAGATAATTTTTTTCATATTTTTTCCTAATTTGGGTTAAAATTTAAAAGTCTTGCTTTTTTTAAAAACATATTTAAAGCTTTCTTTTCTTTTATGCCAATTTTATAACTTATATAGTTTAAATACCATAAAATTTCAGATTTTTTAACATTTCTTGATTTTGCATAGCTATCTAAAATATATTGAGGAATTTTTACTCTACTTCTTAAAAATGAATTTGTTAAATTCTCATAGGCTTTTTTTGAATCTATAAGACAAAAAACAGCAAAAACAAATGGTAAATTTGTTCTTTCATGCCAAATTTTTCCCATATCATAAAATTTATCAAAACCCTCATCCAGATAACATTTTAATGCCTTATCGCCTATCACAACACTTCCATTTAAGCCTAAAACTTTGCTTAACATATTTGATGTCATAGAAGCTGGATCTAAACTTTTAGATGAGTTTTTTCTAACTAAAACACTTTTAACATCTTTTTTTGCAACAATTCCCATATTTAATTTTTTATATTTTTTTCGCCTACTTTCAACACTTGATATAACAGCAGCATCAACACGCCTATTGTAAAGTTTTTTACAAAGTACACTTGGGACATCTTTTTTAAACTCAATACCCTTTTTTACATAACTTGGAAGCGGATATTTTTTTAAAAACACATGAAAAGGAAGTAAATTTAAATAATCAATCTTTCCAAATAGCATCTTACTCCTTATACGCTAAAACAAGGTTTATGGCAAAATTTCCGTAATATAAAATAGCTCTATCGCCATTTATTGAGATAGAAACTTCATCGCTTGATAAAATTTGGCTTTTTGGGTTTTTTCTTAAAAGTTTAAATTCATTAAAATTTGCATCTTTTAAAACCGCACTTTGAAATCCATCATTACTTCTAAGCTCTACTGCAACGCCATTTAAACCTATAAAATAAATAGCTTTTTGATTTTGTAAATTTAATGAGTTTTTAGAAGCACAACCAATAAATACAAAAATAAAAAAAGCTATAAAAAATCTCATACTAACTTAAGGTATTAAAAACCCTATCCCCAGCATCTCCAAGCCCTGGAACGATATAGCCTTTTTCATTTAAGCCCTCATCTATAGCTGAGACATATACATTGACATCTGGAAATTTTTCACTAAATTTCTTAAGTCCTTCTGGTGCTGCTATAATAGAGATAAATTTAATACTCTTGACGCCTTTTTGTTTTAGAAACTTAACTGCCTCAATAGCTGTTCCACCAGTTGCAAACATTGGATCAATTATAATTGCAGTTCTATTTTTATAATCGTTTGGAAGCTTTGCATAAAAGAAATTTGCTTCTAGACTTTTTTCATCTCTTTGAAATCCTAAAAATCCAACACTTGCATCAGGAATAATCTTAAACACTGCATCAAGCATACCAAGTGCAGCTCGTAAAATCGGGCAAATCATAACTTTTGTTTTTAGTTTTTTGCAATTTGCAGTTGAAACTGGTGTTTGAACTTTTACATCTTTTAATTCTAAATCCCTGCAAGCTTCAAAAATTAAAAGATATGTTATCTCATCAATAAGCATTCTAAATTGAAAAGGATCAGTTTTAATATCTCTTAAAATGGTGAGTTTATGTTCTATTAAAGGATGAGTTATGTGCTTTATATTTTTCATATTTTTCCTTAAGCTTTATGATTGTTTATAATTTTTTCTCTTATATCCCATAGTTTTTGAGATAAATCAACTTTATAACTTTGTGGTTTTATATTTCTTAAATACTCTTCCCACATAGTTTTAAGCTCAGATTGTGTAAATTTAGCTATCTCATTTACACTTTTTTTCTTGCCTACAAATTTACCATCTATAAAAAGTGGTTTTAAAAGTTTTTTAGCATAAAAATTTGAAAGTTTTTTTCTCTTATATGTATAAAGTGGGTGAAAAATTTCTACTTCATTAATATCTTCTAATTTTTCATCATCTAAGGTTATAAGATCTGCTAAAGCTTTGTTTGTGTTTTTATCGTAAAATCTATATACTTGTTTATATCCTGGGTTATTTATCTTTCTTGGGTCATTTGAAATTTTCATTTTAGGCACAATTTTACCATTTTTAACAACCCCGCTTAATTTATAAACCCCGCCAAGTGATGCATCATCGCTTGAAGTTATCATCCTTGTTCCAACACCCCAACTATCAATCTTTGCTCCACCATCTTTTAAATGTTGTATGCTATACTCATCAAGGTCGTTTGAACCAACAATAATAGCTTCTTTAAAGCCGGCATTATCAAGCATAATTCTAGCCTCTTTACTCAAATACTCCAAATCTCCAGAATCTATTCTAATGCCAAGAGGCTTAAAACCTTTTTCTTTTAGCTCTTTAAAAACTGTAATTGCATTTGGAACACCACTACTTAAAGCATCATAAGTATCAACAAGCAAAAGAGCATTGTTTGGATAAATTTTTGCATAAGCTCTAAAACTTTCAAGTTCATTATCAAAACTTTGAACCCAAGAATGAGAGTGCGTTCCAGCTACTTTTATATCAAATTCTTTTGCAGCTTCAACATTTGAAGTTGCCACGCAACCACCTACTATTGAAGCTTTTGCACCATAAAATCCAGCACTTCTACTTTGAGCTCTTCTTAGTCCAAATTCCATAACGCTATCGCCTGCTGCACTTCTTACAATTCTTGAGCTTTTTGTAGCGATTAATGTTTGAAAATTTACAATATTTAAAATAGCAGTTTCAATTAGCTGAGCTTCTAAAATATTTGCTTTTAATCTAATTAGTGGCTCATGTGTAAATACAACACTTCCCTCTTCCATGGCATAAATTTCACCGCTAAATCTAAACTCTTTTAAATAATTTAAAAACTCCTCACTAAAAGAATTTAAACCCTTTAAGTACTTTATATCATCATCGCTAAATTTCAAATTTTGAATATAATCAACCACTTCATTTATACCACAAAGTATGGCATATCCACCATTGCTAGGATGTTTTCTAAAATAAACATCAAAAATGGCTACGGTATCTTTTTTTTCTTCAAAATACCCTTGCATCATACTAAGTTGGTAAAAATCGGTAAAAAGAGCTAAATTTTTCATAGTTTTATTTTTTTAAGTTCTTCTTTATAGGCTTTTTCATCAAATTCTTTAATACCAGCTACGCCACCCTCAAATGCAGCTTTTGCAACTGCTGGAGCAACAGCAAATAAAACTCTTTTGTCAAAAGGATTTGGAATTATATAATCTCTTCCAAAAGAAATTTTATCTACGCCCATCATCTTGCAAACTTCACTTGTAACCTCTTCTCTTGCAAGTTTTGCTAATGCTTTTGCAGCTGCCATTTTCATATCTTCAGTTATATATCTTGCCTCAACATCCAATGCGCCTCTAAAAATATATGGAAAACCTAAAACATTATTTACTTGATTTGGATAGTCACTTCTTCCAGTTCCAACCATCGCATCATCTCTTACTTCTTTTACCTCTTCTGGATAAATTTCAGGCACAGGATTTGCAAGAGCAAAGATTATTGGATCTTTTGCCATTGATTTAACCATATCTTTTGTTAAAATTCCACCTTTGCTGAGTCCTAAAAACATATCTGCACCATTTATCGCATCATCTAAAGTTCTAGCTTCTGTTTCAATGGCAAATTCTTTTTTCTCAGGTGATAAATTATCTCTTTTACTATGAATAACACCTCTTGAATCAAGCATTAAAATGTGTTTTACGCCTACATTTTTATACATTTTAGCGCACGCTATTCCAGCTGCTCCACTTCCACTTACTACTATTTTTATATCTTCTGGTTTTTTTCCATTGATTTTTAAAGCATTTATTAACCCAGCTGTTGTAATAATGGCAGTTCCGTGCTGATCATCGTGCATTACAGGGATATTTGTGCTTGCTTTTAGCTCTTTTTCGACATAAAAACACTCAGGTGCTTTAATATCTTCTAAATTTATTCCACCAAATGTTGGAGAAATTGCTCTGCAAATTTCAACTAATTTTTTAGGATCTGTTTCATTGATCTCAATATCAAAAGCATCTATTCCTGCAAATTTCTTAAATAAAACAGATTTTCCCTCCATTACTGGCTTGCTTGCACTTGCTCCAATATCTCCAAGACCCAAAACTGCAGTTCCATTACTAATTACTGCTACTAGATTTTTTTTATTTGTGTATTTATAAGATAGGCTTTCATCAGCTTCTATTTCTTTGCAAGGTTCTGCAACTCCTGGACTGTAAGCCAAAGTTAAATCGCTTGCACTTTCAAAAGGGGTTTTTACATTTACTTCAATTTTTCCACCAATGTGATAGTTTAAAGCTTCTTCTTTTGTGTATTTTGCCATTACTATAACTCCTTAGATTTGTTTATTAAATTTTTAATTCTTTGTTTTACCTCATCGCTTCCTAAAATTTCAAGCACTTCAAAAATAGATGGACTTACGCTATTTCCAGTTATTGCTATCCTTAATGGCTGAGCTAAGTCTTTTAGTTTTGCTTCATTTTTTTCTAAAAATTTATTTATTAGCTCCTCGTATCCCAAAGCATCCATATCTTTATCTAAAATTTCAGAAAAACTTGCAAGTAATTTTAAACTATTTTCATTAATAAATTTTTTATAAGCTTTTTCATTATAGCTTTGTGGTTTGTTAAGGATAGAATTTGCCATCTCTTTCATTTGTAAAAGTGTGACTGAGCGTTCTTTTATACTATCTATTAGAAGTTTTGCATGTTTTACCTCATCTAGGTTAAGGTCAAATTCTTTTAGCTCATGAGATAGTCTTTCAAAGCTTGCATTTTTTATGTAGTGCTGATTTAACCATTCTAGTTTACTTTGATTAAAGCTACTTGAAGATTTTGAAAGATTATGTGGATCAAAAAGCTCTTTTAACTCTTTCATTGAAAAAATTTCATCATCACCATGGCTCCAGCCAAGTCTTACTAAGAAATTTAATAAAGCTTCACTTAAATAACCCATTTTTTTATATTCCATAACATCTGTTGCACCGTGTCTTTTGGAAAGCTTTTGCCCATCAGGTCCGTTAATCATCGCAACATGATAAAAATTTGGAGTTTTAAAACCAAGTGCCTCATACAAAATAATTTGTTTTGGTGTATTTGAAAGGTGATCATCACCTCTAATTACATCAGTTACGCCCATTAATGCATCGTCAATTACAACTGTAAAATTATATGTAGGACTTCCATCACTTCTTGCGATTATAAAATCATCTAACATATCATCAACATTAAATTTAACTTCACCTTTTACACCATCTTTAAATTGTATAGTCCCACTAATTGGAGCTTTTATACGAATTACTGGATCAATTCCTGCTGGAGGTGTTCCTTTAAAATCCCTATATCTTCCGTCATATTTTGGGCGAATTTTCATCGCTTCTTGACTTTTTCTAAGCTCATCAAGCTCGTCTTTAGTCATATAACATTTATAAGCTTTACCTTCATCTAAAAGTTTTTGTATATATTTTTTATATATGTCAAATCTATCACTTTGATAAACAAGCTCGCCATCATAGTCAAGTTTGCACCATTTAAATGCTTCTATAATCGCATTTGTAGCTTCTATCTTATTTCTCTTTAAGTCAGTATCTTCAATTCGAAGTAAAAATTTTCCATTATTTGCTCTTGCATATAAGTAGTTATAAAGTGCCGTCCTAAGCCCACCGATATGAAGATATCCAGTCGGAGAAGGAGCAAAACGAGTTACAATCATAATTTTTCCTTTTATTTCCAAATTTGTAAAATATTTCGCTATAATTTGTCAATTATAGTCTTATAAGCTTAAAATAAAGGTTTTTTTATGAAAAAAAAGTTAATTTTTTTACTTATGCTTGGCTTTAGTGTAGCCAATGCAGGTATGGTAAATTGGGTTGTTGCAAAGGTAAATAATGAACCAATTACGAATTTTGAAGTTTTTGATACAATGAAAAAAATAAAAACTTCCAATCAAGATACAGCATTACAATTTTTAATAAATGAAAAACTACAAGCCTCAGAAATTAAAAAAAGAGATATAAGAGTTGCACCTTACGAGGTTACAAATGCAATTGAAGAAATTGCTAAAAAAGAGGGAAAAACACCTGAAGAGTTTAAAAATACTCTTATAAAACAAGGAGTAAATTTCGATGAGTTTAGATCAAATTTGGCAAAAGATATACAAACTCAAAAACTTTTAGGCGGAATTTTTGCAAAAGCTGATAAAAAAATAACTCCTGAAAGTGTAAAGCAGTTTTATGAAAGCAATCCTATGCTTTTTATGAGTTTTGAATCAGTAAATGCAACTAGATTTGCCGCTAAAACAAAAAAAGAGATTGAAAATGTTATACGCGGAAAAGTGGGAGCATCTGTTTATTCTCATAAAATTACAATCCCAAAATCATCTCTTAATGAGCAAACTGCATTTGCTTTTTTAAATATGAAAAATGGTGAATTTACTCCTATTATGGACCATCCACAAGGATTTTATGAGGTTTTAAGAATTGATTCAAAAAATGGAGTTAAAAAAGTAGATTTTGAAACTGCAAAAGATCAAGTTTTTGAAATGTTTGCTAAAAATGAAAGACGAAAAACAGTTGATGATTACTTTGAAAAACTAAGAGCAAATGCCATCATAGAAGTTTTACCCCCTAAAAAATAATTCTAAAAATTTATAAAATTAACAATTTCAATATTTAAAATTTAAATTAAAGCCGAGATTAAATCGGCTTTAATTTTTAATAATATTTTGTTAGATAATTTGTATCGAATTTATTATTTGCAAAGTCAGCACTTTCCATCATATTTAAATGAAAATTTCTAGTTGTTTTGATGCCTTGAATAATAAGCTCATCCAAAGCAACTCTCATCTTAGCAATTGCTTTTTGCCTAGTGTCTGCATGAACTATAAGTTTTCCTATCATACTATCATAAAATGGTGGAACACTATATCCTTCATAAATATGACTATCAAATCTTACATTTCTACCATTTGGAGCTATAAATTTAGTTATTTTTCCAGGATTTGGCGCAAAACTTTTTGGATCTTCAGCTGCTATTCTGCACTCTATTGAATGCCCTCTAAATTCTATCTCATCTTGACTAGGAAGTTTTTCACCTTGAGCTATTCTTATCATCCACTCAACCATATCAAGACCACTTACCATTTCACTTACACAGTGTTCGACCTGAAGTCTTGTATTCATCTCTATAAAATAAAACTCTTTTGAATCTTGATCGTATAAAAACTCAAAAGTTCCAGCACCATAATAACCTATGGCCTTAGTTGCTGCGATCGCAGTTTCATGAAGTTTTTCTCTTGTTTTTTCATCTAAAATTGTAGCAGGAGTTTCTTCGATTAATTTTTGATGGCGGCGTTGCATAGAACAATCTCTTTCGCCGACATGAATTACATTTCCATGCTCATCGCCTAAAATTTGAACTTCAACATGGCGAGGATTTGTAATATACTTTTCAATATACATTGAGCCATTTCCAAAAGCACTTAATGCTTCACTTTCAGCTGCCCAAAAGTTTTTTTCTAAATCTTCACCTTTTGTAACAAGCCTCATTCCTCTTCCGCCACCACCAGCTGCTGCTTTTAAGATAACTGGGTAACCCATTTCATTTGCTAATTTTCTAGCCTCTTCAACATCTTTTAAAACGCCATCACTTCCAGGAATTACAGGAACCCCTGCTCTTTTCATAAAGCTTTTTGCCTTTGATTTATCACTCATTAATGCCATAGCTGATAAATTTGGTCCTATAAATTTAATGCCTTCTTTCTCGCAAATTTCAACAAAAGTTTGATTTTCACTTAAAAAACCATATCCTGGGAAAATAGCATCCGATTCGCTAATTTGAGCCGCTGTCATAATCGCAGGTATATTTAAATAGCTATCACTACTTCTAGCAGGCCCAATACAAATACTTGCATCAGCATATTTTACATAAAGCGCATCTTTATCCGCGGTTGAATAAACAACAACAGCTTCTTTTCCCATTTCTTGTATGGTTCTTAAAGCTCTTAATGCTATCTCACCGCGATTTGCAATAAGAATTCTTTTAATCTCCATTATAATTTCTCCACCTCGATAATTGCCATACCAAACTCAACTGGCTGACCATCGGCAACTAATATGTTTGAAATTCTACAGTCAAACTCAGCCTCTATTTCATTCATTATTTTCATAGCTTCGATTATGCCAACAACATCACCTTTTCTAACAGTTTGCCCAACCTTTACAAAAGGCGCTTCACCAGGACTTGGTGCGATATAAAAAGTTCCTACCATTGGCGAGTTTATAGTATCTTTTGAGGATTGTTGTTTGTTTTGTTCGCCATTTACAACAACATTAATTGGTGGTTGAGATACTGGAGCTGGGCATACTTCAGGTGCAGCTTCGTTTAATTCGCAAGTTTTTCTAAGCTCTATTTCAAAATCGCCCTCTTTTAATCTCATACGACCGATTCCTGTACTTTCAAAGTACTTCATAAGTTCTTTAATTTCTTCTGTTTTCATAATTTTACTCCAAATTTAAATTTAATGGTAATTCCTATTTTATCTAATTTTAGTGAAATTTAATATTAAATTTAGATAAACAATATTTTTAAGAAATTTATTTTTATAAACTCTCAAAGGCCAAAACAGCGTTTTTTATGTCATTTTCATCTGGATGTGAGGCTGCTCTTTTCCATCTAGCCTCTCTTTGGGGTGTTATTTGATGGACTGCCTTATCGCCCATTTTTGCCGCCATTTGTCTCATTTGCTCGATTACTTTTGGATCGATTGCTCCTTGGCAGCAAAAAGTTGCCTTTACATTGTTGCCTAGCTTTGTAAAATAATCAAGCGCTTTTTTCTCGCAATCTTTTGCATGATCGCCATCTGGTTCAGCACCTAGCGTAAAAAACAGCCCCATTGTCTTGTTTTTGATATTTTTTGCTACATTTTCAGCCTTTGGCACAAAAAAACCTCTATCTACATAAAATCCAAATATAACACACTCATAATTGTCCACATCAAACTCTTCATCTATGCTTTTTAAATCGGCGTTTTTGCTTTTTGCAATTGCAGTGGCAACTTTTTTTGTGTTGCCAGTTAGTGAATGGTATAAAACTAATGTTTTCATAAATTTTCTCCCTCAATCTCTTTTAAATGTTTTTGTAAAAAATACTCTTTTGTCAAATTCAAGCTCTCTTCAGCGATACTATTTCCCCAAAAAATTCCAGCTATATTAAATATCAAAAAACCCTCTTCTATTTTTAACAACTTTTCACTTTCACAGGTTTTAAAAAACTTATAAATTTCATCAAAAGTTTTCTCGTCTAAAAAACTTTTTACTCTTGCGATGTCGATTTTATCGTATTGAAACAAATTTGAAAATAGATCATACTCTTTTTGAGCAGCTGTTTTTTTCGATATCATTTTCATCTCTTGGCTCATAGAAAAAATCCCAAAATTTCCAAGCCCTCCGCCAGCTCCAACTCCAATTGGCAATATATCAACACCTTCGTGAGAAAGCTTTATATATAGATATCTATCGCGATTTTTTCGTGCAACTTTTGTATATTCTAAAAGCTCATAATTGCTATCATCAAGCATACTTTCTAAAAAGAGCTTATGAAGCTTAAAGTCAGTTTTTAAATCATAATAATTTGGATCGTTCTCTTTCAAAAAAGCCGAGCCTTCGTGAAATTGAAGTGAGTAAAAACTTGTGCTATCAATCTTTAGCTCCTTTAAAATCCTAGCATCTTCTAAAATCTCATCCTCGCTTTGGTTTGGATAGTTGTAGATGATATCAGTGCAAACAAAGCCATTAAACTCATCTTTTATCAAGCCTAGCTTCTCCAACGCTTTGCTTTTGTCGCCAACTCTATTTAGGAGTTTTCTACCCTTGTTTGAAAATGTCTGAATACCAATGCTATAGCGATTGACTCCTAGACTTTGCATTAAATTTATCTTGTTTTTATTTAGATTGTGAAGTGTTGTCTCAAAGCTAAACTCAGCCTCTTTTGCGATGTTGAAACTCTCATTAATCGCCTTTAAAACTTTCTCTAAATTTGATAAACTTAAAGTTGTCGGTGTCCCGCCACCAAAGTAAATGCTACTAAAAACTTTTTCTTTGATATAGGGAAATTTGGCATAATACTCAATATTTTTTACCAAAAAATCGCTATATTCATCAAGTTTTCCCTCCAGTTTTTTTCTATTTAAGTTACAAAACGAACAGATATTGTCGCAAAATGGGATGTGAAAATAGATAATGCCATTTTTATCCAGTGGTTTTGTATTTAAAAAATCCTCAAATTCCTTTGGATTTGCCATCGTTGGTCTTGTTAGGTTTTGTCTATGATGACCTTTAACTCGTTCTTTAAACATTTGCTACCTTTTCATTCTAAAAATATATGGCTTGGTAATATCGCAACCAATGCTATTTTTATCAATTATTTCAATCTGAAGCTCTTTTGTAAGCTCTATAGCAGCCTCTTTAAAAATTTTATCGCCAGTTGAGCTTAAAATCTTCACACTGCCGTCTTTTAAAAGTCTAAATTTCACTTCAGCCCTAAAATCTCCCCTTAGCCGCAACATTCTTGCTTTTTTAGGCAACTCATACTCTTTTTTTTCATTTACAATCTTAAATCCAACATTTTCTTTACAAAAGCCCCTGCTCTCTAAATTTGAGCTCTTTTGCAAGTTTTGAGTTGGCGGTATGCTACTTTTTTTAACCTTTTGAACCTTTTTCTCTTTTACTACTTTTGGCTCTTTTGGAGCTTCTATCTTTTTTACAACCTCTTGCGGCTCTTTTATCTCTTCTATAACTTCCTTTGGCTCCTCTATCAAAGGCTCTTTTAACTCTTCTATATCAACCTCGCTCTCTTTTATCTCATCATCTATCAAAGGACTCTCATCACTATTAGAAACAAAATCTAAACTAAGCTTGATACTAATTGGCTCATCTTTTGCATATGTGCTAATTGAGGCTGATGGCAGCGGCACAAGCAGAATGAGCGCATTAAAAAGCAAAGAGAGTAAAAAGTATCTCATTTTATAAATTCTTCATAGAGCCTTTTTATCTCATCTACCAACCTTGGGCTTCCTCTAAGCAATGATGAGGAGCTAACTATGATAATTTTATTATTTTTGGCCGCAGCTGTGTGCTTTAAGACTGGATTTTGTTTTAAAAACTCATCTACACTCAAATTGCCAACAACAACCATAAAATCAGGATCTTGCTCTATCAAAAACTCATTTGTAACAATTGGTGTTTTTCCATCAAGTTTATCTGCTAAATTTATCAAATTTAATGACTTAAAGATGTCACTTGGCAAGGTCTCTTTTCCAAATGACATTAAATTTGAAGAAGAGTAGAAAAATATAGCTTTTTTGCCCTTTAATTTAGATGTTTTAAATTTTGAAATTTGGCTTTTAAAGTTATCTATTAGCTTCTTTGCCTCATCTTCTTTTTTGCAAAACTCACCAACAATTGTGATGTTGTTGTAGATATCTTCAAGGCTGTTTGCCTGTGTATCTTTATACTCAATCTTAAATCTTTTTAAATCATCCAAAATCTCAGTTGAGTGAAAATTTGTAATGACGATATCGGGATCTAGCTCAATAATACGTTCTAAATTTGGCTTTATATATGTCCCAACGGTTGGCAAATTTTGAGTTTTTTCCTCTGGCCAAATTTTACTTTGTTGGGTTTTTGCAATGGCTGTTATTTTATCTTCGCAATTTAACAGATAAAATATCTCAACAACAGCTGGATCTAAAATAATAGCTCCTTTTGCAAAAAGCAGACTAACGCTTAAAAAACTAACACTTAAAAACTTTTTCATCTCTTCTCCTTAAACAGCAACCACAATTGGTCTATTTTCGTAATTTAATATTTCGCATTTTAAAGAATAAATCTCATCTAAAATCTCTTTTGTAAAAAGCTCATTAACGCTCCCTTCATAGGCTACTTTTCCATCTTTTAAAAGCAAGATTTTGTCGCAAAATAGTGAAGCTAAATTTAGATCGTGAAGCACAACAACACAGGCAATATTTTGCTTTTTGACAATGGCTTTACAAATCTTTAAAATATTTACAGCATAGTTTAGATCAAGTGCCGAAGTTGGTTCATCAAGAAGCAACATTTCAGGCTTTCCAACCAAAGCTCTTGCTAAAATCACTCTTTGAAACTCGCCACCACTTAACGTAAAAGCAATTCTTTTTTTGAAATTTTCCAAATTTAAAAGCTTCATTATCTCATCAACTGCCTCTAAATCTTTTTTCTCATAACCATAAAATGAGCTTTTTAGATGTGAGTATCTTCCCATTAAGATGATATCTTCAACTAAAAGTGGCATTGAGATTTGACTTTTTTGTGGAACAAAGCTCAAAATTTGGCTAAGTTCTTTTTGAGAATACTCTTTTAAACTTTTCTCCTTTAGAGTTATAATCCCACTTTTTGGCTTATAAATCTTTAAGATATTTTTCAAAAGAGTGCTTTTTCCACAGCCATTTGGTCCTAAAATTCCTATAAATTCGCCTCTTTTTGCAGTTAAATTTAGCCCTTTTAAAATCTCTTTTTTATAAAAAGAAAACTCCAAATTTTTAACTTCCATTATCTACCACCTTTTAAAGCCAAAAATAGGAAAAATGGAGCACCAAAAAGGGCGGTAATTACGCCTATTGGTATCTCTGTTGGGGCAAGCAGAGTTTTTCCAAGCATATCGCAAAATAGTAAAAAAAGCCCACCAATGACTGCTGAAAATGGAAGTATGACGGCGTTATTTGAAGTTTGAAAAAGCATTCTTATGATATGCGGGATAATAAGTCCTACAAAGCCAATCATTCCTGTAAATGAGATGCTAAAACTAACTGCAAGAGCTGAGATGATAAGCAATCTTTTTTTGATATTATCAACATCAACGCCTAAGCTTTTTGCCTCTTCGTCGCCACTTAAAAGGATATTTAACTCATATCTTTTTGAATAAAAATAGATAAAAGTAAAGATCAAAGGTGGCGTCAAAAGTACGATTTTGCTCCACGAAGCACCACCCAAATATCCCATCATCCAAGCAACTATCTTAAAACTCTCTTCTCCTATCATATAAGTTGCAAAAGAGGTAAAAGCACCCAAAAAAGATGAAAATGCAATACCAACTATCAAAAGTGTTGCGATATTTCTTGCTTTTGTGTAAATTCTAAAGATAAGTAGGGATAAAATTGCCGATGAGATAAATGCAAAAATAGCATAATAAATATCGCTCATTCTAAAAAGATAGGCTATGACAGCTCCAAAAGTTGCAGAGGCTGCAATTCCTATGATGTAGGGATCTGCTACTGGATTTAAAAAGATATTTTGCGTTACAACACCACTTGTTGCAAGCAAGATGCCTATTAAAAATGCCATTAAAATTCTTGGAAATCTAATCTCTAAAAGAATAATCTCCTTGCTTTTTGACAAATCTCCATTAAAATAGGCAAAAATATCCTTAAGTCCAATATCAGCTCCTCCTATACAAGCTGATATGATGGCAACTAAAAAGCTAATTGCCATCAATATCAAAAGATATTTTTTATGACTAGAAGTCATACTTAAACTCCGTATAATAAGTTCTGCCATCGCCTACAGAATAAATTTTATCATCTCCATTTCCAGAGACTGAGTTATAAAATTCTTTATCAAAAAGATTGTTAATTCCAGCTGTTAGACTAAAGCCTTTGTATTTAAATCTTACACCAATATCTGTTAAGCTGTATGATGAGATTTTCTCGTAGCTGCTATTTTTTTGACTACCATAAAAGGTAGTATCGCTAAAAATATTTACATTGTTAGTTAGCTCAAAATCAGCCCCAAGAGTAAATTTATATTTTGGAACATTTGGCACAACTTCGCCAACTTTTATCCACCTGTTTTTACCTGCATCTTTAACCTCTGTGTTAGTGTAGGCAAAGCTCTCTTGTAGCTTTAACTTATCAGCTATCAAGCTTTGTTCTAAACCAATCTCCAAGCCCCATTTTTCAGTCTTTCCGATGTTGTATTGCTTCCACTGCTCGCCCATACCTACCATATCGGTTGTTATCTCATCTTTGCTTTTTGTATAAAAAGCTGTTGCTTGGAAAAACTGCTCCAAAACCAAATCTCTCATACCAACTTCATAGGTTAGAAATTTCTCTGATTTGATATTGCTTGGATAATATCCCTTTACCCTATCTTTATTTTGCATTTTGTTTGCCGATGGACTAGTAAAGCCTCTTTCAAATTTAAAATATAGATTTCCTGTATCTGAATAGGCGAAACTAGGAGTTATTTCAAAAGCATGGTTGTTTTCACTCTTTTTTAAATCAAGAGTAGCCACCTTAAATGGTGTCGTAGGAAATGCAGGAAGAAGAGCCCTTTTTGTGCTAGTATATTTTGTGATTTTATAGCTTGCATGGTCAAATCTATAGCCAGTAGTTAGAGAAAAGTTATCTGTCATCTCAAATAAATTTTGTATGAAAAATGAATTTGTGATTTTTTTGGTAGAGCCTTTTGAAGTGCTTACATAACGCATTGGTGGCATTGGTGATGGCATTGGTATTATATAGTCAAAATGTCCATCATTTATGCCTTTGTTGTAAATAAAGTCATAACCAAATATTAAATTTCCACTCTCATAGTTATACTTTACCTTATTTCTAGCACCAATTTTTTTATCTTCAAAGCCAGAAACACTACCTTTTGGTTGAAACTTGGTTTTTTGGTAGAAAGGAGTTGTATTAAACTGCCAGCTGTCGTTAAATTTAATGCCATAGTCTAAATTTAAATTTGTCATTTTTATATCTGTCGTAGAGTATGAACCATCAGCTACTCTTCTGTTTTTATCAAGCTCTTTTTTACTTACTCCACCAGCTGTTGTTTGATCGCCGCTATAGTGAGAAAAATCAAGACTTAAGTTTTGGTTGTCGCCTAGTTGATAATCCAACCCAAAACTGCCATATGCACCATTGCTTTTTTCGCCATATCTATAGCCGTTGCTCTTATCTTTTAAAACACCAGCCCTTAAAAATAGCCTATCAGTTGCCATTGCACCGATATTGAACCTAGCATTTATCGAACCTCCACTTTGATATCTTGATGCTATATTGGCATAGAAATCTTGCCTTGTTTTTTTGGTAATTATATTGATAACTCCGCCTTGTGTGCCACTTCCATAAAGCACAGATCCACCACCTGGAAGAATCTCAATACGCTCAATATCATCTACATTAATAGCATCAAATGGCATAGAGGTATGAGATGAGTCAGTCATATTCATCGCCACGCCATTTATCATGATTTGGACATTGGTATTTGCCTTTTCGCCTTGACCACGCATATCGATAACATCGCCAAAGGCCTTTTTAGACATATAGACACTTGGAGTATTTTTAAACAAATCTCTTAGGCTTTTATAGCCTCTCTTTTGGATATCATCTTTTGTGATAACATTGACATTTCTTACCTCATTTGCCAAAGTGTCCTCAAAACCCGTTGTAGAGATGATACTTGTCTCAAGCCTTGTATTTGCAAAAAGCAAAGATTGCAAAACAATACCATAAACTAAAACTTTACGCATAATGCTCCTTTTTAAAATTTTTCTATATCTAAATTTAAATTTTTGATTTTATTTTCTTTTAAGATTGACATTAAATTTACTATCGCTCCATAGTCAAGTTTGTTATCAGCACTTAGATGAACTGCTTTGAATGTATTTAAATTTAGCTCACCTATCTCTTTTGATAGATCGTCTAAATTTGAGCTAAATAGGACTTTATTATCAGTTTTTATAGTGATTTTTTCATTTAAATCATAAAAAATTACAACATTTACATCGCTATTTTTATTAAAAGAGGTTTTGCTTTTTGGCAAATTTATATCCAAGCTTTCAGTTTGCTTAAAAGTGGTCGTAATCATAAAAAATATAAGCAAAATAAATATTATATCTATTAGATTTATTATGGATATGCTATAAAAATTGCGCCTTCTTACTCTTCTCATCTAAGGCCTTCAAACTTTTTTAAGAGCAAAAACTCTATCTTTTCCAAGTTTTCCATAATTGAATCATTTTTATTTATAAAATAGACGTGAAAAACCAAAGCTGGTATTGCAACCAAAAGCCCAAAAGCTGTAGTATAGAGCGCTTCAGAAATTCCGCCTGCAACCAAGGTTGGATCACCTGCAGCACTTAGCGCGCCAAAAGACTTTATCATTCCAACAATTGTGCCAAGTAGCCCAAGTTGTGGCGATGCGCTTATGCAGATACCTAAAATCCAGTTGTTTTTTTCAAGTTTTGAAATTTCATCATCAATCATAGTTTTGATTAGAAATTCATACTCGCTTTTTGATATATTTTTGTTGGTTAGATAGAAGTTAGAAGCCGCACAAACTACTTTTGCCAGTGGATTTTTATAGTTTTGATAAATTTCACCTATTTTCTCAAAAGTTTGGTTGTTTAAGTTTTTGGTGATATCTAACTTAAATTTAGAACCCAAATCCCTCAATCTCACAAAATATAAAAATAGTTTTTCTAAAACTGCAGCAAGAGATAAGACAGCAAGAAAAAAGATAGGCCACATAAAGATGCCGCCAACTTGCATATAATAAAACATATAAAACAAACCTTATTGATAAAGTATATAATAATCAAAGCTGATTATATAAATTTACGGCTTAAATTATGATAAATAAAATCATAATTATTAAAATATTTTTCGCTTTTATTTACCTATTTAACTATTTTTTTAATTATAATATCCAGTATCATCTATTTTAGACTAAAGGAGAAGACAAATGAGAAATTTAGAACAAGAGGTTAAAGCTCTATTTGAGAATAAAAATATGAGTGTTATTGAGGCGGCGATGAAGCTAAAAGTAAGTGAATATGAGGTTTTGAAATTTAGAGGAAAAGAGGAGTTTAATGAAATTTGCGGCTCAAATTTAGAGGCAATTTTGGCTGAGATTGCAACTTGGGGCGAAGTTATGTTTTGTAAAAATACACCTGAGTTTATAATCGAGTTCAAGGCTAAAATAAATCCACCCAAAAAAGCAAGAGGATATCTAAATTTCAGCGGTGCGATGGGATATCTTGGCGGACATTTAAAAGAAGATAGCGTCAAAAAGATAGGTTTTGTATCGACTAAATTTATGGGAGTTTTGGGTCATAGCGTTCATTTTTACAATGAGAAAAATGAAACTATTTTTAAGTTTTATCTAAGTAGAGACGAGAAAAGAGAGCTAAAAGAAGAGCAAGTTGAAAAGTTTTTAAGATTGAAAGATAAGTTTTAAAAACTTTGGTGGGCGTGGCACTCATTTTATTTGAAGTGCCTTTCCATCACTCATTTTGTAAATTTCATCTGCAAATTTAAAATATCTATCATCGTGACTTATAGCAAAAATACCAACTCCCTTATTTTTTAAAAATGGCAAAATTTCTTTATAAAAATACTCTCTAAACTCAGGATCTTGATCTGCACCAAACTCATCAAGCATTAAAAAATCTTTCTCCAAGGCCAAAACTTCAAGCAAAGCAAGGCGCTTTTTTTGTCCTGTTGAGAGGTTGAAGCTACTAAATTTAAAGCTATTTTTTTCCAAATTTAACTTAAATTTATCTTTAAGTTTTAGTTTCTCAAGCCAAAAGTCAATAAAACTCTCATCACAATTAAGTATCTCACCAAATAAAAAAAAGTCGCTAAAAACAACTGCTATGCTGTTTTGAAAAGCTCTTAAGTCTTCATCGCATAACCTTTTTTCATCTATCCAAATCTCGCCTCTTTGTGGAGTTAAAAGTCCGCACAATATCGAAAATAGAGTGGATTTGCCAGAGCCATTTTTACCTACTAAAAAGATGATTTTATCTTTTTTGATTGTTAAGCTTAGACCATTTAAAATCTTCTTATCCAAATAGGCAAAATCAATATCTTTTAAAAATAGCCTACTCCATTTCATCGCAGTTTGGTTGCCAAATGACTCTTTTATCTCATCAAATTTAAGCTCTTTTATCTTTTTTATGGAGATAAGTGCAACCAAAATAGAAGGTATCGATGAGACGGCCATCATAAAAGGCGCTCTTAAAAACATCATAGAAAGGCTTATGGTAGTTGCTGTTTTAAAATCTGAAACTCCCAAACCAAGCGATAAAAACATGATAAAACCAATCCCAAAAAGCATCATTACATTTAAAAAATTACTTGATAGGTTGCCATAAATTTCTGCTTTTATGTTGGCGTTTTTTTGAGAAGTTGCCTCTTGAAAAAAGGTGGCCAAAAAGTTATCTTCTCTCTTTTTACTTATGCGAAGTTCCCTAAAACCGCCTAAAAGCGTCTCATAACTTTTATATAAATCATCATCAAATTTTCTTGAAGAAGCGTAGCTACTCCTTGCTTTGCCTATAAAAATATAAGTTAAGACAAATATCAAGCCAAACCACAAAAATACGAATAAAAACATCTCTTTTGATAGATAATAAAAATAAGCTAGCGACAAAATGACCAAAACAAATCCCTGAACTGCGTCACTTAGACGCATAAAACCATTTGAAATGCTGCCAATATCTTTGGAAAGTGAGGCTAAAATTTTGGGCTTGTTTTCATCAAAAATCATCTTTGTATTTAAGACTTTGAGCACAAATTTAACCCTTAATTCATAAATAATGATATTGTTTATCTTAGTTATAACTACTCTTATAAAAAATGTTGCAATAAAAAAAAAGAGTATAAGAGCTGCAAAAAAGAGCATTATTTTTAAATTTGGCTCTGTTAAATTTAGGATGAATTTGTTGATATATGCCAAAATTGCGATATTTAGCCCACCAAAAATAAGCGAGAGAACAAAAATGATACTAAATTTATAAATGTAGTTTTTTATCAAAATTTACCCTTTTTAAAAAATTCAATGTGAAAATTTACTTAAATTTAGCGATTTTTTAAATATTTTTTTATGTTATATTCTACTGGCATATTTAAAACCACACTATTTTTTCCTTTTATTAAATCTACTGGTGGTTTTGGAAGTGGAGAAGCATCTTTAAAAATTTTCAATGCCTCATTATTTAATCTTGTAAATTTACAAGGCTTTTGTATTTTTGTTGATAAAACATTTCCGTTTTTATCAATTTCAACTTTTAAAATAACTTTCCCCTCTTCTTCATTTATAAGTGAGTTTTTAGGATATTTTTTAAATTTATTAAGATGAGCCATTACCAGTCCTTGCCAATTAGAGTTTTTACTTTTGCCACTACCAAGACTAGGTGATGATACTTTTGTGCCACTTCCTTTAACTGGAGCACTTGCGAAGCTGTCTTTTGCTACTGAGTTTACTTCGCCGCTAATATTGGAAATAGGCTTTTTTTCATCGGCTTTTTTTTGAGTTTTTTCTTTTTTTACATTTTTTTTGTGTTTTTGTTTTTGCTCTTTTGGTTTGACTATTTTTGGGGCTAAATTCTGAGCTTTTATAACTTCTACTTCGCTTGGAATTTCTAAAGCGCTTATGGAAGTTATAACTTCTACCTCATCTATTTCATCAAGTGGTGCTTTTGTTTTTATGACCTCTATCTCATCAATTTCTGGCATAGCTTCGTAGTTTTGCATAGCCTTAACGGAATCAACCGAAATTTCTCTAAGCTCACCAAGTGGAAGATCTGAAATTATCATAATTGATTCAAACTCACCTATTTCTCCACCATATCCGCCACTTAAACTTGGTTTGTAAGGTCTATGCAAAAATAAAAATAAAACCAAAAAATGAAGCATTAAAGATAAAATTACTCCAAAAATAAGGCTGTTTTTTTCTGTTTTGTTTCTCATAAATTTTTCTTAATTTTCCAATTTTGATGAAAGTGCGATTTTGGAATACCCTAGTAATTTTACTGAATTTATAACATTTATTACCGCTTCATATTCCACGCTTTTATCGACATGAAAATAAATTATTTCATCAAAATCTCCACTTGTTTTGGCAAATAAACTTTCTTTTAAATTTGATAAATTTATCACTTTGTCATCCAAAAAAAGATTTTTTTCTTTATCAATTGATAAAATTAAAGGTTTTTTATCGGCATCGTTTTGTAAATTTTCACTTCCTTTTGGAAGCTCAACCTTCACAGAGGTTGTCATAAGTGGCGTTACAACCATAAAAATTATTAGCAAAACCAACATTACATCAATAAATGGCGTTACATTTATCTCGCTTAGTTCTTTATCACTTTCAAGTCTTATCATTTTTTATCCAAAGTTCTATCGGCGATGAGATAGACAGCAGTTGCAATCTCATCAATTTCATTTGCAAATTTAGCTGTTTTTCTTATGATATAGTTATAAAAAAGCACAGCAGGAATTGCAGCAGCTAATCCAAAAGCAGTAGCAAAAAGCGCTTCTGCAATACCAGGAGCTACTACATCAAGTCCAGTATCATTAGAACCTGCGATTCCAATAAATGAATTCATTATCCCCCAAACAGTCCCGAAAAGCCCGATAAATGGAGCCGATGAGCCGATACTTGCCAAAATAGAAGTTAAATTTTTAGCATTTGTTATGATTGAGTTTATTTTAATCTCAAAATTTGTTCTAATTCTGCTTTTGGTTCCATTTAATTTTTTAGATTTTTCCATTTCAATTATTGCTTCATTTTTAAAAATTTCCATAAAACTGTTTTCTTTAAGCGTAGGTAAATCCTCTAAAAAAATAGCCTTTTTTGTATAAAACAAATCAAGTTTTAAAATCTTTTTATAACGCCAAAATTCAATTACTTTAGCAATTAACACAGACCAAGTTAAAAGTGAAAAAATCACTAAAATATAAATAACAAATTTAACAACCACATCGGCATTTTCATAAAGCCCATAAAGTGTAAAATCTACGCTTTTTATGGCTAAATTTGGAGCTTCTATACTACTTAAGCTATCATTCTCATCTATTTTTGGACTTAAATTTGACTCTACTATATTGCTCTTAGCTGTTATGTTAGCTTCAACTATTGCCTTATTTATGTCGTTTGCCTCATAACTAACATTTGTGCTGTTAGCTTCAATAACTATTTCATTATTTATCGCTATACTGCTTAAGTTACTCTCAATAGCTAAATTTGAGCCATCAATAGACTCATTTGCAAAACAAAGTCCAAAAACAATAAAAAACATAAAAAATATTTTTTTCATAAATCTCCTTAAAATTTATATTCAAAACTT
This sequence comes from Campylobacter ureolyticus, assembly GCF_013372225.1. Classification (NCBI taxonomy): domain Bacteria; kingdom Pseudomonadati; phylum Campylobacterota; class Epsilonproteobacteria; order Campylobacterales; family Campylobacteraceae; genus Campylobacter; species Campylobacter ureolyticus. The sequence continues at coordinate 192,684 of NZ_CP053832.1, read as the reverse complement.
CCTATAATAGTTCTGCCACGAGCTTTATTATCAAAAAGATGAATATCATTTCCATTGGCATCATAAGAAAGTTGGTTTGAGGTTCCATTAAATGCATTTAATGCATCCATATAATTTTTGTCAAATAAATTTTGTATTTCAAATTTAAAAGTTAAATTTTCTTTTGGTTTTGCAACTACATAAAGGTCATAAATCGTTGGTATTTTTGGAAGTTTTTCTGTATTAAACTCAGGAAACCAGTCATCTGGATCATTTGGATCGTGTCTATCGTCATTACTAACAGTCACTCTTTTTGCACTTCCTGTATATTTTGCAAGCATTCCAACTATCAATCTTTTGTTAAAAAGTCTAGTTCCTATATCAATTGTCGCGTAGTCTTTTGGAAGCTCTGTCATCTCGGTATATCCAGCAAATGAGTTTGGTATAACACCACTTGTTTCATTTACAATTTGATTGCTTTTTTGCTTAGAATAGCTTGCTTTTAGATAAAATTTTTGCATGTCATAACTAAGCTCTGCCTCAACTCCGCTAAATTTGGTAAGCTCGGTTTGATTTAAATGTATCATAAAAGTATCTGATGTATGGAATGATTTGTTATAGATAAAATCATCAACATTAGTCTTATAATAAAGCACTTTAAAGCCCAAAACATCATCATCTAAGAGTAAATTTTCTTTATAGCTATTAAAACCTATTTGCCAAGTTTTTGCAACTTCTGGTCTTAAAAATGGATTTACGCCATTTCCATCATTTGTTGAAAAAAACATCTCTTGGACATTTGGCGGTCTTGATGTTTTAGAGTAGCTAACAAATGGCATAAAAAGATCGTGAAGTTTAGAAGATATCATAAAAGAGTAGTTAAACTCCGTATCGCTCCTATCAACATCGGCTGCAGCCATTGGAAAGCAATGTGTGTTTGCATCACATTTTGGCTTATGCCCTTTGATATTCCATCTTTGCAAATTTAAATTTGTGCTTAATTCAAATACAGAATAATTTATTTTATTATCCAAAAATAAAGTTGTAATTTTTTGTTTTCCGCGAGGTTGAAAAGGCGTTGAGTCGATACCTGGCAAGTTTCTATCAACACTATTTTTATACTCATTTGATAGATAATTAACTCCAAATTTAGAAGCTAGGATAAAATTATCAATGTGAAATGAAAAGCTATTGTCCAAGTTTAAAGTTAAGGCTTTGTTTGTTGCGCTCAAATCTCCTTTATCGGCCATATCAGTTCTTCCAAAAAACGCAGCATCGCTTAGATATTTTTGTTTGCCTTGATTGTATGCTACTAATAAATTTAAATCGATAAGATTATTTGGATTGAAGTTATAATCAGCTTGATAGTTATCATTTATCATATCTCTACCAGCTAGTAAATTTTCATATCTTCTATAGCTTAAAATAGCTTTATTATACTCATCTGGCTTTGCCTCTATTTTAAAAAGATAGCTTTTTGGTCTTTGAGTTAGCTCGTCTGTATGGAATGGTCTTGTGCTTAGATATGGTTTATTCCATTCGTCTATTGGCTCATTTGGATCATAGTCTGGATTTGGTATTTGTTGATCTTCTATCTTTCCACCACCACCAACTTTATAGTTTTGTGATATTTTTCTACCACTATATCCAAACAAAGCTCCTATGCTTCCACCATTTTTCAACTGCGTTTTTGCAGCCACACTTCCCATATAGTTGTATCCAATCCCATTTGTACCATGAGAATATCTACCCAAAAAGCCAAAAATCTTACCATCTCTTACTAAGTCATCAACACCAATTGTACGGAAATTTGCACTTCCCATGAGTCCCCCATGACCATCACTAAATGTTCCTTTTGTAACATCAACAGCTACTAAAAAGTTTTGATCAATCATCGCCCCATAAGCTGAAGTTCCCATATTGCCATCATTTGTATGATATTTTCCATTATCGGCCGAGGTTCCAAAAAATGTCTGCGTAACTCCATCAACCATAGTATTAACCCTACCAAAACCACTCATACCACGGATATTAACTTGAACTGTGCCTTGAGTTTGATCGGTATTGGTGTAGCTTCCTGGCATGCTTCTGACGATACTATCAATACTTTGAGTGCTCTCTCCAACACCACTTCTTGAGCTAATCGCACCTGGTGTTACAAAACTTTTATCTTCGCTTTTTATCTCTTTTGCCGAAACTTCAAGCGTATCAAAATCAATTTCTTTGCTTTGCGCACTTAAGCACAGCAGAAAGCCAAATAAAAATAGACCTTTTTTACTCATTTTTTTCTCCATCTTTATAAAATTTAATCAAATAATCTTGCTCTTTTTGGTTCTTGTCATCAACCTCTTCTTGCCAATATCCAAGACCAACAGAGATCATTTTTTTATTTTTGTTAAAGTCAAGTATGTGAAGTGGAACGCCAATTGTTTTATCGGTGTGATTTCGTCCAGCTATCAAAATGGCCAAATTTGAGCTATGGACTAGTTTATCGGCCATTCTTCGGTCTTTGAATTGTTGAATTTCAACCATTTTAGAAACAGTTTCATTGTCATCATCGCTAAATCCATGAGAAATTTTTATAATGTCAAAAAGTTTATCTTTTACCTCATCAGTAGTTGAAACTACGCCATTTAGTGGAGCTGCACCCTCATAAATAGTCTTTATCTCGTCATCAGTAATATTTCCTGCAATAAATTCCATATCACTATAAAAAACGCTTTCAACGATATCTTTATAATAATTATAATCCCATCTTTTTTCCCATTTTATAGCTTTTGCAAGCTCTTTTGATTCTAAATTTAAAGCATTTTTCTTAGCAATATCGATAAATTTCTGCTTATCAACGCCTAGCATTTCAAAAACAACACTTAAATTTTTAAACTTATATAAATCGTTAATGATTTTATTTTGCACGAAATGATGATACTCATCTGTATGAGCTTCACCAAGCATGATAATGTCATTTTGCAAAAGCTCATCTATAAATTTATCATAGCCTATAGTTTGATTGTTGTCTAAATTTATCACCTCAAAAGTGTTATAGTCGGCTGGAACTTGTATGTATTTTTGGGCACAGCCAGTTAAAAAGATAAAAACAAAGATAAAAATAAAGTATTTTCCAAATTTTCTCAAAAATCCTCCTTAAAATTTATAGACAATAGAGGCTATAAAACTTCGCCCTCTTGCCTTGTTGTCAAAAAGTGTAATATTATTTTGTCCGATTTGTGATTCATTTGAGTTTAGAGTGTAGAGTGCATCCATGTAGTTTTTGTCGGTCAAATTTTGCACTTCAAATTTAACTCTTAAATTGTCATTTGACTCATAGATGGCGTATAAATCGATAATTGTTGGAATGTTTGGTAAATTCTCAGTTTTTGGCTCAGCTGAGAAATAGGGTGGATTGGCGTTAAAATCAGTTCTTGGATCTACTCTTTTTGCTCTGCCTGTATATTTTATGCTTGAGCCAAAAGTTAGCCTCTTATCAAACAATCTTGTACCAATATCAAGCGTCGCATAGCTTCTTGGAAGCTCACTAAACTGCGTTACTCCACCACCCATCCCCAAATGTCCTGCTATCTTTTGTGAGTCAGAGATTGGAAGTTTTAGAGCTTTTTGATATGAGTAGCTTAAATTTGTATAAAAATATCCCACATCATAACTTGTTTCAACTTCAAATCCTTCAAATTTGGCCTTTGCATTATCCCTTGCAAAAAATGCTCCACCAAGCACCAAATATCTATCAAAAATATAGTTATCCACATCGGTTTTATAATAAATAATTTTTAGTCCAAAAGTATCATCATCTGCCAAAAGCCCATGCATAAAAGAGTTAAATCCTACTTGAAAAGTCTTTGCGCTCTCTGGCTTTAAGTTGGTATTGATGTTTGTATCATAAGCTCCACTTGTAAAAAATTCTTGAACATTTAATGGACGAGTGGCTTTTGTGTAGCTCAAAAATGGCGAAAAAAGAGTATCTAAATTTAATGAAGCTAAAAGCGAGTAATTAAAATTTGTATCTTTCAAAGTTAAATTTCCCGCCTCTTTTGGATAGCAAAGATAGTTATCTCTTGAACACTCCCCTTTTTGTCCGCTTAGCTTAAACTTTTGTAAATTTAAATTTGCATCAAGGCTAAATTTATTATTTGTAAAATTACTACTTAAATAATAACTATAAATTTTTTGCCGACCTTCTGGGATAAGACCAAATTCCGTTGTAAAAGTCTTCCAATCCTTATCATTTGTAATTCTTTGATAGTCATTATCCAAAAAACTCATTCCAAATTTGGCTTCATAGTATAAATTATTCAAAATATTAAACTTGGCTATATTGTTGATATCAAAGCTAAAAGCCTTATTTTGCGACTCCATCATTCCCTCTTTATCTAAGACAAACCACCCAAGAGATGCACCTTTATCAAAATCTTGATCAGTTTTTTGATATGAAGTAATTAAATTTAAATTTATAAAATCATTATGTAAAAAATTATAATTTAACTGATAAGAATTGCTTGAGATTTCTCTTTTTGCTAAGTGATTATCATAACTTCTGTGCAACAAAATAACCATATTTTTTTCATCTGCAAACTCAGTTTTTAAAAGGGTATTTTTTGGATGACTAATTAGCATATCCTTATTAATTAGTTGTTTTTCGTCTCCATTACCTGTTTTATAATTTTGCTCTATTTTCTTGCCACTATACCCAAACAAAGTGCCAAATTTAAAACCATTTTTAAACTCATATTTTCCAGCAAAACTTCCCATATAGCTTGGTCCAATTTTGTTGCTCCCATATGAATATTTACCTAAAAAGCCAAAATTTTTGCCACTTCTTACAATATCATCAACGCCAATTGTCCTAAAATCCACGCTTCCTGCTGTGCCAAAATTTGCCCCACTAAATGTGCCTTTTTTAACCTCAAGTCCAGCTAGAAAATTTTGATCAATCAACGCGCCGTAAGCTGAAGTCCCGATATTTGTCGCAAAACTATGAACTCCAGCACTTTGATCGCTTGATGAGCCAAAATAGGTCTGAGTTACACCATCAATCATAGTATTTACCCTACCAAATCCAGTTTGAGAGCGAATATTTACTGAAATTCCACCATTTGCCTCATCAACTTGTGTATAAGCGCCACTTATACTTCTTATCATGCTATCAATATCTTTGGTTGATTTAGCTCCTATCTCATCGCCTTTTGTAACAATCGCACCTGGAGTTAAATAGCCATTTTTGTCATCATCTATCTTTTTAGCCAAAATTTCTAGAGTATTAAAATCTAACTCTTCAGCCCCAAAAGCGTAGCCAAATACTAAAAAAATAGTAAATAAAAGTCTAAATTTATATAAATTCATTTTCAAACCATTAAAAAATAATTTTGAGAGTTATTATAATAACTTCACCTTAAATTATACTTTTATTTTGAAAATATTTATTAATATCTATATCATTAGATTGTATATTTATATTTTGATACTTATAATCATTTGTTAAGAAAAGATTTGTTATTATTTCGAGTTTATTTTTTATTATGACTTGGAGAAATTATGTTTAAAAAATATTTAATATTTAGTATACCACTTACATTTTCATTAGTATATTGCCTTGAGAATGAGGCCGATATTTCATTTGATGATATTACAATAACTGGGCAACAACAGATTTATCATGGTAAAAGTGAGCTTAAAACCTACACAAAAGCTGGCTCTTACTCATATTTAGACCAAGCCCATATTCAAAGATTTCGCGGTAGTTCGGTTGGAGATTTTTTAAGTGGAATTCCAGGAGTTTTTGTTACAAACAAAAGAAACAGTGGCGCGATAACAGTTAATATTAGAGGCTTGCAAAATGAAAATAGAGTTCCTGTGATAATCGATGGAGCTTTTAGATCTACACCTTCTTGGCAAGGATATGCAGGATCTAGCACTAGAACTTATCTTGATCCTGATTTGCTTTCAAATGTTGAAATTCAAAAAGGCGTAAGTTTTGGAGCTGATGGTGTTGGTGCAACTGGCGGAGTTATAAGAATGAAAACTATTGGTTGGGAAGATATTATACCTGATGATAAAGACTGGGGATTTAGAATTGCAGGTGGCATGATGTCTAATACAAACAAAAAACCACCACTTTACACGCGTGGCGGATATCGTACAAAATGGGTGGATAAGTGTAAATATGAAGATGATGATGAGTGCAAGGCTTTTTTAAAAGATCATCCTCAAACATATGACACACCAGCAAGATATCAAAATGGAAATTTATTTCAAAATTTGGGAAAAAGTTGGAATGGAAGCTTGGCATTTGCAAAAAAATGGGAAAATGCAGATATGGTTTTGGGATATGCTAGAAAATATCAAGGAAACTACTTTGCGGGAAAGCATGGCTCAACACCTAAAATCGTAGGGACACAAAGCTCACAAACAGATATAGAAGATCCATCAAAATATGAAGCATACTACTCACGAAGACTGGGAAAATATACTATAGCTCCACAATCATACGAGATAATCTCTAAAAAACTTGTTTTTGATAAAAATAATTATACATATTATAGAGCTGGAGAAGAGGTCTTAAATACCTTTCAAGAAAACAAATCATATTTAGCTAAATTAAATTTATATAACGATTTTCACACATTTAACTTTGCTTATAGCAGATATGAGTCAAATTTTGGCGAGCTTATGCCATCTCAGACTAGCATTAGAAGTGATGGAGCTTTGCAAGGAGAAGGCGGTGAAGTTATAGTTGACTCTTTTAGCACAGGATATAGATATAACCCTCAAAATCCATATGTAGATCTTAAATTTAACACATTTTACACTAAAAATGACACATCGTTATTTATGCCATTTATTGAAGATTTAGTTGATTTGGATGAAAATTCTATGCGCTCTAAATTAGACGCTAGATATGCATCTTTTCTAATCTCTAAGCAACTTGGCTTTAGCTTACAAAATACAAGCACAATTGAACTAATCAACCAACCGCTAATGCTTAATTATGGAGTTTCTTATTTTTATGAAAGATTTACTCCGCCAAGCGATACAACAGATCGTCTTATAAAAAAGAATTATCCAAATATAAATAGTCCATTTGAATTTGCTAAAAAGGTTGCTAAAAAACTAAATATTGACCCAAATAAAATTATCTTACAAGACTATTCAGCTGTTGGAAAACTTTATGAAAGAGATGCAAGAAGAGATGAAATAAGTGCCTTTTTATGGGCAAAATATCCTGTTTTAGAGTGGTTGGAGGCTGATTTTGGTCTTAGATATATAAACGCAAGAATAAAAGACAACAATCCTCTAGAACAGTGTATAAATGGAACTTGCTATGTTCGTAAAAATGGCGTATTAGTCTATAGTCCAACTAAAATTTATACACCAGATATAAAAACAAATGCAATAAGCCCTGCTTTGATGCTAACTTTTAAGCCAAATGATAATATAAATTTATATATAAAATATGCAAAAGCTGTGAGAAATCCAAGCCTTTTTCAAGCCACAAAGGGTTTTGGACAGCAAAATCAAGGCGAAAAAATTATGACTTTAAAACCAGAAGAACACTTTGACTTTGAGGTTGGAGGAAACTTTTTACTTGAAAATTTAGGTGATTTTAATAATGTTTTAGGATTTAAGCTTGCATTTTATAACAACTACACAAAAAACTATTTAACTCGCTCAAACATTATTGGAAGCAGCTTCCAACAAACTACAAATATAGAAAGTGCGCTGTTTAGAGGCTTGGAGAGTTCGCTTTACTTTGACAATGGTGAATTTTATTCAAATTTAGGAGTGAATCAAATCCTACAAACAAAGTTTTGCCAAAAAGATGAAAACCTACAACCTGGTGAGCAAAAATGTTATAAAGGTGGAATTGGCGGGTCAAATTTATCAAATGCAGTCCCTCCAAAAACGACATTATATGCCAATGTTGGAACAAGACTTTTTAAAAAACAACTTGACATAGGTGCAAGATATAGCTACACAAGCAAAAGATTTGTCTCTATATGGCAACCAGCAGACACACCAATTGGAGAGACAAACAGTGCTGAATGGGACTCTTACTCTATAGTGGATATTTATGCAAATTATAATCCAAAAGAGAATTTAACAATTTCAGCAGGAGTTGATAATTTGGCAAATAAATATTATCTTGATGCCAACAATATGGGATTAACTCCAGCCCCAGGAAGAACTTTTCATCTTAGTTTCGAATATAAATTTTAAATGTTTTTTGCTATAATTAGTCTTTAAATTTGATATTTAAGGGTAGAAATGGGACTTAAAAGCGATAAATGGATAAAAGAAAAAAGCTTAAAAGATGAGATGATAAATCCATTTTGTGAAGAAAATGTTGGGCTTGGCGTAATAAGCTATGGACTTTCTAGCTATGGATATGACATAAGGGTTGCAAATGAGTTTAAGATTTTTACAAATATCGGTGGAACAGTTGTTGATCCAAAGAATTTTGATGAAAAAAATGTGGTTGATTTCGTAGGCGATATCTGCATAGTTCCGCCAAATTCATTTGCACTTGCTAGAACGGTTGAGTATTTTAAAATGCCTGAAAATGTTTTAGCAATATGCCTTGGAAAAAGTACTTATGCAAGATGTGGAATAATAGTAAATGTTACTCCATTTGAGCCTGGATTTGAAGGGCATATAACAATTGAGATATCAAACACAACTCCACTTCCTGCTAAAATTTATGCAAATGAGGGAATCGCTCAAGTGCTATTTTTAGAAGGTGATGAGCCGTGTGTTGTAAGCTATGCTGATAAAAAAGGAAAATATCAAAACCAAAAAGGAATAACTCTTCCAAGAATTTTAAAATAGATTAAAATTTTAAAAATATTTTAAATTTAAAATGAGTAAGATGGTTTGTAAAATCTGTCTTTTTTAAAATAAAATTAATCTTTTTTGCATATACTAATGGAAAAATTAAAAATTTAGGGTTTAAATATGAAAAATTTAGTTATCGTTGAGTCTCCTGCAAAAGCAAAGACTATAAAAAAATTCTTAGGAAAAGACTATGATGTTATCGCATCAGTTGGGCATATACGAGATCTTCCAAAAACAACTTTTGGGATAAAAATAGATGGAAATAAATTTGAACCCGAATATAGAATAAGTAGTGATCACTCAAAAGTCGTTAAAGAGATAAAAGAAAAAGCAAAAAAAGCAGAAAAAATTTACCTTGCAACTGATGAGGATAGAGAAGGTGAGGCTATTGCATATCATATAGCAATGGCAATTGGAAAAGATCCATTATCACTTCCAAGAATTGTTTTTCACGAAATTACAAAAGATGCTATTTTAAACGCTGTTAAAAATCCGAGAACTGTTGATATGGATAGTGTAAATGCTCAACAAGCTAGAAGACTTTTGGATAGAATCGTAGGATATAGACTAAGCCCACTTTTAAATCAAAAAATTCAAAAAGGACTAAGCGCTGGTAGAGTTCAAAGTGCTTCTTTAAAATTAGTTGTTGATAAAGAAAGAGAGATAAAAGCCTTTAAACCAGTTGAATATCACAGCATCGATGCTATTTTTAAAGATGATTTAGAAAGTGAGTTTGTTGAGTTCAACGGCAAAAAAATGGATAAATTAAGCGTTAAAAATGAAAAAGAGGCTAAAAATATAGTTGAAATTTGCAAAAACGAAACATATAAAATAAGAGAAATTGAAAGCCGTCAGCGAAAAACAAATCCACAGCCTCCATTTATGACCTCAACTTTGCAACAAACCGCAAGTTCAAATTTAAGCTTTAGCCCAAGAAAAACTATGATGATAGCTCAAAGTCTTTATGAAGGAGTTAATACTCCCAATGGCGGAGCGATAACATATATGAGAACTGATAGTTTAAATTTATCAAAAGAAGCTGTTTCAAAAGCAAGAGATTTAATAAAAAAAGATTTTGGAGATAAATACTTACCAAAAAAGGCAAACATTTACACAACTAAAACAAAAGGAGCTCAAGAAGCTCACGAGGCTATTCGCCCAACTGATTTAAGCTTCACACCGCAAATGGCAAATCAAACTCTTCCAAAAGATGAAGCAAGGCTTTATGAACTCATTTATAACCGATTTTTAGCCTCTCAAATGACACCAAGCCTTAGCGAGATACAAAATGTTTTTGTAGCTGGTAAAAAAACTGAGTTTAAAATAAGTGGTAGAAAAGTATTATTTGATGGATTTTATAAAGTTTATGGAGCAAGTGATAAAGATAAAATTTTGCCAAATTTAAAAGTTGGCGATGAGATGTTTTTACAAAAAATTTCATCAAAACAAAATTTTACTGAGCCTCCGGCAAGATATAGTGAAGCAAGTTTAATTAAAAAACTTGAAAGCCTAGGCATTGGCAGACCTTCAACTTACGCTCCAACTATTTCACTTTTGACATCTAGAAAGTATGTAGAAGTTCAAAAAAGGCAACTAATTCCAACTGAAATAGCATTTAAAGTAATAGAAGTTTTAGAAGAACATTTTAAAAGCATTGTTGATAGTAAATTCACCTCACAAATGGAGGAAAAACTTGATAATGTGGCTGATGAAAAAAGTGATTGGCAAGAAATTTTAGCAAATTTTTACTACCCATTTATGCAAAAAATAGAAGATGGCAAAAAAAATATAAAAAGTCAAAAAATAGCTATCCCAATAGATGAAAAATGCCCTGATTGTGGTGGTGAACTCGTAAAAAGAAGTGGAAGATTTGGTGAGTTTATAGCGTGTTCAAATTTTCCAAAATGTAAATATAGTAGAAATTTAAGCACAGATAAAAAAGAAAAAAAAGAGCCTGTTAAAATAGGTGTAAAATGTCCAAAATGTGGCGGAGAAATCGTAGAAAGATTTTCAAAAAGAGGTAAATTTTATGGATGTCTTAACTACCCAAAATGCAAATTTATAAGCAACTACGAACTTACAAATGAAGCATGCCCAAATTGCGAGAATAAACATTTAATTAAAAAAGAGCTTAAAAGCGGAACATTTTTAGAATGTACTGAGTGCAAATATAAAAGAAAAATTGATGTTTAAACTAAAAATTTTTAAATTTTAGGATAAAAATGCAAGCAGTTTTAATACTTTTAGCACTTTCTTTTGTGATATTTGCTTCACCTTACATATCGGCTTTAATCAAAGTTCCAATTTCAGCAACTGAGATAATTTTGGGTATTTTGCTTGGAACTTTGGGATTTTTACCTTCAAATGAACTTTTTAAAGATGTGGCAGATATAGGATTTTACTACCTTATGTTTTTAGCTGGAACAGAAGTTGATCTTAAAATTTTTATAAATGCAAAAAAAGGTGTTCTTAAAAATTCCAGCCTATTTTTAGGACTTTTGTATATTTTTTCTATAATTGCAGTTTATACTTTTGGATTAAGTGAGCTATTTATAGTAATAATTCCGGTAATGAGTGTAGGAATTCTCTCAATCTTATACAAAGAATATGGCAAAAATGAAAATTGGCTAAATTTAGCAATGCTTGTTGGAGTTATAGGAGAGGTTTTAAGCATAGCACTTTTAACACTTTTAAACGCTTATACAAAATACGGCCTTGATATAAAACTATTTGTAAATTTAGGTGCTTTAGCTGGATTTTTAATAGTAACCACACTTATTTTTAGATGGCTAGATGTTCTTTTTTGGTGGTATCCAAATCTTAAAAAAATAATAATGCCACAATTTGATAAAAATGAAAAAGACATAAGATTTTCTATCGCTATGCTTTGTCTAGTTATCGCGGTTGTAGTTATTTTAGATATAAAAATCATAATTGGAGCTTTTATTGCAGGAACTTTTATACCGACATTTTTTAGCCACAAAAAAGATCTTCCTGAAAAACTCTCATCTTTTGGATATGGCTTTTTAGTCCCAATATTTTTTGCTTATATTGGCTCAACTGTAAATTTAAATGCACTTTTAATCCCAGGAGTTGTAAAAAATGTAGTATTTTTAACTATTTTAATGATTATAGTTAGGCTTTTAAGCTCTGTTGTAATGGTAAAAAATCTAGGTTTTAAACAAAGCATTTTATTTGGAATTTCTTTATCAATTCCTCTAACCTTGCTCATTGCAACTGCAACAATTGGGCATGAAACAAACTATATAAGCGATGAAATTTACTACGCTTTAGTTTTAACAAGCATATTTGAAGCAATAGTTGGAATAACTGTAATAAAAATTATAAAAAATATTTATTTAAATAAAAAATGATTTTTTAATGAGAATTTAGGTATCATTTACGAAGATTAAATTTAAGGAGTAAGGATGTCAAATACCGTAACACTAACTGACAATAGAAATGGCAAAAGCTATGAATTTAATGTCCTTGATGGCACACTTGGTCCATCTGTTATAGACATTTCAGATTTGTATAAAAAAACAGGGTTTTTTACATTTGATAAAGGATATACTTCAACTGCAATGTGCAGCTCAGAAATAACATTTATAGATGGAGAAAAAGGCATTTTAAAACACCGTGGATACGATATTGCATGGCTTGCTGAAAACAAACTTTTTTTAGATGTAATTCATCTTCTTTTGCATAAAAAACTTCCTAATGAAGATGAACTAAATGCTTTTAGAAAAAAACTAAAAACAAAATCTTTTATAAATGAAAGAATGATAGCTTTATTTGATGCATTTCCTGACAAAGCCCATCCTATGGCAGTTTTACAGGCCTGTATAGCAACACTTAGCACATATTATAAAAGAGATATGAACTATGATGATCCAGATGAATATATGGAATTAGCTGAAAGACTTGTAGCTAAAATGCCAACATTAGCAGCATTTTATCACCGTCACGCAATGGGATATCCACTTATCTATCCGGATCTAGATCGTGGTTTTACAGAAAATTTCCTTTATATGATGAGAGCCTTTCCGCACTCTCACGTTGATATAAAACCAATAGAAGTAAAAGCTTTAGATACAGTTTTAATGCTTCATGCAGATCATGAACAAAATGCTTCAACTACGACAGTTAGAACAGTTGCATCAACTCATTCTCATCCATATTCTTGTATAAGTGCTGGCATTGGGGCTTTGTGGGGACATGCTCATGGAGGAGCAAATGAAAGTGTTATAAGACAACTTGAAGCCATTGGAAGTGTTGATAATGTGGATAAATATATAAAAAGAGCTAAAGATAAAAATGATCCATTTAGACTAATGGGCTTTGGTCATAGAGTTTATAAAAGCTATGATCCAAGGGCCAAGGTTTTAAAAGGTTTAAGAGATAAACTCATGGATGAGCTTGACATCGACTCAAATTTAATTAAAATTGCCAATAGAATAGAAAAAATTGCACTTGAAGATGAGTATTTTGTAAGTAGAAATTTATATCCAAATGTTGATTTTAACTCAGGTCTTATCTTAAGAGCATTAAAAATTCCAACCGATATGTTTGCAGTTATGTTTGTCATCGGTAGAGCGCCTGGCTGGATGGCTCAATGGATGGAACTAAAAGAACAAACAAGTAAGATTGTTCGTCCAAGACAGCTATATTTAGGCGAAACAGATGCTTTAAAAACTCATCATGAAAATTTACAAAAAACAAAGATTGAGTATTCAGGAAAACAGTAATTTTGAATAAATTTATAAATTTAACGCGATTAAAAGCTAGGAAAAAGCATGAATGAGCTTTTAAACCTAGCTAAAATTGCCGCATTAAATGCTGGAGAAGAGATATTAAAACATTACAACGACTACAAGGTTGTTAAAAAACCCGACAACTCTCCGCTAACTTCGGCTGATCTTGCTGCAAATGAAGCTATTTTTAAAATTTTAGGAAAAACTGATATTGAAATTTGCTCTGAAGAGAGCATTTTAGAAACTGATAAAATGGGCGAAAATGACACTTTTTGGCTAGTTGATCCACTAGATGGAACACGCGATTTTATAGCAAAAAATGGCGAGTTTTGTGTCTGTATCGCACTTATTAAAAACTCTCGTCCAATTTTGTCTGTAATTTTTATACCAACCAAAAATGAGCTATTTTATAGCGCTGGAGAAAATAAAGTATTTATAAATGATGAACTTATAAAATCAAATTCAAACTGTAAAACTCCAAATTTACTCCTACTTGGAAGAAGCGGAATGGGAAAAAGACGCATAGCTTTGGCGAAAAGTTTTAATCTTAGCTTTAAAAGAGTTGGCTCAGCAATTAAGTTTTGCCAAATTACAAAAAGCCAGGCTATGCTCTATCCACGCTTTGGCGATAGCTATCTTTGGGATGTTGCGGCGGGGGATTTTTTGGTTGTGCAAGGTGGTGGAGAGATAATTGACCTAAAAACTAAAAAAAGGCCCCTTTACAATGGCAAAAAGCTTCTAAACTCGCCATTTGTTGCCATTGATAAAAACAGCATTCATTTAAAAGAGCAAATTTTAGATAAAATTGATGAAATTTTTTCAAAATAAATAAAACCAAAAACCATAACAAAAGATTAATTTTAAGTTTCAATAAAATTAAACAACTTGTTTGTGTTATATAGATTATAAATTTATTCATCCGATTTTAAAAGTATGTATAGTTTTTTAATATTAAATTTATAATCATCTTGATATAATTTGGAAATTTTATAAACAAGGAGTAAGTTATGGCTTTTTGGAATAAAAAGGAAAAAGAATCACCTAAAAATGATGTAATAGATTATGGCGGTCAAAAAAACGATGGCGGTCATGATCACAGAACTAATAGACAAGAGGATAGAACACCAGCTCAAAAAGAAGGTGATAAAAAGCGCAGAAAGTCTTAATCTGAAAATCTTAATATTTAAAGAATATTAAGATTTTTTCTTTGCTATTCTCATCACCCAGATACTCAAATGTCACATATAGATATTTTAAGTTTTTGGGATTAAGCCCTTTTTTGACTACTTTTTCAGTCAAATTTAACCAAAACTCGCGGTGCGTTTTATATTTTTGTGAGCTTAATAAATTTAAAAGCTCCTTTGAGCGCGGAGTTTTGATATTTAAGGCTATATTTTCATCTCGAAAAATCTTAGTAAAACAAAACCAAATATCCATTCCAAGGCGATCACTTATAAGACAATTTTTATCAAGCAAATAGTCAAAAACTTTAAATTTCTCCTCTCCTAAAGCCAAATTTAAAAGTCCAGTATCCTCGTAGTAAAAAACTGTATTTTTATCCAATCCCTCATCAAAAAACTTATTTAAAATAGCGATAGTTTCATCTTCGCCTATATTTTTATCTGTCAAAACAGCCGGCACATAAACATTAAATTTAAAAGCCCTTTCATCAGCGCAAAAAAGCATATCTTCTATCAAGATGCTATTTGTAGTTTTGTGGTTTTTTACAAAAGGGCCAATGCCTTTACTATCGTTTTGAAAACTTAGTGTTTTATCACTTCCCAAAATCTCTAAAACCTTGCTCTCGTCATTATTTTCAATAGCTTTATTTAACTCATCTACGCTAAATTTACTCTCGCTTTTTCTAAACTCAAATTTGGAACAATCAATATCTTTAAAATACAAACTTTTAAGCTCATCATAAGTAAAAGCATTTAAATTTAAACACAAAACTAGCATTAAAAAAAGTAAATTTCTCACAATATCACAACCTCAGTCTCTAAATTTACACCAAAGTTTTCAAAAACTCGTTTTTTAGCTAAATTTATCAAAGATAAAACCTCATCAAATGTGCCACCGCCACAATTGATTAAAAAATTTGCATGCTCTTGGCTAAATCCACAGTTGCCGATTTTATAACCTTTTAAGCCACATTCATCGATTAATTTACCAGCGCTTAATCCTACGGGGTTTTTAAAACAACTTCCAAAGCTATTTCCACGCGGCTGATTTGCTCTTTTTTTTGAAATTTCAACGCTTAAACTCTCATCAAAGCCTTTTGAAATTCTAAATTTAGCACTTTTTATAACGCCTTTTATCTTGCTTTTTCGGTAAGAAAATTCTAACTCGTCTTTTTTAAACTCACCAAAATTTGTCAAAACACTTATTAAATTACTAGAAATTTCATATCCTAAAAGTCCAGCATTCATGGTTATTAATCCACCCAATGTTCCAGGAATTCCTTTTAAAAACTCAAAATTTGCTAAGTTATTTTTTTTTGTAAAATTGTAAATTTTAGCACTTTTTGTCAAGGCACCAATTTCTAAAATTTCACCATCAAATTGAATGTAATCAAATTCTCTGCTTAAAATACCTAGCCTTGGTGGATTTTGTGAGATTAAAATGTTATTTGCACCACCAATTATAACTCCGTTAAACTCACCAAAATCTCTGCTTAAAACCTCTACCTCAAAAACTCCGCCTATTTTAATAGAGCTAAATTTACTAAAGTCAATTTTTTTAACTAACAAAATCTAAAATCTCTATATTCAGCTGGTATTAGCGAAGCAAACGCATCGATTTTTTCTTTATAAAATCCATGCTTGTAGCCTATCTCAAATAGTTTATTTACAGCTTTTAACTGAATTTCACTCATTGAAACTGAAGTATCATTTGCATATAAATTCAGATATTTATCTAGCTTTTTATCATCAACTCTAACCAAATTGCGTTCAATCAGCATTTTGCTTAAAAGAGTTTTATGCTTTGTGGCAATTTCAACCGCCTTTGTTAAAACTCTTTGACACTCTATGGCATCTGTTAAAGGCAAACTTCTTCTAAGTGCCATTCCACCAAGTGGCAAAGGTAAATTTTCATCACCTCTTAGCTCCTGCCAAATATCCCAAATCTCTCTTTCAACTTCTAAATTTTCATTAAATTCTAAAATACTTTCATGTATCAAAACTCCGGCATCAACTTCACCATTTAAAACTGCATTTTCAATCTCTAAAAAGTTTTTATAAATCGGTCTAGCATCTGGATAAGCTATTTTAAAAAGTAAGGCATTTGTAGTATGCTCACCACTTAGTGCAACTTTAAAGTTTTTTTTAAGTTTTATTCCTTTTTTCTTTATGAGCTTTGGACCATACCCCTCACCAAAACTAACCGCTGTTTTTAAAAGTGCGTAGTCATTTACAATCAATGGATAAGTGCTAAAACTTATCGCACAAACATCATATTCGCCACTTAATGAAGCTTTATTTAAAGTTTCTATATCGTCGGCCTTGTTGTTGAAACTTAAAATTTCACTATCAACCCAACCAAATTTAATAGCCATATACATAAAAATATCATCTGCATCCGGAGAGTGTGCTACGGATATATTTTTTAACATAAAAAAATCCTTTATTAGTTTTAAACTAGTATAATATATTTTTACTTACCTTAAAGTAAATTTTCATTATAATACGTAAATTTAATAAAAAGGCAAATAAATGGATGAAAAAAAGAAAAAAGCACTTGATTTAGCCCTAAAACAAATCGATAAATCATTTGGCAAAGGCACACTTCTAAGACTTGGAGATAAAGAAGTTGAGCCAATTGATAGTATCTCAACAGGATCTCTTGGACTTGATATAGCTCTTGGAATTGGCGGTGTTCCAAAAGGTAGAATAATCGAAATTTATGGACCAGAAAGTAGCGGTAAAACAACTCTTACGCTTCATATTGTAGCTGAGTGTCAAAAACAAGGTGGAGTTTGTGCATTCGTTGATGCAGAACACGCTCTTGATGTAAAATATGCTGCAAATTTAGGCGTAGATACTGAAAATTTATATGTTTCACAGCCTGATTTTGGTGAGCAAGCCCTAGATATAGTTGAAACACTAGCAAGAAGTGGTGCTGTTGATTTGATAATTGTTGATAGTGTTGCAGCACTTACTCCAAAGACTGAAATTGAGGGAGATATGGGTGATACTCATGTTGGACTTCAAGCAAGACTTATGTCTCAAGCTCTTAGAAAACTTGCCGGAATTGTGCATAAAATGGGCACAACTGTTGTATTTATAAATCAAATTAGAATGAAAATAGGAATGATAGGCTATGGTTCACCAGAAACCACAACCGGTGGAAATGCACTTAAATTCTACTCATCTGTAAGACTTGATGTAAGAAGAATAGCAACTTTAAAACAAAATGATCAAAGTATAGGAAACAGAGTAAGAGTAAAAGTTGCAAAAAATAAAGTAGCTCCACCATTTAAACAGGCTGAATTTGACATAATGTTTGGTGAGGGAATTAGCAAAACTGGTGAAATAATTGATTATGGTGTAAAGCTTGACATTATTGATAAAAGCGGTGCTTGGTTTAGCTATAAAGCCGATAAACTCGGTCAAGGAAGAGAGAACGCAAGAAATTTCTTACTACAAAATCCAGAAATTTCAAAAGAGATAGAAAATCAAATTTTAGAACACTTGGGAGAACAAGGAATTCTATCAAGTGGCGATGATGACGAAATACAGGAGCAAAATGATGATTAGTATAAGTGATGTTTACGCAAACGAAGTTTTAGATAGCAGGGGAAATCCAACTGTCAAAGTAAGTATTTACCTAAGCGATGGAACAAAAGCCGATGCAATCGTGCCAAGTGGTGCAAGCACAGGTAAAAAAGAAGCACTTGAATTAAGAGACGGTGATAAAAAAAGATTTGGCGGCAAAGGTGTTTTAAAAGCGTGTGAAAATGTTAAGACTACAATTGCTGATGGCATTATAGGGCTTGATCCTTTTGATCAAGAGTTTTTAGACTCAGTTTTACTTGAACTAGATGCTACAAAAAATTACTCAAAACTAGGAGCAAATGCAACTTTAGGTGTATCTATGGCCGTAGCAAAAGCAGCGGCAAAAAGCTTAGATTTACCACTTTATAGATACTTAGGTGGTGTAAATGCTAGTATTTTACCAACTCCAATGTTTAATATCATAAATGGTGGAGCTCATGCAAATAATAGTGTTGATTTTCAAGAATTTATGATAATGCCTTTTGGATTTAAAACTTTTAATGATGCCCTAAGAGCTGCTGCTGAAATTTATCAAAATTTGAAAAAACTACTTAATGATCTTGGACACAGTACTGCAGTTGGTGATGAGGGAGGGTTTGCTCCAAATTTAAAAGACAATGAAGAGCCTATTAAATTAATACTAGAAGCTATTAAAAAATCAGGCTATGAGCCTGGAAAAGAGATAAAAATAGCTCTTGATGTTGCCTCAAGCGAACTTTTTAAAGATGGTTTTTACCATTTAGAAAATAAAAAATTTACATCAGATGAATTAATAAGCAGATATGAAGATTTATGCGAAAAATATCCGATTTATTCGATAGAAGATGCACTTGATGAAGATGATTGGGAGGGTTGGAAAAAACTTACTAAAAAACTTGGAGATAAAGTTCAACTTGTTGGAGATGATCTATTTGTAACAAATGAAGAAATTCTAAGAAAAGGCATAGAAGATGGTGTTGCAAATGCAATATTAATAAAACCAAATCAAATTGGCACTTTAACTCAAACTTTAAAAGCCATAAGACTAGCTCATAGAAATGGCTATAAGACCATCATAAGCCATAGAAGTGGTGAAAGCGAAGATAGCTTTATAGCCGATCTTGCAGTAGCCGTAAATGCAGGTCAGATAAAAACAGGCGCAACAGCAAGAAGCGAAAGAAATGCTAAATATAACCGCCTGCTTGATATCGAAGAAATAACAGATGAATATCTAGGAGATAAAATTTAAAATTTTATGAAATTTTATAAAATAAAGCTTATTGGAAAAATATTTGTAGCCGTTATTTTAGTGATAGGACTTGGCATTTATATAGGAGATGGACTATTTGGCAACCGCTCCTATATAGTTTTAAAAAATCTCCAAAACCAAAAAGCTTTTCTTTATAAAGACATTATAAGACTTGAAGAAGAAAACGCAAAACTTCAAAAAATATATCTAGAAAGAGCTTCTTTAAGTCCTGATTATAAGGAAATTTTATGAAAACTATTTTAATAATAGCAGGAAGCGATAGTGGTGGTGGAGCAGGTATCCAAGCAGATATCAAAACAGCTGAATATTTTAAAGTTTTTAGCACAACAGCCATCACAGCAGTTACTGCTCAAAATAGCCTCGGTGTAGAAGCTGTTTTTGATCTACCTACTGATTTTATAAAAAAACAGCTTGATGCTATTACAAAAGATTTTAAAATAAATGCCGTTAAAATAGGAATGCTCTCAAATAAAGATGTGATTGATCTAACCTATGAGCTTATAAAAGATCTTAAAATTCCTATTGTATTAGATCCTGTTTTTATCTCAAAAGCTGGCTCAACGCTAATGAGTGATGAAAACATAACTCATTTAAAAAAGCTTTTTAAATTTACAACCATTTTAACACCAAATTTACATGAGGCAAAGAAACTTTTTAAAACAAAACCAAATGGTGATTTTGAAGTTATCGCACCTTGTGACACCGTTATCACAAATGTAAAAAATGATAATTTAAGCATTGATAAGCTTTATTATAAAAATGGCTCAATGAAAGAGTTTAAAACTAAATTTATAGATAGTACAAATTTACATGGAACAGGGTGTTCGTTTTCGACTGCAATTGCTGCAAATTTAGCTCTTGGAAAAAATATAGAAGAAGCGATTTCATTGGCTAAAAACTATGTTTATAGTGCTATAAAATTTGCTCCAAAACTAGGAAATGGAAAAGGTCCAATAAGACATAATCTAAATGGATTTATGTCTTAAAATTTAAAGTTATTACTACTAAATTTGATAAATTTATATTACTTCTATATGTAAATTTTGCATCATTTTAAAAGCCATCTCTTGCATTTGCAAATTTGCTGATGAGGTAGCTTTTTTATCAACTAAAATTTTACTTTTTGGACTTGCAGCTTTTGCAATTATTGCATTTGATATCACGCAAATATCACTTACAAGACCACAAATCTCAATACTTTCATAAGTAAAAGGTCTGTTTTCTATAAAATGCAAAAGTTCTTTTGAAGCAAAAGTTTCTTTCTCAATACAGGGATAATTTTTAGAAATTTCTTTTATCTCTCCATAAATTTCATGCCCAAAAGTGCCTTTTATGCAGTGTTTTATAGGAAGATGCTCACCTTCAATTGTATTTAAATAATCATCTTCATGAGTATCTAAAGTAAAAACAATATCATCATTTTTATACTCATTTATTTTTTCTAATATAACTTTTTCTAGTTCTTTAGCCTTTTCAAAGCCCAAACTTCCACAAACAAAATCATTTTGAAAATCAACAACAACTAATAATCTTTTCATTTTTATTCCTTTTTCAAATTTATGTAAATTTATCTAAATTTTATAAATATTTGCACCTAAATCTGCCATTTTTGCTTGATACATCGCACTTGTTACTATAGCATCAGCATTAGCATAATCTAAAATATTAGTTAAGTTTATGCCACCAGCACATATTATTTTTATATTTTTATAATAATTATCTCTAAATTTAAGGACTTTTTCAACATCTTGTTTGCTAAATTTATCAAGTAAAATAACTTCAGTGCCACACTCCATAAGTTTATATGCATCATTTAAATTTAATGTTTCAACTACTATTTTTCTCTCATCGCTAAGATCTTTAAATTTAGAAATTTCTCTATAAAACTCATTTTTGTCTTTATAAATAATCCTATGCTTGTCAAAGAACAAAATACTATCACTTAAATTTAGACGATGTATAAAACCACCTCCATCACTTAAAGCCTTTAAACAAACCTTTTTCGCAAAAGGAAAAGTCTTTCTGGTGCCTAGAATTTGACATTTTGGATTGATACTTTGAGCTATTTTTTTCATTTTATAAGTATATGTTGAAATTCCCGAGCTGTATTCTAAAAAAACTTGCGAAAGTTTCCAAGCTTTATGAATATCATCATAATTTCCTTACAATTCAACTATTTTATCTCCAACCTTGGCAAAATTTTTACTTTCTACTAACACAGTGGCTTTGAGCCCTAAAATTTCTCCAATTTTAGATGAAATCTCACTGCCACTTACTAAAATATCCTCTCTTGTATAAATTTCAAGTTTAGTTTTAATTTTAGGATTTGACTGTAAATTTACACTTAAATCACCATAAGGTAAATCTTCTTTTATATAATTAAAAATTTCATCCATTAATATCATCTTTTTTCCTTTTTTAAAAAATATAAAATCATAAATAAAAACAATGATATGAAAACAAGTATAAAGCTAAGTTTCATAGCTTTTTCGTATTCACCATCATAAACTGCATTATATATTGCAAGTGAAAGTGTGTCTGTCTTACCAATAATATTTCCACCCAACATTAAACTTATTCCAACTTCGCCCAAACACCTACCAAGTGCTATTATAATACTTGATAAAATACTTTTTTTAATGCTTGGAAGCACTATAAAAATAAGGGTTTCTAATTTTGTTTTACCACTAATAAGTGAGGCTTCTATAATATTTTTAGGAAAAAGTTCTAAACTTGTGGCAACAGGCTTAACATAAAGAGGAAGTCCGGCTATAAATCCAGCTATAACTAAAGACTTAAACTCAAATATAAAATAGATATTAAAATCACTAAAAAATGAACCTAAAAATCCATTTTTACCAAGTAGCATTAAAAGGAAAAAACCAATAGCAACTGGTAGAAAAATAAGTGGTAAAGTTACTAAGCTATCTACAAAAAAAATAAATTTAGACTTTGAATTAGCTAAATAATAAGCTATCAAAGTCCCAAAAATTAAAAATAAAAATAGGCAAATTAATAAAATTTTAATACTTAGATAAAATGGCTCATAATCCATATTTTAAAATTATCTCTTTTGCTCTTTTGCTTTTTAAATATTCTACAAAATCTTTGCAAATAGCAGATTTATCACAACTATCCAACTTTAAAGCAACTATTGAAATTTCACTATAAAGTTCACTTTTAACTGTTAAAATTTGTTCGATTTTATCTTTTATACTTAGCGCTTCACTCGAATTTACAAAACCAACATCAACTTCACCACTTACAACATAAGAGGCACTTTGAGGAACAGTAGCAACATACAAAAGCTTATCTTTAATATTTAAATTCAAATTACTTATAGCTTGGCTTGCTGCAAGACCATAAACTGCTTTTTTAGCATCTGGAATTGAGATTTTTTGGATATTATCTTTTTCTAAATCTTTTAAATTTGATAAATTAGTTCCTTTTTTTACTATCAAAACAAGTTTTCCACTGCCTATTTTTTCACTTTTTTTATCTTTGAATTCATTTATTTTATTAAAAAATTTTTTATCTCCAATAAGTAAAGATATATCGTGATTTAAAGCTTGTGTTGTAATTTGTCGCATGTTGCCAAAAACACTATTTATTTTATCTTTTTTATCAAAACTCTCTAAAAGCTCTAAAGTCATTTTTTTATATCCAGCACCAGCTGCAATAGTTATAGTTTCACCTGCATTTAATAAAACTATTATAGATAAAAATATTAAAATTTTTCTCATTTCTAAAATCCTTTTTTAAAAATTATTCTTATAAAATATCTTTATTTTCTTTTTCTAAAATTTTACTTATATTTAAATTAAATGCTTTTGAGCTTATCGTTACTTCATCACCTATTCTAAGCCCAAGATCACTTGCTAATGCAACTTCTGTAATTTGCTGACCAACTGAAACAGTGGCTACAAAAATTGTATCAATTTTTTCTAGATTTAAAAGTGTGCCTGAAAATGCAAATTTTTGACTTCCATTTGTTTTTAGTAGAATTTCTTTTGGAGTGCCCTTTTTAACAATTTTTCCATTTTTTAAAACAAACATATAATTTGCAAGTTTATAAATTTCATTTGGATCATGGCTTACTAAAATAGTGGTTGTTTTAAACATATCTTGAATTTTTGAAATTTCATCTTGAAGTCTAGCTCTAAGATGTGGATCAAGTGCTGAAAGCGGCTCATCAAGAAGCAAAAGCTTAGGCTTTCTCATCATTGCCCTGCCAAGTGCAACGCGTTGTTTTTGCCCTCCGCTTAAATTTGTGGGATATCTATCTTTTAAACTCATAAGACCTAGCATATCCAAAAGCTTATTGCAATGATTTATATCTTTTTCTACAAATAAAAAATTATCTTTTACGCTTAAATTTTCAAATAAGGCATAATCTTGAAAAACAAAGCCAATTCTTCTTTTTTGTGGGCTTAAAAATATCTTTTCATCTTGCCAAATTTCATCATCAACTTTTATAAAACCATTTGCCTTTTCAAGTCCAGCAAGACATCTTAAAATAGTTGTTTTACCGCTCCCACTTTCTCCGCTTAAAGATATAAAACTTCCACTTTTAAAGCTAATTTTTACGTTAAGCTCCATATTTTCATTGACACCAAAAAGCTCTTTTTTTAAACTAAACTCTATCATTTTTAGCCTTTTGATTAAACAAATACACACTTAAAAGCACCACAAAGCTCATAACTAACATTATAAAACTATAAATATGAGCTGATTTAAAATCTAAAATTTCACTAAACTCATATATGGCTATGCTAGCTACTTTAGTCTCTCCGCTCACTCCACCCCCAACCATCAAAACTATACCAAACTCTCCAATTGTGTGAGCAAAAGTAACAACTAACGCTGTTAAAAGAGATGGTTTTATATTTGGTAAAGCTACTTTAAAAAGTGTTGTGAATTTACTTTTTCCACTCAAATATGAAGCTTCGATAACATTTTTATTTAAACTTTCAAAACCACTTAAAAGTGGTTGAAACATAAAAGGAAGTGAATAAATACAACTTGCAAAAACAAGTCCCCAAAAAGTAAAAACTAACTGAATTCCAAAATGCTCATATAAAAAGCCACCTATGAGGGAATTTTTTGAAAATGCAAAGAGGATGTAAAAGCCCATAACCGTAGGTGGCAAAACTAGTGGCAACGCACAAATACTTTGAATAAGTGGTTTAAATTTACTTTTACTTTGGCTTAAATTCCAAGCAAAAGGAAGAACCACGAAAAAAAGCACTATGGTTGTGATGAAAGCTAATTTTAAAGAAACTATAAAAGGAGTAAAATCTAACCCTTGCATAATTTTATCCTTAAATTTATACTTTTAAATTTCATTAGCTCACACCACAAACATATCTGTTGCTTTTACTAAAAATGTAGCCTCATCGCCACTTTTTAAATTTAGTCTTTTAGCTGAGTTTGTAGTTATTAAACTTATTATTTCAACATTGCTACTTTTGTAAATGCCACAAATTTTAGTTAAAATTTCACCTATTTCAACCAAATTTATAGTTACTTTTATTTGATTTGAATAGCTTAAAGTATCACATTTACCAACTAAAACTGCAACAACACTTTCTTTAAAACCTATCTCAATCTCATCACCTATATCAAAATCAGCGCTTAACATTACAAGACTAAGACTTCCTATGCAAGTATCTAAAAAGAGGTGGGATAAATCCCCACACTCTTTTATCTTGGTAACTTTTGCTTTTATTTTATTCATATTCGTAGCCAAACTCGGCAAATATAGCTTTTGCTCTATCGCTTTGAATAAACTCAAAAAACTCTTTTGCCAACTTATCGCTTTCATGTCCTTTTAATAAAATCATACCTTGATCAAGTGGTGTATAAAGTGCTCTATCAACTTCTACAAAATTTTCATCTTTTTTATACTCATCTTTTCCCACCAAGCCTGATTTTGGGATGAAGCCAATATCAGCTGCACCTGAAATAACATGTGGCATAACACCTGATATACTTTGCGCATAGACAAGTTTTTTCTCTATATCATTATAAATTCTAGCATTTTCAAATGCTTCTTTTGCTGCAATTCCATAAGGTGCGGTTTTTTTATTGCCAACTGAGATTTTTTCTATACTTTTATCTTTTAAAAGATTCATAACATCGCTTAAATCTCTTTTTTTATCGCTAAATGCAACTAAAACACCTCTTGTGTAAGGAACCGCTTGGCCACTTGCACTAAAACCTTTTTCGTTTAAGTCATTTGCAAATTTCATATTTGCCGCCATAAAAATAGCATAGTCTGCACCTGCTTGAATTTTTGCACTAAGCTGACCACTACTTCCAAGATCTGCTACAACATTATCGCCTTTTCTATCTTTTAAAAACTCTGTTTTTAGCTCTTCAAAAACATAGCCGATATTTGCCGCAGCAGCTATTTTAATCTCAGCTGCACTTAAAACACAAATACTAAAAGCTAACGCTAAAAATTTTTTCATCTCTATCCTTTTTTATTAGATATTTAAATTTATAAGTAACTTTGCAAAATTAACAAACAAACCGGTTATATTTTACTCCACACCAACCATAACTTCGCTTGATTTTATAACAGCACTTGCCTCATTGCCTACTTTTAAATCAAGTTTTTTAACTGAGTTTAAAGTAATAATTCCTGTAATTATCTCGCCATCACCCAAATCAAGGCAAACCTCTGCATTAACTTCGCCTTTTTTAATTGAAACAATTTTTCCATTTAATACATTTCTAGCACTGATTTTAAGCTCACCCAAACCAAACATTATCGAGCTAGATTTAATAATGGCAAAAACTTCATCGCCTAATTTTAGATTTAGATTTAAAGCTGAATTTTTTGTGATGATAGATGTTATTTTTGCACCATTTGATAGTTTTAAAACAACTTCTTCATTAACAGCTCCAAGAGTTAAACTCTCTACTTTACATTTAAGCACATTTCTAGCACTAATTTTCATCCAAAATTCCTTTTTAAACTTAAAATTTATTTAAGTTAGTTTAGCCAAAAATATCTTAACTTTAAATTAAAATTGATTATATTTAAGTAAATTTAAACTTTTTAGATGAAATTTGAGTTAAGTTATAAAGAGATTAAAATTTTATAAATTTAACAAAATTTTAAAAAGATTATTTGATAGTTTTTTGTGAAAAGAAAAATAAAGATAGATTAATAAACATGTTTGATTGTTTATAAAGAAAGAGCAGAATTTAAAAAAGCCCCGAGATATACTCAGGGCTAAAAGCTTATCGTAAGCTAAAATTAGAACTGTACAGAGTTACCACCAACTTGATGGGTTCCAATAAGTTTTGATTTATTAAGTGCAGTTGTTAAGCCAGTAACAACTGCGTCGCTTCCACAACCTTCTGGAGTTCCTACTGTTATAGTTCCAGCAGCATTATCTATTGTTATTGCAACACAGTTTTGACCTTTTGCTTGAACATTGCCACTAGATGTTGTATTTGTCATTTGATCTATTGTTCTAGTTCCAAATCCATCTGCATGTGCTGTATATGCTGCTGTTAAATCACTAACTGCTGTTGCAACATTAGAAGCAACTTTTGAAATCTCTGCGTCATCTCTTGTAGCTGCTAGTCTTGGGATAGCAACTGCTGCTAAAATACCTAAAATTACGATCACGAAGATCAACTCAATCATTGTAAAACCTTTTTTCATGGCTTTCTCCTTAATTTTTATTTCACTTTACATACCCTTATGTAAAATGTTGAAAGAATTATAACAGATTTTTATCTTAAATGCAAATTTTAATCTAAAAGCTCCTAAATATGGTATTTTAAAATTTTTTATTTATTTGAAATTTACTAAAATTTCTAAAAATTCATAAATTTTTCAAGTGCTAAAATCTCTTTTTTATAAAAAATAGTTTGAGTATGTTTGGTGATAATAATATATGGATAGGTTTACTAAAGCCAATAAATTTGCAAATAAGCTAAAATCCACACAATAAAAGCTAAAATTTTTAAATTTCAGCTTTTAAATTTTATAAATTTATTATTTATCCAAAAAGTGATTTTAGATCTTTTACTAGGTCTTTGCTATCATCAGCTATTTGTTTGCCATTTTCAACAAGCTGAATTTCGAGTCCTGTTATCATTGAAGCTAGGCGGATATTAATACCATCTTTTCCTATAGCTTTACTTTTTTGATCGCTGTTTAAATGAACCATTGCTTTATTGCCATCTATTCTAACTGAGCTAATTATCGCAGGTGCCATAGCACGAGAGAGCATTATTTCAGGCTGGGCTGAATACTCTATAACATCAATATTTTCATTTTTTATCTCTTTGCTTACTGCATCTATTCTTACACCTTTTACGCCAACTGTTGCGCCTATTGGATCGATATTTGGAGAGATAGAAGATAGCGCTACTTTTGCTCTTCGTCCTGGAATTCTTGCACTTGCTTTTACTATAACGCTTCCATCTTGAATTTCTGGAACTTGTGATTTTAGAAGTGCTTCTAAAAATTTCGGACTTGTTCTTGAAATTTCAATTCTAACGCCTCTTTTTTTATCTATAAAAACTTTTCTTATAACTGCTCTTACAACATCACCTACTTTAAATTTTTCATCTTTTATTCTGTTTTTTCTAGGCATAAAAGCTCTTAAATCATCAAATTCTATATAAGTAGTTTCCTCATCATCTATAAAAACAACATTCCCAAAAATTAAACTATCTACTTTTTGACTATATTTTTCATAAGCTTTTTCTTCTAAAAGCTTTTCTATATGATAATTTAGCTCTTTTGCTAAATTTGCAGATGCAGTGCGGCCATAATTTTCTATATCTATTTGTGAGCTTAGCTCATCGCCTACTTCAGCACTATTATCTATCTTTTTAGCTTCACTTAATGAAACAGTGTGTGAGTCGCCTTTATACTCACTATCTGCTACTATTAAAATTTTTTGAAAAAGATCTATTTTTTTAGAAGTTTCGTTAAAAACAGCGTCATATTCGTAGTTTTCTCCAAACATTCTTTTAGCTGTATTTATAAATGCAGTTTGAACTGTTTCTTTTACATCTTTTATCTCTAAATTTTTTTCATTTGCGATTGATTCGATTATATCGCCTATTTTTTCCATATTTTTCCTTTTTTAACACTGATATTTTTTTGATTTAAATTTGAAAGGATTGTAATTATACTATTTTTACTCTTTTGTTTTGTTTAAACGAAATTTTACATAAAATTTGATATACTCACAAATTCAAAATAGTAAAGGCAAAAAGTAAAAGGAGTTAAAATGGAGTTAAAAATAGCAAGAAGCGAGCTAAGCAAAGCTCCTAATAATATATCTTTAAGTGATATTGAAAAAGAAGTCGCCAAAACAGGTCAAAGGATATTTTATTTTGATAGAGAAAACCAACACAAAGACTTAATCGCTTTAATAGAGCATTTTAAGAAAAAAAATATGAGTGCGTATCTAAGAACTGTAAAGTATGGTCTTGATGAGAATGAATTTATGTATGAGGTTCATATACTTTGAGTAAATTACTCTTTATTCAAACTCTAGGTTGTGCGATGAATGTCAGAGACTCTGAACATATCATCGCAGAACTTAAAAAAGAAGATGATTATATTTTAACAGATGATATCTCAAAAGCGGACTTAATACTTATAAATACTTGCTCAGTTAGAGAAAAGCCTGTTCATAAGCTTTTTAGCGAAGTTGGAGGATATGAAAAAGTAAAAAAAGATGGAGCTAAAATTGGAGTTTTAGGCTGTACTGCAAGTCACTTAGGCAAAGAAATTTTTAAAAGAGCTCCGTATGTTGATTTTGTTTTAGGAGCTAGAAATACATCCAAAATTACAAAAGCTATAAATTCTCCAAAATTTATAAGCACAGATATTAATTATGATGATAGCGGGTATGCCTTTGGTGAGTTTAGAAGTAGTCCTTATAAAGCTTACATTAATATAATGATAGGATGTGATAAAAAATGCACCTATTGCATCGTTCCACAAACTAGAGGCGATGAAATTTCAATACCTTTAAATTTAATCTTAAATGAGATAGAAAAAGTTGCAAACAATGGCACAAAAGAGGTATTTTTACTTGGACAAAATGTAAATAATTATGGAAAAAGATTTTCAAGCTTTCATGAAAAGATTGATTTTGGTGATTTGTTAGTAAAAATTAGCGAATTTAAGGGAATTGAGAGAATTCGCTTTACAAGCCCACATCCACTTCACATGGATGATAAATTTTTAGATGTTTTTACAAATAATGATAAAATATGCAAGTCAATGCACATGCCTTTACAAAGTGGATCAAGTGCTATTTTAAAGGCGATGAAAAGAGGATATACAAAAGAGTGGTTTTTAAATAGGGCTTTAAAACTAAGAAAAATGTGCCCTGAAGTTAATATAAGCACCGATATAATTGTGGCATATCCTGGTGAAAGCGATGCAGACTTTAATGATACAATGGAAGTTGTAAATGAAGTCAAATTTGAGCAAATTTTTTCATTTAAATTTAGTCCTCGCCCCTTAACTCCAGCTGCTAATTTACCTCTAATTGATGATGAAATAGCTAGCAAAAGACTGACTTTTTTACAAAATAGACAAAATGAAATTTTAGATAAAATAATGCAAAATCAAGTTGGAAAAACATTTGATGTGTATTTTGAAGAGCTTCGCCCAAACATGCAAGTAAGTGGTAGAAGTTTTTCAAATTTTAATGTTTTAGCTAATGGCACGGAAGAGCTTTTAGGTAAAACAAAAAAAGTTTTGATTAAATCTGCTAAAAGAATGGCTTTAGATGGCGAAATCATCTCTTAAGCTTTTTTTTATTAAATGGATAGCTTATCTTGTTATTTGGATAATCTATCTAACTTGCAAAAAAAAATTTACTCCTACAAATTTGCCCTCAAAACCTTGCGTAGTTGTTTTTTGGCATGGAAGACTTGCTATGATGAGCTTTGCTTATAGGCATTGGTGGAGTAAAGCCTTTAATAAAAAAAAGCAAGGCAAAGTTATCATTTCAGATCATAAAGATGGTGAGATTATCACTCAAATAATATCAAAATTTGGAATTGGTGCTATTAGAGGAAGTAGTTCAAAAGGCGGGGCAAGAGCTTTAATAAATGCTTTTAAAGAGATAAGAAATGGAATTGATGTTATCATAACTCCAGATGGACCAAGAGGTCCAAAATACAGTGTTGCCGATGGCGCGGTCATTATAGCTCAAAAACAGCACCTTGAAATTTATGCCCTTAATTATGAAGCTAGTAGATTTTGGCAGTTTAAAAGCTGGGATGAGATGATACTTCCAAAACCGTTTTCAACTATATATTATAGTCTAAGCAAGCCTTTTAGCGTAGAAAATTTAGAACTTGATGCGGCAAAAGAAAAGATTAAAAATGAGCTTTTTAAGCTAGCTGGAAAGTAAAAAAATTTTGATATAATACGTAAAAAAGGAGAATTTATGGATATAGTTATAAAAAATGGTGATGAAGCTTTTTTAAATGCCTTAAAAGCTATTGCAAAACTTTACCCAAAAGTTGAAATAAAACAAATCTCCTATGAAGATAAAATTCTCTCTATCCATAAAAAAACCATTAAAGACTATAAAGCTGGAAATATAAAAGCTTACGATAATATAAAAGATTTAAGAGCCTCACTTGATGAAATATAAAATCATCTACTCTAAAAATTTTAAAACATCTTTTAAAAAATTAACCGCGCAACAAAAAGATTTGATAATAAATTTATTAGAAAAACTAGCAAAAGATGAAACTTTAGATAAAAAATATAAAGACCACCAGTTAAAAGGAAAACTAAAAAATTTTAGAGATTGCCATATAATGCCAGATTTAGTTTTAATATATAAAAAAGATTATGATATTTTGATTTTAGAAGCTATCGATATAGGAAAACATTCAAAATTATTTTAAATACTTAGTGTTTTAAGTGTATAATTTTAAACTAATAAATTTTAACTTATTGTATAGGCAATCATATAAAAATTTAAAATTAATAAAATTTATTATTGCCAAGTATTTACCTATTTTAAATATAATTTTATTTAAGTAATAAAATCATATTTGAACTTCCTTTGACTTCTAAGAAAAATTTTCTTAGAAGTTTTTATTTACCAAAACCTTGTTTTTTAGGCTCTTTGGTTAACACTTAGCAACAAAATAGCTACAAAATGGCAAATTTAAAATAACTTTAAGCAAATATTTCAAATTTTTATGCTACTATTACACCTAACAATTTATTTTAATTGAAAAAAGGAGTTCTAAATGAAACTAGTTAAACTTAGTTTAATCGCCGCAATGGCAACAGGTATTATGGCTACTACTGCTTCAGCTGCTCCACTAGATGAAGTTATTAAAGATGTAGATGCAAGTGGAATGCTAAGAATGAGATATACTCACGATAGTCATAAAGATGCTGATAAAAACAAAGATGGAAATGGTAATTGGAATTTTAAAAGCACTCTTAATCTAAAAACAAAAATTGACGATAACTTCTTTGCAGTTGCAGGCATAAGATACAATGATACTGATAGAGCAGAGTCAAGAAGTGGGAAAAAAATAAATCAGAAAGGATTTGATTTAAATAGAGCATACTTTGGATATGCGGTAGGCAATACTGTTGTTCAAGTTGGTCGTCAAGATGTTGGAGCATTCTTCACAGATGATATGTTTGGTGATGGTATAAAAGTTCTAAATAGCGATATTGAGGGCTTAACTCTTGCTGCTTTATGGATGGATGCTTTGGAAAATGATAGTGATATTAAAACATTTGATGATGAAGACGTTAGTAAACTAATAAAAGATAGCACTGGAAAAAATACAACTGATCACAATCTTTATGGTGTTGCAGCTCTTGGTAGTTATGACCCAGTAAGTTTCCAGGTATGGTATGCTATACTTGAAGATGTAACTGATCTTTTTGCGGTTGAATTTGCTTTCTCATTTGATGTTAGTGATGATGTAAATCTTAATGCAAAATTACAATATGGTTTCTCTGATTTTGATAGCTCTTTCAAAAGAGATGTACCTGCTGTTGATGATGCGGATTTTTATGGTGCTGAGCTTGGAACAAAACTATTTGGTGCAGATTTATCAGCTGGATATGTTGATTTCTCAACAGATAAAGATAAAGTATCTTTAGTATCTTTTGAAGATAGTGGTAAATTTATAAAACCAGGTGAAGAACTATTTGACTATACTCTATTTGAAGGCAAAAATCACTACTGGTTTGTAACAGCTGGATATACTATCCCAGATACTGGCCTAAGAATCGGTGCTGACTATCTTGATGGTAAAAATAAAGTCGTTGACGAAAAAACAGACATGAAAGAGGTTGTTGGTAGAATTGAATACGCTCACTCAGATAAACTTAAATTCCAAACATGGTATTCACATGTAAAACAGGGTGATGATAAAAATGATAAAGTTAGATTTGAGGCTAAATATTCATTCTAATCTTTCTTATCCAAGTGAGAGCTTAAAGCTCTCACTTTTTATAAATTCTTAACTTAAATTTTAGGAAAATCTATGAAAAAACTACTTAAACTTTCATTTTTAGCATGTCTTTTTATCTCTTTTTGTGAAGCAAGTGATGAAACCTATATATTTGAAGCAAAAGGTGAGTTTGCAAAAGAATTAAAAGCTTTAGTTGAAAAACATTCTAAAGATGAAGGCGTTGAAGTTAATGTCTATAATACCACTCCAAATGTTGGCGATAGTAGATTTTTAGGTATTGGGATTAATAAAAACATTGATTATTCCACTGAGCAAGGTAAAAAAATATATGATAAAAAATGCCTTGAATGCCATGGTGAAAAAGGTGATAGAAGATCTTACGCTGGAGCAAAAAAACTATCTAAAATGAGTGGAAAAGAGATTTATTACTCATTTCAAGCATACTATAGTGATTCTAGCCATGGAAAAGCTGGAAGAGTTATAATGCAACCAATCGCTGCCTCAACATCAAGCGAGGAGCTAGGTTATATCATAGCTTATTTAAAAGGCGAGGATGATTTTATATTTAAAAATAAAGCTATGGAAAATACCAATATTTCAAGAAATCCAACAAACCAAGGAACTTATCTAAAATAAGTTTCTATTATAAAAGCTTAAATTTAATGTTTTATAATTTTACTTTAACTGTTTTGTCTATCTGAAAATTTATTAATTCTCACTCAAACTAGTGCTTTGTGTTACGCTGGACATTTAAACATTTGTATCTGATTTTTAAACTGTATAATAGTAATTTTTATTTAATTATTTAGCTATTTATGGAAAATATTTTAATTTTCCTCAACCTTAGGATCTCCAAAAAGTCTAGTTAACTCTTTTAAATTTTTAGTCTCTTTATCTTCTTTAAAGTTATTTGAATTTTTTAGTTCATTCAATAAAGATTTATTTTTTTCTTCTAAATTTTGCGAGTTCAAACTATTTTTTAATTTACTAAATTTTTTTAAATTTGCAAGATCTTTATTAAACTCATCATCAAGGTTTGAATTATTAAAGCTATCGTTATTCCTCTGCAAGTCTTTATTTTCTAAGTTTTGTGTTTTATAATAATTTTTATTTAAATTATCCTCTTTTTTTATAGACAAATCTTTATTAAAACTTTCCGCGGCTGTATTAGAATTTTGATTTATAGTTTTAGAATCTTTATTTTGTAAGTTTTGCTCATTTTCTAACTTAGAAATTTTTATTCTACTATCTTTATTAAAGGTTTTTCTTAAAATTTCCATTATAACTTTTGATGATTTTCTTAAAAACTCACTATCAGACTCATCACCAAACGATGTTATGAATAAAGTATTATCTTTAAAATCATTAAATTTAACGCTTCTTTTAAAGCATTCACCAAGCTCATAGTTTCTATCATAGATATTTGCCAAATACTCATCATATGGGGTTTTTGTTGTTTTTATTTCTGATATTAAGTCTTTTTTATCTTTTTCTAAATTTTTTGAGTCTTTTAAAATATTGTCTTGTTCTTTGTTTGAAACTTCATTCATAATATCATCTATGCTTTTTAAACCCATTGACTCTATCATTAAAAACAAAGTCATGGCCATGGTAAATCCATTATCACTTCCCATGTTTAGCATAGTTTTAGCTTCACTTAAAACTCTAAAAAACCTCTCGTACATAAAAACATTAAATTTTGGATCTTTGCTTAAAAATTTATCTTTTAAATTTAAGGTAAGCTGATCAATTATCGAATCTGCCTCATAACTACTTAGCTCATCAAGTATGCTTACAACACCTTCCCTATCTCTTTTTAAGACAATGTTTAGAATTTCATCTATTTTTACAGGATCTACAAGCCCAAGCATAGAAGCAACTTCTTTTGCATTAACACTACCATTTGTAAAGCTTATACTTTGATCAAGTAAGGTTATACTATCTCTTAAAGAGCCTTCCCCACTTCTTGCAATTATTTTCAAAGCCTCATCCTCAAAAGTGATATTTTCTTTATTTAAAATATTTGCTAGATGATTTATCACTAAATTTTGAGGAATTGGCTTAAATCTAAAATGCTGAGTCCTTGATAAAATCGTAGCTGGAAGTTTTAATGGATCAGTTGTAGCAAGAATAAATTTAATATGCTCAAGTGGCTCTTCCAAAGTCT
This sequence comes from Campylobacter ureolyticus, assembly GCF_013372225.1. Lineage (NCBI taxonomy): Bacteria > Pseudomonadati > Campylobacterota > Epsilonproteobacteria > Campylobacterales > Campylobacteraceae > Campylobacter > Campylobacter ureolyticus. Next base: position 157,455 of record NZ_CP053832.1, on the reverse strand, counting down.
TTAGAAACGCATTAAATGCCTCTTTTGTAAGCATATGTACCTCATCAATGATAAATACTTTATAGCGTGAAATTGATGGGTATGTTTTTGTGCGCTCAATAAGCTCTCTAATATCGTCTATTTTTCTTCTACTTGCTGCATCCATTTCTATAATGTCAATATGAGCGTTTTCATTTGCCATTTTACAACTATCGCAAACTTCACAAGGATGACTTGTAGGACCATTTTTACAAAGCATAGATTTTGCTAAAATTCTAGCACTACTTGTTTTTCCACTTCCTCTAAGCCCGCTAAAAAGATAAGCATTTGCCAAACGCTTACTATCAAGTGCATTTGAAAGACTTCTTGAAACTGCTTCTTGACCTATAAGCTCATCAAAATTTTTAGGACGATACTTTAAAGATAAAACTTGATACATGTATTTTACTTTAAGTTAAATTTAACTTTTACACTAGCGCCAACTGAGATTACACCATCTAAATTTCCAAAACTATCAGCAGCATTTAGACTTTTTGCATTCATAAAATAGTTTTGCGAATTTGCACCAAGCTCTTCAACTTCTATAATTTCACCTAATTCTTTATTTGAAGCTTCGGCTAGCTTTAAAGCCTTTTGCATAGCCAAATTTAAAGCTTCTTTTAAAGCTTTATTTTCATAGGTTTTTATCTCATTGTTTTCATAACTTATATTGATATTTGAAATTCCTGCACTTATCAATGCATCTATTAGCGAGTGAGTTTTATTTATATCATTTATACTAATTCTTGCATTTTTAGATACAGAGTAAATTTTGCCGGCAACTTCGCCATTTTTGCTATATTTATCTCGTGAGCTTATAAAAGCTCTTTGTATTTGAATGCTGCTTTTTGAAATGTTTTGTTCTTTTAATAAATCATTAGTTTTTTTTGTGATTTTATCATTTTTTTCTTTTACACTTAGCAAATTTCCACCATCTGAGTAGATATCTAAATTTAAAACTGCTCTATTTGGCGAAAGAGTTAAATTTGAGTTTCCATAAACTGTTACAAAACCATCAGCCAAAACAAAATTTAACAAAACAAACATTAAAAATAAAACTTTTTTCACTTCAAATTCCTTTTTTTACTCATTCATTATAGATAAAAGCTCTTCATTGTTTTTAGTTGTAAGCATTTTTGAATATAGAAATTTAAGTGCCTCTACATCATCCATTGTTCCAATTGCTGAACGCAAAGCCCAAACTTTTTGAAGCATATCAGGAGTTTGTAAAAGTTCTTCTTTTCTAGTGCTTGATTTTAAGATGTTAATTGCTGGGTAAATTCTTCTTTCGCTTATATTTCTATCAAGTAAAATTTCACTATTTCCAGTTCCTTTAAACTCTTCAAATATAACCTCATCCATTTTTGAACCAGTATCAATTAAAGCAGTTGCTACTATTGTAAGACTTCCGCCCTCTTCTATGTTTCTAGCTGCTCCAAAAAATCTTTTTGGTTTGTGAAGTGCGTTTGCATCAACACCACCACTTAATACTTTTCCACTACTTGGAGTAACTGTGTTATAAGCTCTTGCAAGACGAGTTATGCTATCAAGTAAAATTACAACATCTTTTCCCATTTCAACAGCTCTTTTAGCCTTTTCTATAACAAGCTCACTAACTCTTACGTGATTTATTGCCGGTTCATCAAATGTTGAGCTAAATACTTCGCCTTTTACTGAGCGTTGCATATCAGTAACTTCTTCTGGTCTTTCATCAACTAACAACACCAAAAGCTCAACCTCAGGATGATTTTTAGCAATTCCATGAGCTAGTTCTTTCATAAGTTCAGTTTTACCACTTTTTGGAGGAGCTACTATAAGTCCTCTTTGACCTTTGCCAATTGGAGTAAAAAGATCAAGCACTCTTCCAGTTAGTTTCATTGCATCATATTCAAGTTTGAGCTGCTTTGTAGGAAAAAGTGGGGTTAAGTTATCAAAGAGTGGTCTTTGTCTAGCTTCTGCTATTGTTTTATAGTTTATCGCTTCTATTTTTAGAAGTGCATAATATTTCTCTTGATCTTTTGGCTCTCTAACCTGACCTGTTACGATATCCCCAACACGAAGAGCAAATTTTCTAATTTGGCTAAGGCTTACATACGCATCATTTACGCTATCGCTTAAATTTGCATCAATTCCTCTTAAAAAGCCATATCCTTCACTTGTAATTTCCAAAATTCCAGTAAATAAAATAAACCCACCCTGCTTTGTTTGTGTTTTTAAAATTTCAAAAATAAGTTCTTGTTTTCTAAATTCTCTTGGATTTTCTATACCCATTTCAGTTGCCATTTGAGCCAAAGATTCAATATCCATTATCCTTAAATCTTCTATTTTATGCCCATCAACAGGTATATGTGTTCGCGTGTGCTGTTTTTTATTATTAGTATTATTTTCCATCTGTCCTTCTTTAAAATCAGAATATAAATTTATGTAGATTTTCAATATAATTGAAGTTTGCATTTTTTACAATGCAAGGTTTATTTTAGTCAAATTTAACTTAATACTTTCTTTATAGGCTTTAAAAAGGCTTTGCTTAAAGACCTAAATAAAACAAAAAAGTAACACTTAGTGAAAATATAAATCTAGTTTGAAGTGGAATTTTAACATCGCTTGATAGAAAAAATTTTATATCATCTTTTAATTCACCTTTTGAAATTTTTGCACAAAAATAAGCTTTGCATAAACTATCAAAAAGATATAAGAAATAAAGTGTTATTAAAATAGGACTTTTTAAATTTAAGCAAAAAATACAAAAACTCAAAAATAAAAAATTAAACTGAGTTATTAAAAATAAAAATGGAGATTTTCGCCATTTTTTAGCATAGCTTAAAATCAAGCCTTGTAAATTCTCGCTTTTGTTTAAAAAAATATCAAAACATTCAAAAATAAAAAATATGATTGCTAAACTTTTCATAAATTTACCTCTTTATAATATTAGCATATATTGAATTTAAAGGCTATAATTTGTAAAATATAAAACTAAATTTGGAATAAATTTGTAATAAAAATGGAAAATAAATGGAAAAATGTAAACACTGCCAACTAAGTTTTAATGAAAATGAACTTATTACTGATGAGTTTGGAAATAAATTTTGCTGTAATGGCTGTAAAGAGGTATTTTACCTTTTAAATAGTGAAGGATATGCTGAATTTTATGAAAAACTTGGCAAAAATAAATTAGATCCTGTCTCAAGCTTAAAAAAATTTACAAAAGAAAACACTGAAAATTTTTATAAAAATTATGTTAAAAAAACAGACGAGGGTTTTAATGAAATTTATATAATAATAGAAGGAATTCATTGTGCTGCATGTGTTTGGCTAAATGAAAAAGTTCTTTTTAATCATCCTGGAATTATCGAAGCTAGCATAAATGCCTCAACTCATAAAGCAAAAATAATCTGGGATGAAAACACCACAAACTTAGCAAATATTTTCAATCTTATTAACTCAATCGGCTACAATGCTTTTGCTTACGATCCAAAAAGATCTCAAAAAAGAATGGATGCAAAAAGAAGAGAGTACTATTCAAAACTTTTGGTGGGAATTTTTGTAACTATGAATATAATGTGGATAGCAGTGGCACTTTATAGTGGATATTTTAGTTCAATCTCACAAGCAAATAAAGACTTACTTCATTTTGTAGAATTTATCTTAGCAACGCCAGTTATTTTTTATACAGGAAGTGTTTTTTTTAAAGGAGCAAAAACTTCTATAAAAACAAGAGTTCCAAATATGGACTTACTTGTTATAACTGGAGCTTTGACGGCTTATTTTTACTCAGTTTATGTAATGCTTACAAGAAGTGGGGAGGTTTATTTTGAAAGTGCTGCGATGATAATCACCTTTGTTTTTGGTGGAAAATATTTAGAACTTTTAGCACAAAAAAAAGCTGTAGATAGGCTTGATAGTTTTTCAATTTTATTGAACAGCGAAGTTATGGTAAAAAATGGAGATAACTTCGAAGCCAAAGATCTAAATTTAGTGAAAAAAGGTGATATTATTTTAATTAATAGTGGCGATAAAGTATTAGTTGATGGTAAAGTAATTAGTGGATCTGGAAGCTTTGACTATGCGAGTTTAAGTGGTGAAAGCCTGCCATTTTTTAAAGAAAAAAATTTATCTGTTGATAGTGGTGCGATATGTCTTGATGGAAGCCTTACCTATGAAGCAAGTTGTGATTTTAAAAGCTCACTTTTAAATAAAATAATAACTTTGCTTGAAAATGCTTCGTTTAAAAAATCCAAAATAGAACTTCTTACAACTAAAATTTCAGGCTATTTTTCAGCAGTTATTTTATCGCTTAGTTTAATAACTTTTATTTGCTGGATGATTTTTAACCAAGACTTACAAAAATCAATCTTAGTTGCAGTAAGTGTTTTAATCGTAGCTTGCCCATGCGCACTAGGACTTGCAACACCTGTTGCGACTTTAGTTGGACTTAGCATAGGACTAAAAAATAAAATTATTTTTAAAGAAGCTGCTATTTTAGAAAGTGTTGCTGGGTGTGAAAATATAGTTTTTGATAAAACTGGAACTCTTACAAAAGGCGAATTTGAAGTTATAAATTTTACTAAATTTAAAGAATTTGATGAAAATTTGCTTTTAAATTTAGTTAAAAAATCAAATCATTTAGTAAGTAAATCAGTTTTTAAATTTATAAATGATAAAGTTAAATTTAATGAGCTTAAATTTAGTGAATTTAGTGAAATTGCAGCAAAAGGCGTAAAAGCAAGATATAAAAATTTTGATTTAATAGGTGGAAATTTTAAGTTTTTGAATGAGTGCGGTATAGAGTGTAAAAAAAGTGATTTGACAAACTATTTTTTTGCTATTGATGGCGAAGTTGTAGCAAAATTTGAGCTTGAAGATATGCTAAAAGATGATGCTAAAATGCTTATTGAAAACATTAAAAACCTTGGATTAAAACCATATATTTTAAGTGGGGATAATGAAAAAGTTGTAGAAAATGTGGCAAAAAAACTTGGAATAAATGACTATAAGGCTGGTTTTTCTCCACTTCAAAAAGCTGATTTTATAAAAAATCTTGAAAAAGTTATAATGGTTGGTGATGGCATAAACGATGCAAATGCTCTAAGCATAGCAACTGTAGGTATTGCAATGGGAAATGGCGCTAGCATAAGTGTTGAAAAAAGTGATGTAGTTTTAATGGATGAGAGTCTAAAAAGCCTTTATGAAATGATAGTAATCTCTAAAAAAACATTAAAAACCATTAAAGAAAACTTAGCAATATCATTTTTTTATAATGCCATAACAATTCCACTTGCTGTGTTTGGGTATATAATACCACTAATTGCAGCACTTTCAATGAGTTTAAGCTCGCTTGCTGTGGTGCTAAATAGTGTAAAAAATTTAAAGGATTAAAAATGACTGGAATCATAGCTTTAATGATGTTTGTATCGATACTACTTGGAGTGTGTGCGTTATTTGGACTTTTATGGGGAATAAAGACAAAACAATTTGAGGATTATTCTAAATTTTTAGATGGAACTAAATTTGATAGCGAAGATGCGTTAAATGATGCGTATAAAATGGAACAAAAGAAAAAAGAGGCTTTGAAAAATAGAAAAAATGATAAAGATTTAGAAAAAGATAAAGGCTACAGACCGCCTGATTAATCACAAATTTATAAGATAGATAAAGTAATTTTTAAAAAATATAGCAAGTTAAAATGAGGGGAAAACTCCCCTCAAAATACTATTTTAAAGTTTGGATATACTCAACTACAGCTTTCATATCATCTTCACTTAGAGTTGCCATTTGACCTTTCATAATAGCACCCATATTGTAAAGACCTTTTCCGTTTTCACCCATTTCACCAGCTTTATATTTGATCATATTTTGAACCATTTCTTCTGGATCAAGTGTTTTTAAAGCAGGTATTTTATTTAGATAAACTTTTTCAGCTTTTGGGCCGTGACAGGCAATACATTTTTTATAAACAGTTGCGCCATCAGCTGCAAAAGCTCCGCTAAAAGCAACTCCTAATACTACTAAACTTAATGCAAGTTTTTTCATTTTTATTCTCCTTATTTTTACTTTTTAGTTATATAAAACTACATTTAAAGTTTTATAAAAAACTAAACTCTATATAATAGATACACACATTATAAAACTATTTTTTAAATCATTATTTAATAAAAAATATTAATTATGATTTAAAATTAGCGCTCTTTATATGCTCCAATGCTTAGAATTTTTTCCATTCTTTTTTCTAAAAGCTCATCTACACTTAACTTTTCAAGCTCGCTAAGTTCTTTTAAAAAATACTCGCCAACTTCTTTTATAGCACTTTCTTTATCTCTATGCGCTCCTGTTTTAGGCTCTTGTATAACATCATCTATGAGTTTATGTTCTTTTAACTCACTAGCTGTTATTTTCATAGCCTTTGTTGCAAGCTCACTTTTAGTAGGATCATTCCACAAAATTGCAGCACAACCCTCAGGTGAAATAACTGAAAAAATAGAGTTTTGCATCATAGCAAGTTTATCACTAACGCCAATAGCTAATGCCCCTCCACTTCCACCTTCACCAATTACAACAGAAATCATAGGAACTTTTAAAGAGCTAAACTCATATAAATTTTTAGCTATTGCTTCGCTTTGACCTCTTTCTTCTGCACCAACACCTGGATAAGCACCTGGAGTGTCTATTAAAAATAAAATTGGAAGATTAAACTTTTCAGCCATTTTTGCAACCCTTAAAGCTTTTCTATAACCCTCAGGATTTGGCATACCGAAATTTCTTTTTATTTTATTTTTAGTGCCTCTTCCCTTCTCCTCACCAATAATCACAACTTTTCTATCAGCCATATAGCCTATAAAACAAACTATTGCAGGATCATCTCTAAAGGCTCTATCTCCGTGAATTTCATATCCATCTTTTAAAAGAAGCTTTATATAATCAAGTGAATATGGGCGATCAGGATGACGAGCTAATTGAAGTCTTTGGTATTCTGAAAGATTTTTATAAGTTTTTACAACCTCTTTTTCCAAATTTTTATTTAAAATTTCAACAGCATCATCATCGCCCCTAATTTTTGCACTTGAAATTTCTTCATCAATTTGCTTTATTCCTTTTTCAAAATCCAAATAATTAGCCATTTTTATATCCTCCTAAAAATTACAGAACCGTTTGTCCCTCCAAAGCCAAAAGAATTACTCATAACTACTTTTAAATCAGCCTTTCTAGCTACATTTGGAACATAGTCTAAGTCACACTCTTCATCTTTTTCAATTTGGTTAATTGTAGGTGGGATAATTCCATTTTCCATAGCCATAATAGAAATAACAGCCTCAGTTGCACCAGCTGCGCCTAAACAGTGTCCTGTTTGACCCTTAGTTGAGCTAACTGCTGGAACATTATCTTTTCCAAAAAGCTCTTTTAAAGCATTTGTTTCATTTCTATCATTTATAGCTGTTGAAGTTCCGTGAGCGTTTATATAATCAATCTTTGGACTTCCTGCCATTTCATAAGCTTTTTTCATAGCTCTTAAAGGACCTTCGAGTGTTGGAGAAGTTATGTGAAATGCATCACCACTTTCGCCAAAGCCAATTATTTCTGCATAAATTTTTGCACCTCTTTGTTTGGCCTCTTCATACTCTTCTAAAACAAGTGCAGCAGCACCTTCACCCATCACAAAACCATTTCTACCTTTATCAAAAGGTCTTGAAGCAGTGCTTGGGTCATCATTTCTTTCAGATAGAGCTTTCATCGCAGCAAATCCACCAATGCCAAGTTCGCAAATAGCAGATTCAGCGCCAACAACAAGCATCTTTTTAGCCTCACCTATCATTATGCTTTTTGCACCTTCGCAAATAGCGTGAGTTGAAGCTGCACATGCAGTTACGCTTGATAAATTAGGACCTTTTAAACCGTGCGCGATTGACACCATTCCACCAAGCATATTAACAAGTGCTGATGGTATAAAAAAAGGAGAGATTCTTTTAGGACCTTTTGCCGAGCATACAATAGCATTTTTTTCAATATTTGGAAGCCCGCCTATACCAGAAGCTGAACTAACACCAAACTCATCGCCATCAAAACTATCAAATTTGGCATCTTCCATAGCTTCAGCTGCGGCTTTTAAACCAAGTTGGATAAATCTATCCATTTTCTTTACCTCTTTGCCATCTTCTACAACACTAAGAGGATCAAAGCCTTTAACTTCGGCAGCTATTTGAACAGGAAGTCTACTTGCATCAAATGAAGTTACTTTACAAACACCTGTTTTGCCATCACAAATAGCCTTAAAAGAGCTGTCTTTGTCAAGACCTAGTGCATTTATCATGCCTATACCTGTTACTACCACTCTTTTCAAAATATCTCCCTTAACAATAAAAATTAAAGTTTTTCTATATAATCAACTACATCTTTTATGGTAAGTAGTTTTTCTGCATCACTATCTGGAATTTCAACATCAAATTTGTCTTCCAAAGCCATAATAAGCTCAACAACATCTAAGCTATCAGCACCTAAATCTTCTACGATTTTAGAATCAAGTTTTACAGCATCCGCATCTACACTAAGTTGTTCTACAACTACATCTCTTACATCTTCAAAAACTGCCATTTCAGCACTCCTTAATAAAAATATTTAATATTTTACAATATTTAAGCTTTTGTTTTAGTTAAAACAATTTTTAATTATATCATATTTAGCTTATATCATATATAAAATTATAAGCTTTTATTACATATATAATCCACCATTTACTTTTAAAACTTCTCCTGTAATATAACCTGCATCATCGCTTAATAAAAAAGCAACTGCATTTGCTATATCTTTTGGATCACCAAGTCTTTTAAGCGGAATTGCGTTTATATATCCTTGTTTGATTTCATCACTTAAAACTTCTGTCATATCTGTAGCAATAAATCCAGGAGTTACACAATTAAAGCGAATTCCTCTACTAGCTCCTTCTTTAGCAAAACTTTTACTCATAGCTATCATTCCGCCTTTGCTAGCTGAGTAATTAACTTGACCAGCATTTCCCATCTCACCAACAATTGAAGCAATATTTACAACTGATCCAAAGCGTTTTTTACTCATAACTTTTAAAGCTTCTTTACTTCCTATAAATGCAGATGTTAAATTTGCATTTATTACACTTGTAAAATCTTCAAGTTTCATTCTAATAGCTAACTTATCATTTGTAATACCTGCATTATTTACCAAATAGCTTAGCTCGCCATCTGAATCAATTATAGTTTTTATAGCTTCTATAAAATCATCTTCATTTGTTGCATCAAATTTAATAACCGCTGCTTTAAAGCCATTTTTAGTAATCTCTTCACACAGAGCATCAGCAATTTCTGGCTTTGAGCGATAATTTATCCAAACTTTAAGACCTTTTGAGGCTAAAGTTTTTGCAATTTGGGCACCAATGCCACGACTTGCTCCTGTAATTAAAACATTTTTACCGCTAAATTCCATACTAAATCCTTAATATTTAAATCAGCCGTAATTTTATAATAAAAAAGTAAATTTATAAATTGAATAGTTTAAATTAATTTTATTTAAAGAGTTTAATAGTTTAATTTTAGAAATTTTAATTATTTGCCGCCAAATTTAATAAGAGCAGACCCCCAAGTAAATCCTCCACCAAAAGCATCAAGCAAAAGCAAATCTCCATTTTTTAAATTATTATTTTCATAAGCATAATTTAATGCCATTGGAATAGAAGCAGAGCTAGTATTTCCAAATTTATCAACCGTTACAACGCACTGATTATCACTTAAATTAAGCCTATCTTTTACTGCATTTATTATTCTTAAATTTGCTTGATGAGGAACAAATAAGTTGATTTTTTCACTTGAAATTTTATTTTTTTCTAAAATTTTTAAAACATCATTTGTAAGAGTATTAATGGCTGTTTTAAAAACTTCATTGCCTTTCATATGGATAAATTGAAGATTATTTTCTACAACAAAATTTGAAGCAGGATTTTTTGATCCACATCCTGGAGTTATAAGCAAGTCACACTTACTTCCATCGCTTGAAGTGTGTGTGTCTATAATGTAGTTTTCATCCTTGCTTTCTGAAATAATAGCCGCACCTGCACCATCGCCAAATAAAACACAAGTCGTTCTATCATTCCAATTCACAATTGAGCTAAGCTTTTCAGCTCCAATTATTAAAATATTTTTTTTAAGCCCGCTTTCAACCATGCTTTTTGCTATTTCGATTAAATAGATAAATCCGCTACAAGCAGCACTTATATCAAATGCCATAATATCATCGATGCCTAAAAGATCCGCTATTCTACACGCAGTTGATGGCATGCAAAGATAATCAGGCGAAATAGTAGCACAAATAATACAATCAATATCATCTATGGTTAAATTCGCTCTTTGTATAGCAAGTTTTGCAGCTTTATATCCTAAATCACTCGTAACTTCATCTTTGGCTATATGTCTAGTTTTAATGCCGGTTCTTTTTGTGATCCAATCATCACTTGTTTCTACCATTTTTTCTAAGTCATGATTTGTTAAAATATGTTCAGGCGCATAGGCTGCAATAGATATCATAGATGCTTTTTTCATTTATTTTATAACCTTATTTATCTTTTTTAAACTTTTCAAGCTCATTTACAACATCGCAAGTAATGTCTGATTTTGCAAAAGCAATTGCTTGAAAGATAGCATTTTTAATAGCTTTTGATGAACTTTTTCCATGGCTTATAATAACACACTTTTTAATGCCTAAAAGTGGTGCTCCACCATACTCTGCATAATCAGTTTGTTTTTTGATATTTTTAAATCCAGGCTTTAAAAGAAGTCCTCCAAGTTTTGCCAAAAATGAGTTTTTAATTTCATTTTTTATAAGCTTACTTATAGCAGCTGCTGCGCCTTCGCTTGTTTTCAAAACGATATTTCCAACAAATCCGTCACAAACAACAACATCGACCGAGCCATCAAAAATTTGAGCCCCTTCGACATTTCCAATAAAAGAATCCAGCCTTTTTAAAAGTTTAAAAGCTCCTTTTGTTGGTTCATCGCCTTTACTTTCTTCTTCTCCGTTGGATAAAATTCCTATTTTAGGATTTTTGATATTCATAATATTTCTTGCATAGGCAAGTCCTAAAACCCCGAATTGAAAAATATGCTCTGCTTTGCAATCAACATTTGCCCCAACATCAAGCAAAAGAGTTTTGCTTCCTTCTTTACTACAAGGCATAAATGTCGCAATACCCGGCCTTAAAACTCCACTTAGTCTACCGATTTTAAGAGTTGCTAAACTCATAGTTGCACCGCTATGTCCAGCAGATACAATAGCTTCACAAACTCCATCTTTTACCAACTCAATAGCTTTGTAGATGCTTGTATTTGGTTTTTTAAAAGCACTTGTAGCTTCCTCTTTCATAGTTAGAATTTCATCAGCTTGAACAAATCTAACTCTATTCATAAACTCATTAGGGATAAATTCCTTTATGGCCTCTTCATCGCCTACTAAGAAAGGTTCGAATTCCCTTTGTTTTAAGGCTTCTACAACACCTTTTACAATAGGCTCACAGCCAAAATCCCCACCCATAGCATCTACTGCTATCTTTATCATTAGTATTCGCCGGTTGTTTTATTTGCGCGGTGTGGTATTTTCCAGCTACCGTCTTTATCTTTTACAGGAATAGGAAGTTTTACACTATAGTGTGTTCTTCTTTTCGCTGCTCTAGTTTTACTAACGCGTCTTTTTGGAACTGCCATTTTTTCTCCTTTATAAATTTATTACTGTTTTGAGCACTCATCACAGTAAAAATAGCCACTTTTAAAAGATTCAACTTCACTTTGAATAACTTCATCAAAGTCTATTTTACCGTCAAAAAACTCTATAACATTATCAAGTGTTTGCAAGTTATAAACTCCATTGCTTAAAATTATATCTACATTTTCATCTAAGCTTAAAGTGATATCTTTGCCACATCTATTGCAAATATATGGAATTTCTCCAAAAATATGTGCGTTTAAATTTATAACTTTGTCACTAACTTTTTCTAAACTTCCTTTTAAATTTACACCATTATAAGAAGTTTCTACAAAAGAAATTTTTTGATTTAAAAAATCTATTTTCAATTTTTTAGCAAATCTCTCTTTGTGCGAAGAAAAATGCTATTTCCGTTTTTGCATTTTCCAAACTATCACTTCCATGAACTGCATTTGCATCAATGCTTTCAGCAAAATCAGCTCTAATTGTTCCTTTTGCTGCTTCTTTTGGATTTGTTGCTCCCATAAGCTCTCTATTTTTAGCAACTGCATCATTGCCTTCTAAAACCATAACAACAACAGGACCGCTTACCATAAAATCAACTAGCTCACCAAAAAAAGGTCTTTCTTTATGAACTGCATAAAACGCTTTTGCATCACATTTGCTAAGTTTAACTTTTTTCATAGCAGCAATTCTTAATCCATTTGATTCAAATCTATCGATTATTTTTCCAATAACGCCTTTTTTTACAGCATCAGGTTTTATTATAGATAGTGTTCTTTGCATAAATTCTCCTTGAAAATAGTATAAATTATATGAAATTTATAAAGTTGTGATAATATCTAAAATTTGATTAAAAAAAGTTTAAGCCCAAAATGAATTGGGCCTAGTGATTAATCTACCACGGCTACGCTGTCATCTCTTTGATCGTTTGGAATTTCTTCTCTGTATGGTTGACCATCAACAACTTCACTCCAAACAATACATCCATCAGTTGGACACGCATCTGCACAAGCTGGTGAGTCATTATGACCTACACACTCAACACATTTATCAGCATAAACATAATAAATATCTTCTCCATTTGGATTATCGCTATCATCTACAATAGCTTCAACTGGGCATTCATCTATGCATGAACCACAGCTTATACAGGTATCAGTAATTTTAACTGCCATTTTTTCTCCTTTATCGATAATTTTAAAAGTTGATAATATCATAATTTGAATTAATAAAAAGTAAAATTTACTTTGAAATTTATAAAAAAAATAATGAATTTATTACTTTAATATAAATTTAGATTTGATTAACTCAAATGCTTTATAATATTGCGAACAAAAATTAATTAAGAGGAGAAAAGATGCTAGTAACAAAAAAAGCACCTGATTTTACAGCTACAGCTGTATTAGGAAATAACACAATAGTTGGAGATTTTAATCTTTATAAAAATTTAGGCAAAAACGGCGCGGTAGTTTTTTTCTATCCAAAAGATTTTACATTTGTTTGCCCTAGTGAAATAATTGCGTTTGATCACAGATATAATGATTTTAAAGAAAGAGGAATTGAAGTTATTGGAATTAGTACTGATAATGAGTTTTCTCATCTTGCTTGGAAAAATACTCCAGTAAATAAAGGCGGAATTGGAAATATTAAATATCCTTTAGTTTCAGATATCACAAAACAAATTTCAAGAGATTTTGATGTACTTTATGCTGATGCAGTTGCGCTTAGAGGTTCATTTTTACTTGATAAAGATGGCACTGTAAGACACATGGTTTTAAACGATGATGCACTTGGTAGAAACATAGATGAGATGCTAAGAATGGTTGATACTATGCTATTTACAAATGAGCACGGAGTTGTTTGTCCAGCTGGCTGGAACAAAGGTCAAGAAGGTATGAAGGCAAATCCTGATGGTGTTGCTGATTATCTAGGTAAAAACGCAGATAAACTATAATCTCAATGGGGAGTTTTTCCCCATTTTTTAAACTAAAAACTTCTAAATTCTTACTATTTTTTATAAAATTTTATTTATAAATTTTAAATTTTATCTATTTTTATAGTTATTGTGGTTAAAATAGCTTGATTTTAAAATGAAATTTAAGGCAAAAGATGGAAAAAAACCTGATTCTTGGTATAGAAAGTAGTTGCGATGATAGCTCAATTGCTTTAATAGATATAAAAACCTATAACTGTGTAGAATATCTAAAAATATCTCAAGAAAAAGAGCATTGCGAGTTTGGTGGAGTAGTGCCTGAGCTTGCAGCAAGGCTTCACACAGCTGCACTTCCAAAACTACTTGAAAAAATAAAACAGCATTTTGATAATATAGCTGCCATTGCAGTTACTAATATGCCAGGTCTTAGTGTGAGCTTGGTTGGTGGTGTAAGTATGGCAAAGGCTTTAAGTGTGTCTTTAAGCATTCCATTAATTGAAGTAAATCATCTTTTAGGACATATTTACTCACTTTTTTTAGACTGCGAGGCTAAATTTCCACTTGGAGTTTTGCTAGTTAGTGGCGGACATACAATGGTTTTAGATATAGATAAAGATAAAAATATAAAAATAGTAGCAAAAACTGGAGATGATAGCTTTGGTGAGAGCTTTGATAAAGTAGCTAAGATGATGAATTTAGGCTATCCTGGTGGCGCGGTAATAGAAAATTTAGCAAAAAACGGTACGAGCAAATATAACTTTACAATACCACTTTTACATGATAAAAGAGTGGAATACAGCTTTTCAGGACTTAAAAATCAAGTAAGATTAGCCATAGAAGAGTGTGAGAATTTAAGTCAAGCTGATAAAGAAAATATAGCTTTTTCATTTCAAAAAGCAGCCATTTCACATATAATGGATAAATTAAGTAAAGTTTATGAAGTTAAAAAATGGAAAAATTTTGGTGTTGTTGGTGGAGCTAGTGCAAATTTGGTTTTAAGACAAAATTTAGAAAATTTATGCAGTAAATTTAATGCAAATCTTTTAACCGCACCTCTTAAATACTGCTCAGATAATGCTTTAATGATAGCAAGAGTTGGAGTAGAAAAGTATAAAATGGGCAAATTTATAAGCTACCAAAATTTAGAAATAAAACCTAAAATTGATAAGCTTTGTTTATGAAATTTTAAAAATATCTTAGCAATGCAATAAATTAAATTTTGAATTTAGCGACTAAAACATTAAAACTAATTTATTGCAGTATCTAAAAAAGACTTATTTATAAAATGCAGTATAAATTAAAGAGTTGATATAAATTTAGCTAATGCATTTATTTCATCATCACTTAACTCACTTGCCGTTCTGTGCATTGTGGCTTTTAGATTTCCACCATAATTTATATCGTTTTTATATCCCATAAGATCTGCTTTTATTTGATTTTCATCAAGCTCATTTATAATTTTACTAGCTTTTAAAGCACTTTGTTCACCATATCTACCATGGCAAGACGCACATTTAAAGTCATAATACTCGTCAACGCTTTTGCCGCTAAAAATATTTATATTTTTAGTAAATTTATCATTAGTTTGTGAAGTTTTAACTGTATTTTTTGTTTCATTATTTTTTATTTCATTTTCGGTTTTTACGGCTTGAGTTTTTTCATCAGTTTTTTTACTATCACTTGAGCATCCTAATAAAAAAAATGAGATAAAACAGGCTAAAATAAATCTCATTATAAATCCTTTTTAAAAATTAATGAAATTATACCAAAAATTTATGAAATTATAAAAATTATTAATTAGATACTTTTTTAAAGAAAAGCCCAAAATTTTTGGGCTTTATAAATTAATAAGTTGTGATATCAACATTTACGCGTCTATTTGGTGCAAGACACTCAATAAGTTTATTTTTAGCAAGACTTGAATCACATTCTTTAACAGGCTCGCTTTCACCGGCTCCTTTAGTTGTGATTTTGCTACTTGATATTCCGTTTTTAACAAATTCATTTTTAACCGAATTTGCTCTTTTTTGTGAAAGGATCAGATTTGATTCATCACTTCCAATCAAGTCTGTATGGCCTACAACAAGAATGTCTTTAATGTTTTCTTTGCCAAATTTATTTACTAAATTTGAAATTTCATTTTTTCCATTTTGACTTAAATTGGCACTTGCAAATTTAAATAAAAAGTCACTTGATAGCTCAATGCTTTGTGTTTTTTTTGTTTTTATTTACGAAGTCCTCACACTCTTTAGTGTTCCAAAACAAACTAGCTGCTTTATATGTATCAAAGTCATAAACTACTTTATACTGGCAAATCATATCTTTATCGCCAGCTTTTTCTTTAAGATTAAAAAGATAATCCCACTCAACTACATATGCAAGTCCAGCTGAAAAATGTGGAACTCCGATAAGTTTTCTTATCTCATCTTTGCTCATTCCAACTTCGATTTTTCTTATATTTTCCAAATTTACACCCAAGGCTTTGTTATAAATGCTTTTTTCTGGTTTTGGAAAAGTAACTTCATCTTTTGTCATTATGCCATTTCTTGGTACTTTTGTGCTTAACTTTGTAGTACAACCTTGTAAGAAAAGCATCCCCGCAACTGCTAAAACTACTAACGAAATTTTTTTCATATTTTTATCCTTTTTATAATGTCAAAAAAGAAAGAGCATAAGCTCCTTCTTTTGATTAAAAATGAAATCCTACAGATAAAGCAGCTCCGGCTTTTTCTTGTGAGTCATAACTTGCACTACCTTTAAATACCCATTTTCCACTATCACTCATTTTTGATAACCCTATCGCCATAGCTGACTGACCATCATAAAAGCCACTTCCTAAGCTAATCATTCCCTTTCCTGGGATTGTTGCTTGAGGCATGTTGCCAATTGCCATAGCTGAGGCTGTTCCTGCACTTGCTCGTTTTTTATACTCGCCAAGTTTTCCATAAACATCGTTTAATCCAGCTCTTAGTTGTCCCATAGTAGCAGCATCTGAGTTTAGAACACCAGGAGCAACGTTACTTATAGTTCTTTGAGTTACTACACCATCTTTTAGTCCACCAACAGATACTGTGTTTGGTCTGTCAACTACTTTTCCATTTGACACAACTTTTGTATTTGAACCAGCACCAATAGCGACTGAATTTATGCCTTCTGCTTCTGCTTTAGCGTCATTAACTACAATTTTACCATTTTTATCAAATTTACGATCATCTGCTGCTATCCATTTAGAACCTTGATTCACTACTTTTTGAACTGCTTTTAGTTGAGCGACATTAACTGCATCGGTGTCTTTAGTTCCTGCTGCAACATTTGTGATTTGGCGAGTAAAACCGTCTTCTCCGCTCTTGCCAACAGAAATCGCACCTTTTGTATTTTTTACTGTATTTGCAACATCAGTATTTTTAGCCAAATAAACTTCTTGTTTTTCAGCATCACTGAGAGCTTTTCTGTTTGCTTGTGAATATGAGCCAAGAGCTACACCACCAGCAACACTTACTTTTGTCTTTTCTCCAAGACCTAACGCTTGTTTAGCATCTTTTTCTATAGTTACATGGTTTCCAAGAATAAAGCTTCCATTGGCTCCTGTATACACCGTATTATCATTACCAACAGAGTAAGAACCATCCGATTCTATAAAACTTGGGTCACCTATCGCACCTGAGTTTTCGCCTTTTACAACATTGCCTACGCCGATAGCGATCGAATTGTTGCCGATTGCTTTCGATCTTGGACCGATAGCTATAGCATTTTCACCTTCTGCGGATGAATCATTTCTTGATTTTCCATTCGCTTCAGGCTCAATCTTACCACCGTTTACATGCACAAAACCAATTCCTTCTTGATTTATTTTATTTATTGCAGCGATTATATTTTTGTTGTTTGTTGTTTGTTGCTTTTTAACATCATGAGTTACAATATTATCAGTTGAACCTGTAGAACTACCGATATTATTACCACCGATATATTCTCTGATGATGTCCCTAACTTGATCTTTACCAATACCTCCTGTGCCTGTACCTTTATAAGCGATAGTGTATTTATTATTATTGCTATTTTTTGTTATAGAGATATCTTTTCCTTCCTCAAATATATTTGCTATGTTAGCATCTGTTAGACCTAAAGCTTCTCGCCAAACATCTTTTTTGAAGCCTTGAGCGGCTTTCAAATTGCTTCCGTCAAGCATTGCATATTTATTTGAAA
Organism: Campylobacter ureolyticus; assembly: GCF_013372225.1. Lineage (NCBI taxonomy): Bacteria > Pseudomonadati > Campylobacterota > Epsilonproteobacteria > Campylobacterales > Campylobacteraceae > Campylobacter > Campylobacter ureolyticus. The sequence goes on along the minus strand of NZ_CP053832.1, from coordinate 139,586 downwards.
AAACATTATTACCAGCAATTGAATTGATATCAGCACTGAATGTAAATTTATTAACATTTTTGTCATAAGCCACTTTTATACCGTCTGTCGCAGTAAAATCAATATTTTCGTTTGCTTTTATCTCGTCTTTTGCACCACCATTTGCAGATACACTTAAACTTATAAAGTTTCCGCTATCTATCTTGGTTGTTAAATTTGTAATTTCTGATTTATCAGCTTTTTCATTAATGCCAAGTTTATTTTGCCAAGAAGTTACATTATCATTAGAAAGATTATCAGCATTTACATTAGCTTTACCTGCTAAATCAGCTGTTAAATTTGTAGTTCCAGCTATTTCTTTAACTTTATCTTTATCAAGGCTTAGCTTATAATCAGTGTTATTTCCAGTTGTCTTATCAACAACTTTTATACCACTATTTGCATCTGTTGAAACAGATGTTGTTTTTTGAGTATTTGCTGTTACATAACCTTTATCAGTAAGGTCTTTATTTGTAATAACACTTGTATCACCTAGAGTTGTATCTCCAAATGTGTATGTTTTATTATTGTTTGTAATAGAAGTTATGTTTTTAAGTTCTTTATCTAGACTATATTTAACGTTTCCGTTTCCATCATCAGTTACACTTAGATTATCTCCTGCAGTAAACTTATAAGTTGTTCCGTTAAGTCCTGTAAGATCAACACCTACTTCAAATGTTTTTACACCATTTTCAGTTTTATCAGTAACTGTAACTTTGCTTCCATCTTTTGCTTTTACATTTACAGAATCTTGAGCTAAAGTTTTAATGTCACCATCACTTACACCTAAAGCTTTTTTCCAAGTATCTTTATTGAAATTTGGATTTAACTTGTTTGCATTAATATCTTCAAATAGATTACTTCCATCAAGTTTTGTATAACCTGCTTCCAAACTTGTATTTGTTACAAATGTATCACCAAGTTTTTTTGTAAAGTCATTATTTCCTGCGATATTTGTTACAAATGTTTTATCGCTTGCAAGTTTTTCTGTATCAAGAGATAGTTTAGGGTTTTGTTTATCATCACTATTTACATTAATAAATTTATCACCTGTTACTGATTTTACATATTCACCCAAACCTAGAGCTTTTTGCCAATCAGCTTTATTATCTGTAATATTTGAAGCATCTTTTTTAGCAAAATTATCGCTGAAAGCTGTATTGTTTGCAAGCTTAGAAGCATCTACAGATACTTTGTATGTATCTTTATCGTTTGCTGTTGTTTTTCCTACATTTACAATATCACCATCACCTACAACTTCAACTGAGCCTTTAGCTAAATTTTTGATTGTTGTTTTACCACCATCTGTGATATTTGTTAAATCTGTTTTAGCTAAATTTGTAAGGTCTGATTTATCAGCTTTGTTGTTTATGTTGGTTGTTAAATTTGTAATTTCTGATTTATCAGCTTTTTCATTAATGCCAAGTTTATTTTGCCAAGAAGTTACATTATCATTAGAAAGATTATCAGCATTTACATTAGCTTTACCTGCTAAATCAGCTGTTAAATTTGTAGTTCCAGCTATTTCTTTAACTTTATCTTTATCAAGGCTTAGCTTATAATCAGTGTTATTTCCAGTTGTCTTATCAACAACTTTTATACCACTATTTGCATCTGTTGAAACAGATGTTGTTTTTTGAGTATTTGCTGTTACATAACCTTTATCAGTAAGGTCTTTATTTGTAATAACACTTGTATCACCTAGAGTTGTATCTCCAAATGTGTATGTTTTATTATTGTTTGTAATAGAAGTTATGTTTTTAAGTTCTTTATCTAGACTATATTTAACGTTTCCGTTTCCATCATCAGTTACACTTAGATTATCTCCTGCAGTAAACTTATAAGTTGTTCCGTTAAGTCCTGTAAGATCAACACCTACTTCAAATGTTTTTACACCATTTTCAGTTTTATCAGTAACTGTAACTTTGCTTCCATCTTTTGCTTTTACATTTACAGAATCTTGAGCTAAAGTTTTAATGTCACCATCACTTACACCTAAAGCTTTTTTCCAAGTATCTTTATTGAAATTTGGATTTAACTTGTTTGCATTAATATCTTCAAATAGATTACTTCCATCAAGTTTTGTATAACCTGCTTCCAAACTTGTATTTGTTACAAATGTATCACCAAGTTTTTTTGTAAAGTCATTATTTCCTGCGATATTTGTTACAAATGTTTTATCGCTTGCAAGTTTTTCTGTATCAAGAGATAGTTTAGGGTTTTGTTTATCATCACTATTTACATTAATAAATTTATCACCTGTTACTGATTTTACATATTCACCCAAACCTAGAGCTTTTTGCCAATCAGCTTTATTATCTGTAATATTTGAAGCATCTTTTTTAGCAAAATTATCGCTGAAAGCTGTATTGTTTGCAAGCTTAGAAGCATCTACAGATACTTTGTATGTATCTTTATCGTTTGCTGTTGTTTTTCCTACATTTACAATATCACCATCACCTACAACTTCAACTGAGCCTTTAGCTAAATTTTTGATTGTTGTTTTACCACCATCTGTGATATTTGTTAAATCTGTTTTAGCTAAATTTGTAAGGTCTGATTTATCAGCTTTGTTGTTTATGTTGGTTGTTAAATTTGTAATTTCTGATTTATCAGCTTTTTCATTAATGCCAAGTTTATTTTGCCAAGAAGTTACATTATCATTAGAAAGATTATCAGCATTTACATTAGCTTTACCTGCTAAATCAGCTGTTAAATTTGTAGTTCCAGCTATTTCTTTAACTTTATCTTTATCAAGGCTTAGCTTATAATCAGTGTTATTTCCAGTTGTCTTATCAACAACTTTTATACCACTATTTGCATCTGTTGAAACAGATGTTGTTTTTTGAGTATTTGCTGTTACATAACCTTTATCAGTAAGGTCTTTATTTGTAATAACACTTGTATCACCTAGAGTTGTATCTCCAAATGTGTATGTTTTATTATTGTTTGTAATAGAAGTTATGTTTTTAAGTTCTTTATCTAGACTATATTTAACGTTTCCGTTTCCATCATCAGTTACACTTAGATTATCTCCTGCAGTAAACTTATAAGTTGTTCCGTTAAGTCCTGTAAGATCAACACCTACTTCAAATGTTTTTACACCATTTTCAGTTTTATCAGTAACTGTAACTTTGCTTCCATCTTTTGCTTTTACATTTACAGAATCTTGAGCTAAAGTTTTAATGTCACCATCACTTACACCTAAAGCTTTTTTCCAAGTATCTTTATTGAAATTTGGATTTAACTTGTTTGCATTAATATCTTCAAATAGATTACTTCCATCAAGTTTTGTATAACCTGCTTCCAAACTTGTATTTGTTACAAATGTATCACCAAGTTTTTTTGTAAAGTCATTATTTCCTGCGATATTTGTTACAAATGTTTTATCGCTTGCAAGTTTTTCTGTATCAAGAGATAGTTTAGGGTTTTGTTTATCATCACTATTTACATTAATAAATTTATCACCTGTTACTGATTTTACATATTCACCCAAACCTAGAGCTTTTTGCCAATCAGCTTTATTATCTGTAATATTTGAAGCATCTTTTTTAGCAAAATTATCGCTGAAAGCTGTATTGTTTGCAAGCTTAGAAGCATCTACAGATACTTTGTATGTATCTTTATCGTTTGCTGTTGTTTTTCCTACATTTACAATATCACCATCACCTACAACTTCAACTGAGCCTTTAGCTAAATTTTTGATTGTTGTTTTACCACCATCTGTGATATTTGTTAAATCTGTTTTAGCTAAATTTGTAAGGTCTGATTTATCAGCTTTGTTGTTTATGTTGGTTGTTAAATTTGTAATTTCTGATTTATCAGCTTTTTCATTAATGCCAAGTTTATTTTGCCAAGAAGTTACATTATCATTAGAAAGATTATCAGCATTTACATTAGCTTTACCTGCTAAATCAGCTGTTAAATTTGTAGTTCCAGCTATTTCTTTAACTTTATCTTTATCAAGGCTTAGCTTATAATCAGTGTTATTTCCAGTTGTCTTATCAACAACTTTTATACCACTATTTGCATCTGTTGAAACAGATGTTGTTTTTTGAGTATTTGCTGTTACATAACCTTTATCAGTAAGGTCTTTATTTGTAATAACACTTGTATCACCTAGAGTTGTATCTCCAAATGTGTATGTTTTATTATTGTTTGTAATAGAAGTTATGTTTTTAAGTTCTTTATCTAGACTATATTTAACGTTTCCGTTTCCATCATCAGTTACACTTAGATTATCTCCTGCAGTAAACTTATAAGTTGTTCCGTTAAGTCCTGTAAGATCAACACCTACTTCAAATGTTTTTACACCATTTTCAGTTTTATCAGTAACTGTAACTTTGCTTCCATCTTTTGCTTTTACATTTACAGAATCTTGAGCTAAAGTTTTAATGTCACCATCACTTACACCTAAAGCTTTTTTCCAAGTATCTTTATTGAAATTTGGATTTAACTTGTTTGCATTAATATCTTCAAATAGATTACTTCCATCAAGTTTTGTATAACCTGCTTCCAAACTTGTATTTGTTACAAATGTATCACCAAGTTTTTTTGTAAAGTCATTATTTCCTGCGATATTTGTTACAAATGTTTTATCGCTTGCAAGTTTTTCTGTATCAAGAGATAGTTTAGGGTTTTGTTTATCATCACTATTTACATTAATAAATTTATCACCTGTTACTGATTTTACATATTCACCCAAACCTAGAGCTTTTTGCCAATCAGCTTTATTATCTGTAATATTTGAAGCATCTTTTTTAGCAAAATTATCGCTGAAAGCTGTATTGTTTGCAAGCTTAGAAGCATCTACAGATACTTTGTATGTATCTTTATCGTTTGCTGTTGTTTTTCCTACATTTACAATATCACCATCACCTACAACTTCAACTGAGCCTTTAGCTAAATTTTTGATTGTTGTTTTACCACCATCTGTGATATTTGTTAAATCTGTTTTAGCTAAATTTGTAAGGTCTGATTTATCAGCTTTGTTGTTTATGTTGGTTGTTAAATTTGTAATTTCTGATTTATCAGCTTTTTCATTAATGCCAAGTTTATTTTGCCAAGAAGTTACATTATCATTAGAAAGATTATCAGCATTTACATTAGCTTTACCTGCTAAATCAGCTGTTAAATTTGTAGTTCCAGCTATTTCTTTAACTTTATCTTTATCAAGGCTTAGCTTATAATCAGTGTTATTTCCAGTTGTCTTATCAACAACTTTTATACCACTATTTGCATCTGTTGAAACAGATGTTGTTTTTTGAGTATTTGCTGTTACATAACCTTTATCAGTAAGGTCTTTATTTGTAATAACACTTGTATCACCTAGAGTTGTATCTCCAAATGTGTATGTTTTATTATTGTTTGTAATAGAAGTTATGTTTTTAAGTTCTTTATCTAGACTATATTTAACGTTTCCGTTTCCATCATCAGTTACACTTAGATTATCTCCTGCAGTAAACTTATAAGTTGTTCCGTTAAGTCCTGTAAGATCAACACCTACTTCAAATGTTTTTACACCATTTTCAGTTTTATCAGTAACTGTAACTTTGCTTCCATCTTTTGCTTTTACATTTACAGAATCTTGAGCTAAAGTTTTAATGTCACCATCACTTACACCTAAAGCTTTTTTCCAAGTATCTTTATTGAAATTTGGATTTAACTTGTTTGCATTAATATCTTCAAATAGATTACTTCCATCAAGTTTTGTATAACCTGCTTCCAAACTTGTATTTGTTACAAATGTATCACCAAGTTTTTTTGTAAAGTCATTATTTCCTGCGATATTTGTTACAAATGTTTTATCGCTTGCAAGTTTTTCTGTATCAAGAGATAGTTTAGGGTTTTGTTTATCATCACTATTTACATTAATAAATTTATCACCTGTTACTGATTTTACATATTCACCCAAACCTAGAGCTTTTTGCCAATCAGCTTTATTATCTGTAATATTTGAAGCATCTTTTTTAGCAAAATTATCGCTGAAAGCTGTATTGTTTGCAAGCTTAGAAGCATCTACAGATACTTTGTATGTATCTTTATCGTTTGCTGTTGTTTTTCCTACATTTACAATATCACCATCACCTACAACTTCAACTGAGCCTTTAGCTAAATTTTTGATTGTTGTTTTACCACCATCTGTGATATTTGTTAAATCTGTTTTAGCTAAATTTGTAAGGTCTGATTTATCAGCTTTGTTGTTTATGTTGGTTGTTAAATTTGTAATTTCTGATTTATCAGCTTTTTCATTAATGCCAAGTTTATTTTGCCAAGAAGTTACATTATCATTAGAAAGATTATCAGCATTTACATTAGCTTTACCTGCTAAATCAGCTGTTAAATTTGTAGTTCCAGCTATTTCTTTAACTTTATCTTTATCAAGGCTTAGCTTATAATCAGTGTTATTTCCAGTTGTCTTATCAACAACTTTTATACCACTATTTGCATCTGTTGAAACAGATGTTGTTTTTTGAGTATTTGCTGTTACATAACCTTTATCAGTAAGGTCTTTATTTGTAATAACACTTGTATCACCTAGAGTTGTATCTCCAAATGTGTATGTTTTATTATTGTTTGTAATAGAAGTTATGTTTTTAAGTTCTTTTGATAAGCCTACAACAATATTATTACCATCTATATTTGTCATAATGTTTTCGCCATTATCGAAGTTGCTCCAGTCAGTACCAGCACCCTTAACTGAAACAGTTGAACCAAGCTCGGCTGTGTGTTCACCAGAATTTGCTACAAATTTTAGACCATCATTTATAATCTTTTGTAGCTGCCCGCCATTTATCGCGTCTGTGCTACCAGCTTTGATTTCTCCATCAGCTAAATTTGTAAGCTTGATAGCACTATTATTTTCTCCGGCAAAACCGATATTATCATCAAATTTTTTTAACTCGATAGGAGAATTATCATCTTTATTATTCATAGTGTCATCGTCTGCTATGGTTATTGATTTGAATCTAGGTGTATCAGTCATAGCAATTTTAATTTTACTCGTATAAGGCTTTTTTGTGGCCGGATCATTAGTTCCATCTGCAGCTATGGATTTTGTCTCAAGATTTTTGCCGGTATAAACAATATTAGTCCTGTCGTTCTTCCAGTTGTCATCAGTTTTTATGTTTAAAGTATCATTATCGTATTTATCTTCATTTTGTATCCTACCCTTTCCGCCGATATCACCTTGTATAAAAAAACCTACTTGTTTTAGTTGAGCGACATTGACTGCATCGGTGTCTTTGGTACCTGCTGCAACACCTGTGATTTGACGAGTTATTTTTTCATCATTACCTACAGCAAATGGTTGATTTGTCGCTGTCCAAGCTGATTTACTATTTTCAAATGCATTGCTAGTTTCATCTATACTAAATGCTTTGGGTTTATATCCCTTAAGATCTTTATCTTCTCTAGCATTTGAAACTGAATCTTGTCCTATAGCCACACCACCACCAGCAACAATTTTCTTAGAACCATCAACAATGACTTTAGCACCATTTCCTATAGCTACTGCATCATTGGCAAGTGCTTGCGCATCATGTCCTATAGCGACAGAATTTTCATACATGGTATTTGATATATATTTGATTGTAGCTTGTTCTTTTTCAGCTGCACTAAGCTTATCAAAGTCTGCTTCTGTTATTAACTTACCATTATGTTCATATCTTTTATCATATGTTTTTAGCAGCTCTTCTAATTCATCTCTCCTTTTACCAAATTCAGCCATTTTTTCCTGATTTCCTAATTGTTCTGCCCTCTTATATTTATTTTTGACACTCTCAATCTCTTTTTTAATTTTATTATATGAAGCTTCATCAATAATTGTACTTCCACCAGTTTCTGCACCAAAACCTATGGCGACTGAGTTATTGCCAGATTTGGCGTTTGGTCCGATAGCTATAGCATTTTTACCTTTTGCACCGTCAGAGTCATAGTTTGAGCCAGCACCTTTTATAGATGAGTTTATACTTACATATGGGACTTTGTCCGCTTTTACGTTTTGTAATCTTTCGTTTAGTTGTCCTAAATTTACAGCTTCATCATCAAGTTCTGCTCTGGCGACGTTGCCAAGGCGAATTTTTCCGTCTTTATTTTCTCCGACTTTTCTTTTGCCGTCTTTTACTTGTTGGTCATCGGCAGTGTATGTTTGTGGAGCTGTTTTACCGTCTTTTCCGACCAAACTAAGACGCTCTGGAGAATTGGAAAAAATATCATCACCTGGTTTAATTCCAAGATTATCAACTTCATTAGCCCCTGATCCGCTGGTAGTATACAGTCCTGTGACTGTATCCATAATAGGTTCCCCTTTCTTTTTTCTAATTTCACTCCATTTGACATATCGTATTTTTCTATCTGGATCAGTTGTCCATACAGCAGGATATAGTTTTTCTCCATTTGCCTGATTTCCGACATACCATCTTTTTGTGTCTTCATCATATATGACTAATTCTCTATCTCCGGTACCTAATGTTGAACCGACTTTTTTACCTTGATTCTTCAACTCTTCAAAAGTCAATCCTCTATAGCCGGTAGGTCTTGAGCTATCTTTTACCACTTCAAATAAAACAGGATTTTCTTTTAGTTCCTCAGGTGACATTACTTTATTTAAAGTTCCTGTAGGCACTACATAATACTTTCCGCCGATTTCTACAACTCCATTTATCGCCCTGTCTAGAATAGATACATCAAATTTACCTTTAAATCCTATACTTCCATCAGGATTTACAACTTTTTCCATTCTGTCGCCGTTATTGTGAGTATAAACTGCAGTGCCGTTATTTTGGATATTCGCTATTTCTTGTTCACTTGGAGCAGCTTTCAGATCGCCTACAACCACTCCACAAAATAGAGTTGCTGCAAATAGTCCTTTTAATAAAAAGCCACTGTTTAAAACAACCGAATTTCTTAAATCAAAAAAGTTTTTTAAAACCTCAACTTTAGTTTTGCTGGATACTGTGCCACTTCCTTTACTTGAGCTCACACATGAGCCGTTTTCAGCGATAGCTACCCAGCCAATGCCATCTTTATAGACATGTCTATAAGCTTTGTTCATACCTATCCTTTTTATATGAAATAGACTAAATTATATCACAAACCTATGGTTTTATAACTTAAATATAGTAAATTTATAGAAAAAATATTTAATTATATTTTAAAATAGAATTAAGAAATAGTGTGGTGTTTAAATTTAAAAAAATATTAGTCCAAATTTGATATAATTTTATTTTAACGATAAAAAAGGTGAATTATGAAAAAAATAGTTTTGATTTTCGTGATGATTTTATCTGCTTATGGAAATATACTAAATGAAGCTGATAAGGCGTATGCTAAAAAAGAGTATAAAACTGCGATTAAACTTTTGCAAAATGCGTGTGATAAAAATATGGCAGTTGGATGCCATAACTTAGCTTTAATGTATTTAAATGGCAATGGAGTGGAGATAAATTTAGAAAAAAGTGCTTTGTTTTTTCAAAAAGCTTGTGATAAAAAAATAGTCCAAAGTTGCCAAAATTTAGGACTTTTATATGAAAAAGGGCTTGGAGTAGAACAAAACTACTTTAAAGCACTTGAAATGTATAAAAAATCTTGCAATGATAAAAGCTTAGTTGGATGTGAAAATTTGGCTTATATGTATGAAAATGGTCTTGGAGTAAGACAGGACTTTAAAAAAGCTAATGAAATTTATACAAAAATGTGTGATAAAAATAACTCAAAAGGGTGTTATAGGCTATATGAAATTTATATGGAAGCAAAATTTATCGAAAAAGATACTAATAAAGCAATAGAATTTTTAAAAAAATCTTGCCTTTGTGGAAAAAGTGATGCTTGTAGAGAAATGGGCGTGATATATACAGAAGGCGTTTTTATAAAACAAAATTTCGTAGAGGCAAAGGAATATTTTGGAAAAGCGTGTGATTTAGAAGATATGAAAGGTTGTGAAAGTTATAAACTACTAAATGAAAGTGGGTTTTAATAAAAACTTTTAAATGTTTTATTAAAACAGCATTAGACCACTTTCAAATATCTGTTTTCATAAATTTAGTAAAAAAATATTTTTACTCTTCGTCATCTTTATTTTTTTCTTTTTTAATTGCTTTTAATGTTTGGATGATGTTTCCATCCATTTTTAAAACTTCATAGATGAAATTTTCATCTTCTGTTTTATCACCTACTTTTGGAAGTCTTCCTATTAGGTTAAAAACATATCCACCAATTGTGATCTCTTCTACATCATCATCAAAATCAACACCGGTAATTTCTTCAAAATCTTCTATCTCATAAGTTCCAACAAGCTCATAAATTCCATCTTTTATAGATCTAAATTTAACTTCGCTTTCATCGTGCTCATCGTTGATATCGCCTAAAACTTCTTCAATGATATCTTCCATTGTGATAAGTCCTGATGTTCCGCCGTACTCATCTATAACTAGGGCTGCGGAAATTCTTTCTTTATTCATCATTGATAGTATTGAAGCAATTGATGAGTTTTCTGGGACTATTAAAATTTTTCTAACTATTTTGTTGAAATCTTTTTTATCACTTTGTAAAATATCTCTTATATGAATCATCCCTAAAACGCTATCTTTACTTCCATCAATGTATGGAAATCGTGTGTATTTTGACTCGATAACTTTTTTGTAGTTTTCATCATAGCTTTTTTGAGCATTTAAACAAATCATCTGTTTTCGTGGCGTCATAATCTCTTTTGCAACAGTATCACTAAAATCAACTGCATTTTTAATAATTTGTGTTTCAATAGAGTCTAAAACTCCACCTTTTAGACTTTCTGCAACGATTATTTTTATCTCTTCTTCTGAGTGAGCTATCTCATTTTCTCCAGCTGGCCTTATACCAATAAGCTTTAAAATTCCCCCGGCTAAAAAGTCAAATACCGCAATAAATGGCTTAAATATCACCCAAAAAGCATGAAGAGGCTTTGCTATAAAAAGCACTGATTTTTCAGGTGTTGCTATAGCTACTGACTTTGGAACAAGCTCTCCTAAGACAACATGCAAAAGAGTAATAAAAGTAAATGAAATGATAAATGAGACTGAGTGAATCACAGTAGAATTTGCCGCAAAAAGAGAATTCATAGGCTTTTCTATAAGCATAGCAACTGCTGGCTCGCCTATCCAACCAAGTGCAAGTGAGCTTATTGTAATGCCAAGCTGGGTTGCACTAAGATAAGAATCAAGTGAATTTGTTATCTCGTAAGCCATTTTGGCATTTTTAACACCGTCTTTGCTAAGCTCTTCAAGTTTGCTTTTTCTTATCTTAACAATAGCAAACTCAGATAGCACAAAAAACGCGTTTAAAAGCACAAATACAAAAGCTAAAATTAACATTAAACCCGAACTGTCCGTGTCCAAAAGTGTTCCTTTAAATTTGTAATTAACAAAAAGCGATTATACCAAAGTTTAGTAAATCGCTTTTTATTTTTAAATCTTTTTAGAGTTTTCGTAAAGTGGCATTACTTTTTGAGCAATTTTAGTTAAATTTGCTATTCTGTTATCGTGCGATGGGTGAGTTGATAAAAACTCTAAAGGTTGTTTTTGACTTAAACTTTTCATTTTTTTCCACACATTAACAGCGGCATTTGGGTTATAACCAGCTCTTGCCATAAGCTCAGTTCCCATATTATCAGCTTCTGTTTCTTGCTCTCTTGAAAATGGAAGTGAGACTGCATAAGTTGCTGCCATATTTGCCAAATTTGCTATTTCATTACTTCCAGTAAGAGCTCCAACTGCAAAAATTCCTATATTTTTAGCATAATCACGACTTGCTTTTTCGCGACTATGTTCTCTTAAAGCATGTGACATTTCATGCCCAATAACAGCTGCAAGCTCAGCATCACTTAATTTAAGCTTTTCGATAATGCCCGTATAAACAGCAATTCTTCCACCTGGCATACACCAAGCATTTACTGTATTTTCTTTTATAACATTTACTTGCCAATTCCAGTTTTTTGCATCATTTCTAAAAACTCCAACTTCTTTTATAAGTCTTTTTGAGATGTTAGTAACTCTTTTTGTTTGGATTGGGTCTGTGTTTAAAGTCCTACTAGCTTTTGCTTTTTTTAAAGTACTTGTATATGCAAGTGCAGCGCCTTGATCCATTTCTTTTGCACTTACTAAAAGCATTTGTGATCTTGCAACTCCAACTACTCCTGGATTTGTAGTAGTCGCGCAACCTGTTATTAAAAATAATGTTGTAAAAATCGCTGTTAAAATTTTATTCATCACTATTCCTTTGATTTTAGCTTGTTTTCTTCTATTTTTTCTTTTGTGGCTGTATAGGCACGGTTTGAAATTTCTTTAGTTTCATCACTATTTTTTTCAGCTTTTTTACCTTTAAATTTTCCAAAAAACTTCTTTTCTAGCTCATCGATATCTTTTTTTAAGCTTGAAAGCTTGTCATTTAGTTCAAAATCATCTATAAATTTAGAGCTTTTTGCGGTGATTTCTTTTTTTATATCATCAAATTTATTAATAGCAAGTTTGCTAAATTCTTTATAATTTTGACTAATTGTGCTATCTTCAAATTTTGATTTTATCTGAGAAATCATATCACTTGATAGCTTTTTCATCTTAACAATATAGTTATCATACTCTTTTTTTAATATCTCATTAAGAGTTTCTTTTGCTGGGTTTTGGGTAGTCGCAGCTAAATTTTTTACTAACAAAACAAACTCTTCTTCTAAATTTGAAAGCTCGTTTTCTAAAATTTGAGCCTTTTGACTTAGCTCATCAGGTGCAAATTTAAACTCATTTTGAAATTTTTCCATAGATTTTATAATGCCGTCATTTACACCTAGAACTGCACCTTTTAAAAGATCTTTTGCATAAATTTTGCTAATATTTGCAACATTTATAGCACGCAATATTATCGTTTTTGAAATTTCTAAAATTCTATATCTTTGAAACTCGCCCTCATTTATGCTTTTATAAGTTAGGTTTTTACAAAACTCATACGAGCCTTCAAAAATATCGCTTTTTGACTCAATTATGCTTAAAAATACATTTTCGCTTATTTCTTTTATAATGTCTTTTAAATCTATGGCATCGATTAAGGCTTCATTTATAGCTGATAAAATTTCATTTTTATTTGAGATGTCTTTTGACTTAACCTCATCTTCGATATTTTTCAAATCACTATAAATTTGCTCTCTAAGCTCTTTGCTTTTAAGGCCTATGTTTTTTTTAAGCCTTTCAACTTCGTATAAAAGATCATAAATTTCATCTTCTTGTTTTTTATTAAGAGTTTTTTTAAGAGCATAAATTACGCTTTTTACTCTTTCTTTGTTTAGTAAATTCTCATCTTTAAGAGCGTTTATAAACTCAAAAAAAAGCTCGTTTTTGTTAATTACTTTTTTGTTTTTTAAAATTTCACTAACACTATCACAAACGCTGTTATAAATAATCTCATTTAAATTTTTATTTTCTAAATTTTGTTTTAAAACTTCTTTAAATTTTTCCATAATTAACCTTTATAATACAAATTTTGAAATTTTGCTTAATTTTTGAAAAATCTCATCTCTTTCTTGCTTGGAATTTACCATTAAACTAACTTTATAGCTATTTAAATTAGCTGTTTTATTTGATGGCAAAATTTCAATATCAAGTGCTTTTAAAGCATTTTTGATAATTTTTTCATCACCATTTAAAATAACTCTATAACTCCATAAAGTTGGATATGAAATTTCAGGACTTTTTTTAAGATCGCACATACTCGCCACTTTTTCCTCCACTTTTATTTAAAAGCATAATCTCATCTATAACCATAGCTTTATCAATGGCTTTTACCATATCATATATCGTTAAAAGCCCTACACTAACGCCAGTTAGTGCTTCCATTTCAACGCCTGTTTTTCCAGTTATTTTAACAGTAACAAAAAGCTTAAAAGCATTTTTTAGTTCTTTGATATCAACTTTTACCGAACTTATTAAAAGTGGATGACACATCGGTATAAGTTCGCTTGTTTTTTTAGTCCCCATAATAGCAGCTACAACAGCAGTTTGAAGAACGGGTCCTTTTTTAGCGGTATTTTCCTTAATTGCCCTAAAAGCTTCTTCGCTCATTCTTATAATGCCGCTTGCTTTTGCAATCCTTAAAGTCTCATTTTTCAAACTTACATCAACCATTTTTGGCTGATTATTTTCATCTAAGTGTGTAAGCATAAATTTCCTTTTTTAAATTAACCGAATTTTAGCTAAATTTACTAAATAAATAAAACATTTTGTGTTTTTGTGGTGAATTATTTTTTAAATTTGAAAGTTTAGGGTGCTTAGAAGCACCCATTTTCTACAAAAAGGAGGTTTTTATCTTGTTGGACAAGGGAATAATACACTTTTGTGATAAATTAGATATTAACTTTTTTTAAATGTAAATTAATAAGATAAAATTAGTCATATTTGAGTTTATGATTTTTTTAAAAATATGGCGGGTAGAAAGGGATTCGAACCCTTGGTAAGTTGCCCTACACACGCGTTCCAGGCGTGCTCCTTCAACCACTCGGACATCTACCCAAATAAATTTAAAAATTAAAACCTTGATTTTAACATAAATTTTATTTTTATGCTAATTTCAAGGTTTAAAACTTGACTAATCAAGCCACATGTGATCAGTTACTTTTAATTTTATCTCTTTGTTTTGATTTTTTAAAATGGCAACTTTGTCTTTTAAACAAATACTTATATTGTTTTTATTAGCTAGGCAAATGTCAGTTTTAGATGGCTTTTTAACCAAAGAAAAAGCATCACCTTTATCATCTTTTAAATACGCACTTTCCCAACTATCAAATGTTGCAAGTTCAAATTTAGATAAGTTTTCATCTTTTAAAATAACTCTTTGAGTTATTTTAAGGGGTTCATGTTTTGCAAAATGCGCACAACCTGATAAAAACAAAACTCCAAAAATAATTAATACTGCATTTTTTATCATTTTTTAGCCTTTATTTATAGTAAGCTTTCAGCAATTTTTGCTATATTTGTGTCGCTAAAACCAAAATGCTTAAACAAATCTCCGGCTTTACCACTTTCACCAAATGTTTGCATGCCTAAAACCTCATCTGCAAATTTATACCACTCTAGGCCACTTGCTGCTTCAACGGCTAAAACTTTTCCTTTTAAAATTCTATTTAAATAACTTTTTTCTTGCTTGCATAAAATTTCAAAGCAAGGCACACTTACAACATTTGTTTTTATATCTTTACTTTCGAGTAAATTTGCAGCTTTTAAACAAAGTTCTACCTCGCTTCCACTTGCAATTAAAGTAATTTTTGCTTCACTACTTTCTTTTATTAGATATCCGCCATTTTTAGGTTCTCCAAAAACTGGCTTTGGAAGTGGCTCTAACCCTTGTCTTGATAAGACAAAAGCTGAAGGCGCATCTAGACTTAAAGCTATTTGCCAGCATTTTACATTTTCATTTCCATCTGCTGGGCGGAAAGTATAAAAACCAGGCATAGCTCTAAAAGTGCTGAGTTGCTCTATTGGTTGATGAGTTGGGCCGTCTTCGCCAACGCCAATACTATCGTGAGTAAATATAAAAAAGTGCTTTAATTTCATTAAAGCCGCCATTCTAGCTGAGTTTTTAAGATAATCACTAAATATAAAAAATGTCGCTGAAAATGGAACAAAAAGACCATATCTTGCAATAGCGTTATTAATAGCTGCCATTGCGTGTTCTCTAATACCAAAGTGGATATTTTTTCCATCTGGGAAAGTTCCTGCATCATTTAGCGTTGTTTTATTTGATGGAGCAAGATCTGCACTTCCTCCTAAAAACGATGGGACTGCTTTTGAAATGGCATTTATAATTTTACCGTTACTATTTCTTGTTGCAAGTTTTTGACCACTAAAATCAGGATACTCAACCTTGCTAAAATCAGGATTTAAAAGTGAGTTTAAAAGCTCTTTTTTTTCACTTGTTAAACTTTCTAAACTTTTTTTCCACAATGCCTCTTCTAAATCACCCTTTTCAACTGCTGCTCTTGTTTGAAATAAGACATCCTCACTAACAAAAAAATGTTTATTTGGGTCAAATCCGGCCTCTACTTTTGCTCTTTGTATCAGCTCCTCACCAAGTGGAGCACCGTGAGATTTGGAAGTGTTTTCAAGCTCTAAAGCACCTTTTGCAATTTTTGTATTTGCTATGATTAAATATGGTTTTGTTTTATTTTTAGCCTCACTTAAAGCAAATTCAATCTGAGTAAAGTCATGCCCATCGATTCTAGCAACTTCAAAACCTTGCGCTTCAAATCTTGCCTTTACATCCTCACTCCACGCCAAATTTGTGCTTCCCTCAATTGTGATGTTGTTTGAGTCATAAATTATGACTAAATTATCAAGCTTGTGAAATCCTGCTAAGGCACATGCTTCATAACTAATACCCTCTTCTAAATCCCCGTCCCCACAAAAACAATAAACTTTATGATCAATTACTTTTGTTTTTTCATCATTTAATAAATTTGCGGCGTATTTACTAGCAAGCGCAAAGCCAACTGCATTTGCAATGCCTTGTCCAAGTGGTCCTGTTGCTATCTCAACTCCATTTGTAGTAATTTCAGGGTGACCTGGGGTGCGTGAGTGAAGTTGTCTAAAATTTTTAAGATCATCAAGACTTAAGTCATATCCACTTAAATATAAATAGCTATAAACTAAAGCACTAGCATGTCCGCCTGAAAAAACAAGTCTATCTCTATTTAGCCATTTTGGATTTTTTGGGTTGTGCTTTATAAATTTCATTAACACGCTCATAATGTCGCTAAGCCCCATAGGAGCACCAGGATGTCCTGAGTTTGCTTTTTGAACCATATCGGCACTTAAAAACTTAATCGTATTTGAAATTTTTGTATTCATAACTATCCTTTTAGGTATTTTTGTATTAAAAAATTTAATAATTCTTTGATTTTTAAATCATCTACTTGATTTAAAATTTTATTTGCTAAATCATCTCTAAATTCTCTTGATTTACTAACACCAAGCAAATTTACAAATGAGTTTTTAACCTCATCGTGATTTGTTGGCTTTCCAGCTTCTTCTTCAGTCTTAACAGCATCTATTATGTCATCATTAATCTGAAATAAAAGACCTAAATCAACTCCTATTTTATAAAACTCATCACATTTTTTATCATCTAAGCCAGCAATTATTGCTCCCATTTTAAAGCTTGCTGCTATTAATGCTCCGGTTTTATGGTTGTGTAAAAAAATAAGCTCATCAAGATCTAGTTTCTTTTTTTCAAAATAGCAATCAAGTGCTTGTCCTAAAACCATATCACAGGCACTTTTTGATAAAGTTTGAGAGCATTTTACTTTTATTGTGTCATTTAAATTTGCATTTGAAATTTCATAAAAAGCTTGTGAGTTTAGAGCATCTCCAACCAATAAAGCTGTAATTTCGTCAAATTTTTTATGAGTTGTAATAACACCGCGCCTTAAATCAGAATCATCAATAATAGGTAAATCATCATGAATTAGTGAGTAAGTATGTATCATCTCAACTGCTAAAGCTACCCTAAATGTATCTTTTAATTTTTCCTCATTTAAAGCTTTTACAACACCTAAAAGAAGTTGCGAGCGAAAATATTTACCACCATTTGAAAGCATATAATTAAGTGCTTTTTCATAGTATGGATGATAGCTTTTTGCTTTGATTAAATTTGATTTTAAGAAATTTTCAAATTCATTTTTTAAGCCACTCATCACAAGCTCATTCACGAATTTTCTCCACCTAAATTTCCAAATCCACCAAAGCCGCCAAGCATTTTAGAGGCTAGGTTTTTTTTCTCATTTTCTATAAGTTTTACAGCATCATTCATAGCTGAAATAAGTAAAATTTGAAGGCTTTCTTTATCTTCAAATAACTCATCATCGATATTTAAATCAAGAATTTCACCTTTTCCATTTATCTTGATCTCAACCATTCCACCGCCACTTTTTACGCTAAATTCTTTATTGTCATTTTCAGCTTCAATTTCTTTTGCTTTTTTTTGCATCTCTTCAACTAAAGAGCCCATTTTTGAAAAATCAATTCCCTCAAACATACTTTTCCTTTAATTAATTATTTCATTTTTAGAGTTTACTTGCACAATTGTTGGCTTACGTGTATTTGCCTCTTCATCGCTCATTAAAGCATAACTTACAATTATTACAATATCTCCAACACATACTTTTCTAGCTGCAGCTCCATTTAAGCAAATTTCGCCTTTTTTAGAACCTTTTATGATATAGGTTGCAAATCTTTCACCATTATTAACATCTAAAATTTCAACTTTTTGAAATTCTTTTAAATTAGCAGCTTTTATTAAATTCTCATCAATTGTAATTGATCCAACATAGTTTAAGTTTGCATCTGTTACGGTTGCTCTGTGAATTTTACTTTGTAACATTTGTATTTGCATATTTTACCTTTTTATTACTATTTGATTTTTAAAATTTCTTTTACTACAAGCTCATCTGAAAATGGATGTTTTACACCATTTATCTCTTGATAAGTCTCATCACCTTTTCCTAAAATTACAACCATTTCACCATTTTTGGCTAAATATAGAGCTTTTTTTATAGCTTTTTTTCTATCAGGCTCAACGATAGCACGCTCTTTATTTTCCATGCCTTTTAAAATATCATCTATGATGTCATTTGGATTTTCACTTCTTGGATTATCACTTGTAACAATGCAAATTTTTGCAAAATGCTCTACCATAGCTCCCATTAAAGGGCGTTTTGTATGATCTCTGTCTCCACCTGCTCCAAAAACCACTATAAGTTCATTGTTTTTTAAAGCGTTTAAAACTTTTTCAATTCCATCAGGTGTGTGAGCAAAATCAACTATAACTTTTGGATTATCATTTACAACCTCGACTCTGCCTTTTACACCTGCAAAATTTGATAAAGCTTTTGAAATTTCATCTAAACTTTTCTTAGTTAAAATCTCAACAGCACTAAAAGCAGCAAGTAGGTTGTAAAGGTTAAACTCACCAACCAAATCACTTGAAATTTTTACTTCTTCTTTTGGTGTTTTTATAACAGCTTCTATGCCATCTTTTATGGAGTATGCCAAAATACTAAAAGTTGCTGGAGATTTTAAAGCATAAGTATGGGCATTTTTATAATTAAATTTTATATGAGAATCATCTTTATTAATCAGTTTTGGGGTCTCATCAGCAAAAAAACTACTTTTTACTCTTGCATATTCTTCCATAGTTTTGTGATAATCAAGATGATCAACTGATAAATTTGTAAAAATTTTAAGAGCAAACTTTAAATCTTCAATTCTATTTTGAGCAATTGCATGAGAGCTTACTTCCATAACAAAAAAATCACATTTTTGCTTTGTGGCAGTAAGTAAATAGCTTAATGTTTTCATAGGTGAGCTTGTTGTAAGGCCTTTTTCATCAACCATTTTTTCATTTACAAACGCTCCTCTTGTGCCACTTAAAAATACACTATATCCCAAATCAAGCAACATTGAATAAATTGCAGCGGCGGTTGTAGTTTTACCGTTTGTACCTGTAATGCCCACTATTTTAATATTTTCATCAACATTTAAAAGTTCTTTTGCTTCTTTTAAAGTTATTAGATTGGCACCTTTTGCTTTTGCATCTTCCCAAAATTTAGCATTAAAATCACACTTTAAAAAGTAGCAATTTTTAATGCATTCATTTGAATTATCTGTAATAAAATTATTTTTTAGATCTATTTTCATAATCTTTTATCTTTTGTGCTATAAATTTGGCTTTTGGATATGCTGAGCCATTAATTTGTAAAAAGCTTTCAAAATATTCAACACCTGTGCTTTCAAGCCCATTATCAAGTAAATGCTCTATAAAATCCAAAAAACTTTGAGTATTTTGAATAATAAGCTTAGTTGATACCATAACGCCTTCCAAGCCATCTTTAAAATTAACTTTTTTTAAAACTATGTTTTTAAACTCATCATAAGTTACAGCATCTTCTGATTTTATGATATTGTCAATACTCTCTTCAAAAGAGGTGTGTTCTATCTCATCAAAAATTGAGTTTAATTCTTCTAGGTTAAGCTCATCTTTTGAAAACATATAAAAATCAAATAGCATACGCGCTTCTTTATTTTGACTCTTTGCAAGTTCGCATAAATTTATTAAAAAATATATTTCTTCTTTGTTTGTTTTATTAATCGCAAGTGAGAAGTAGAGTTTTGCATTTTCAAAATCTAAAGCTTTGAAAGCACTGTATCCTAAATCTTTATAATTTATCAATATTAAAATCCTCGCCAATTGGTATATTTACTACGCTTAAATCTGGATGAATGTCGATTTTAAGCTGTCTTTCTATAGCATACTTTAGTGTTTGATCGCTTGCTGGACAGCCGTGGCAATGTCCTGTAAGTCTTACATATACGACTCCATTTTTAATACCTAAAAGTTTTAGTCCGCCACCATCTCTTTCAAGCATTGGAGTAACAACTTGTAAGCTTTCTAAAACAGGGTCAATTAACTCTTCATCACTAAATGGAAGCATTTCATATCCTTAAGTTTTTTAACCATTTTAGCGTAAATTTGATAAATTATAAATTTAAATTTTGTAAATGAGCTGAAAAATTCAGCTCAAAAGATTTTAAATAAGCTCTATATAAGCCATTTGTGCCGCGTCACCGCGTCTAAGTCTAGTTTTTACTATCCTTGTATAACCACCGTTTTGGTCTTTGTATTTTGGAGCAATCTCTTCAACAAGTCTTTTTGTAGTAACTTTATCTTGAATACTAGCAAAAACAACTCTGTGAGCATTAAAATCTCCAACTTTTGCTTTTGTTATAAGTTTTTCAACATAACTTCTAAGTTCTTTTGCTTTTGGAAGTGTTGTTTCTATTTTGCCATTTTTTGTAATGGCTATGGTTAAATTTTTTAGCGTTGCGGCGCGGTGGCTTGACGATCTGCCAAGTTTTCTATAACCATGTCCGTGTCTCATATTTTATCCTTCATTCTTTTCATTTTTTAATTCTTGTATTTTTTCATTTAATTGCTTTTTATGACTTTGAAGCTCAGGTGCATCAACTGGATAGCCTATTTCTTCCATCACAGCTTTAATCTCTTCAAGAGATTTTTTACCTAAATTTTTAATATCTTTTAAAATACTTTCTTCCATTAAAGCAAGCTCGCCGATAAATTTAATACCAGCTTTATCTAAACAATTAAAGCTTCTTGCACTTAAATTTAGATTTTCAATACTTTCAAAAAGCTTTGCATATTCTGAATTTTGAGAAGATGAAGATTTGCCAACAGGTTTTTCAACATCAACTATGTTTTCAAAAACGCCAAGTTGTCTATGCATTGTTTGAAGTGCATTTTGGAAAGCCTCAATAGGTGTAACTTGACCATTTGTTGTAATTGTAAAAACTATTTTCTCATAGTCAGGGTTATCATCAACTAAGGTATTTTCTATATCGTAAATCGCTCTTTTTACTGGTGTAAAAAATGCATCTAATGCCATAAAATCGCTACTAATATAGTCTTTTAACTCTTCGCTTGGGATATAGCCTATGCCTTTTTCTACAATAATAGTAAATTTTAAATCTGCATCTTCATTTAAAGTAGCAACATGTTGGTCAGGATTTACGATATCAACTATATCATTTATTAAATCACTTCCCTTTAAATCTTTTGGTCCTTTAAATTCATACTCTACTATCTCTCTTGCTGAGTTGTTTTTTAATTTAAATCTCAAATTTTTAAGATTCATAATAAAAATAGCAACATCTTCAAGCATTCCGGCAATGCTATCAAACTCGTGGGCCACGCCATTGATTTTAACACCTGTTGGTGCAAAGCCAATACTACTTGTATATAAAAGTCTTCTAAGTGGGTGAGCAACTGTTACAGCATATCCAGTTTCAAATGGATATGCTATTATTTTAGCTACATTTTCACTTACTTTTTCAACTCTTATCTCAGTTGGCGTATGGGCTGAAGTGGTGATTGTTTTCATTAATATCCCCCTTATTATTTTGAGTAAAGCTCTACGATAAATCTCTCTTCGATTGGGATTTGAATTTCTTCTCTTTCAGGAATTCTTGTAAATAATCCAAATTTTTTATCTTTTTCAACATCTACCCAAGGAGCCAAACCTGTTTGCGCTGTTAAATCAACTGCTCTAGTGATTTGTGGGTTTTCTTTACTTTTTTCTATAATTTCTACTTTTTGTCCTGGAAATACTCTATATGATGGAATATCAACTCTTTTTCCATCTACTAAAATATGTCCGTGGCTAACAAGCTGTCTTGCAAAGCGTCTAGTTGTTGCAAAGCCCATTCTATAAACAACATTATCAAGTCTTTGCTCTAATAATTGAACAAAAATAGAACCTGTGTTTCCATCTTTTCTTGATGCTTCCTTAAACAAATTTCTAAATTGTTTTTCGTTTAATCCATACATAAATTTAGCTTTTTGTTTTTCACGAAGCTGTAGTCCATACTCGCTTATTTTAGCTCTTCTTTGTCCATGCTGTCCTGGTGCAAAAGGTCTTTTACTAAGTGCATCTTTTCCTGCTAATCTTCTTTCACCTTTTAAACCTAAATCAGCCCCTAATCTTCTTTCTAATTTTTCAACTGGTCCTGTATATCTTGCCATATTCTACTCCTTACACTCTTCTTCTTTTAGGAGGTCTGCAACCATTATGAGGAAGTGGAGTTATATCTTTAAAATATGTTACTTTAATGCCCTCGATCGCACCAACACTTTTTACAGCTGTTTCACGACCACTTCCAGGTCCTTGAACCTTAATACCAACTTCTTTTATACCATGTTCTTTTGCTTTATTGATAGCATCTTCAACTGCTTGCTGAGCTGCATAAGGAGTTGATTTTTTACTACCTTTAAAGCCAAGTGCACCTGCACTACTCCAAGATATTACATTTCCCATTTCATCAGTTACAGTTATCATAGTATTATTAAACGAAGCACTGATAAAAACAATTCCTTTAGCTATACTTTTTTTAGCTACTTTTTTTCTAATTACTTTTCTTTTTGCCATTATCTAACTCCTACTACTTTGCAGCTGCACCGACAGTTTTACGCTTACCTTTTCTAGTTCTAGCGTTTGTCTTTGTTTTTTGACCTCTTACAGTAAGACCTTTTCTATGTCTTAAACCTCTGTAACTTCCTAAATCCATAAGTGCTTTGATATCCATCGCAACACTTTTTCTAAGATCACCTTCAACCATATAGTGTTCTTGGATCTCTTTTCTAATTGCTGCTGCTTCATCTTCGCTTAGCTCATGAACTCTTTTATCGTAAGAAATTCCAACTGCGTCAAGGATTTTTCTTGATGAAAAAAGCCCTATGCCATAAATGTAGGTTAGACCATACTCGATTCTTTTTTTCTTTGGTAAATCAACACCTGCAATACGAGCCATATTTTATCCTTGTCTTTGCTTATGTCTTGGGTTATCGCATATAACGAAAACTATGCCTTTACGTTTAACAATTTTGCAATTGTCACATATCTTCTTTACAGAAGGACGAACTTTCATATCTGTCTCCAAAAAAATTATTCCACTTTTTTGCTATGACTGCACTTAGGCTAAAAGATGTCCTAAATTTAGGCGAATTTATTTTAGCCAACTGTTTTTAAAACAGTGGTAATTTTAAAAACACTTCTTCACACAGTTTGTTGCAAGCCGTTATTTTATCTAAAAAAGCTTTAAATTTACTTATACCTATAAGTAATTCTGCCTTTATCAAGGCTATAAGGTGTAAGCTCAACTTTTACTCTATCACCAGGCATAATTTTTATATAGTGCATTCTCATCTTGCCTGCGATATGACATAAAATAACATGTTTATTATCAAGTTCTACTTTAAAAGTAGCGTTTGGTAAAGCTTCTATAACATTACCATCTATTTCAATAACATCATCTTTTGCCACATTTTCTCCTTTCTTTTTTATTTTGCATTGAATTTTTGATTTTACCATAAATTATTTAAAATGCGTTTAATGAATTTCTCAAAATTGTATTTTTAATAAATTTTTAACTGCATTATGACATAAATTATTAGTACATATAAATTTTTCAACAAAGCTTATTTGGATTTTTAATGTAGAGTGTATGTTTAAAAAAAATAAAAATTAAACAGCTCGGAATTAAAACTTAAATTTAAAGGACTTCCTTTAAATTTAAGCAATACTTAAAATTTCAGCTTTTCCATTTACTACAGCGATGCAGTGTTCGTAGTGACTTGTTCTAAGACCGTCTTTGCTAGTTACTGCCCAGCCATCACTTGCTACAACAGCTTCGCCACTTTTTTGACAAATCATAGGTTCAATACAAAAAACCATTCCATTTTTTATCTTTGGACCTTGTTTTGGATTTTTTCCTGTTAAATAATTTGGAATTTCTGGCTCTTCGTGAGGCTTTTTACCAATGCCATGACCACAATATCCCTCAAGTGGAACATATCCCCTATCAAGAATGAAATTTTCTATTAAAAAGCTAAGTTCTTTAAAATGCATCCCTACTTTTATATTCTTAATAGCAAAATAAAGTGCATCCCTACTACAATTAATTAAATCCTCATCGCTTTTTGAAATTTCACCAATCCCAAAAGTTCTAGCGCTGTCACCGTAATATCCATTAAGCCTTGTTCCAATATCTACACCTAAAATATCACCTTCTTTTAAAATAGTGTTATCTGGAATACCATGGATACATACTTCATTTAGTGATAAACAAGCTGCATTTGGAAAATTATAAAGTCCTTTAAATGCTGGATAAGCTCCATTTTTAGTTATAAAATCATCTATTTTTTTATCAACTTCTAAAAGTGTCATACCAGCTTTTAAAAACTCTTTTGTATAATCAAGTGTTTGAGCGACAAGTTTGTTTGCCGCTCTTAAGTGTTTAATATCATCAACACTTTTTAATGAAATTGCCATTTTTAAAGTCCTACTGCACTTAAAGTTTGGAATTTATTCATATAAATTTGTGCTTCAATTTTTCTCATAGTGTCTAATGAAACTGAAACAACAATCAAAACTGAAGTTCCTCCAAAAGCAAAAGGCACACCTAAAAATTTAACCAAAAGCCAAGGAAGCGTTGATATAAGTCCTAGATAAATAGCACCCCAAAAAGTAAGTCTTCCAGCAACATCGTTTAAAAAAGTAGCAGTATTTTCACCAGGTCTAACTCCTGGAATAAATCCACCTTGTTTTTTTAAATTCTCGCTAATATCTTTTGAATTAAATGCAATTGTTGCATAAAAATATGCAAAAAATACAACACATAAAAACATTAAAATTTGAAACATATAGCCGTTCGGACTAAAAAAGTCATTTATTTTTAGCATTATAGGATTTGAACTTGCTTGGAACATAGTAAGTGGAAACATCAAAACAGCACTAGCAAAAATTGCAGGAATTACTCCACTTAAATTCACTTTTACCGGAATATAGTTCATTATCCTTTTATGTTGATTTTGCATCATAACTTTTCTTGAATAAGAAATTGGAATTCTTCTTTCTCCAAGTTCTACAAAAATAACAAAGCCAATAGTAAGAAGGACTATTAAGACTATTAGAATAAGTACTAAGAAATTCATCTCGCCTGTATTTACTAAATTTACAGCGCCAACTATTGCTGAAGGAAGCCCACTTACAATACCTGCAAAGATAATTAAACTTATTCCATTTCCTATACCTTTTTGAGTGATTTGTTCACCTATCCACATTAAAAGCATAGTTCCTGTTAGCATAGACACGCATGAAATTGCTATAAATAAATTTTGATCTATTAATACAGCCTCAGATCCCATGTGTTTAAGTCCTATACTTACTCCAATAGCTTGAACTACTGTTATTAAAACAGTTGCATAGCGGATGATTTGCATATATTTTTGCATACCATCTCTTTCTTTTTTTAGTTGTCCAAGCTTTGGAAAAGTTGCTGCTAAAAGCTCCATAATAATAGAAGCTGTAATATAAGGCATAATACCAAGTGAAATTATACTAAGTCTTTCAGCGGCTTTACCACTAAACATATTAAACATACCGAATGCATTATCACTATTTGTTGTAAAAAAGTCTCTAATAACATCGGCATTTACACCAGGAACTGGCACATAAGCCAGTATTCTATAGACAAACAAAAATCCAAAAGTTATCAAGATTTTATTACGAAGTGACTTACTCATTAGTTTTGTCCGCTAGTTCTTATATTTTCATCTTTTATTTTTGAAATAAGATCTTTGGCGCTTGCACCAATTAATTTTATTTTTGAAATTTTGTTTGAAAATTTATGTACTGATCTTATGCTTTCAAAAGTAATCTCATCTAAATTTTTGATAGCTGAAATTTTTTCTACATTGATAACATAAGGTTTTTCTACTCTAGAAGTAAAACCAACTTTTGGAAGTCTTCTTTGAAGTGGCTGTTGTCCACCTTCAAAACCTCTTTTTTCATTAAAGCCAGTTCTAGCTCTTTGACCTTTCATTCCTTTTCCAGCTGTTTTTCCCCAGCCTGTTCCTCTGCCTCTTCCAATTCTTTTTTTAGAAGAAGTTGAGCCAACTGCTTTTTGTAAATTTTCTAATCCCATATATTATCCTTTCATCATACTAAGAGCTTTAATAGTTGCTCTTACAACATTTGATGAGTTGTTAGAACCTAAAGACTTAGTTAAGATATCTTGAATTCCAGCAAGTTCTAAAACAGGACGAGTTGAACCACCAGCGATAACTCCAGTTCCTTCGCTAGCAGGTTTTAGTAAAATTTTACTAGCGTTAAATTTAGCTTCAACATCATGAGGAACTGTTGTTCCGCTTAATTTTACTTTAATGATATTTTTAAATGCATCATCAACTGCTTTTTTAATAGCATCAGGAACTTCTTTACTCTTTCCAAAACCATATCCCACTAAGCCTTTTTTATTGCCTATAACAACTAAAGCTGTAAATCTAAATCTTCTACCACCTTTAACAACTTTAGCCACTCTACTGATATCAACGATTACTTCTTCAAATTCTTCTTTATTGTAATTTTCCATTTTCTATCCTTAGGGCTACAGCTTAATGCCATTTTCTCTTAATGCATCAGCAAATGACGCAATAACACCGTGATATAAATATCCGTTTCTATCAAAAACCACCTGATCTATCCCTTTTTCTTTTAACTTATCTGCCATATCTTTTCCTAAAGCTATAGCGCCATCTTTATTAGCTTTTAATTTTAAAACACTACCGCTACTTGCACAAATTGTTTGTGAAGCTACATCATCAATTGCTTGTGCATAAACAGTTTTGTTTGATTTAAAAATAGAAATTCTAGGGCAAGCAGCTACACCTGAAATTTTAGCTCTAACTCTTTTTTTTCTTTTTATTCTTAGAGATAATTTTTTCTTTAAAATATTTGCTTTCATTTTTTACCCTTATTTCTTAGATGTTTTTCCGGCTTTGCGGATAATTCGCTCATCTACATATTTTATACCCTTACCTTTGTATGGCTCAGGTGGTCTAAACTCGCGAACTTCAGCTGCTACTTGGCCAACATTTTGTTTATTATAGCCAGATATTGTTATTATATTTTTTTCAATACTAGCTGCGACGCCTTCTGGTAGCTTATAGTTAATAGAGTGTGAAAAACCTAAATTTAATTCTAATACATTGCCTTTAACAGCAGCTCTATATCCAACACCATTTACTTCAAGTTTTTTTGAAAAACCATCAGTTAAACCAACTACAATGTTGTGTGCCAATGATCTATAAGTTCCCCAAAAAGCTCTACTTTGTCTATCTTCGCCTTTTGGTGAAAAAACTATTGAGCCATCTTTTAACTCAACATTTACAAAGCCTTTTGTATCTAGCTCTTGAGTAATATTACCTTTTTTAAAACTCAAAACAGTTGAGTTTAGACTTACATCTATACCTTTTGGAATAGATATCGGTTGTTTGCCTATTCTTGACATTTTTTTCCTTTTTACTTGTCTAGGGTATGTCTACTTTTAAGAATGGATACCACAATACCATAAAAAGCAGATTTAAAAAGTTCTTACCAAACTGTACAAAGAACTTCGCCGCCAATTCCTCTTTTGCTAGCTTCTATACCAGCCATAATACCTTGGCTTGTTGAAACTATAACTGTTCCATAACCATTTTTAAATCTTTTTATCTCATCTTTACCTTGGTAAAGTCTTCTACTTGGCTTTGAAACTCTAGTTAGCTCATTTATAACGCTTCTACCATTTTCATCATATTTTAAAACAACATTTATAAATTTTTTATTGTCTTCTTCTACAACATTATAACTTTCAAGATACTCTTTCTCTGTTAAAATTCTAGCTATTGCCTCAACTGATTTAGAGTGTAGAAGTTTTGTTGTGTCAAGTCTTCTTAAGCTAGCGTTCCTAATTCTTGTTAAAGCATCTGATATTAAATCATTCAACATAACTCTTCCTTACCAACTTGATTTTTTAAGGCCTGGAATTAGACCTTCATTAGCCATTTTTCTAAGACAAACTCTACAAAGTCCAAAGTCTCTATAAACAGACTTTGATCTTCCGCAAATTTTACATCTTGTGTATTTTCTAGAGCTAAATTTAGCCTCTCTACTTGCCTTAGCTATCATTGATTTTTTTGCCATATTAATTTCCTTTTGAAAAAGGCATACCCAAAACTTCTAAAAGTCTGTAAGCCTCTTTATCGCTATTTGTTGTTGTAACTATAGTGATGTTCATACCGTGAGTTCTTAAAATTTTATCATACTCAACTTCTGGGAACATTAACTGCTCGTCCAAACCAAAGTTATAGTTTCCTCTTCCATCAAAACCATTTTTTGGAAGACCTCTAAAATCTTTTACTCTTGGAAGTGCAACAGAGATAAGCTTATCTAAAAAGACAAACATATTATCTTTTCTTAAAGTTACTTTTATTCCTACAGGGTAACCCTCTCTTACTTTAAAGCTTGCAACTGATTTTTTAGCATTTACGCCAAGTGCTTTTTGTCCAGCTATTAAAGAGATTGTATCTATCATATTTTGAAATACTTTTTGATCTCTTGCAGCATCGCCAGCACCAACGCTAATAACTATTTTTTCAATAGCAGGAATTAACATAGGATTTTTTATATCAAATTCTTTTATAAGCTCAGGTCTTACTTGGTCATTATATTTAGTTCTAAGTCTATTCATAAATTACTCCTCAACCTTTGCAACATTTGAAATATCCATAGGCATTTCCTCACCTACAAAACCGCCATTAGGAAATTTTTCACTAGGCTTAACAGCCTTTTTAGCTACTTTGCAACCCTCGACAATAACTTTTCCTTCTTTTGCAAAAACACTTTTTACAACTCCGGTCTTGCCTTTGTCATCACCAGCAATTATCTTAACACTGTCGCCTTTTTTAATTTTATATTTTGTTATCATTATAAAACCTCCGGTGCAAGTGAAACTATTTTCATAAATCCACCATATCTTACTTCTCTACCAACTGGTCCAAAAATACGAGTTCCAACTGGCTCTTTTTTTGCATCAAGAATAACAGCTGCATTGTCATCAAATCTAATTAAAGACCCATCAAGCCTTTGAATTTCTTTTTTAGTTCTAACAACAACAGCTTTAACAACTTGACCTTTTTTCATTTTTCCGTTAGGTAGAGCTTTTTTAACTGAACAAACAATGGTATCACCAACTGTTGCATATCTTCTTTTGCTTCCACCTAAAACTTTTATACACATTAATTCTTTAGCACCGCTATTATCAGCTACTGAAAGTCTTGTAAAGCTTTGAATCATTACTCAACTCCTTTTTTTACAACTTTATATAAGCGAAATGCTTTATTTTTGCTAAGCGGTCTGCACTCAATTGCTGAGATAACATCGCCTATTTGTGTTTGATTTGCTTCATCATGCACTAAATATTTTTTAAATCTTTTAACAAATTTTCTATATCTAGGATGCATAACTTTTCTCTCAACTAAAACAGTTGCAGTTTTATCTCCTGCTTTTTTAAGTACAACGCCTTGAATAACTCTTTTTGATGTTGTCATTTATGCTCCCTTATTAACTGCTGTAATGGCAGTTTTAACTCTAGCAATATCTTTTTTAACCTCACGAATTTCATTAGGGTTTGTAAGTTGCATAGTTTTTAGCTTTCTTTTTAATTCAAAAAGCAACTTTTTCTTCTCTATTAGCATAGTGTTTAACTCAGCTACACTTTTATCTTTTATCTCAGTATAGTTCATTTTCACTCTCTCTTGTTACTATTTTTGATTTAAATGGCAACTTATGCATTGATAGAGTAAGTGCTGATCTTGAAAGCTTCTCACTTGGCCCTGCCATTTCAAATATGATTCTACCAGGTTTTATATTCATAACCCACTCTTCAACACCGCCTTTACCTTTACCCATACGAGTTTCTAAAGGTTTTTTAGTTAAAGGTTTATCAGGGAAAACACAAATCCAAATTTTAGCTTGTCTTTGCACATGTCTTGTCATTGCAATACGAGCCGCTTCAATTTGGCGTGAGTTTATTCTACCTGCCTCAACAGCCTTTATACCAATGGTACCATAAGTAAGTTGAGTTCCTCTGGTAGCATAACCTCGGTTTCTGCCCTTCATCATTTTTCTATATTTAGTCTTTTTTGGCATTAACATAATTATCTACCTCTTCTTGTTCTTCTTGATCTTTTTGGTGCGTTTTCTTCTGTTTTTTCAGGCTCAAGTCCTTTATGTAAAACCTCACCTTTAAATATCCAAACTTTTACGCCGATATTTCCATAAGTAGTGTGAGCTTCTGCAAATCCATAATCTATCTTGGCTCTAAAAGTATGTAGTGGAACTCTACCTTCCAAATACCACTCTGTTCTTGCCATTTCAGCACCACCAAGTCTTCCAGATACTACAACTTTTATACCTTTTGCACCTGATTTTTGTGCATTTTGGATAACTTTTTTCATTGCTCTTCTAAAAGCAACTCTTCTTTCAAGCTGCATAGCAACATTTTCAGCAGCAAGTTGAGCAGATGAACCTGATTTTCTCTCTTCTTTTATGTTAATATTAACATCTTTACCAATAAGTTTTACAACATCTTGTTTTAAAACTTCAACTTCGCTACCTTTTTTACCGATAATAATTCCAGGTCTTGCAGCAACAATAGTTATTCTAATTTTTTTTGCTGTTCTTTCTATAATGATTTGAGCTATACCTGCATAATATAATTTTGATTTTAAAAATTTTCTAATTTTATAATCTTCAGAAATATTTACAGGCAAATTCTCCTTTGAAGGAAACCATCTAGACTCCCAGTTTTTATTAATTCCTAGTCTTAGTCCTATTGGATTGGCTTTTTGTCCCATTTTACGCTTCCTTCTTTTGTAATTTTGAAACTTCTACCATTATATGAGAAGTAGGTTTTCTAATCTTGCTAGCTGATCCTCTTGCTCTAGGTCTAAATCTTTTTAGAACAGGACCTGCATCTACTCTGCATGAACTAACTATAACTTCTTCTGGCTCATATCCACCATTTGCAACGGCACTTGATATAGCATTAGCAATATATTTTGCGCCACGATTTGGTGTAAATTCCAATGTTGCAAGAGCAAATTCCGCATTCATACCTTGAATTTGTTTTGCTATAAGTCTAGTCTTTGTCGGAGAAATACGAACAAATTTAATAATTGATTTACTCATACTCTACTCCTATTTACCGATTTTCTTTTGAACTGAGCCACGGTGGCCTTTAAAAGTTCTTGTTGGAGCAAACTCACCTAATTTATAACCTATATGATGCTCTGTAATATACACAGGTATAAAACTTTTACCGTTATGAACATTAAATGTAAGTCCAATCATTTCAGGTACAATCGTGCTTCTTCTTGACCAAGTTTTAATCGGCTTATTATCTTTTGCTTTTTTAGCAACTTCTACCTTTTTCATTACATGATCATCAACGAAAGGACCTTTTTTGAGTGATCTAGCCATCTCTATTTTCCTTTCCTTCTTGAAATTATAAGTTTATCACTAGCTTTTTTGCGTCTAGTCTTAAGACCCTTGGTTGGTTGTCCCCATGGAGTAACTGGATGACGACCTGAGTTCTTCTTACCTTCACCACCGCCGTGTGGGTGATCAACAGGGTTCATCGCACTACCTCTTGTTTGAGGGCGAATTCCTAAATGTCTATTTCTACCAGCTTTACCGATAACAACATTTGCCCATTCTTCATTTCCAACTTCACCAATAGTTGCCATACACTCAGCTAAAACTCTTCTCATTTCACCGCTTGGCAATCTTAATACAACATATTTTTCTTCTTTACCCATAAGTTGAGCATATCCACCAGCACTTCTTGCCATCTGTGCACCTTTGCCAGGTTTTAGCTCAATATTATGTAAAATTGTTCCAAGAGGGATGCTTTTTAGTTTCATAGCATTGCCTGGTTTTATATCAAGACCACTTTCAGCAGAAGCGATAACATCGCCAACTTTTAAGCCATTTGGTTGAATAATATATCTTTTTTCACCATCTTTGTAGCTAATTAATGCAATTCTACAATTTCTATTTGGATCGTACTCAATAGCCTCTACTTTACCCTCAATGCCAAATTTACTTCTTTTAAAATCAATAATTCTATAAAGTTTTTTAGCTCCGGCTTGTTTATGTCTTGAAGTTATTCTTCCATTGTGGTTTCTTCCAGTAGTTGCAGGAACTTTTTTAAGAAGTGATCTTACACTTGCTTTTGCAGTTATATCATCACTGCTTAAACCACTCATAAATCTTCTACTTGGAGTATATGGTTTATAATGTTTTACTGACATCTTATGCTCCTATACTTTCTAGGCTTGCACCTTCAGGAAGTTTAACATAGAATTTTTTATAACTATTTCTTGTGCCAATTCTTCCTCTAAATCTTTTAACTTTACCATCCATTTTTAATGAATTTATCTTTAAAGGTGTGATTCCAAAATACTCTTTTAATATAGCTTTTAGTTTATTTTTAGTTACATCTGTTGATGTTTGAATAACAACCACACCACTTTCTTGAAGGTCTAAAGTTTTTTCTGTATAAAGAATCGTTTTTATATCTGTTATATCTGCCATTTTAACCCTCTTTTATTATCTTATCAAGTGCCGATTTTTCAATAATAACCGCACTATATACTTTTACTAAATAAGCATTTATTTCACTTACATCAATAGCATAGCAATTTGTTAAATTTCTATATGCTAAGAATGTATTTTGAATTCTTTTTGCACTTTCTAAACTATCAACAGATGATAAGTCTCCAACAATTAAAGCATCTCTAACTTTAAAGTTATTGATGAAACTATTAGCATCTTTTGTTTTGCCTGACTCTATGTCAATACTTTCAACAGCAAAAATTTTACCTTGCTCGGCTCTTTCAAAAAGTGCTCTTTCAAGTGCAAGTCTTTTTTGTTTTTTATTGATTTTTTGAGTGTAGTTTCTTTCATTGCTTGGTCCAAAAGATACTGCACCACCAACCCAAACATTCGTTCTAGTTGAGCCAGCTCTCGCACCGCCACGACCTTTTTGGCGCCATGGTTTTTTACCACCACCACTTACTTCAGATCTTGTTTTAGTATGAGCTGTATTTGATCTAACAGCTGCAAGGTATGATTTTACATATAAATATAAGTTGTGTGGATTTACTTCGCTATATTTTACAGGAAGTTCTATCTCGCCTGCATTTTCAAGCTTTTCATTAAATACTGCTACTTTACTCATTTTACTATCCTTATTCTACCCATTGCACCATTAAATCCAGGAACAGAACCTTTTACAACTAAAACACCATTGTCTTTATCAAAGCTAACAACTTCGTTTTTAACTGTAACTTTTACATTTCCTGTTTGTCCAGGCATTTTTCTACCAGGCTGAACGCGTCCTGGCCACTCACAGTTACCAATTGATCCTGATCTTCTGTGAAATCTACTTCCGTGAGATTTTGGACCGCCTGCAAAACCATGTCTTTTCATAACACCTTGATAACCTTTACCTTTAGTATTAAAGCTTGCTTTTATAACTTTTGCCCCATCTAAAGGAGTCATATCTTGGTCGCCTATTTCGCTATTTGCTACTTCTAAGCTAGCAAATTTATTGAACTCTTTACTTAGACTATATTTTTTTTGTTGTCCTGCTATAGTTTTATTATTAGATTTACCACTTGCATAAGCAACAATGGCTTTATTATTTTCACCAACTTCACAAACTTTGGTGTTTATAACTCTTAGCAGACTAACTGGTAGGCTAACTCTATCAACGGTTCTGCTCATACCTATCTTTTCTACTATATATTCCATAAATTTACCCCTTATTACCCATTGCACGAACTTCAACATTAACTTCTGGTGCAAGATCCAATTTTGTAAGTGAATCTACAGTCTCAGGAGTTGCTGCAACGATATCAAGCATACGGGTGTGAATTCTTATCTCAAACTGCTCTCTTGAATCTTTATTTACGTGTGGAGATTTTAAGACTGTATAGCGTTTGATCTTTGTAGGCATAGGCACTGGACCTCTGACATCCGCACCTGTTCTTTTGACAGCTTCTACTATTGCTGTAACTGTTCTATCTAAAACTCTATGGTCGTAAGCTTTTAACTTTAACCTAATTCTTTCCATAGTTTTTTCCTTCATAAAGAACTTGTCGCAAAAAATGCGACCTTTTTTTTGATTTAAAAAGATTGTGATTATATAGGAATTATTTTGCAAAGTCAATATTTTACGGCATTTTATCTAAAATTTATCTTTTTTATTTCCTTATTAAAAGGAAAGTTTTCATTTTATTAAAAATTTTTAAAAATTTAAAAATTAAGTTAAATTAGCTATAATTTTTCTATGGAAAATTTAAATTATCTTTATGAAAACCCACCAATTTTTCAAAATAAAATTGCTAGAAAAATTAAAATTAATAGTGACAAGGCTTTAATTTGCGGTCAACTAAACTCAGGCAAAAGTCAAATTTTATTAAATCTGCTTTTTGAAAATCAAAAAGATGAAATTTTATACATAGATCTTGATGATTTGCGTCTAAATTTTGACGAAGCTGATTTTTTAAAATTTTTAAATTTAAATAAAAAAATTAAATTTATTGGAATTGACAATCTAAAAACCAATGATTCAAAGCTCTTAAAAATAATTGAAAACCTAAGCTCTAGAAATACAAATATAAAAAATATTTATCTTACAACAAGACAAAAATCATTAAATTTAAATGATTTTAAAAAATACAACTTAAATATGCTTGATTTTGAAGAGTTTATTGCACTTGAAGGAAAAACTAATGATCTTGGGGCAATGTTTAGCGAATTTTTAACAAGAGGAAATAGCATAAATGATAAAATTTCAATTCAAAATAATCTTAAAGCAAATTATAGTGAAAATGAACTTTTAGTACTTTTAGAGTGCGCTAAATTTGTAAATCAAAATTTTAGTACAAACAAAATTTATACAAATCTAAAAGAATTTTATAAAATTTCAAAAGATAAAGTTTATGAGGCTGTTTTTAAGTTTGAGGATGAAGGGATTATCAAATTTGTACCAAAATTTAAATCAACCTCTAAAAGAATTTATTTTGGAGATTTTGCTTTTATGGATAATTTAAGCTATAAAAAACATTTTATTAAAAAACTTCAAAATGCTCTATTATGTGAACTTTTAACGCTTGATAGAGAAATTTATTTTACGGATGATTTTGACTTTTACTTGCCAAATAAAAATTTGCAAAATCAAAATTTAGCTTTTTTAATCATCCCCTTTACAACAAGCGGGTTTATATATTTAAAATTTAAAAAACTTTTTGAAAAACTAAAAAAAATGAGAATTTCAAAACTTTATGCAATAACAATGGGAAATGAGGAAAGTTTTACAATAGAGGGCATAAAGTGTGAAATAACACCGTTTTGGCAATATGCTTTAAGCATTTAAGGAAATTTATGAAAATTTGCGGCATTGATGAAGCTGGGCGCGGATGCTTGGCAGGTGATTTATGTATGGCTGGAGTTGTTTTAGATAAAGAGATAGATGGTCTAAAAGATAGTAAAAAGATAAGCGAGAAAAAAAGAGTAGTTCTTTTTAATGAAATTTGTAAAAATGCAAAATTTAAAATTGTTACTTTTACAAGCCAAGATGTTGATAAAATAGGGCTTTCAGAGTGTTTAAAAAATGGGCTTTTAGAAATTTTGAATTATTTCGGGGATGAGTTTGAATATATTTATGATGGAAATACAAATTTTAAAGTCCAAAAAATAAAAACTATGATAAAAGCTGATGCACTAATAAAAGAGGTAAGTGCAGCAAGTATTTTAGCTAAAGTCACAAGAGATGAAAATTTAAAAACGGCTAATAAAAAATACCCAGAATATGGTTTTTTAAAACATAAAGGATACGCTACAAAAGCACATATTGAAGCTATTTTAAAATACGGATATACAAATTTTCATAGGCTTACTTATGAAGTAAAAGCATTAAAAAATGTAAGCAAAAATAAATTTTAATTTTGGTAAAATCACGCAAATTTTAAGGAGATCAAATGGTAAGAAAAGCAAGGCCAAGCGATGCAAAAAAATGCGTTAAAATACTTGATTTGGCAATGGATGACATTAGCGGAGTGATTTTAAATGAAACAGACTATGATAAAAAAATAGAAAAATTTGAAACTTTTTTTAGAGCTAAAAATAATCGCCTGTCATATGAAAATACAATAGTGTATGAAGATGAAAACGGAAATATCTGTGGGGCTATGATATTTTACAAAGGATATGAAAGTGACTTTTTAGACGCAGTTTTTAATGAAAGGTTAAAACAACTTGGCTCTAAAAATTTGACAAAAAAAGAGTGTGAAGATGATGAATTTTATATAGATAGTGTTGCAGTTGATCCAAAATTTAGAGGCAAAGGATATTTTAAAGCTTTAATGAATGAAGCTATACAAATAGCCAAAAACTCTGATCTTAAAAAAATGAGCTTAGTTACTCACACCCCTGAACTTTATACAAAATTCGGTTTTAAATTTCACGATAACTTAGATATCTATGGAGAAGTTTATCAAAAAATGATTAAGGCACTTTAAGCCTTAATCAACTTTTGCTTGCAAATTATCGCATCTATTTTTATAAATAGAGCTTAAAAAAGCTAAAAAAATAAATAAAAATCCTATGGTTCCAGTTATGATTTCACTAACCTCGTAAAAAACTTGTATAAACATTATAATAGAAAGTGCAAGTATCGCATAATGTGCGCCATGGTCTAAATATGCAAATTTTAAAAGAGTTTTTTTCTCAACCAAGTATATTGTTATGCTTCTTACAAACATAGCGCCAATTCCAAGGCCTATCATAATAATAAAGATATTTTCACTTAAAGCAAATGCTCCAATTACGCCATCAAAACTAAAACTTGCATCCAAAACCTCCAAATATAAAAACCCAATAATTCCATTTCTAACACTTCCTGAACTAAAAGTCTCATTTAAAGATGATATTAACAAATGTATAAAAATGGCAGAAAAAAAGCAAAGTCCATAAGTTAAATTTGAAGTTTTTTGCATAAAAATAAGTCCTAAAAAAATCGCTAAAATCAAATTTATATTTGCAAATTTTTTAAAAAATTCAATAATTTTATTATTTTCTATAAACTCTAACCAATGTATTTTCCTCTGGCTATCAAAGAAAAAATCGAAAAACACCATCATTAAAAATGCTCCACCAAAAATATAGATTTCATCTTTATTTTGACTTAAAGCCTCATGATATAATTCAGGTGAATTAATAGCAAAATTTAGAGTTTGAAGCATTGAATGTCCCGAAAAAATAGAAACTATAAGAAGTGGAAATAAAAACCTCATTCCAAAAACAGCAATCGGAATACCAAAGATAATAAATCTCTTTCTCCATACTTCATTCATTTGGTTTAAGATTTTTGCATTTACAACCGCATTATCAAAACTAAGGCTAACTTCCAAAATAGCAAGCAAGAAACAGATATAAACAGCCTTGAAATTTCCTATAAAAAAACTTATTAAAAGTCCAAAAATCATCACTACAAATGATGAATAAAATATTTTCATATTATCTCCTAAGCCAAAATTATACTATTTTTATTTTAAAAATTTTTTGTAATTAAAAAGTTTCTTAGTTTTTTTATACTTTGACTTGAATCTATAAATTAGGAGGTTTTTATGAAAAAATTTTCATTAGTTGCGGTTTTATTTTTAACAAGTATAAGTTCTGTTTTTGGAGCGAAAATTTATCCGCTTGATAGAGCTGAATTAGTTGCAGATTCTAAATTTGATATAAAAGTCGAGTTTAATAAAGAGCTGAATTTAGAAGATGCAAAAGTTGAAATAAACGGCAAAAGTTTAAAGGATACATTTGGTGATAAGATAGAATTCATCCAAAATGAAGAAGGGCTTGGCTCAACTATTTGGGTTAGAGATATTACCTTACCAAAAGGAAACTATGAAGTAGTTGCAAGTGGCGATGGCAAGGACGAAAAAGTAAAATGGGAAATGTTTGAGAGCAAAAAACCATTAGCAAAAAATGTTATTTTTATCGTTGGAGATGGACTTTCAGTAGCTCATAGAACTGCTGCAAGACTTATGATAGGTGGCTCAACCGAAGGAAAAGTTAATAAAAATTTAGCAATGGATGATATGACTTATGCTGCATTTTTAGGTATTGGTGCACAAGATAGTATCGGAACTGATTCAGCTAATACGATGTCAGCATTTATGAGTGGTCAAAAATCAGCTGTAAATAGTATGGGAAGCTTTACATCTAGATCAAGCAATCCATTTAATCATCCTAAATTTATAAATATCGGTGAACTTATAAAACTTCATTCAAGTAAATCACTTGGAATTGTAACTGATGCAGAAGTTGAAGACGCTACTCCAGCAGCTGTTGTAGCTCATACTAGAGCAAGAGCCAAAAAAGCTGAGATAGTTGATCAAATGTTTTCATTAAAACCTGATGTTATTTTAGGTGGAGGTTCAGCTTATTTTTTACCACAATCAACTCCTGGCTCAAAAAGAAAAGATGATAAAAACTATATCGATGAGTTTAAAAATGCAGGTTATAGCCTCGCTACAAATGCTACTGAACTTAGTAAAATAGATACTAAAAACACAGATAAACTTCTTGGACTTTTCCATACTGGAAATTTAAATACAATAGTTGATATTAAATTCTTAAAAGAAAATGGGGTAACTAAAAACTTCCCAGACCAACCAGAACTTCCAGATATGGCAAAAACTGCACTTGATATCTTGTCAAAAAACAAAGATGGTTTTTTCCTAATGGTAGAATCAGCTCATATTGATAAAGCATCTCATCCACTTGATTGGGAAAGAGCAGTGATGTGTACAATTATGCTTGATAAAGTCGTAAAAATGGCGCTTGATTTTCAAAAAGAAAATCCAGATACTTTAATAGTTGTAGTTGGTGATCACACTCATCCAATCTCAGTTATTGGAACTATTGATGACAATAAACCAGGTGATAAAATGAGAGAAAAAGTTGGAATTTATCAACATGCTGGCTTTCCAACATATGAAGATAAAGATAATGACGGATATCCTGATAGACTTGATGTGGATGTTCGTTTAGCGGTATTTTTTGCTGCGTTTCCAGACTATTACGAA
Organism: Campylobacter ureolyticus; assembly: GCF_013372225.1. NCBI lineage: Bacteria > Pseudomonadati > Campylobacterota > Epsilonproteobacteria > Campylobacterales > Campylobacteraceae > Campylobacter > Campylobacter ureolyticus. The sequence continues at coordinate 99,944 of NZ_CP053832.1, read as the reverse complement.
ACATTTAGACCAAAACTTGATAAACAGTTCGTTCCTGCTATAAAAAATGAAAAAGGCAAGTATATAGCAAATGAAGAGTATAAAAATGTTAAAGGTGCAGTATTTAGAGAGGGCAATTTGCCAACATTTGAAGGAACTGGAATCCACGCAGTTGATGACATGATAGTTTTAGGCGAAGGTCCTGGAGCTAATAAATTTAAAGGATATATGGAAAATACGGAAGTTTTTAGAGTGTTAGTCGAAACTCTTGGCATAAAACCTAAAAAAGACTAATTAAAAGTTAAATTTCATGAAGATTTTATTAAAAGTAGCCATTTTGTTTTGGCTACTTCTTACACCAAATTTTGCTAAAAATCCTGTGGAGCTAAACTTTGAAGGGCTTTATTCAAGCTGGGGAGCTTTAGGGCTTGAAATGTCTGATCAAGTTCTAAACAGTGTTGGAAAAGAGGTTAAAATCATAGGCTTTATGGCGCCACCACTTAAAGCAGATGCTAATTTTTTTGTCTTAACACAACAGCCAATGGCTTTGTGCCCATTTTGTTCATCAGATGCAGACTGGCCACCTGATATAATCGTGGTTTTTCTTAAAAAACGCCAAAGCTTTGTTCAATTTAATGCCCCGATTGAAGTAGTTGGTACACTTGAAGTTGGCTCGCAAACAGATCCACAAACCGGTTTTGTAAGCTTGATAAGAATAGTTGATGCAAAATTTAAGAAAAAATAGATAAAAATTTGGACTAATTTTATACAAATATTAAAAGAAAGACTATGGATTTAAAAATAAAAAATTTAACTATAAAAGCAAAAAATGAAGAAAAGCCTATTTTAGAGGTTGAAAATTTTCACCTAAAAAGTGGTGAAAATTTGATAGTAAGTGGTGAAAGCGGTGCTGGAAAAACTACTTTTTTAAATTTAATTTCTCTTATAGAAATTCCAACTAGTGGTGAAATTTGGTGGGATAAAACAAAAATTTCAAGCCTTAATGAGGCAAAAAAAGACGAATTTAGAAGTCAAAATTTTGGCATTGTAATGCAAAATTTTCATCTAATTAAAAATTTAAGTGCCATAGAAAATATTCTGCTTTTAAATTTGTTTTTAACTAACAAGCGTGTTAGTAAAGAATTTGCACTATCTCTTTTAAAAGAAGTTGGAGTAAATAATCCAAATTTAAAACTTAAATTTTACTCACGAGGACAAATGCAAAGAATAGCTATTATCAGGGCTTTAGCAACCAATCCAAAAGTATTAATTTTAGATGAGCCAACAGCAAGTTTGGATACAAAAAACTCAAAAATGATTATAAATTTACTAATAAATTTTACTAACATAACTAACACAACAATGATAATTGCCACTCATGATGAAAATATAAAAAATAGTTTTAAAAATATTTTAGATATTAAAAAAGGTGTGCCAATAAAGTGGTAAACGCAGTTCAAAACTAAGGAATAAAATGAATTTTTTTAAGCTTTTTGTAGCGGATTTTAAAAAAGATTTTTGGCTAATTAGCATAATGATACTTTTAATCTCAGTAACCTTATGTCTTAGTTTATTAAGTATTTTAAGCGAGAGATCACTTCGTCTTGGCTCAGCTAGCGCGGCTGATAAATTTGACCTAGTAATTGGCGCAAAAGGAAGTGAGGTTCAACTTGTTTTAAGTTCAGTTTTTTTAAAACCTGCCTCGCTTGATTTGATTGATTCAAAAATTTTAGATGATTTAAAAAAAGATCAAAGAGTAAAATGGGCATCACCAGTTGGCTTTGGAGATTTTTATAAAGATTTTCCAGTTATTGGCATCTCAAAAGAGATGATTAGTGCAGACATGAAAAGTGGAAAAAATTTAAATGCGATGTTTGATGCCGTTGTTGGAATAGATACTGGACTTAAAATAGGAGATACTTTTAGTCCAATGCATGGACATTTTAAAGAAGCTGGAGCTCATTTGCACGAAAATATAGTTTATGAAGTTGTTGGCATTAAAAAAAGAGACAACTCAGCTTGGGATAAATCAATTTTAGTAAATATAGAAGCTGTCTGGCACGCACACGCAGACCATGAACATTCACACGGACATTCTCATGAGCACGAAAGTGAGCATTTACACGAAAATCATCACGATGATCACCTCACAATTGTAAATAACCTTGATAGTGATGATATCAACTATACTAACGAAACTAACAAACAAACTCACAATAAACATATCAATAACCACGATAAAACCGAGCTAATGCACGCTAACAAGTTAGGAATTCCAGCAATTGTTGTAAAGCCTATTAGTTTTATAGCAGCGTATCAACTAAGGCAAGATTATAAAAATAAAGATGATACAATAGCTGTTTTTCCAGGTGAAATTTTAGCGTGGCTTTACTCACTTTTAGGCGATACAAAAAGTTGGCTTTTAACCATTTCAACCTCACTTCAAGTTTTAGCCTTTATGCTTGTTTTTGGACTTTCATTTTTATTTATAAATCAAAAAAGAGCTATGATAATTGAACTTAGAGTTTTTGGTGCAAATGTGTTTAGAATAATGGCATATGTATGGGCGCAACTAATTAGCATAATCTTATCTGGCATAATAATTGGCACTATTTTAGGATTTTTGCTAACAAAAGTAGTATCTTCAATTCTTGGAGATAAGCTTGGATTTAGCTTGATAACTAAATTTGAATGTAGCGATTTTGTATTTTTAGCTTTTATATTTTTAGTTTCAGCTGTGCTTTGTTTTATACCTGTTATTAAAATTTATAAAATTTCACTCGCAAATTCCTTAAAAGATAACTAAAATTTGATATTATTTTATTTAAAAAAAACAGAAAGTAGAAAATGAGAAAAATTTTAATCTTTATCTTTTTAATAAATTTTTTATGGAGCGTAGATATGAATAAAAATACTAACAATAGTGAAATTTATTTAGCTGGAGGGTGCTTTTGGGGAATGCAAGGATATTTTGACAAAATTAATGGAGTTATAAAAACTGATGTTGGTTACGCAAATGGAAAAAGTGCGAGCACAAGCTATAAAGAACTTCACAAATCAATGCATGCTGAGACACTTCACCTAATTTATGATAAAAATAAAATTAGTTTAAATGAAATTTTAAGACATTTTATAAGAGTTATCGACCCAACTTCACTAAACAAACAAGGAAATGATGTTGGCACGCAGTATAGAAGCGGAATTTACTATGTTGATGTAGAAAGTGGCAATGAAGCGATTTCATTTATAAAAGAAATTTCTAAATTTTATGAAAAACCAATTGTTGTTGAAGTAGAACCACTTAGAAATTATACTTTAGCTGAGAATTATCATCAAAAATATTTAGAGAAAAATCCAAACGGATATTGTCATATTGATTTGAGTTTAGCAAAAACTCCACTAGAAAGAATTTATAATAAACCAAATGATGATGAAATAAGAAAAAATTTAAGTGAAATTTCATATCTAGTAACACAAGAAAATGCCACTGAAATGCCATTTTCAAGCAAATATGATGATTTTTATGAAAAGGGAATTTATGTTGATATTGTAAGCAAAGAGCCGCTTTTTAGCTCATCTGATAAATTTAATGCAGGATGTGGGTGGCCAAGCTTCTCAAAACCAATTGGCAAAATTAACGAAAAAAAAGACTTTTCACATGGCATGATAAGAACTGAAGTAAGATCAAAATTTGCAAACTCTCACTTGGGACACGTTTTTAATGACGGACCAAAAAGCAAGGGTGGACTGAGATATTGTATAAATGGTGCTGCCTTGGAGTTTATCCCGCTTAAAGAGATGGAGGAAAAAGGGTATCAAGATTATATTAAATTTGTGGAATAATTTAATTTTTTAAAATTTATTTTTAAACAGTGGTTAAAATATCTTTATTGCATAATTTTTATTAATGATATTTATTATTTAAAATTTATTTGAGCAAATTTATATTATAGTTCCATTAATTTTTAAAAAGAAAAAAACCAACTCCAATTAATAAAAAGATAGAACTCGACCCTGAAAAATATTTTATATCAAGTACTGATTTAAAAGGGATTATAACTTCGGTAAATATTTATTTTTCAAAAATTAGGCTATAGCGAGAAAAAGAACTTATAAAAAGCCCACATAACATTATAAGGCACCCAGATATGCCAAGAATAATTTTTAAAACTATGTGGGATCAAATCCAAACAGGTAAAAATATGTGTGCTGTAATAAAAGCAAAAGATGATAGATACTACTGGATTGTAACCGATTTTGAAATTTTAAAAGATGATAGTATGGAGCCAATAGGATATAGGGCTTTTAGAAAAGTGGCAAAAGATGAAACTATAAAAACAGTTGAGCCAATTTACAATAGACTTTTAGAGTCTGAAAAAGAAGATGGGATTTTAGCAAGCAAAGATGAGCTTAATAAAATTTTAAGAGAAAAAATATGAGTTATGATGATTTTATAAATAATGAAATTAAAAAAAGTGGTCTAAAAGGTGCTTTTGGTAAATTACTACAAAGATTTGGGTTTTAAATTTCTATCTATTTAATTTTCATAAATATAGAATTTGTGGGAATTAGAAATATATTTAACAAACGCTAGTCTTCATATTTTTGAGCAATTTTTCTAAACTCAGATTTTAAATCTATAAAAGCCTTTATTAAAGTTGGATCAAAATGTGTCCCACTTTCGCTTATTATCATATTTTCAGCTTTTTCATAGCTAAATTTTTCTTTATAGACTCTTTTTGAAGTTAGCGCATCATACACATCTGCTATTGCCATCAAGCGTCCTTCAATTGGTATTTCATCTCCTTTTAAGCCTTGTGGATAGCCACTTCCATCCCATTTTTCATGGTGAGTATAGGCTATATTTGTGGCAGCATTTAAAAAAAGATTTTTTCCACTCGATCTCATTTTTGCCTTTTGAATTATCTCTTTTCCATAAATTACATGTTTTTTCATTACCTCCCACTCTTTTTCATCAAGGCTTCCATTTTTGTTTAAAATATTATCAGGAATTGCAACTTTTCCGATATCATGAAGTGGAACAGCTTGGCATAAAACTTTTATAAAAGTTGGACTAAAATTATAAATTCCTTTTTTTCTTAAATACTCCGCTAGAACTCTAACATACTCTCTAGTTCTTAAAATATGCCCACCAGTTTCTCTGTCCTTTCCTTCAACAACTGTTATCATACCATCTATTGCTGAACTGTGTGCTTCTTCAAGCTCTTTTAAAAAGTTCTTTTTTTCCCAAAAACCATAAAAAGTCATTAATAAGGTAAAAAATAAAAATATTATAAAAACTGGAATTATAATATATCCAATCGAAATATAGACCCCACTTTTTAACTTAATCTCTGCACTAACAAAAGCTATAACAGTTAGTAGAACAAAAACAAAAAAAGAAGGCAAATAGCCATATCTAACTATCACAAAAGCAAGCAATACTAACACTAACACGCTTAAATAAAAATTTAAATCTTTATAAAAATTTGGCTGACTAACAAGTGAGTTGGTTAGAAAATTTTCTATTAAAGATGCATGGTAAAAAATACCAGATCTTATCTTTCCTCCAGAACTTACAAAGTGATCATTTAAGCCAAGTGCAGTGGCTCCAAATAGAACAAATTTTCCACTAAATTCACTCTTATCAACTCTCTCTAAAAGTACATCAGAGGCCGAAAATGTTTTAAATTTATTTTTTGGATAAATTTCGTTTAAAGCCTTTGCTTTGTCATTTAGTTTAACTTCTTTTTCTAAAAATTTAACTTTTAAACCCCTATTTTTCTCATCTTTTAAAAGAGTTAAATTTGGATCAACTTGCATAAGCATAGCAACACTAAAAGATGGAACAAGACTGTTTTTATAATAAAAAAATAGATTTGTATAACGCAACACTCCATCACTAAAGGCTCTTGCATTTATAAAGCCATTTGCCTTAGCAAGAGCATTTAGGGACTCATAACTACAAATTAAATCATCTATTTTATCTATATTTTCAAAGGTAAGGTTTGATTTTATCGTAGTTAGTTTGTTGCAAGTTTTATTTCTTGGTATATTTGAGGCAAAAACGGCTAAAACGCTGTTTCCAGCCTCTAAAGAAGTTGCTAAAATTTATCATTATCTAATAATGGAGCTGGAATTTTGCTTGTATTTAAATCCAAATTTAGTGAATCTTTATAAAAATTTTTAATTTCATCTAAGGAAGTTCTATCTTTTTCTGAAAATATAACATCCATTCCAAAAGCTGCAGGTTTTGAAAGTAGTATCTCTTGCACAAGTTTTGCAACTAAAATTCTACTCCAAGGCCACTGACCAAATATTTCTAAGCTTTTTTCATCAATCTCAACAACGACAACTGAGTTTGATCTGTCTAAATTTAACTTTGGCTTTATAAGATCATAAATTTGATAATCAAGCAAAGGTAAAAAACTACTGTTTCTTATGAAAAATCCGCAAATTATAGAAAAAAATATAAATATTATAAAAATTTTTTTCATTTATCGTATCTGAATTTCCACTCTTCTATTTTTTGGCTCAATAACACCATCTTTTGTTTTTATTAAAAGATTTTTTTCTCCAAAAGAAACTATTTCAAGTTTTGAGATATTTAAATCTTTAAAATTTTTAGAAATACTTTGTGCTCTATCGAGCGATACTTTTTCATTGATTTTATCACTTCCATAAGTATCTGCATGTCCGATAATTGAAACATTGCAAGGTGTTCTGTCTTTAATAGTTTGTCTTATTTCGCTTATTTTTTTAGCTGAGCTTTCAGTTAAATTTGAGCCATCTGTAAAATACAGAATATATGACTTTGGTGGTATAACACCATCTTTTAGCAAAGTATAGTATCTTTTTTTTACCTCCTCTTCTTTAAGGGTTTTTTTCTTGCTTTCAAATGCTTTAACGTTTGAGATTTCCATATACGAATTTGTGGAATTCAAAGTCGTGTTTTTATCTTTTGTTTGAATGATTATAGCTGATGGCTTACCACTATCTAAAAGTAAAATCTCACTTTTTTCAACTCCTATGGTAAGACCAAAAATAACTACAACCATTCCTAGGAAAACTTCCATTTTGTTTCCTTATTTTAGCTCTATTATAAATTTAGTTCCTCTTATGCCGATAATTCCATCAGGAATTTTAAACTCAAAACTCTCAGGTGAAATTTCACTTACTTTACCTGATTCAAACATAGCTTTTCCCTTATCAAGCTTTAAAGAAAATTTATAAATTTCTTCGATCGGTTTAAATTTAAACTCTTCAATATTTAAATAACTAGATTCACCTAAAGTAAGGCTACTTCCATCATCAAAGATAACCCCTACTTTTGAATTTGCATCTGTTATTAAAATATCATTATTTAACAATTCGTCACCAACTTTTAAATTTAATGTCCTATCATCTCTTTTAACAATTGGATTACCTTTCGCCATTTTAACTATTGCAATGCCTTGAGCAAATAAAAAATTTGCAAAAATAAAGAAAGTAAAAAATATTTTTTTCAAAACAACTCCTTTATTATAAAATTAAATATTATTATAACATATAAATTTATATTTCTAAAATTAAATCGTAAATTAAATTTGATAAAAATAATTTACTATTTATAAATTTTATTTTATTTTAAAGTATCAAATTAAAATATAAGCTATTAAAATACCTAATTTTAGGCTTATCTATAAATTATACATCATAATAAATTTTAATTTTAAGTAAATATAAAAAGTAAATTTAATTTGACTTTTATAAAATTTTATTGTAGAATTATCAGGAATATTTCATTTTAAAAGGATTAAAGATATGAAAAAAATTCTTAGTTCGGTTTTAGTTGCTGGTATGCTTGTCTCAGTTGGAGTGACAACTTCATTTGCAATTGGTGGAGCAAGTGGTGCCAAGACTGATTATGTAGTTCAAGGAAAAATTGGTGAGTTAGTTGTAAATCCTTACGATATAGCTCCACTAACAGCTGTTATTAAAAATGGCGGATATACAATAAAAGATGCAACCGTTAGAATCGTGCCAAAAAAAGATGGCCAAGAGATCAAATACAAAGTAGCAGATGGCGAGCTTAAAACTCATGGTGGAATTCCTGTTTTTGGACTTTATCCTGATTATGTAAATACAGTTGAAGTTGAATACACAAGAACATATAAAGGTGCCGATGAGAAGATAAAAGAGGACTATAAAATTTATACTGCTCCTGTTTTTGGCGATGTTAGCGGTATGAGAGGTCAAAAAGGTGTATTTTTTGATGAGATCAAAGTTACAAAACCTGCAACTGACAAATTCAAAGATAGACTTTATTTTGTGAACAACTTTCAACCAAAGACTGGGAAAGGCACAAAAGTTGTATGGAATAACCCAACAGGTGGTGCACTAGAGTGGAACTATACTCCTCAAATTTTTATCCTTGATACAAAAGGTGAAATTAGATGGTATATGGAGCCAAGTAAAATTTATAATCTAAAATCAGCATTCCACGCTGGCGTTATGATGGGCTTTAAGCAAAATGATGATGGCGATATAACTTGGGGCTATGGTCAAAGATATGCAAAATATGACATTATGGGAAGAGAGATATTTAACAGAGAGCTTCCTGCTGGATATGTTGATTTTTCACACTCAATGGATGATAGCCCAAATGGCCACTACTTCTTAAGAGTTGCTAATGCAAACTTAAAAAGAAATGATGGCAAAAATGTTCGAACTGTAAGAGATGTTATAGTTGAAGTTGATCAAAACGGTCAAGTTGTTGATGACTGGAAACTTTATGAAATTCTTGATCCATATAGAGACAATGTCCTAAAAGTGCTTGATCAAGGTGCAGTTTGTCTAAATATCGATGCAAAAGCTGGTGGTCATACACTAAGTGATGAAGAGCTAGCAAAGCTTGATGACAATGATAAATTTGGCGATATTGTAGGAAGCGGACCAGGAAGAAACTGGGCACACGTAAACTCAGTTGATCACGATGCCGAAGATGATAGTATCATCATCTCATCACGTCACCAAAATGCAATTATCAAAATAGGTAGAGACAAACAAGTTAAATGGATTTTAGGAAACCCAGTTGGCTGGAAAGATAAATTTAAAGATAAGCTTTTAACTCCAGTTGACAGCAAGGGTAATAAAATTTCTTGCGGTGATGATGGTGCAAAATGTCCTGGATATGAAAGCGATAAAGGTGGCTTTGACTACACTTGGACACAACATACTGCATTTAAAATTGATGAGAAAAGCAAAGGCGATATCATCTATGTAAGTGCATTTGATAATGGCGATAGCCGTGGTATGGAGCAACCTGCACTTCCGACTATGAAATACTCACGCTCAGTAATTTATAAAATAGATCAAAAGAAAAAGACAGTTGAGCAAGTTTGGGAATACGGAAAAGATAGAGGATTTGATTGGTATAGCTCAGTTACAAGCTTAACAGAGTATCAAGCTGACAAAAACTCAGTTATGGTTTATTCAGCAGTTGCTGGAATGCAGTTTGACATCGCAACAGGAAATCCAACAGGTCTTCCAAGCCCACATATTAACGAATTTGAATGGGGTGCAAAAGAGCCTAGTATTGAAATCATTATGACAAATGCAATGGGTTATCAAGCATGGCCATTTAGCATTGAAAAGGCATTGAGCAAATAACTCAAATTTAGGGGGAATTTTCTCCCTAAATTTATCTCTCTTTAAAAATCTAGACAAAAGTTTCAAATTTGAGATTTTTATCTAAATTTAAAAAGGAGAGAGAATGAAAAAAATTCTTAGTTCAGTCTTAGTGGCTGGCATGCTTTTAGGCGTTGGAGCCACGACCTCTTTAGCAATGGGTGGTCCAAGTGGTCCAAAAACAGATTATCCAGTTCCTGGAAAAATAGGTGAAGTTATAGTAAATCCTTATAAAATCGCCCCACTTACAGCAATTATTAGAAATGGTGGTTATGAATTAAAAGATATCAAAGTAACCATAGTCCCAAAAGAAAATGGACAAACACTTAGCTATCAAGTAAGTGATGCAAAAGCAAAGGGATATGGTGGAATTCCTATTTGGGGACTTTATCCTGATTATTACAACACGATAAATGTAGAATATACTAAAATTCACGGCTCTAAACAAGAAAAGATAAAAGAGACTTATCACATTTATGCAGCACCAATATACACAGAAGTATCTGGCACACCAGATCAAAAAGGTTCAATGTTTAGCAAAATCGAAGTTAAAAAAGTAGCCGATAAATACAAAGATAGACTTTATCTAATCAATCACGTAACAAACAAAAGTGGACAAGGCACTAGAGTTGTATGGAACAACCCAATGGGTGGAGCAATAGAGTGGAACTTTTATCCTCAAAATTTCATCATCGATACAGCAGGAGATGTGCGCTGGTACATTTTTGCAAATCCAATCTATGACTTTGATAAAGTTTATGGAGCAGGCGTTATGATGGGCTTTAAGCAAAACCCTGATGGACAGCTTACTTTTGGATATGGACAAAGATATGCTAAATATGATCTTATGGGAAAAGAGAGCTTTAACCGCCAACTTCCGCTTGGATATAATGATTTTTCACACTCATTTGATGTATCACCAAAAGGAAACTACTTCTTAAGAGTTGGCAGCTCAAATACAAAAAGACTTGATGGCAAAAATGTCCGCACTGTTAGAGATGTTATTATCGAAGTTGACCCAGCAACTGGTGATGTTGTTGATGATTGGAGATTGTATGAGATACTAGATCCTTATAGAGATGTTGTTTTTAAAACTCTTGATCAAGGTGCGGTTTGCCTAAATATAGATGCGAATTTAGCAGGTCAAACTCTAAGCGATGAGGATTTGGCAAAACTTGATGACAATGATAAATTTGGAGATATCATAGGAAGTGGAGCTGGTAGAAACTGGGCGCATGTAAACTCAGTAGATCACGACGCAGAAGATGATAGTATTATCCTTTCAAGCCGCCATCAAAGCGCTATTATTAAGATAGGAAGAGATAAACAGGTAAAGTGGATTTTAGGCTCACCTGAGGGGTGGAGTGATAAATTTAAAGATAAACTTTTAACTCCGGTAGATAGCAAAGGCAACAAGATAAGTTGCGAAGCAAGTGGCTCAAAATGTCCTGGATATCTAAGCGACAAAGGTGGATTTGACTGGACTTGGACACAACACACTGCATTTAAAATTGATGCAAAAAGCAAAGGTGATATCTTATATGTAACAGCTTTTGACAATGGCGATGGTAGAGGCATGGAACAACCGGCACTTCCATCAATGAAATATAGCCGTGGAGTAATTTACAAAGTAGATCAAAAGAAGATGACTGTTGAGCAAGTTTGGGAGTATGGTAAAAATAGAGGTCATGACTTCTACTCTCCGGTTACATCAATTACAGAATATCACGCTGATAAAGATTCTATTTTAATGTATTCAGCTACGGCTGGTGGAGCGTTTGATTTTGATACTGGAGCGTTTGCCTCACTTCCAAATCCAACACTTTTGGAATTTGACTATCTAGCAAAAGAACCATCAGTTGAAATCCAGATTTTTGATACAAATGGATATCAAGCTATTCCTATAAATTTACAAAAAGCTTTTAAGTAGTTTTTAGCCCTTAAATTTAAGGGCTTTTTTCTAAATTTAGATAAAAGTCTCAAATAGTGAGATTTCTATCTAAATTTTACAAAAGGAGAGAATATGAAGAAAATTCTTAGTTCAGTTTTAGTGGCTGGCATGCTTTTAGGCGTTGGTGCCACGACTTCATTTGCAATTGGTGGTGCTAGTGGCCCAAAAACGGATTGGCAAACACAAGGAAAACTTGGCGCTGTAAAGCTAAATCCTTACGGACTTACTCCATTAACTGCGATTATTATGAACAATGGTTATATTTTAAGTGATGTATCGGTTAAAGTTTTACCAAAAGAAAATGGTCAAACTATAAGCTATCAAGTAGATAATCAAGTTTTAAAAACATACGGCGGGATTCCTATCTTTGGTCTTTATCCAGCGTATAAAAATCAAGTTGAGGTAACTTATACAAAATCAGCCGTTGGTTTTCAAGATGAAAAAATAACCGAAACATATCAAATTACAACTGGTCCAGTTGGACTAACTCCATCAGGACTTATGACACAAACTGGAATGCCATTTGAAACTGTAAAGGTTGAAAAAGCAGATAAAGAGTTTTCAGATAGGCTTTATCTTATAAATAACGCACCTGGCAAAATGCCTGGACGAAGCTCACAAGCTGTTTGGAATAACCCAATGGGTGGAGCATTAGAGTGGAATGACTCATCATCTGTATTTATCGTGGATACAAAAGGCGAAGTCAGATGGTATTTTGACTCAGATAAAATGCTAGATCCTGGCAATATCTACCGCACAGGTATCCAAATGGGATTTAGACAAGATATTGATGGAGCTTTGGCGTGGGGCTTTGGTCAAAGATATGTTAAATATGATTTAATGGGACGAGAAATTTTCAACCGCCAACTTCCACTTGGATATAATGACTTCTCACACTCTTTAAACAATGCTCAAAATGGTAACTACCTACTTCGTGTTGGCTCATCAAACACAAAACGCCCTGATGGTAAAAATGTTAGAACTGTTAGAGATACGATTGTAGAAGTTGATAAAAACGGAAATGTTGTGGATGATTGGAGACTTTATGAAATTTTAGATCCATATAGAAAAGATGTTATTTTATCGCTTGATCAAGGTGCGGTTTGTCTAAACATAGACGCAAGTATGGCAGGTCAAACTCTAAGCAATGAAGATTTAGCTAAAATGGATGCTGATAATAACTTTGGTGATATAGCAGGAACTGGGATTGGTAGAAACTGGGCTCATGTAAATTCAGTTGATTATGATCCAAACGATGACAGTATCGTTATTTCAAGTCGTCATCAAAGTGCGATGATAAAAATCGGCAGAGATAAGCAAGTTAAATGGATAGTTGGAGCTCACAAAGGCTGGGGGGAAAAATTTAAAGACAAATTATTACAACCAGTTGATAACAAAGGTAACAAAATCGTTTGCGAAGATGAATATTCAAAATGTCCTGGATATGAAAATGAAAAAGGCGGATTTGACTGGACTTGGACACAACATACCGCATTTATCATTGATAGCAAGACAAATAAAGATATTCTATATCTAGCAGCATTTGATAATGGCGATGGAAGAGGCTTGGAACAACCTGCACTTTCATCTATGAAATACTCACGTGCAGTTGTTTATAAAATAGATCAAAAAAATATGACTATTGAACAAGTTTGGGAATATGGCAAAGATAGAGGAGCTGATTGGTTTAGTGCAGTTACAAGCTTAACAGAATACCACGATGATAAAGATTCTTTGGTTGTATATTCAGCAACTGCTGGAATGCAATTTGACCTTTCAAAAGGTGTTCCAGTTGGCGATCCTGCACCTGAATTAATGGAATTTAAATGGGGTGAAACAACTCCTAGCGTTCAAATCAAATTTACAGGCACAGGAATTGGATATCAAGCAATGCCAATTAGTCTTGAAAAAGCATTTGGTAAAACAAAATAAATTAATTTATTAAAATTTAAAGCCCTAATTTTAGGGCTTTTATTTTTATGTTTTTTCTTTAAATTTAGATAAAAGTCTCAACCTTGAAATTTCTATCTAAATTTTACAAAAGGAGAGAATATGAAAAAAATTCTTAGTTCAGTCTTAGTGGCTGGTATGCTTTTAGGCGTTGGAGCTATAAATGCTACGGCAGGCGCAAGTGGTCCAAAAAGCCACAATGCAATTGGTAAAATCGGTGCAGTTGTTATGAATCCTTACGGTGTAGCACCACTAACTGCCATTATAAATGATGGTGGATATGCTATAAAAAATGCTAAAGTCACTGTCAAAGGAAAAGGTGAAAAAGGCATTGATATAAGCTATGATGTAAGCGATCTAAAAGTTCTTCAACATGGTGGAATTCCAGTATTTGGTCTCTATCCTGACTATGTAAATAAAGTAGAAGTGAGCTATAAAAGAGAGGTTCCAAGTGTTGATGGCATAAAAAGCGAAGATATAAAAGAAACCTACTCAATATATGCTCCACCAGTTACAACTTATGGCTCAGGAACAGCTCAAAAAATGGCTCTGCCAAAAGCTGAAGTTGTCGTTCCTGCAAGTAAAAATGTAAAAAACAATCTTTATCTAATGAATCATTTAAGCTCAACTATGTCAAATGCCTCACAGGCTGTTTGGAATTTGCCTGCTGGAGGAGCTTTGGAGTGGGATTATGAAAGCTATGTTTGGATGATAGATACAAATGGCGATATTAGATGGCAACTTGATGTTAGCAAATTTAGAGATACCTATGATATTCGCAAAAAAGGAAATTTAATGGGCTTCGACCAAACAAAAGATGGTAACATCATGTGGGGTCAGGGACAAACTTATAAAAAATACGATTTAATGGGACGCAAAATATTTGATAGAATGCTTCCAAGAAGCTACATTGACTTTTCTCACCATGCAGAAGAGACAGTTAAAGGAACATATCTTTTAAGAGTTGCAAACTCAGATCTAAAAAGAAGAGATGGTAAAAATGTCCGAACAGTAAGAGATGTTATCGTTGAGCTTGATAAAGAGGGAAATGTACTTGATCAGTGGGATTTAAGTACAATTTTAGATCCGTATAGAGATAACAATATTTTAGCAATGGATCAAGGTGCAGTTTGTCTAAACATTGATGCTGATAAAGCTGGAAAAACTATAGCAAAAGAAGATCTTGAGGATGAATCGATGCCATTTGGCGATGTTGCTGGAGTTGGGGCTGGAAGAAACTGGGCGCATGTAAATAGTGTAAATTACGACCCTTATGATGATAGCATTATAATTTCATCACGCCACCAAAGTGCGGTAATTAAAATCGGAAGAGATAAAAAGGTAAAATGGATTTTAGGATCACCTGAGGGCTGGGATGATCAATTTAAAAAATATCTTTTAAAACCAATTGATAACGATGGCAAAGAGATAGTTTGTGAAGCAAATGGTTCAAAATGCCCGGGATATCTAAATGAAAAAGGTGGATTTGATTGGTCTTGGACACAACATACTGCTTATGTAATTCCTGAAAAATCAAAAGATCATATCCGACATGTAAGCACATTTGATAATGGCGATAGCCGTGGTATGGAACAACCTGCGCTTGCTTCTATGAAATACTCACGAGCGGTTGAATACGAAGTCGATGAAAAAAATATGACCGTTGAGCAAGTTTGGGAATTTGGAAAAGAAAGAGGACTTGAGTGGTATAGCCCAATAACCTCAGTAACAGAATATCAGCCAAAAACTGACACAATGATGGTTTATAGTGCAACTGCTGGAATGGCAGATTTAGTAGCATTTAGAGCAGGGACAGCACAACTTACTCCATATCTTCATGAGTTTAAATATGGCACAAAAGAGCCTGAACTTGAGATAAAAATGGTTGGTGGAAACATCACAGGCTATAGAGCTTTAGTGATTGACTATAAAGACTCTTTTAAATAGTTTTATGAACTTAGGAAGTGTAAATTTGCACTTCCTTTTTATAATGGTTTTTTATAAATTAAATTCTTATTTCAAACTAAAACTAAAAATCTCTTTTAATTTTTTAGTTTTAACTCCAATAAAATAGACCTACTCTTGTGGTAAATAGGTTAAAATTTGGCACGCTCTTTTACTACCTAAATCACAAGCCTTTAAAAGCGTTACAGTTGATCCTTCAAAACTATGCGAAGTGCCTTTTCCTTCCAAATAATGAATTGAGGCTTCATAGCAACTCTCACTTACATTATTTTCACAACCTTTATTAAAAATCTCAAATGCTCTTACAACATCCTTTTCCACGCCAAGCCCTCTTTGAAGCATATCAGCAAATAAAAAGCATTTTGCTTCGCTTCCGTTCTCGCACTCTTTTTCCAAATAAGATGATAAGTTTAAACACGATTTTTCATCGCTTTTTACAATGCAGCCATCAAGTGCTTTGTCAAAATCCAAACTAAATCCAACATTAAAAACCAAAATCAAAAATAAAATAACTTTTCTCATAAACTCTCCTAATAAAAAAATTATATAATTTTAGCTTTTTATATTAAATAAATTTAAACTAAAATACGCAATATTAAAAATTTAAAATATGAAATTTGAAGTAGTTGTTTTAAATTAATTTCTTAAATTTTTAAAAGGGGAAAAATCCCCTTTTTATTTTAAGTTCTACTCTTTTAAATAATCTTGAATGCTTTTGACTTCTAAATATGAACCATCTTTCATTGATGGTATTGAATTTGCTGCCATTAAAGCTGCTTTTGTAGTTGTAAAATATGGCACTTTAAACCTTAAAACAAGTTGGCGGATTTTGATACCATCATCATCATAGCTTTTATTATCGCTTGTATTTACAACTAAATTTATTTCATTGTTTTTTAACTTATCTGCAATATTTGGGCGACCTTCGCTTATCTTATGAACAAACTCACTTTCTATACCATGCTCTTTTAAGGCATTGTGAGTTCCGCTTGTTGCAACTATCCTAAAGCCCTCTTTTATGAATTTTTTAGCTAGTTCTATACCACTTATTTTATCATCATCAGCTAAACTTAAAAATAAAGTTCCACTTGATGAAAAGACATTACTTGCTGAAATTTGACTTTTTATAAAACTTTTTGCAAAACTATCACTTATACCCATAACTTCGCCTGTTGATTTCATCTCAGGCCCAAGGATAAAATCAGCTCCAACTAGTTTGTTAAATGGAAACACGCTTTCTTTAACACAAACATGATTTTTTGGAGTAGCTGTATAGATATCTCCTACTTTTATTAAGTTTTTATAGCTATCATAGAAATTTAATGCCTCTTTTAAATCCCCTTGCCACATAACTCTAGTTGCGACTTTTGCCATAGGAATTCCTGTTGCTTTACTTACAAAAGGCACAGTTCTACTTGCTCTTGGATTTACTTCTATCATATAAATTTCATCTTCAAAAATAGCAAATTGTATGTTTAAAAGTCCTATAACGCCTAAATTTATAGCAATTTCTTTTGTGTTTTTGTAAACTTTTTCAATTATTTCTTTGCTTAAACTTTGTGGTGGCATTACGCTTATACTATCACCTGAGTGAATTCCAGCTTCTTCAATATGCTCTAAAATAGCTCCCACAAAAACATCTTTTCCATCACTTATGGCATCAACATCAAGCTCAGTAGCGTTTTTCAAAAATTTATCTATTAGAACTGGAGAGTGGTTGCTAACACTTACTGCTTCGCCCATATATTCTAAAAGCTCACTTTCACAAGTGACTTTTTTCATTGCTCTTCCGCCTAAAACATAGCTTGGTCTAACAAGCACTGGATAGCCAATTTCTTTTGCTTTTAAAACCGCTTCTTCCACGCTTGTTGCAGTTGCATTGCTAGGTTGTTTGATGCCTAAATTTGTTATAAACTCGCTAAATTTCTTCCTATCTTCTGCCATATCTATAACTCTTGGGCTTGTTCCTATTACATTAGCCCCAGCAATTGCTAGTCTTTTTGCAAATTTAAGTGGGGTTTGACCTCCAAAATGAATTATTACGCCATCAGGATTTTCTCTTTCAATAACACTTCTTAAATGCTCAAAATCAATTGGTTCAAAATAAAGTGTATCACTTGTGTCATAATCCGTGCTTACAGTTTCAGGATTGCAATTATACATTATACTTTTTATAGCAAGATCTTTTAGCGCATAACTTGCATGAACACAACAATAATCAAACTCGATTCCTTGTCCTATTCTATTTGGTCCACCACCTATTATTAAAACTTTTTTGCCTTTATTGTCAGATGAGATATTTTCACATTTTTTAAATGTTGAATAAAGATAAGTAAAGTTATCGTTTCTGCCTTTTGTTCCAGCCTTTTGATAAATTTGAGCTATATTAAATTTATTTCTTGCAAAATAAATATCGTTTTGACTAAGCTCTAGGTTGTCTTTTAAAGTTATAAGATAAGCTAACTTTTTATCAGAAAATCCCATAGCCTTAGCTTCTTGTAGTTTTTTAGGATCGTTTAAAATATTCATATCCACGCTTTTTTCAAACTCTACTATTTCATAAATTTCATTTAAAAAATACTTATCTATTTTAGTTAGCTCATAAACTTTTTCTATATCATAGCCCTCTCTAAAAGCTTGTGCAACATATAATATTCTCTTATCATCGGCATGTCTTAGCTTATAAACTAAATCTTTGCTTGAAATTTCATCAAATCCTGATAGACCGCTTTCCATAGAACAAAGCGCTTTTTGTAAAGCTTCTTTTAAGCTTTTGCCAAGACTCATAACTTCTCCAACACTCTTCATTGCAGTTCCGAGCAAAGTATTTGCTCCTTTAAATTTTTCAAAAGCAAATTTAGGAACTTTTACAACTATATAGTCAATTTCTGGTTCATAAAAACCATCTTTTATCTCATCAAGCGTATAACCAACTGCTAAAAGAGTTGAAATTTTGGCTATAGGATATCCAGTTGCTTTACTTGCAAGTGCTGAGCTTCTAGAAACTCGTGGATTCATCTCAATTACAACAGTTCTTCCATCTTTTGGATTCATAGCAAATTGAATATTACTACCACCTGCATCAACCCCAATAGCCTTAACTATTTCAAAACTTAGTTTTTTTATCTTTTCTATCTCATCATCACTTAGTGTAAGAGTTGGAGCTATTGTTATACTATCGCCTGTGTGAATTCCCATAGGATCTATATTTTCTATACCGCACACTAAAACACACTGCCCTTTTTTGTCCCTTATAACCTCAGATTCTATTTCTTTCCAACCAAGCAAGCTTTCTTCTATTAAAATTTCATTTATTGGGCTTGCCTCAATTCCATTTTGAGCTATTTCTTTAAACTCGTCTATGTTATAAGCTACACCACTTCCTGCTCCACCAAGAGTGTAACTTGCTCTTATTATTAAAGGAAAACCAATTTGGCTAGCTGCCTGTAATGCCTCATCGAGCGTATAAGCATAGCAAGACTTTGGAAGATCCATATTTATACTTTGCATGGTTTCTTTAAATAAAAGCCTGTCTTCACCTTTTTTTATTGCATCAGGGTTTATGCCTATAAATTTAACATTTTTTAATTTTTTAAACTCATCACTTTCATAAACTTCCATTCCAGCATTTAAAGCAACCTGTCCGCCAAGCGTTGGAAGTATTGCATCAACATTTTCTTTTTTTATAATTCTTAAAATACTCTCTTTTGTAATCGGCTCTAAATATGAAGCATCAGCGAAATCAGGATCTGTCATAATAGTAGCTGGATTTGAGTTAATCAAAACTACTCTATACCCAAGACTTTTTAATGTTTTTATGGCTTGTGTGCCACTATAGTCAAACTCACATGCTTGACCTATAACAATCGGACCACTTCCGATAACTAAAACTGTTTTGAAATCATCTCTTTTTGGCATTTATCTCTCCTTTGTGACGACATATAGAAATGCTGGTGTAGCCTCATCAAAATAAGGTTTTATAACAGCACTTTTATATAAATCTTCATCTATAATTTCTTCTATAACCCCAACAGGAACTCCTGCAAAAAATACTTCGTCAAGCCCACTTGTATAAACCTCATCGCCAATTTTTGGATTTAGCCATCTTGGAATAAATTTTGCTATAACTCTCATTCCATCTCCATTTATTATGGCTGGGATTTTTTCATCACCAATATAAACTGAAAATGAAGCAAGCTCATCATTTTGAAGTATTAACATAAAATTTGAGTCTTTTGAGATTATAATTCCAGCTGTATGGGCATTAGAAATAGCTCCATAAATTTTATTTTTATTGCTACCATTAAAATCAATCCAAAATTTATTATAATCTCCAATTTTAGCATAAGATAAAGTTCTTATAAGCTTAACGTTGGGAGCAAATTTAGTAGAATTTGTATCTTTTAAAATTTGGTTTAACTCATAAGCATAAGTATTTAATAAAACGGCTTTTTTTTTAAGTTCTTCGTTTTCTAAATACAAAGTTTTAATCTGTGAAGACTGATTAAAATGAGCTCTTACTTTTTGAGTTAAATTTGTATTTATATTTTTAAAAAAACTAATAACATCATTAGTTGAACTTATACTTTGACCCTTTATGTAAGAGCCAAAATATATAGAAAGTAGTAAAAAAACAAGTATAAAAAAAATTTGTTTGATTTTACTCATTTATTTATTCGCTTGATAGTTGTCTTAAAATACTTATTTCTTCTAATGCTTTGCCTGTTCCTTTTGCAACCGCTAAAAGTGGCTCATCAGCAACATAAACAGGAAGTTTTACAATGTCGCTTAAATACTTATCAATTCCTCTAATCAATGCTCCACCACCTGATAAAACAATACCATTTTCAACTATATCAGAAGCAAGATCAGGTGGCATCATCTCTAAGACTGATTTTAGATTATCGGCAATTTGCTTTAATGTCTCTCTCATAGCCTCTCTAGCATCTTCACTAGTTAGTTCAATCCTGCTTAAAAGACCACTTATTTGATCTCTTCCTTTTACAGTAGCAACAAGTTCTTTTGGAAGCTGAACTGCAGTTCCTACTTTTATTTTTATCTCTTCGCCGGTTCTTTCACCTATTAAAAGATTATACTTTTCTTTGACATAACTAATTATTGCTTCGTTAAATTTATCCCCAGCTGCTCTAATTGATTTGCTTATTACAAGTCCTCCAAGAGAAATAACTCCTATCTCAGTAGTTCCTCCACCTATATCAACAACTAAGCTTCCTTTTGGTTCTTGTATGGGAAGTCCGGCTCCAATAGCTGCCGCCATAGGCTCTTCGATTAAAAAAACTTCTCTTGCTCCTGCCATTAAAGCACTATCTCTAACTGCTTTTCTTTCAACTTGAGTTAAGCCATAAGGAACTGAAATTATAACTCTCGGACTTATAAAATTTCGTCTTTTGTGGGTTTTTTCTATGAAATATCTTATCATTCTTTCAGTCATATCAAAATCGGCTATAACACCATCTTTCATTGGTCTAATAGCTTGAATATCACCTGGAGTTTTTCCTACCATATCTTTTGCTTGGTGACCTACAGCTAAGATTTTTTGTTTTCCAAATTTTGTATTTTCAACAGCAACAACACTTGGTTCATTTATAACAATTCCTTTATCTTTTACTAAAACAAGGGTATTTGCCGTTCCTAGGTCTATTCCCATATCGCTTGAAAAAAATCCTAAAATTTTATCAATTATCATTTTTATCCTTTTTGCTTCTTAGTTGTTTTTAGGCACTTAAAATATCTTGTTTTACAAGAATTGGCTTTTCTTTGCCTAAAACCACATCTTTTGAAATTACTACTTCATATCCTTTTAACTCTGGCAAATTAAACATAATATCAAGCATAACTCCCTCCATTATGCTTCTTAAGCCTCTTGCACCAGTTTTTCTTTTTATAGCTAAATTTGCAACCTCCAAAAGCGCTTCATCATCAAATTTTAAACTCGCTCCATCTATTGCAAATATTTTTTTATATTGACTTAAAATCGCATTTTTAGGTTCTGTTAAAATTCTCACCATATCTTTTTCGTCAAGCTCATTTAAAGTTGCTACAATATGAAGTCTTCCTATTAGTTCGGGGATTATGCCATAATGAACCAAATCATCAGACTCAACTAAATGTATCAAATTTTCATTTTCTTTTTTTGTTCTTTTTTCTTGACCAAAGCCCAAAATATTTTCACCAATTCTTCTACTTATAATGTCGTTTAATCCATCAAAAGCTCCACCGCAAATAAATAAAATATTCTTTGTATCTATTTGAATAAAGTCTTGATTTGGATGTTTTCTACCACCTTTTGGTGGGATATTTACAACACTTCCTTCAATAATTTTAAGAAGAGCTTGCTGCACACCCTCACCGCTTACATCTCTTGTTATGGATCTATTCTCGCTCATTCTAGCAATTTTATCCATTTCATCAACAAAAACGATTCCTTGTTCTGCTTTTTTTATATCGCCATTTGCAGCTTGTAAAAGCCTTGTTAGTATATTTTCAACATCTTCTCCAACATATCCGGCCTCTGTTAAGCTTGTAGCATCACAAATTGCAATTGGTACATCAAGATGCTTTGCTAAGGTTTGAGCCATTAATGTTTTTCCACTTCCTGTTGGTCCAATAAGTAAAATATTTGATTTTGAAATTTCAGTATCATCATCTACCATATCTTGCTTAAAAAGCCTTTTATAGTGATTATAAACCCCAACACTAAAAGCCTTTTTGGCCATATCTTGTCCAATAACATAACTATCTAAAATTTCCTTTAGTTTCTTTGGTGTAATATCTTTTATGGTTTTATTTTCTTCTTTTTTTTCAACTTCACCACCATGGATAACCTCATAAGCTGCATCTATACAAAACTCGCATATAAAAGCATCACTATTTTCATTTGGAAAAATTCTTCTATCTTTATCTTCTAACCCACCACAAAAACTACACTTTCTAGCCATTCTTTTCCTTTTTTAGAGGAATTCCTCTTTTTGTATTTATGATAAATTCACACATTTTTTTAACATTTAAATTTTGTGATTTCTCAAGTAACTCTAAGGCTTGATCTTTTATACTAGTGCCTTTGTTAAAGATAAATTTATAAGCCTTATTTATCTCTTCTACCTCATCTTTTTCAAATCTTCTTCTAAGCCCTATTAAATTCAGACCCCTTATATAGGCTCTATTTCCCTCAGCTAAACAAAAATGAGGGACATCTTGACTTAATGCAGATGCTCCTGCTATCATACAGCTTTCTCCAATTTTAACAAATTGATGAACTGGAGTAAGACCACCAATAACAGCATAATCACCCATTTCAACATGTCCTGCTAAGGTTGCATTATTTGCCAATATTACATTATTTCCAATAATACAATCATGTGCAATATGACAATAAGCCATTATAAAAGCATTATCTCCTATTCTTGTAAAGCCATCACCTTTATGTGAGCCTGAATTTATCGTACAAAACTCATGAATTGTAGCATTTTTGCCAATTATAAGACCTGTTTTTTCACCAACTTCAAAACTCATATCCTGCGGGATATCACCAACTACAGCATAACTAAAAATTTTACTTTTATCGCCAATTGTTGTATTTCCAACTATCCTTGCACCCTGTTTTATGATAACTTCATTTCCAATTTTTGCATCTTTGCTAACAAAGGCATAGGCTTCTATTTTTACATCATCGCCTAAAATAGCACCATCTTCTATGATGGCAGTTTTATGAATATTCATATTAAATCCGTTACTATTTATCCACTATCATAGCCTGAAGTTCAGCCTCAGCAGCTAAACCATCATCAGTATGAGCTTCACCTTTTAAAACCCAAATTTTGCCACGATGTTTTATAGTTGAAATTTTATAAATTATCCTATCTCCTGGTCTAATTGGCTTTCTAAATTTTGCCTTATCAATACTCATAAAATATACAACTTTATCTTTTAAATCATCTGGATTATCTTTTTCCATACTTCTAAAAGCCAAAACTCCACCAGCTTGTGCCATTCCTTCAATTATCATAACTCCTGGATAAATAGGATGCCCTGGAAAATGCCCCTCAAAAATAGGTTCACCTATGGTTACATTTTTATACGCTTCAATACTTTCATTAAGTACCAAATTTGTAACCTTGTCAATCAATAAAAAAGGATATCTATGTGGTAAAATTTGCATTATTTGATTTATATCTAACATGTTATTCAGCCTTAAATTTTATTTAACTTCACATTTTATCAAAAAGTTACTAAAATTTCCCTAACATCTAAATATATTTTTGAAAAAGCTACAATTTCCACCTTTGCTGGAACTAATTTTTCAATTACGATAATTGGTGAAAAGCTACCTTTTTCACAAATTTTTTCTCTTAAATTTAACTCTTCATCAACACTTAAAGGTTTTTTTAAAAACTCATCAAAACTATTAAATTTTACACTTGAAATCTCTTTAAATTTATCAAAGCTAAAAATTATTATATTGTTTTTTACAAACTCATCACACTCATAATTTATACTAAATTTAACTAAATTTCTCTCAAGATAAGAGTTAAATAAAAAATAACTTTTTATAACTTTTTCATCAAATTTAACTAACCCTCTTAAAAGCCTGTAATTTATAAAACTATCTTTTTGAAGTTTAAATTTGCCTTTTTGCTCTTCCAAAACTCTTAAATTCCTATAAAATAGAGCTCTATCTTCTGGTGAATTTGGCTGAATTTGGTGGTTTATAGAACTCATTAGTTCAAATTCCAAACTTGCTTTATTTTGCATTTTCATAGCAAACATACAGCCACAATAATTTTGATGATATAAGTTATCTTTTTTTGCTAAATCAAACTGAGCTTTGCTTCCACCATTTTTTCTAAAATCAGGTGCGATAAAATCAAGGTTAAATTTAGCACAAATTTCCGATAAAGACTTTTCAAGCTGGGTATGAGATTTTTTAGGGCTCATTAAAAGCGTTGTGGTTATTGAGTTTTCACCTAATTTTTTGGCTAAAATAGCTGTTTTTTCCATTCTAAAATCAAAGCATTTTTGACAACGCTCACCTTTTTCAGGCTCATTTTCAAGCCCTCTTATAAAACTAAACCACTCATCAAGTTCATAATCGCCCAAAATAACTTCAATTCCAAGAGTTTTTGCACTTTTTTTAACATCGTCATAGCGAAGCAAAAACTCACTATATGGATGGATATTTGGATCATAAAAATAGCCAATTATTCTTTCATCAGGATAAATCTCTTTTAACTTTCTTAAAAAATAATGGCTATCAACACTACAGCAAATTTGAACTAACAAATTTAGCCTAAATTTGAAGTTAAATCAGCTAAAACTTTTGCTGCGTGATCTTTTGCTTTTACACTTTTATAAACCTTTAAAATATCACCTTTTTTATCAATTACAAAAGTTGTTCTAACTATACCTAAATACTCTCTACCATAGTTTTTTCTAACTTGCCAAACACCATAAAGCTTGCTAACATTTTTATCTTCATCGCTTAGTAAAATGTGTTTTAAGTCATGTTTTTTTATAAAGTTTTCGTGGCTTTTTACAGAATCTGGGCTAATGCCAATGATTACACTATCATTTGCTATAAAATCATCATAATTTTGACTAAACTCGCAAGCTTCTGTTGTGCAACCTGGAGTGTTGTCTTTTGGATAAAAATATAAAATTACATTTTTACCTATAAAATCATTTAAATTTATCTCAACACCATCTTGATTTTTAAGGCTAAAATTTGGAGCTTTATCTCCTTTTTGTAAAGTTACTTTTCTCTCTCTATCTTCTTTTAAAAAATCACTCATTTTTTACCCTTTTTATTGAAATTTATACGGCGATTATACACAATTTTGTTAAACTAAATAAAAAGTTAAATAAATTTAGCTATAATCAAGCCTTATATTTTTATTAAAGGTAAAATTTATGGCAAAAGTAAAAGAGGCAAAAAATATCTGGCTAGATGGAAAATTAATCCCTTGGAGTGAAGCAAATGTTCATATCTTATCGCACTCACTTCACTATGGAAATGCTGTTTTTGAAGGAGTTAGAGCCTATCAAACAAAAAAAGGCTTGGCAGTTTTTAGACTAGCTGAACACACAAAAAGATTACTTGATTCAGCAAAAGCTTGCCTTATAAATGTGCCTTATAGCTATGGCGAGCTTTTTAAAGCTCAAGTTGAACTTTTAAAATCAAATGATTTTAAAGATACTGTTTATTTAAGACCGATTGTATTTTTAGGCTATGGCTCTATGGGTGTTTCACATCTTGGTTCACCTGTTCAAGTTGCACTTGCTGCTTGGGAATGGGGTGCTTATATGGGTGAAGATGCTATAGAAAAAGGCATAAAAGTTAAAATTTCATCTTGGGCTAAAAACTCACCAAATTCAATGATGAGCAAAGCAAAAGCAAGCGCAAACTACTTCAACTCACAAATGGCAAACCATGATGCTGTAACTTCAGGATATGATGAGGCTTTACTTTTAGATCAACAAGGTTTTATTGCCGAAGGTAGTGGAGAGTGCTTTTTTATAGTTAGAAATGGTGTTATTATAACCCCACCAAATGACACAAGCCTAGAAAGTATTACTCAAAATACAGTTATTGAAATAGCTAAAGACTTAGGATATGAGGTAAAAAGAGAGAGAATTACAAGAGATGAGGTCTATATAGCAGATGAAGCATTTTTTACAGGAACTGCAGCCGAAGTTACACCAATTACAAATGTAGATGGCAGGATTATAGGAAATGGTAAAATGGGAGCCATTACAAAAAAACTTCAAAAAACTTATTTTGCCACAGTTAGAGGTGAAAATGAGAAATATGAAAAATATCTAACATACATTAATTAAGGAAAGATATGCCAGCAGATTTAAACGACTATTTTAACAAAAGAAAGAAAAATGACGACAACCAAGGCGGTGGAAATAAGCCAAATTTTGACTTTAAAATGCCTGATTTTAAAGGATTTGGAAAGTTTTCGCCATTTATTTATGTAGGCTTAGCCATTATATTTATTTTAGTTTTAGCAAGACCTTTTGTAGCTATAAGCTCTGGCCATGTTGGAATTCGCTCAACTCTTGGAAAATACGATTTAAAGCCGCTTGATCCAGGGTTTCATTTTTTTATGCCAGGACTTCAAAAGGTTTTTGTAGTTGATACAAGAGTTAGGATTATAAACTATACAAGCGGAGAAGATAGAGGCGAAGTTGCAAATGCTGCAAATTCTGGCATTATAAGAAAAAACTCAATCTCAGTTTTAGATGCTAGAAATTTACCAGTTAGTATTGATATTACAGTTCAATACAAACTAAACCAATCAACCGCTCCAACAACTATCGCAACTTATGGCTTTGCGTGGGAAAATAAAATAATTGACCCTGTTGTTAGGGATGTTGTAAGAAGTGTCACAGGTCAATATACAGCAGAAGAATTACCTATAAAAAGAAATGAGATAGCTTCATCAATTGCAAATCAAATAAGAGAAGATATAGAATCAATCAAAGGTCGCCCGGTTGATTTGCTAGCTGTGCAGCTTAGGGAAATAATCTTACCTGATAAAATAAAAGATCAAATAGAAAGAGTCCAAATTGCAAAGCAAGAGGCTGAAAGAACAAAATATGAAGTTGAAAGAGCAAATCAAGAAGCTCTTAAAAAAGCTGCTCTTGCAGAAGGAACAGCAAAAGCCATTATTATTGAAGCACAAGGTAGAGCAGATGCTGTAAAAGTTGAAGCTGATGCAGAAGCTTACGCAAATAAAGAAATTGCAAAAAGTCTTGATTCAAATGTATTGAGCTTAAAGCAAATTCAAACTCAAGCTAAATTTAATGAAGCACTTAAAGAAAATAAAGATGCTAAAATTTTCTTAACTCCTGGTGGAGCAGTACCAAACATTTGGGTTGATACAAAAGACAAAGCAAAGCAAAGCGCTATATCAGAGTAACAAATGGATATTAAAAATATAAACTGGCAAAAATGCGGGGGGCTTATCCCCGCAATCACACAAGACTTTGAGACAAGTGAAGTTTTAATGCTTGGATATATGAGTGAAGAATCTTTGGATTTAAGCCTTAAAACAGGTCTTGCACACTATTTTTCACGCTCAAGAAATAGAATTTGGCAAAAAGGTGAAACTAGTGGAAACACACAAGAAATAAAAGAAATTCTTCTTGATTGTGATGGCGATACAATTTTATTAAAAGTAAAACAAAACGGAGTAGCTTGTCATACAGGCGAAAAAAGCTGTTTTTTTACAAAATTTGAAGGATTAAATTTAGTAAAGCAACTTTCTAATAACACTCAAAAACCAAAATATGATATTCTAGATGAGCTTTATCACACAATTGAAGATAGAAAACTAAATGCAAATCCAGAAAACTCTCATGTTGCAAGACTTTTTGCAAAAGGTGAAAATGCCATACTAAAAAAAATATGTGAAGAAGCTGGCGAAGTTGTACTCGCCTGTAAAGATCAAAGCAAATTTGAAAAATATAAACATTTAAATTTAGAGGAATTTGGTGAACATAAACCAGGAGATCCTAAATTTGACATAATTTATGAGGCAAGTGATTTGGTGTTTCACCTGCTCGTTGCTTTAAATGCCCACAATATCCATCCTCAAGCTATTTTAGATGAGCTTGCAAGACGCAATGGAATAAGTGGAATCGATGAAAAAAAATTAAGAAAAGATAAATTTCAATAAAATTAAGCTAAATTCAAAGTTTTTATGATAAAATCAAAGCTTATCTTTAAATTTTAAAGGATTAGTATGCCAAAAATGAAATCAGTCAGAGGTGCATCTAAGCGTTTTAAAGTTGGAAAAAACAAGATAAAAAGAGGCTCTGCTTTTAGAAGCCACATCTTGACTAAAAAGTCTCCAAAACGCAAAAGAAGTGCAAGACAAGAACATTTTGTTCATAAAGCTGATGAAAAAGCTGTAAGAGGTATGCTTTGCAAATAAAATTTGTATAAAGCATTTTGTTTTTGATTTTAAATCATTTAAAAACTCCCCTAAATTTATAGAGATTTAAGGGCAAGATCCATTTTGGACGCCAATTTGTGAAAGGATAAATATGGCAAGAGTAAAAACAGGCGTAATTAGAAGAAGACGCCATAAAAAAGTTTTAAAAGAAGCTCGTGGTTTTTATAGTGGAAGAAGAAAACACTTTAGAAAAGCAAAAGAGCAACTTGAAAGAAGTTTATGCTACGCATATAGAGATAGAAGAGCTAAAAAGAGAGATTTTAGACGTCTTTGGATAGTTAGAATAAATGCTGCTTGCAGACTAAACGATATAAGCTATTCACAATTTATTCACGGTCTTAAAAATGCAGGCATTGAGCTTGATAGAAAAATATTAGCAGATATGGCGATGAACGATGCACAAGCTTTCGAAAACATCGCAGCAAAAGCAAAACAAGCTTTATAATTATATAAAAAAGATACTCTTTTTGGAGTATCTTTTATCTTTTAAATAAATTCAACTTTTTTATCACCGCTTTTTATAACACCAATCTCATAAGCATCACTGTTAGAAACTATATTCTTAGCATTTTCCTTGCTAGCTATTATTATCATTCCAACACCGATATTAAATGTCCTTGACATTTCTTTTTCGCTTACATATTTTGAAATAAATTTAAATATTTCAGGTGTTTTTATTTTTTCTAAATTTATGCAAGCTTTTAAGTTTTCAGGCAATACCCTTGGTAAGTTTTCAACTATTCCTCCGCCTGTTATATGTGCTAAAGCATTTATATCATTTTTAAATTTTAAAAACTCGCTAACATAAATTCTTGTTGGCTCAAGTAAAATATCTATTAAATTTTTATCACCAACCTTATCATCAAATTTCATATTCAATTCTTCGAAAAATAGTTTTCTAACCAAAGAGTATCCATTTGAATGAATTCCGCTACTTGGAAGTGCCAAAACTAAATCGCCATCTTTTACAAACTTAGTTCTATCTATTTCATCTTCTTCTGCCATACCAACAGCAAATCCAGCTAAATCGAAATCATTTTTTTGATAAATTCCAGGCATTTCAGCTGTTTCGCCACCAATTAGAGCTGAATGTGAAATTTCGCAACCCTTAGCAATTCCCTCAACCACTCTAACAGCAACTTCTCTTTTAAGTTTTGATGAGGCGTAATAATCAAGAAAAAATAGAGGTTTTGCAAAATTACAAATAAGATCATTTACACACATTGCAACTAAATCAATGCCAATAGTGTCATATTTTTTAGCATCGATTGCAAGCCTTAATTTTGTACCAACACCATCTGTTGCACCTAAAAGCACAGGTTTTTTATATCCTGTTGGAAGTCTAAAAGCTCCTGAAAACGAACCTATTCCGCCAAGCACAAATTCATTGTGAGTTTTTTTTACAAATGGTTTTATATCATCAACGAATTTATTTCCGGCCTCTATATCAACGCCTGAGTCTTTGTAGCTTATCATATTTATCCCTTAAACAATTGAAATAAGTTACTATTTTAACCAAATTTAGCTAAAATAACACTCAATATGGGGAAAAAATGAAATTTAAAAATGCTATTGTAATAACTGGCGGCATTGCAACTGGAAAAAGTTTGGTTTGTGATATTTTAAAATCTAAAAATTTTAAAATAATTGATGCTGATGAGATAAGTCATCAAATTTTAGATACCCTAACAGATGAAATTTCAAAAATTTTTGGAAACGAGTTTATAAAAGATAGCAAAGTTGATAGAAAAAAACTCGGGAATTTAGTATTTAATGACAAATCAAAACTTAAAACTCTTGAGAGCCTACTTCATCCAAAAATTAAAAATAAAATTTTAGAAAAAGCTGAAATTTTAGAAAAAGAAAAAAAACTTTATTTTGTGGATATTCCGCTATATTTTGAAAGTAAAAACTACTTTGAATTTGATAAAGTTTTACTAATTTATGCACCAAAAAATATGACATTAAAAAGACTTATGAAAAGGAATAGCCTAACAGAAAATGAAGCGTTAGTTAGAATAAACTCTCAGATGCAAATTGAAAAAAAGAGAGATTTAGCAAATTTCATAATTGACAATAGCTCAAATTTAGATATTTTAAATAGCCAAATTGATGAATTTTTAAAAACTTTAAAGGAGTAAAATGAAAATTTCAAAATATTGTGCAAGTGGAAATGATTTTGTGATAATAACTGCTTTTTCTAACAAAAATAGAAGCTTGTTAGCTAAAAAACTTTGCGATAGATTTAATGGTGTTGGAGCAGATGGGCTGATTATAATTTTACCGGATACTAATAATGACTTTAAATGGGAATTTTACAATAGTGATGGAAGTGTTGCAAAAATGTGTGGAAATGGTGCAAGAGCTGCTTTTATGTATGCTTATGAAAACAATCTAATTTCTAAAAAGGCTAAATTTTTAAGTGGTGCTGGAGTTATAGATGGCGAGATATGCAGTTTTAAAAACAAAAATGCTGAAGTAAAAATCAAACTAACAAAACCTAAAGTTTGTTTGCCAAAATTTAATGAACTTGACCTAGAGTGGTGCTTTTATGATACAGGAGTTCCACATCTTGTTAGTTTTGTTAGCGATGTTTCAAAATTTAATTTAGATATTTGTAAAGTTATGCGAAAAAAATACAATGCAAATGTAAATTTTGCACAAATTTTAGATGATAAGATTTTAGTAAGAACCTTTGAAAGAGGTGTTGAAGCTGAAACTTTAGCTTGTGGAACAGGTATGGCAGCTTCATTTTATGCAGCCTTCAAAGAGGGTAAAATTCCTCCACAAATAAGCGTTTACCCAACAAGTGGTGAAAGATTAGAACTTAGTTTAAAAGATGGAGAAATTTACTTTAAAGGCATTGTAAAACATAGTTTTGATGCTATTTTTTATGAATAAAAATTTGAATTAACATTATAAAAACAGCTAAGTTTATCATAACATCAGCAAAGTTAAATACAGCAAATTCAAAGTATTTATGCCAAAATACATAATCTACTACACCACCATGAATAAACCTGTCGATTAAATTTGAAACCCCACCGCCAAAAAGCAAAGCAAAAGGCAAAGTGTGGGCTTTCAAAAGTTTTTTTTCATATAGCAAATATCCAAACAATGCAATTAATAAAATAGCCTGCAACGCTTTTAAATGCTCACCTAAAAAAGCAAACATAGAAAAAGCAACACCCTTATTAAAGGTTAAAATGAGTGAGAAAAACTCTCCATCCCATCTAAAGCCACTCAAAAAAACTTGTTTAATAGCCTGATCTATAATAACTATAGCTAAAAATATAGCTATAAATTTTACCCACAACCTACTCATTTAAAGCTTTTATAAAGAAATTTTCAACCTCATCCATTTTTTCTTTTAATATCTTTTTATCTTTACCTTCTATTAAAAGCCTTATGACTTTTTCAGTTCCTGAATATCTAAAAAGTGTTCTAATGCCACTATCCTCAAGGCTTTTTTTAAGTTCATTTAATCCTACAATTTCATTTAAAGGCTTTTTTTCTTTTATTTTTAAATTTTTTAAAATTTGCGGACATGGAATAAAAGTTTTATTAAGCTCATTTGAAGTTTTATTTAAACTTAGCATGCAAGCACTAAACTGCAATGCACTTGTTATGCCATCACCTGTTTTTGTATAATCACTAAAAATTATATGCCCACTTTGCTCACCGCCAAAATTAGAGCCACTTTCTTTCATCATTTCTAGAACAAATTTATCTCCAACATTACTTCTTAACAGCTTAATATTATTAGCTTTTAAAAGCTCATCAAGACCTTGATTACTCATAGAAGTTGCCACTATTTTATTATTTGCAAGTTTTTTTTGATTTTTTAGAAAAATTGCTAAAATTCCTATTAATGCATCGCCATGAACTACATTTCCCTCATTATCTACAACTACAACCCTATCAGCATCGCCATCAAAAGCAAATCCAACATCTGCTCTAAGTCTTACAACTTCACTTGCAAGTTTTGCAGGATACAAGGCACCACAATTTTCGTTTATGTTTTGACCATTTGGTTCGTTATTTATAACAAAAATTTCAGCTCCAAGTTCTGAAAAAATTGTAGGAGCAACTTTATAGCTTGCACCATTTGCAGTGTCTAAAACTATTCTTAAAGAGCGTAAATTTAAACCTTTTGGAAAAGAGTTTTTTATGTGAACTATATATCTTCCTATAACATCGTCTACTCTTTTTGCAGCCCCTATTTCCATGCACTGTTTTCTAGCCGCATGTATAAGCTCATCACTGTTTAAAATTTCTTCTATTTTTCTTTCTTCGCTCTCATCAAGTTTAAAACCTTGTGCATCAAAAAATTTAATTCCATTATCATAATAAGGATTATGTGAGGCACTTATCATAATTCCAGCATCACATCTCATATCTTCTGTTAAAAAAGCAATAGCAGGTGTTGGCATAGGACCAACTTGTCTAACATTATAACCAATAGACGTAAGTCCTGCTACAATTGCTGTTTCTATCATATAGCCACTTCTTCTTGTATCTTTTCCAAGAAGTATCATATTTGTTTGGGAATTTTTTCTAAAGTAAATTCCTGCAGCCATTGCTATTTTCATAGCAAGCTCTGCTGTCAATTCCTCTCCAGCCTTTCCCCTAACTCCATCAGTTCCAAAATATTTCATAAAATAGCCTTAAATTCTTAAATTTTAAAAGCTCATTTTAGCATATATTTGTTATAAATTATCTTAGAATTAAAAAGTGCTTAAATTAAGTCTAAATTAAAGATTTTTTTGTATAATGCAACACTTAATTATATTGAATTTAAAAGGTATATAAAATGGCAAATCATAAATCTGCTGAAAAAAGAGCAAGACAAACTGTTAAAAAAACAGAGAGAAATAGATTTTACCGCACAAGACTTAAAAACATTTCAAGAGCGGTAAGACAGGCTGTTGAAGCAAACGACAAAGAAGCTGCAAGTGCTGCTTTTAAAGTTGCAAATCAAGACATTCATAGTTTTGTAAGTAGAGGTTTTCTTAAAAAACAAACTGCTTCAAGAAGAGTTAGTCGCCTTGCAAAACTTGTAAATTCTATGGATAAAGCTGAATAACTTATGCTTGCTGATAAGCTTGAAAATTTTATAAAAAGATATGACGAGATCTCAAATTTGCTCGTCAGTCAAGATATTATCAGCAATGTAGATGAAATGACTAAGCTTGCTAAAGAGCAAAGCAGTATTGAAGAAATTTACAAAGCATCGAAAGAATACTTTAGCACAATCCAAGGCATCGAAGATAACAAAAATTTATTAGAAGATCCGGAACTTGGTGAGCTCGCAAAAGAGGAATTAAAACTTTTAGAAGACAAAAAATTATCTCTTGAAAACGAGATAAAGATACTTCTCATCCCAAAAGATCCAAACGATGATAGAAACATATTTCTAGAGCTTCGTGCTGGAACAGGTGGAGATGAGGCTGCACTTTTTGTTGGTGATTTAGTAAACGCGTACTTAAGATATGCTGAGATTAAAGGCTATAAAACTGAAATCGTTTCTCAAAGCGAAGGAAGTGCTGGAGGCTTTAAAGAAATTATTCTACTTGTAAAAGGAAAAGGTGCCTACTCAAGACTTAAATTCGAAGGTGGAACTCACAGAGTTCAAAGAGTTCCTGAAACTGAAAGCCAAGGAAGAGTTCACACTAGTGCAATAACTGTTGCTATTATGCCAGAAGTTGATGATAATGATATAATCATTAATCCAAATGATCTTAAAATAGATGTTATGAGAAGCTCAGGACATGGTGGACAAAGTGTAAATACAACTGATAGTGCCGTTAGAGTTACTCATATACCAACTGGACTTGTTGTAGTAAATCAAGATGGAAAAAGCCAACATAAAAATAAAGATGCTGCTTTAAAGGTTTTAAAAGCAAGACTTTATGAGATGCAAGAAGCTAAACGCCTTGAAGAAGAGAGAGAAAAAAGAAAAGAACAAGTTGGAACTGGCGATAGAAGTGGCAGGATAAGAACCTACAACTATCCACAAAACAGAATCTCTGATCATCGTATAAATTTAACTCTTTATAGACTAGAAGCAATTATGTCAGCTGGACTTTTTGATGAGATAATAGATCCATTAATTGCCTATTATCAAGCAAAAGCAGTCTCAGGCGAAGAAGAGTAATTTACATTTCTAAAATAAAACCACATTAAGATTAAAAATTAAACTTACTTTTGCTATAATTAGCAAAATATAGCAAAAGGAGTAGGCTGTGAAAAAAATATTAGTTTGTGTTGATAATAATCCTTTAAATGAAGCTGTATGTAGTTATGGCTTAGAGATGGCAAAAAAGCTAAACTTAGAAGTTATTTTTTTACATGTTATAAAAACCCCACTTTTTACACCGAATTTTTTAGGCTTAGCAGCTGGCGGACTTGTAGTAACCCAAGGAAGCGATATGGTTTATGACCCAGAAGAGCTTAAACCTACAAAAGAGCAGATTGATGAAGCTGAAGATATGCTAAAAAAAGCTAAAAAAATGGCTGATGAGGCAGACATTAAATCAAGTAGCGATTTACAATGTGGTGATATAATAGAAATTTTAATAAACTATAATGATATTGCCGCAATAGTTGTATCAATAAAAGATGAAACTGAAGATATTCAAAACAACATAATTGCACTTACAAGAGAGTCAAAAACACCAATTTTATTTGTAAATAAGGAGTTTTCTGAGATTAAATCAGCTCTTGTTGCATTTGATGGTGGCGATGCGGCTATAAAAACTCTACATAGCATAAAAGATAGTAATATTTTTGGTCAAGACTTAGAATATCATGTGCTAAACATAAATAAAGATGAAAAAAAATCAAAAGAAATTTTAGATATAGCAAAAGATATTTTAAAAAATGAAAATGCAAAATTTGTAAGTTTAAGTGGCGAAGTTGCAGATGAGCTAATATCATATAGAAGAGCAAATAACTTAGATCTTTTTGTAATGGGAAGCTTTAGTAAGGGTATTTTTGCTACACTATTTTTTGGAAGCACATCTAAAAATGTTGTTGAAAAAGCATTAGTTCCTGTTTTTGTTGCACAGTGAGTAATATAAACTCGCTTGAAATCTATAAAAAAATTTTAGGCGATAAAAAGGTTAGCGTTATAGAGTTTTTGGCTAAAAACCATGATAAAAATGGCTTTATAACGCTAAGCATTAATGAGATTTGCACTCTGACAAACACAAGTAAGCCAACGGTTATCCAAACCTTAAAACTACTTGATGAAAAATTTGTTTTAAAAAAAATTAAAAATGGGGTTTACAAACTAAATTTATAAAACTCCTAAATGAGTAAGCAAAATTCTAGTACCTATAAAAATAAGTATTACTCCACCTAAAATCATAGCTTTACTTTCTAAATACTCCCCTACTTTTTTTCCGATAAAACAGGCCAACAAACAAAGAATAAAACAAAGCGTAAAAATAACAAAAGTTGAATAACTCAAACTAACATAGCTTAAGCCAAATGTTACACCAATAGCCATAGCATCAATACTCGTAGCAACTCCACCAAACACTAACTCTTTGTTAGTTAAACTAACTACCTTTTCATCATTTGCCTCTTTTATCATTTTTACTCCTAAAAAAAGAAGTATGAAAAACGCTATAAAATGATCAATTTCACTTATAAATTTAGCAAAGCCAATGCCTAAAATATAACCCAAAACACACATTAATCCTTGAAAAAATGCATAAACAAAAGCTATTTTTAAGGCTATTAAAAACTTTAAATTTGGATATTTCGCACCATTTGCTATGCTTAAAGCCACACTATCCATACTAAGACCAAAAGCTATTAAAAAAACTTCCATTAAAATCCTTTTATTTTGAAGCACAATTATAACTAATTATGATAAAATACTAAAATTTTAAAGGCAGATTATGACAAACACTCAAATAGCAAAAATTTCACTCATTACCATAGCAATTGCCTGGGGGGCGACATTTTTACCAATACAATATATGCTTAAAAATATAAATGTCCCAAGCTTTTTATTTTTTAGGTTTTTAATTTCTGCTATTTTACTTTGGATAATCTCGTTTAAAATAGGTATAAAATTTGACAAAACCTCAACTAAATTTGGTGTTATTTTAGGTATTTTTATGTTTTTAGACTTTATGTTTCAAACTTACGCTCTAAACTATACTTTTAGCTCAACTGTTGCTTTTATAATAGGATTAAATGTTGTAATAGTGCCATTTTTAATGTATTTTATCTTTAAAATACACCTTAGCTTTAATGCAATTTTAGGAGCCGTAATGGCAGTTTTGGGACTGTTTTTGCTAAGTGGAACAAGTGGTTTAAGGCTTGGATTTGGCGAAGTATTAAGCCTTATTTCAGCTTTTGCTTATGCTCTTCATGTTGTTTACACAGGTAGGTTTGCTAGAGCTTGTAACATTTATATACTCCTAATAACTCAATTTTTTACAATGAGCTTTTTAACACTTATTTATGCTCTATTTTTTGCAACTCCTAGCAAAAACTCTTTAAATATATTTGGAGGGTTTGAAATTTGGTTAAGTATAAATTTTGTGTACATGATAATATTTACTGCTGTTTTTGCTACAGTAATTGCCTTTTTTGTACAAACAAAAGCTCAAATTTATCTAACCCCAGAACAAACTTCACTAATTTTAATTTTGGAGCCAGTAAGCGCAGGATTTATTGGATACTTTATAGGAAATGAGCTTTTAAGCAAAGCTCAAATTTTTGGAGCAATTCTCATAATAACTGCAATTTTAATAAATGAGCTTAATCTAACCAAATTCATAAGAAAGTTCACTAGACGAATTTTTTAAGATATTTTAGCTATTTTTTTATAAATTGCTACACAAAAAAACACTAAAGATGCAATTATTATAATACTTGCACCACTTGTTAAATTAAATTTATAACTAATTATTAGACCCATTGTGCATAGTAAGGATGAAATAATACTTGAAAATAGCATCATCTCACCTAATCTTTTTGAAAAATTTTCAGCAATATATGGAGGAATTGTAAGAAGTGCAATAACCAAGATAAGTCCCACAACCTGAATAGTAGAAACAACACAAAGCGTCATTAAAACAACTAAAAGATAATAAATTAATTTTGTTTTAACGCCCCTAAGTCCTGCAAATTCCATATCAAAACTTATCGCACAAAATTGTCTATAAAAAAGCACTATGAAAAATAGAATTGCTAAATTTACAAATCCTATAAAAATTAAAGTATTTTTATCAATTGCCAAAATAGAACCAAACAAATAACCCATTAAATCAACATTGTATCCTGGAGTTAAATCAATCAATATAATACCTACAGCCATTCCAAATGCCCAAATAGCACCAATTATTGAATCAAATCTCTCTTTATCTTTTAAGCTCATAAAAGCAACTATTAAAGCTAAAGCAATGCTAAATAATGTTGCCCCAAGAAGTGGTGAAAAGCCTAGAAAAAAAGCTAGTCCAATGCCACCGTATGCACCATGAGAAATTCCACCCGCTATAAAAGTCATTTTATTTATAACAACAAGTGAGCCAATTATTCCACATGCTATACTTACTAAAATTCCTCCTAAAAATGCGTTTTGCATAAAAGTTAAACTTAACATTTCTTGCATGAACACTCCTTTAAAATCAGCTCAACATCACAAAAATGACTATGATTTTGCTCTAAATGTTCTAAAAAGTTATTTCGTTTATCTGTACTTATATCATGCATTATGAGTTTTTTATTTACATAGGCTACCCTGTTTGCGTAATTTATAGAAGTATTTAAATCATGGCTTATCATCAAAACTCCAACTCCATTTTCATGTATTTTTTTTAGAATTTCATAAATTTCGATTTGCCCTCTTATATCAATACTTGCAGTTGGCTCATCTAAAAATAACATTTTAGCACCACTTACCAAAGCTCTTGCGATATAAACTCTTTGTCTTTGCCCACCGCTTAGTGCAAAAATTTTCTTTTTATAAAAATCTTGCATACCAACTATTTCAAGTGCTTTCAAGGCTTTTTCTTTATCGTCTTTTGAATAGAAGAAAAATTTTTTCTTATCTATTCTTC
This sequence comes from Campylobacter ureolyticus, assembly GCF_013372225.1. Taxonomy (NCBI): domain Bacteria; kingdom Pseudomonadati; phylum Campylobacterota; class Epsilonproteobacteria; order Campylobacterales; family Campylobacteraceae; genus Campylobacter; species Campylobacter ureolyticus. The sequence goes on along the minus strand of NZ_CP053832.1, from coordinate 61,365 downwards.
CCATTAAAACTACTTCTAAAACGCTTATTGGAAAAGATTTATTAAGTGGGATTAGTTGAGGAACATAGCCAATTTGTTTTGAAACCTCATTTGGATTTTTATCAAAAATTTTTATCTCACCAGAGTTTGGTTTTAAAAGCCCCAAAAGAAGCTTTAATAATGTGCTTTTCCCACCGCCATTTGGACCAATTATACATAAAAAATCTTTCTCATTATATGTAAAATTAATATTTTCTAAAACTAAATTTTCATCATAGCCAAAATTTAAATTTTCAACCTTTATCATAAAGACTCCAAGCTTCCAGCTATTAAAAACATAAAAACACCAATAATTAACATAAAAGCTAAACCTAAAAACTCGATATAAATTTTCAAATTTTCAAATTTTGAACTTGTAAATTTGTTTATTCCAGCTCCGAAAATAGCTGCTAAAAAAATAATAAAACTCATGCCAAATCCCATAAAAAAAGCACTTAAAAAAGCCACCCCGTAACTTCCAACATTAAAGGCTAATAAAAAAACTAAAATTGTGCCAGGACATGGAATAATAGCTGAACTAAGTGCGATTAACCACTCTTCTTTTTTTGATTTTTTATTTTTTTTAAAATCTATTGGGTGAAATTTTAGAGTTGATATGTTTGAGTTGTTCAAATTTAAAGTGTTTAGATTAGAATTAAAAATTTCACTTTTTTTTGTGTTTGCGCTTTTACAACTTATACATCCACATTCTTTTGGGTGATTATTGTTTGCAAGAAATTTTATTTTTTGTATAAACATATAAATTGCAATTAAAATTATCATTAAAGATGAAATTTGTGTTGTTAGCTTAATAGTATTTGACGATATGCTTCCTGCAACTATGTCTATTACAAACACAGTTATTAAAACGATTAAAAAAGCTCCAATTACATGAAAAAAACCTATTTTTAGAGCAAATTTAAAGCTTTTTAAATAATTTCCTCCATTTGCTAAAAAATAGCTAGTTGTTAAAACCTTTGCATGTCCTGGACCTGCTGCGTGAAAAAAGCCATACAAAAACGATATAAAAATCACACTAATTATGAGCTTTAAGCTTAAATCATTTGTGCTTTTTGTAAAAATAGCCTTTAATTTTTCAAGTGAATTTATAGCAGTTTTATCTATAAAATTTAGTTTTTTTGTATTGTTATCTATTCCACTATTATTAACAAGATCTTTTAAATTTTTTTGAATTTTTACAGGGACTTTTCCACTTTCAAAAAGAGCAAAATTTGCTCCTAAATTTGAGTTAAATTCAATATGCAAATCATCATTTACTCTAACCGCGTCACTATTTAAAAAAGTAAAGTTAAAATAACCATTTTCATCATAAGCTGTTGTTTTAAAAACTCTATTTTTTTGAATTTTAACACCTATATTTTGCTTAAATTTAAAAACAATTCTTCCATCTTCCATTACAGTTTTTGCATCACTAAAATTACCTTCTATTAAATTTGACTCACCATTTGGCATATCATACCACTGAAAATTCATCAAAAAGTTTTTATCACCTACATAGTTAAGCATTGCAAAATTTACTTCATCAAGTTCATTTTTTTCAAGTTTTGAATTTGCATTAAAGTCATATCCTTGAAGTGTAAGATCTGTAAAATTTTGAGAAAATATCCATGAAATTTCGATATTTTTAAGAGTGTCTTCTTCGGTATTAAAATTTAAAAAAACATGTGCAGTTGGTGTCATTAAGGCACACAACGCACAAGCTAGAATTTGCGTCTTAACAAAAATTAAAAGTATTACAAATATCCTCATTTTAAACCTTTTGTTTTACGCATATTTTAGGTTTTTATTTTAAATTTATTTTAAAAATTTGGCAAAAATATCTACTGTTTTTTGCATTTCGCTAAGCCAATTTTCAGGCAATTGGTCTATTTCAACAACTTTTGCTCCGGTTTGTTTTGCTACCATATTTGCTGCTTTTTTAGAAAACTGAGGAGCAACAAAAATAACTTTTATCTTCTCATCTTTTGCTTTATTTATAAGCTCTTTTAAGTCAGCTGGCTTTGGCTCTTTTCCCTCTATTTCTATAGGAATTTGAACTAGACCATAACGAGCTGCAAAATATCCCCAAGATGGGTGATAAACCATAAACTTATTTGATTTTAAATTTTTTAATTTCTCAGCTGTATTTTTATCAAAACTATCTAAATCTTTGTTAAATTTATTTAAATTTGATTCAAAAAGCTCTTTGTTTTTAGGGTATTTCTTAATTAATGCATTTGCAATATTTTGAGCTTGTTTTTTTACAAGTGATGGATCTAGCCAAATGTGTGGATCAACTCCACCGTGATCGCAATGATGATGTTCGTGATTTGCATCTTCATGGTGATGCTCATCACTGTGTTTTACTTCGTGATTTTCGTGCTCATGAACTGCATCGTGATTATCATCATGGTGATTATGATCAGCATGACTTTCATGCTCGTGTGAATCATGATGATGATGAGCCATCATAGGAATTTTTTTTATATTTTCATCTGTATTTATAACAACCAAATTTGGAAATTGTTTTTGTAGTCTTGGAAGCCAAATTTCATCAAATTCCATTCCTACAGCAAAATGAAGTTCGCTCTTTTCAACACTTTTCATTTGATTTGGTTTTGGCTCGTAAGTATGTGGGTCAGCACCTTTCTCTACTAAACTTACAACTTCTAAACTATCTCCTGCGATACGCTCAACAAAATATTTTGTAGGCAAAATCGTAGTTGTAACTAAAGGCTTTGCAAAAGCTCCTAAGCAACTGATTAAAGTGAAAAAAAATAGTTTTTTCATACTTTATTCTCTCCTTGTTAAAAAAATTTGAAAAAGTATATCAAACACAACTTAGTTGCAACTTAATTTTAAGCAACTAGGTTGCATTTTTTACTATTGTTTTATTAATTTTATGATATCATTATCATATTTAAGGACTTTAAAATGGATGTAAAAAAATTTTTATTGAACCACGATATAAAACCAACAGCTTTTAGAAATTCTCTTGTAAAAATTTTAAAAACCGCTAACAAACCTGTTAGTTATGACGAGATAGTAGATCTTACAAATGCTAATAAAACCACAGTTTATAGGAACTTAGACTTACTTGAAGAAAAAGGAATTTTAATTTCAAGTATGGCTAACAACAAAAATTTTTATGAGTTAGCAGATCATGCGAAAGCTTATTTTGTTTGTGAAAAATGTCATAAGATGGAAGAAATATCAATGCCAAATTTAGAACTTAAGAATATAAAAAGCGTAGTTGTAAAAGGAACTTGTGATGAATGTTCAAAATAAAAATAGCAATATAAAAAATAGTGAAATTTGGGATAAAAAAGCTAAAAGTTATAGTAAATTTGATGGAAATTTGAACGAATTCCAAATAAGATTTTTTAAGATTTTAAAAGATTTTGATGTTAGCTTTAAAGATAAAACCTTAGTTGATATAGGATGTGGAACTGGGATTTATTCACTTTATTTAGCCGGAATTTGCAAAATGGTTTTAGGTGTAGATAGCTCAACAAAAATGCTCGAGGAGTTAAATTTAAAAAAAGCTGAGTTTAAAATAAATAACCTTCAAACAATAAACTCTGATTTTAAAAATTTCCAAACCGCTGATAAATTTGATATCGCATTTTTAACTATGAGTCCAGCTTTACAAAATGAGGATGATTTTAATAAATTTATGGATCTAGGGAATTTAAGAATTTATCTAAATTGGGAAGAGCCAAAAAACTCATCTATGCTTGATCCATTTTATAAAATTTATAAAAGAAATGATAAAAATAAAAACACCGCTTCAAATTTACAAAATTTTCTTATAAAAAATAATATTTCTTATAAAACAGAAGTTTTGAGAGAAATAAGATCAGCTAATAGAAGTTTTAATGAAGCTTTTGAAAATACAATCTGGCATCTAGAAATAAATGGTATAAAGTATGATGAGGGTGAGATAAAAAACACTCTTTTAAAAATGCAAAAAGATGGCTTTATAGAAGATGTGATAAAAAGCAAAATGAGGGTTTTAGTGTTTTAAATGAACGAAATAATCTTTATAGACACAGAAATTGGTAAAAATGACAAGAAGCTGTATGAATTTGGTGCTGTCTTTAAAGATGATTCTATAAAAACAAATGAAATTTTAGAAGCTGATTTTTTCTTAAAAAAGCATAGTTTTAATTTTATTTGTGGGCATAATTTTATAGATCATGATGGAATTTATTTATCATCAACTATTTTAAATGATAATTTAAAAGATAAAAATATCATTGATACACTTTTTCTTTCCATGCTTCTTTTTCCAAATAAAAAAACTCATAAATTATTAAAGCCGTACAAAACCACATTAAACATACAAAATAACCCACTTGGAGATGCTTTTCAAACAAAGGCTCTTTTTGAACTATTAGATGCCAAATTCAATAGTCTAAACAATGAAATAAAACAAGCTTTTGTAGACTTGCTCTATGAAAATAAATATTTTAATGGATATTTTGTATATAAAAATTTAAAGCCTAAAAAGAATGACTTCTCTAAAATTATACCAAATGATATAAAATACGAAGAAGATGATATTTTACTTCTTGCAAACACAATGCCTATTGAGCTTGCTTTTATAATTTCATTTTTATATACGGATAGAAAAGCTGCAATTTCACATATCATAATAAATAAATTTCCAAACATTTCTTGGATCATAAAAAATATATGTTTTGATTTAAAAAGCACAAATATTTCTAAATTTGCACTCAATGAGTTTGGTTTTAATACTTTTAAAGAGTTTGAAAATATTAATGAAGGATTATTTAAAATTTCACAAAAAGACATTATAAATTCTGCTTTAAATGACAATTCTATTCTTGCAATTCTTCCAACAGGTGGTGGAAAAACTTTTACTTTTCAACTTCCAGCTCTTATTAAAGCACAAGCTTACAATGCCTTAACTGTTGTTATTTCACCACTTCAGGCTTTGATGAAGAATCATGTTGATAGCTTTAAAGAAAAAAATCAAAACTTTAGCGTAAAAGCAATAAGTGGCTATTTAAGCCCGGTTGAAAGATCTGATATAATAACTCAAATTTCAAACGGCACAGTTGATATTTTGTATTTAGCACCAGAAGCATTAAGATCAAATTCTATTTTCAATGCATTAAAGTGTAGAATGATAGATAGATTTGTTATTGATGAGGCACACTGCTTTTCATCTTGGGGGCACGATTTTAGACACGATTATCACTATATCGCAACTTTCATAAATGAATTAAATCAAAGCTCAAATATGCAAGAAAATATACCCGTTTCTTGTTTTACAGCCACCGCTAAACCAGAGGTTATAAATGATATAAAAGAATATTTTTTTAAAAATATGAAAATAGAATTTGATGAGTTTTTAGCTTCTTCAAAAAGAGAGAATTTAGAATATGAGGCAATAGAAGTAAAAGATGAGAATGAAAAATATGAAAAATTAATAAAAACAATTCAAAATTTAGGGAAAATACCAACAATAATCTATCTCCCACAAAATGCAAAAGGCTGCAAAGAGTTAAGTCAAAAACTAACAGAAGATGCAAGACTTGAGTATTTAAATTTAAGCATTGAACCATTTTATGCAAAAATTAATGAAGAAATAGAACTAAAAACCAGAAAGGGAAGAAACAAAAGCGAAATTTTAAAGGATTTTATAGATGATAAAATAGACATAGTGGTTGCAACAACAGCTTTTGGAATGGGGATTGATAAACCGAATATAAAAGCTGTAATTCATTATAGTCAATCAGATAGCCTTGAAGCATATTTACAAGAATCAGGTCGTGGTGCAAGAAGTAGTGATATTGTAGCCAAATGCATAATCCTATATCAAAGAGATGATTTTGATAAAATTTTTCAAAAATTAAATTCAAATAAAATTGATGCTGAAGAAATTCAATCAATAGTTAAAACTCTAAAAAATAAAAAAATAAATCCGGTTTACATATCACCAAAAACACTTGCTAAAAACTCAGGAATAAATTTAGAACTTGATTATGAAAATATTGTAAAAACTGCACTTTTAGAGCTTGAAAGATGTGAAATTTTAAAACGAGACAGGGATAAATATACAATTTGTGGTTCATCTTTAATAGATAAAGAAAAAAGAAACATGAATTATATAAGAAATTTACTAGAAAGCAAAAAAGAAAAATATTTAACAATTTTTAATTATATGATTATGATAATGCAAAATATCATCCAAAAAAGCAAGACCGAGCCAGTAGAAATAGACACATTGTCAAGCAATATTGGAATTAGCAATAAAGATACTTTTGAAGCAATTTATGCACTTCAAAAAGAGAATTTAATAAATTATGATAACGATATTTCAGTATTAATAAATAAAAAAGTAAAAAATGAATTTTTCAATCATTTAAATCTTGAAAATAAAATTCTTGATTACATACTGGAAAAGAAAAAATTTGATATTCGAGACATTGAAAATAAAGATACCAAAAAAATTACAAAAATCAAAAAAATTATCCAAAGTTTTTCATCTTTATCAAAAATTCATAACCAAACTCTAAATGTTTATTTTTATAACTTTTTTACTACTATAGAACTAAAAGATGAAAAATCTTTTAAAATTTTATTAAAACAAAGACAAGAAATTTGTAAAACTATACTTTTTGAAATTTTAAATCTCTTAAACGAAGATGAAAAAGAGATAGAGTTTGCATCTATGAAGCTTCAAAGCAAACTCGGTATAAGAACTGAATTTTTCCATCACTGTCTTGTTTATTTACATCAGATTTTAAAAAATTTCGAACTTAGAAAAGGAAGATTAATTTATTATAAGGCTTATAAAATAGAGCTTTTAGACAAAATAAATGAAAATACACCATATCAAAAAAGAAGAGATTATAATCAAACTTTAGCAAAATATTATGAAAGAAAAATAGAAGCTGTGCACATACAGGCTAAATTTTTAGAGCTTTTAACTAACAAAGATAAAAATGTTAGCAAATTTATAAAAGATTATTTTAGCCTAGAGTATGAAAAATTTAAAAAAATATATAATTTTGATAAAAATATAAAACTTCCAATTACCAAAACTAAGTTAAATAAAATTTTATCATCTTTAAGCACTGAACAAAAAGCAGTATTTGAAGATGATAAAAACAATTCTATTATGGTTTTGGCAGGCCCTGGAAGTGGAAAGACTAAAACATTGGTTCATAAAATTGCTTCATTAATAACAAAGGAAGGCTTTAAGGCAGAATATTTTTTAATGCTTGCACACTCAAGAACTGCTGTTAGTGAATTTAAAACTAGGCTTAAAAATCTAATTGGCAATCAAATTTACAAGGTTAAAATTTATACTTTTCATGCGTTTGCCTTAAATTTATTATCTTGCAAATACAGCAGTGAGGATGAATTAAAAAATGCCATTCCTAACGCTACAAAAGCCCTACAAAATGGAGATGTAGAGCTTCCTTTAATCCAGATGTTGGTTCTTGATGAGTATCAAGACATAGGGCTTAAAAGTTATGAGTTCATAAAAGAAATTTATAAAAACATGCCAAATGATAAAAAAATAATTGCAGTTGGAGATGATGATCAATGTATTATGGATTTTGGTGATAATAAAGCTGATATTAAATTTATTAAAGAGTTCAAAAATGATTTTTCTATAAATTATAAAGCTTACAATCTACTAACAAATTATCGAAGTTGTTATAATTTAGTTAGTTTTTTTAATGCTTTCAGAAACGAGTTTAAAGAAAAATTAAAATATGAAAATTTAATCTCAAACTCTAATAATATGGGAGATATTGTATTATTACAAACAAATGATTATATAACTAATATACTAACTAATTTGGATACTAACAAACAAAATGCAATCATAGCAAAAACAAATAAAGAAGTGCTTGATATTTACTCTTTTTTACTCCAAAAAAATATAAAAGCAAAACTTTTAACAGATAAAAATGGCTTTAGACTCGGAAATTTGATAGAATTGAGAGCTTTTTTAGAGTATTTTTATGAATCCAGTTTCAATACTGCTCTTGACAGATTTATAAAAAATTTTAATAATTCTTCAAATCTAGCACTTGCACTTGAAGTAATAGAAAAGTTTCAAAATGAATATGATATGAGTGAAAATGAAAAATATCTTAAAAAAGCTTTTAAAGAATTTATAGAAATTATCGATTTTGATGAGTTTGAAAATACAAAATCAAATGTGATAATCTCTACTATGCATAAGGCCAAAGGTAAAGAATTTGATAATGTTCATCTTTGTTTTAAAGATAAAATAGACAATGAATACGATAAAAGGCTTTTGTATGTTGCAATAACAAGAGCAAAAAAATCACTTTTTATCTATTCTAAAAATGAAATTTTTCTAAAATACAAAAGCTATTTTACTAAAATATTAGATTTTAAAAATAGCTTTTATACTCCTAAAAATATAACTTTAACAATGGGGTTAAGTGATGTTAATCTATCACAATATGATTTATTCTTAACAACCAAAAAATTAAATTTACAAGCTGGTCAAGAAGTTAGAGTAAATACTCAAGGAATTTTTAGTGAAAATTTTTGTATTGGAAAGTTTTCAAAAAAATTTAAAAAAGAGATAGAAAAATATGAAACTCAAGGATATAAATTAAATCAAAAATCTAAACTAAAATATATTGTAGTTTGGTATAGTAAAGAAAAAAATAGCGAATTTAGAATAGCTTTATGTGAAATAAAAATGAATTTATAAAATTTTAACGAATTTTTACGGGTGGAATAAAGTATTAATTATTCTATTGAAAGGATTTTAAATTGCCTAGTTATTCTAAAAAGATGTTTTCAAACCTGATCAAGCTTAAGAAAACTTGCTATTTTTTTAATTGTAATAAAGCTATAATAGCATAGAAAGCCATACAAAAGCTGATGGGACGTTTTTTAATAGAGAAGATGTTGTAAAATCATTTTAGTTAGCCTTGACCTAGATTTTCCTGAACCTATATTCTAATCTAGTCCTATAATACTATAATTTTTGTTCTATTTTAATTTATATCTTGCATATGCTATAGAGCACAATATTATCTTAAAAATTTACAAAAGCGCTTGATAAAGAAAATGATGAAACTCTTTTTTAAAAAAGTGGTAAAATAATTTTTAAGTATAATTGTTTTTTTTATAATATTTTTTATTATTACTGGAAATTAAAGGCGGAAAATTCCGCCTTTTTATCTTAGTACTCTTTGAAGTATTTTTGAATTTTATCTTTATCGCTTGTTTTTGTTAAAGCAACCATTAATAAAACTCTAGCTTTTGCAACATTTAAGTTATCAGCTGTTAAAAAGCCATATTTAGCATCATCAACCTCAGCACCAACGCTAGTTGAACCACTTCCTACTCTGCTTCCTCTAACAACTACAACGCCTTGTTTTACAGCATCTGCTAAAGCTTTTTCAACACTTGGATAAGGGTTTCCATTTCCCATACCAGCTAGAATTATACCTTTTGCACCGTTTTTAACAGCAGTTTCTACAAAATCAGGAGTATCTTGTGTATGTCCATATACTATGTCAACTCTTGGTAGACTTTCAAGACCTTTTACACTAAATTCTGAATTTACAGTGTGTTTTCTAACTGGAGCAAGATAGTAATTTACTATACCATAATTTACAGTTCCGATATTTCCTGTATTTACTGATTTAAAAGTATCAACTGCAGTTGTGTTTGTTTTAGTAACTTCTCTAGCAGCATGAATTTTATCGTTCATTACAACTAAAACACCTTTTCCAACACTGTTTTTATCCATAGCAACATTTACAGCATTATAGATGTTTAAAGGACCGTCTGCACTCATTGAAGTTCCACTTCTCATAGCACCTACAAAAACAACTGGTTTTTTACTTTTTGTAACTAGGTTTAGGAAATAAGAACTTTCCTCCATTGTGTCAGTTCCGTGAGTTATAACTATACCGTCAACGCTCTTATCTGCTAAAAGCTCATTTACTCTATTAGCAAGTTTTAACCAAACTTCATTATTCATCTCTTGTGAACCAATATTTGAAATTTGCTCGCCTTTAATAGTAGCAATTTCATTAATTTGTGGAACTGCAGCAATTAACTTATCAACTGTAACTGTTCCTGAAGTATAACTTCCACTTAACGCACTATCACCAGCTCCAGCGATAGTTCCACCTGTTGCTAAAATGTAAATAGTTGGCTTTGCAAAAAGCATAGTTGTTCCTAACAGCATAAAAAATGCTAATTTTTTTAAAATCTTCATTTTTACCTCCTTATAAAGATTTCTTCGTGAATTTTATCCAAAAATTTTATAAATGTCTTCCAATAAGAAATATTTTGCTTCAACCTCATTTTTATAAAATGGAACAAAGGTTTCATTAAATATCTTTCTAAAAAATCCTTGTTTGCTAAGTTTTACCATTTCATTATTTACGGCATCTAAAAGCTCATTATTTCCCTTTTTAACCGCTGCACCTAAAAAGCTGTTAAATCCCAAATTCCTCATATTTTTTGGAACAATGTAATCTCTATCAACTATAGCATAAGCCATAACGACTAAATTATCATCTATATACGCATCAGCCTTATTATCTCTTAATTTTCTAAATGCCTCCATAGATCCTTTTGTCTTTATAACTTTTGTTCCAGGAATTGTTTTAACATAATCCTCCATTGTAGTTCCCTCTTGAATAGCAATGGTTTTATAATTTAAATCTTTTTCAAAATTCAAAGGCTTATCTTTACTGCTTATTGCACCCATTGCTACAGCAAAATATGGAAGTGAAAAATCAACTTTCTTCTTTCTTTCATCAGTTTCAGTAAAGCTTGCTATTACAACATCAACTTGGTTGTTTTGTAAGAATTTAATTCTTTCGTTTCCACTCTCAATGCCAACCAAAGTCACCTTTCCACTATTTCCAACGATGTTTGAACCTATGGCTTTTGCCATATCAACTTCAAATCCTTCAAATTCTCCATTTTCCAAATTTGAATAAGGAGGCTGACTTGTCCAAACCCCAATTTTTATTTCGCCATTTTTGCGAATCTCATCTAAGCTACTACCAAAAGCAAACGTTGCTGCAAGTAAAAATAAAAACGCTATCTTTTTCATATTCCTCTTTCTTTTTTTATTTATTTAAATAAATATTAATAAAACCATATATATAATATGCTAGGACTAATAAACTATTTCGAATCGAATTATACTAATTTTTTAAGAATTTAGCAAGATTATAAGTGACTAATTAAAAAAATAATTTTATATTTGTTTTGACTAATAAAAATAATTATTAAAATATTAGAGATTTAGCTATACTTAAAATTTTTAAACTATTAAAAATATACGAAATTTGCTAGATTAAAATATTGAATGTTTTGATAAGATTTACTATTTGATTTTTTTGAAAATATACTTAAAAGTTTAGGCATAATAAATTTTTTGTCAATCAAATTTACTAGTGCCAGTGTAATTCTACCTCTGTTTATGAGCTGTAGCTCTTCAGAAATTTCCAAGCCTGGATCAGATTTTAAAAGTTTTAATTTTGCCATCTCAACTCTTAGCTTAGTATCTTTTTTATCTACTACATAGCTTTTCCCATCAAGCATAGCAACTACTTCATTTAGTTTTTTTCTTACTTTTTTGTTTTCCATAAATACACCATGTAAATAATAAATGACAATAAAAAAGCCACTCCGGATGTTAAAAAATAAGCTCCAAGTTTGCCAACCCATATTTGAAAAACTAAATTTAAACCAAGAAGTAAGAAAATAAAACCCACAACTGCAATGATTGCAACGACGCACAAGGCTATGATATTTCCAGCACTTTTTACAAAAGAAGCTTTTATATCATCGGCTTGTGCTTCTACTAGCTCTACAACTGAGATTAAAAACTCAGAAATACTAAAACTAGCCATTATTTCCTAAGCAACCAACCAAGTACAAAACCAACAGCAAGGGTAATACCAACGCTCTTTAAAGGCTCATCTTTAATATTTTTACTAACATAATCAATCCCATCTTTTCCCTTGCTCTTTAGCTCATCAATTGCTTTTTCAATATCTTCGATTGACATACTGCCGTCAATTTTATTTTTTGCATCTTTAAGTGCTTCTTTGCCAGAGTCTTTTATTGATTTTGCCATGTCTTTTAGCTCTTGTTTTAAACTATCAATTTCTTTTTTCATAGCATTAACATCTACTGTTTCTTGTGCTGCCATCTTTTACTCCTTATAAAATATATCTATTGAATTACTTGACATTATAGGACTTAATAGTAAATTTATAAAACAAAAATATTAGTATCTAACACCATTTTGTTTTAGAAAATCTCTTAAATCATCATATTCTGAGTTTGTTAAATATCTCCATTTTCCAGGCTTTAACATTCCCAAATCAACCCTTCCAAAACTAACTCTTTTTAGCTCCACAACTTCTAGATCAAAACAGCCAAAAAAGCGCCTTAGCTCTCTATTTTGTCCCTCATTTATAATGACTTTTAGTTTTGTATAACCACCACTTGATCCAAGCACCGAGTAGGCTAAGAAAGGCTTGAATTCCATTGATTTAATCTGCGTTTTTTCATGTGCTCCCTTTGTAGCATCTTTGGCAAAAAAGCCCTCTCTCATCGCTGTTATAACATCATCAGTTACCTCGCCTCTTACCTTTAGATAATACATTCTTTCGATATCACTTTTCATTAAAGCTTCAGCAATAGCAGGTGCGTCAGTAAGTAGCAAAAGTCCCTCACTAGCAAAGTCAAGTCTTCCAATACTTATAAACTTACTAAAGCCTTTTGGCAAGGTGTCAAATATCGTTTTTCTACCCCTATCATCACGCTTTGTAACTAACTCACCTTTTTGTTTGTTATAAACAATAACTGAAAACTCAGTTTTTTTCTTAACTAAACGCCCATTTATCTTGATTTTATCTTCATAACTAGCTTCTACAAAATCACTAACAACTCTTCCATTTACACTAACTTTCCCACTTTTTATAAGCTCATCTGCTTCACGACGTGAATAGTTAGTGTTGTGTGAAATAAATTTATTAATTCTCATTTTTTCCATTTATAATCCTAAATTTGTCAAATCATGAATGTGTAAAGCTCCAATTGGAATTTTTTTATCATTGACAATTACAAGTAGTTGAATTTTATATTTTTCTATTATTTTAAGGGCAGTTGATGCTAAAATTTCATCATCATCTATAATTTTTGGCTCTTTTGTTGCATAGTTTAGAGCCTTGTCATTTATATCAAAATCATCTCTTTGTAGTGCTCTTCTTAAATCCCCATCACTTAAAATGGCCACTAACTTACCATTTTTATCTGTTAGTAAAACGGCTCCAAGTTTTCCATGGGTCATCGTATCTATAGCGACTTTAAGACTAACATCATAACTAACAACTGGCAATTCATTAGTTTTCATAACATCTTTTACTTTTAAAAACAGTCTTTTTCCAAGACTACCACCTGGATGAAAATTTGCAAAATCTTCAACTTTGAAATTTCTCATCTTCATAAGACAAATTGCCAAGGCATCGCCCAAAGCTAAAGTTAACGTAGTAGAAACTGTTGGCGCAGCACCTAATGGACAAGCCTCTTTTATTATATCAAGACTTATTATTTCATCGCTAAATTTAGCTAAGGAACTGCTGAATTTAGCAGTCATTGATATAATTTGAACACCAAATCTTTTAAGGTGAGGCATTATTTTTATAAGCTCATCACTTTCACCACTAAAACTTATCGCTAGTATCACATCGCTTTTTTGTACCATTCCAAGATCTCCGTGCAAAGCCTCTGTTGGATGTAAAAAAAAGCTAGGAGTGCCAGTACTAGCCATTGTAGCTGCTATTTTTGCGCCTATATGGCCACTTTTTCCAACTCCTGTTACGATAACTTTTCCTTTACAAGAATAGAGCAATTTTAAAGCATTCTCAAATTTATCATCAAGTAAATTTGAGTGCCTTAAAAGCTCATTTCCCTCAAGCTCTAAAACTCTTTTACCAACTTCTAAAATTTCACTCATTTTATGCCTCACACTAGGTAAATTACAGGAACAATTGTAGGATACTTTTTAAGACGTCTAAAGATATGCTTTCTTATGGCTTGTCTTATTTGATTTTCTAAAGCTCTTTGATCTCCTAAAAGCTCATTTTTTAAATTACTTAGAAACTGTGTTAAAACAAGTTCCATATCTTTTGCAAAGGCTCTTTGTTCTTTTGCGTTAACAACTCCATAAGTTATAACTCTTGTTTTTACAAGCTTTTTATTTGCTTGATCAACTTGAGCGATAACCATTACAACACCAGCATCCGCTAAATTTTGACGATGTTTTACCATATCATCTGAGATTTCTTTGTTTATCTGATTATCGACAAAAATTTTGCCAGTTTTTACAGTTTTTACTCTTTTTATATATCCGCTCGTAACCTCAACTTGATCACCATCGCTCATCAAGTAGATGTTTCTTGAATCAACCCCACAGCTAATTGCAGTTGAAGCATGCTTTTCTATATGGTTATACTCCCCATGAACAGGCAAGAAAAACTTAGGCTTTGTAAGACGAAGCATGAGCTTTTGCTCTTCTTGTGCAGCATGACCTGAGACATGAATCTCACTAAAGTCTTGATATGCAACACGTGCACCACTTTTTAAAAGATAGTTTAAGATATTTGAAACACTTGCCTCATTTCCAGGGATTGCTTTGGCTGAGATAATAATTTGATCGCTTGGCTTTATCTTGATATATTTATGCTCATCCGTTGCCATTCTATATAGTGCGCTCATAGTTTCACCCTGACTTCCTGTTGTTACTATCAAAACCTCGTTATCAGGGTATTTTCCAACCTCGTTAGCATCTATAAAAATTTCCTTTGAAAGATCAATATATCCAAGTTCCATAGCAGTAAATAAATTTCTCTCCATTGATCTTCCGATAACACAAATTTTTCTATTGTGTTTTAATCCATGTTCAATAGCCTGATAAATTCTATGAACATTTGAGCTAAATGTGCTCATAATAACTCTTCCTTTTGATTTGGAAAATATTTCATCAAAGGTCTTTCCAACTGTTTTTTCACTTTTTGTAATGCCTTCTCTATGAGAGTTTGTGCTATCGCTCATTAAAAGGAGCACCCCTTTTTCTCCATATTCTGCTAAGCGTCCTAAATCAGTCGGATAGCCATCTATTGGCGTGTGATCTATCTTAAAATCCCCTGTGTGGATAATAGTGCCTGCTTCTGTTTTTATGGCAAGGGCTGAAGCATCAATTATGGAGTGAGTGATATGTATCCATTCGATATCAAAATCACCTATTTTATAGACTTTTCTTTTTTCTACTGGTCTAAAAAGCGCTCTTTTTGCCTTTAAGCCATGCTCTTCAAATTTATTTGATATCATTCCAAGACAAAGTGGCGTAGCATAAATTGGATAATCAAATTCTTTATAAAAATATGGCATTGCACCGATATGATCTTCGTGTGCGTGAGTTATAATTACAGCCTTAATTTTGTCTTTTATCTTTCTTATGTAGTCAAAATCAGGTATTAAAATATCAACTCCAAGCATACTTTCATTTGGAAAACTCATACCAACATCAACTATAATCGCACTTGTATTTGTCTCAAAAACAGTTATATTTCCACCGATTTCACCAAGACCACCAAGTGGGGTTATGTGGATCTTAGAATTTGATTTAAAGAATTTTAAAGGATTTAGTCTTTCATCGTGAACTTTTTTGTTTGCGATGATTGCTTTTTCCATCTCTTTTTGCCAATTTTCATTACCATTTAAGCATTTAGAAACATTTGATTTTTTTCTTCTTTTTGACTGAGTTTTTTTAGGAGTTTCTTTTTCGCCTATACCTGATTCTTTTTGAAGGTTTTTCTTTCGGTTTGCATAACGATTTGTCTTTTTAAAACCATTTTGCCTACTAGTATTTGATTTTTGATTGTTTATATCGTTTTTATTATTTGTGTTATTCTGATTATTTTGCTTGTTTTCACCATTACTATTTTGATTTTTTTCCATTTCTCACCTTTAAATAATTAAAAATTTTTACTATTAAGGTGTTATTTAATTGATGAGCTCTTAAATTTTGATCTAAGTTTAACTCTTCAAAGCATTTTTTTAAAATCTCTTTATCAATCTTAGAGCTTAAGTTCTTAAAAAGCGTTTTTCTAGGACTTAAAAAACAGGTTTTTAAAAAATCTTTATAAGATTCATGGTTGATTTTATCAAGTTCATTAAAATTATCAAATTTACTAAATTTTACAACGCTTGACATAACCTTTGGTTCTGGTTCAAAGCTGCTTGGAGGTACGTCAAATAAAGCTTTTATCTCTCCGTTTAAGCTAGTTATTAAACTAAGCGAATTTGAACCGCTAAAGCCACAAAATTTCAATGCAACTTCACGCTGAATCATGACTATAAATCCTAAGCAATTTGGATCATCTACTGCTTTTAGCATGATATTTGTTGCCACATAATATGGTAAATTCGCAACTAAAAAATAGTTCTTTTGACTAATTTTGTCCCAAATTTTTAAAGCATCACCAAGTGTTAAGATCAGTTTTTTTTCATCAATTTCTTTTTTAAAAGTTTGATTTAAAAATATAAAAAGATCTTCATCAATTTCATAACTTTTAACTTTTGAAATTTCTAGTAATTTCTTAGTTAAATCACCTAAGCCAGCCCCAATTTCGACTAAATCACAATCTTTATCGCTAAAAATCTCTTTGGGAATCGCTTGGATGATCTTATCAAGAAGCACACTATCTTTTAGAAAATTTTGTCCGAATTTCTTTTTTGCCCTTATCATCAAAAGATTATAACTAAAAAAAACTAACAAAGCTACACATTAGAAAAATTTTGATAAAATAATACTCTATTTTAATACAAAGGCAAAAGATGAAAAAGATAATTCCTTGTCTTGACACGAACAAAGGCAGAGTTGTAAAAGGTGTAAATTTTGTAAATTTAGTCGATGTCGGAGATCCTGTAGAAATAGCTCAGTTTTATGAGAAAGAAGGTGCTGATGAGCTTTGTTTTTTAGATATAACTGCAACTAATGAAAATAGAAAAACAACAGTCGAACTTGCTAAAAAAGTAGCAAATTCTATAAAAATTCCACTAATTGTTGGCGGTGGAATAAAGACAATTGATGACATAAAAGCACTTTTAGATGCTGGCGTAAGCAAAATTAGCATAAATTCAGCAGCCATCAAAACACCTAATTTAATCAATGAAGCAGCTAAGGAATTTAACTCACTAATTGTAGCAATAGATGTAAAAAAAGTAAATAATAATTATAATGTTTTTATAAATGGTGGCGAAGTTGATAGCGGCAAAGAAGCTTTAAAATGGGCTTTAGAGGTTCAAGATAGAGGCGCTGCAGAAATTCTTCCAACATCTATGGATAGAGATGGTGTAACTAACGGATATGATTTAGAAATAACAGGTTTGTTAGCAAAAGAGTTAAATATCCCAGTTATTGCAAGCGGTGGTGCTGGAAAAATGAGTGACTTTTTAGATGCTTTTAGGGCCGGAGTTAGTTCAGCTTTAGCAGCTTCAGTATTTCACTTTGGAACAATTCGCATAAATGAATTAAAAAAATATCTTTTAGAAAATGGTATAAAGGTTAGAATTTAATGACTAATTTGTTAGTTTGTGCTGGAAAAAGTGAGAGTTTTGAATTTGCCCAGAGTATTGGAATTGGACTAATAGAAACTGCAATAACACTAACCAACATACTAACAAAAAAAGCCCTAGAAGATGATTTACCAAAACAAATCATCTTCGTTGGAACTGCTGGAATTTATAAAAAAGGTGAAATTTTAGAAATATATGAAAGTTCTAAAGCTTCAAATTTAGAAATTTCAAAACTTTTAAATTTATCATATTCTCCTTTAAATTTAGAAAATCCGCTAAATGTTTCACGTGAAACATCACTAACAAACAATTCAAATATTGTTATAAACTCATCAAATTTCATAACACAAGATAAAAATTTAGCAGCAAAATTTTATGAAAATGGGTTTGATTTAGAAAATATGGAGTTTTATTCTATTTTAAGTGTAGCAAATTTTTTTAAAATTAAATGCAAAGCAGTAGTTTGTGCTACAAATTTTTGTGATGAAAGTGCTCATGAAATATTTATAAAAAATCACGCTGCAGCAAAAGAAAAATTAAAAATATATATGAAAGAAAAAGGGTTGATTTGAAAAATTTACTTGATTTTACGAAAGATGAACTAGGTGAATTCGTAAAACCAGCTTTTAGAGCTAAACAAATTTATGAATGGATTTATAAAAAAAATGTTGATAGCTTTGATGAAATGCTAAACTTACCAAAAGATTTAAGGCAAGACTTAAGCCAAAATTTTTATTTTGATCCACTAAAAGTTGTAAAATCTGAAAAAAGCAAAGATGGAAGTATTAAATATCTTTTTGTATTAAAAGATGGAAAAACTATAGAAAGCGTTTTGCTTCCAATGAAGGACGATGAATTTGATGAAAATGGAAACCTTATAAAACATGCTCGATACACTATCTGTGTCAGTTCACAAGTCGGATGTAAAATGGGTTGTAGTTTTTGCCTAACGGCCAAAGGTGGGTTTGTTAGAAACTTGACTGCTGGTGAAATTGTAGAACAAGTTCATTTTATAAAAAAGATTAATAAAATTCCATATGAAAGACGTGTAAATGTTGTCTATATGGGTATGGGCGAACCTCTTAACAATCTTGAAAATGTTGCAAAAGCTATCAAAATTTTTACTGATAATGACGGGCTTGCAATTTCACCAAGAAGACAAACAGTAAGTACAAGCGGACTTAGCTCACAAATAAAAAAGCTTGGAGAGATGAATTTAGGAGTTTTATTGGCGATATCACTTCATGCAGTAAATGATGAGTTAAGACAAGAACTTATGCCAATAAATAAAGCTTATAATATAGCTTCTATAATGGATGCTGTGAGAGAGTTTCCTATTGACATGAGAAAAAGAGTAATGTTTGAATATCTAATGATGCACGGCGTAAATGATAATCTAAAAGATGCAAAAACTTTAGTAAAACTGCTTCATGGTATAAAGGCAAAGGTAAATTTAATCTATTTTAACCCAAACGAAGGCAGCATTTATAAACGTCCGTTAAAAGAAAATATGGAAAAATTCCGTGATTTTTTGCAAAGTAAAAGTGTAACTTGCACTATAAGAGAATCAAAAGGAATTGACATAAGTGCAGCTTGTGGACAACTAAAAGAACGAAGTGAAAATAAAATATTAAAAAAATAAAAGGGAAAAAATTGACAAAATTAGATTTAATAGAAATTATTTTTATAACTATTGTTTTAATTTTAGGCTTTGGTCTTATGATTAAAGTAATATTATCTGAAAACAAAGATGAGTAAATTTTACTAACTTTTTGTTAGTAAAACCATTATAAAAATATTAATTTATTTTGATAAATATTACCCAAAGCATTCTAACAAAGCATTCTAACAAAGCATTCTAACAAAGCATTCTAACAAAGCATTCTAACAAAGCATTCTAACAAAGCATTCTAACAAAGCATTCTAACAAAGCATTCTAACAAAGCATTCTAACAAAGCATTCTAACAAAGCATTCTAACAAAGCATTCTAACAAAGCATTCTAACAAAGCATTCTAACAAAGCATTCTAACAAAGCATTCTAACAAAGCATTCTAACAAAGCATTCTAACAAAGCATTCTAACAAAGCATTCTAACAAAGCATTCTAACAAAGCATTCTAACAAAGCATTCTAACAAAGCATTCTAACAAAGCATTCTAACAAAGCATTCTAACAAAGCATTCTAACAAAGCATTCTAACAAAGCATTCTAACAAAGCATTCTAACAAAGCATTCTAACAAAGCATTCTAACAAAGCATTCTAACAAAGCATTCTAACAAAGCATTCTAACAAAGCATTCTAACAAAGCATTCTAACAAAGCATTCTAACAAAGCATTCTAACAAAGCATTCTAACAAAGCATTCTAACAAAGCATTCTAACAAAGCATTCTAACAAAGCATTCTAACAAAATAAATAGTTATTATCATTTTGCCATTTCCAAATTTCATTTCCAAATTTCATTTCCAAATTTCATTTCCAAATTTCATTTCCAAATTTCATTTCCAAATTTCATTTCCAAATTTCATTTCCAAATTTCATTTCCAAATTTCATTTCCAAATTTCATTTCCAAATTTCATTTCCAAATTTCATTTCCAAATTTCATTTCCAAATTTCATTTCCAAATTTCATTTCCAAATTTCATTTCCAAATTTCATTTCCAAATTTCATTTCCAAATTTCATTTCCAAATTTCATTTCCAAATTTCATTTCCAAATTTCATTTCCAAATTTCATTTCCAAATTTCATTTCCAAATTTCATTTCCAAATTTCATTTCCAAATTTCATTTCCAAATTTCATTTCCAAATTTCATTTCCAAATTTCATTTCCAAATTTCATTTCCAAATTTCATTTCCAAATTTCATTTCCAAATTTCATTTCCAAATTTCATAAAATCCTATTAATTTTTCAAATTCATTTTTTGCATCGAAATTACTTTTGATGTTATAAGTTTTTCCATTAAACTCAAATTCCAAACTTTGCGAATGAAGTAAAAGTCTTTTAGCTCCAGTGATTTTTACCCTACTTTCAACACTTACTTTTTCATCTAAAAAATCACTAGCAAACTTATCACTAATTCCGTAAAGCGTATCTCCAACTATTGGATGTTTCACGTGAAACAATTGCACTCGTATCTGGTGCTGGCGCCCTGTTTTTGGTATACATTTTAAAAGTGTAAAACCTATTTTTTCATAAATTTGGACTATTTCAAACTCGGTCTTTGCAAATTTTCCACTTGTTTGGACAAAAACTTTATTTTTTAAACTCGTAGCTGTTTTATCAGTATTTAAAAAATTTTCTACTGTAAAATTTTTTTCAACAATGCCTTTTACCATAGCAAAATAAGTCTTTTTGACTTCTAAATTTTGAAATTTTAGTTTCAATTCTTTTTCAACAGTTTTATTTTTAGCCACGAGTAAAACTCCACTTGTTTCTTTATCGAGCCTATGTGCCACACTTGCATCTCGCCCAAATTTTGACCAAATTTCATCATTCATAGAGTAGTTTGAGTTTCTTCCATTTGGATGAGTTAAAACTCCACTTGGCTTATCAAATGTTGCCAAAATTTCATCTTCAAAAATAGGCTCTAAACCCTTTGGCTCACACTCATAATCAATTAAAAAAACATCTCCATTTAAAATTTGATTTTTAGATATAACAATTTCATCAAGGTTAAAAAGTCGCTTTTTATCTATAAGTTTTTGAGCTTGACTCATCTTATAACCTAAATTTAGTAAAATTTGATAAGCTTTTTCTCCATTTACAAAAGCTATTTTTTTCATAATATAAGGCAATTTTTACCCTCTTTTTGCTAAAATGATAGATTATAACTTTATAAAAAATTTGTTTAAAAGAAGGTAAAAGATGGTAGAAAGATATGCTAGAAAACAGATGAGCGACAAATGGACGATAAAAGCAAAATACAATGCTTGGTTAAAAGTTGAGTTAGCAGCTGTAAAGGCCTGGAATAAACTCGGGTTTATAGATGACGAGTCATGCAAAAAAATTTGTGAAAATGCAAAATTCGACATAGATAGAATAGATGAGATAGAAAAAGTAACAAAGCATGATGTCATAGCATTTTTAACAAGCGTTAGCGAAAATTTAGGAAAAGAAAGTAGATTTTTACACTACGGCATGACTTCAAGTGACTGCATAGATACAGCCGTTGGGCTTCAGATAAAAGAGAGCTTAGAACTAATCATAGAAGATGTCAAAAACTTAAAAGAGGCGATAAAAACACGTGCGTTTGAACACAAAAATACACTAATGGTTGGCAGAAGTCATGGAATTCATGGCGAGCCAATAACTTTTGGACTTGTTTTGGCGATTTGGTATGATGAGATAAATAGAAGCTTAGAGCTTTTAAATCATGCTAAAAAAGTAATTAGTGTTGGAAAAATAAGTGGAGCCATGGGAAATTTTGCTCACGCTCCACTTGAGCTTGAGGAGTTGGTTTGTGAGCATTTAGGCTTAAGTCCAGCGCCAGCTAGCAACCAAGTAATACAAAGAGATCGCTACGCACAAGTTATTTCAGCTATTGCGATTCTAGCTTCAAGTTGTGAAAAAATAGCCGTTGCCGTTCGCCACTACCAAAGAACAGAGGTTTATGAGTGCGAGGAATATTTTAGTCCTGGGCAAAAAGGAAGTTCTGCAATGCCTCATAAAAGAAACCCTGTTTTGAGTGAAAATGTAACAGGGCTTTGCAGAGTTTTACGAAGCTATACAATTCCTGCAATGGAAAATGTCGCTTTGTGGCACGAAAGAGATATAAGCCATAGTTCAGTTGAGAGATTTATACTTCCAGATGCCTTTATAACAGCTGATTTTATGCTAAACCGCCTTACAAATTTAATTAAAAATTTAGTTGTTTATCCTGAAAATATGATGAAAAACCTAAATTTAACAGGCGGACTTGTCTTTTCACAAAGAATTTTACTCGAACTTCCAAAAAAAGGAATTTCAAGAGAAGATGCTTATAAAATAGTTCAAAGAAATGCAATGAAAGTTTGGGCTGACTTGCAAAATGGCAAAAAAGCAATCGATGAAAACAACCACAGCCTATTTTTACAAAACTTATTAAAAGATGAAGACTTAAAAGCAAATTTAAGCGATGAAGAGATAAAGCAGTGTTTTGACTACTCATATTACACAAAAAATGTAGATAGAATTTTTAAAAGAGTCTTTGGCGAGTAAATAATATATTTAAATTAAATTGTTAGATTACAGTAGAAATAGAAAGGTAAAAGAGAGCAGATGAAAGTAATAAAAAGAAACGGCAGAACCGAAGAACTTGATATAAGCAAAATCAAAAAATATACAAAAGAGTCTGTTGAAGGGCTTGAAAATGTAAATTTAAGCGAGCTTGAAGTTGATGCAAAAATTCAATTTAGAGATATGATAACAACAGAAGAAATTCAACAAACTCTTATAAAAACAGCTGTTGATAAGATAGATATCGACCGCCCAAACTGGACTTTTGTAGCGGCGAGACTGTTTTTATATGATCTTTATCACAAAGTTACAGGATATACTGGATATCCACATTTACGTGAGTATTTTGAAAGAGGCGAAGAGGTTGGACGAATTTTACTTGGCTTAAAAGAAAAATATGATTTGGATGATTTAAATAGCTATATTGATTCGAAACGTGACTTACAATTTACTTATCTTGGTATAAAAACACTTTATGATAGATATCTATTAAAAGATAAAAACGCCAATCCAATTGAGCTTCCACAACATATGTTCATGGCAATAGCTATGTTTTTAGCTCAAAATGAGTTTGACTGCCAAAGTTGGGCTAAGAAATTTTATGATTTAATATCCAAATTTGAAGTTATGCCAGCAACCCCTACCCTATCTAACGCAAGAACAACACGCCACCAACTTTCATCTTGTTATATTGGCTCTACACCTGATAATATTGAGGGAATTTTTGATAGCTACAAAGAGATGGCGCTACTTTCTAAATTTGGCGGCGGGATCGGCTGGGACTGGAGTAAAGTAAGAGCTATGGGTGGCAGTATAGATGGACACAAAAACGCAGCTGGCGGAATAATACCATTTTTAAAAATAACGAATGATATTGCTGTTGCGGTTGATCAGCTAGGAACTAGAAAAGGAGCAATTGCTGTTTATATCGAGCCTTGGCATATGGATGTTGGTGATTTTTTAGATCTTAGAAAAAACTCAGGTGAAGAAAGACGCAGAGCTCATGAAATTTTCCCAGCACTGTGGATAAATGATCTGTTTATGAAAAGAGTTCAAAATAATGAAAAATGGACACTTTTTGATCCGGCTGATACGCAAAATTTAACAAATTTATATAGCGAAGAATTTGAAAAAGAGTATGAAAAATATGAAAATGATCCAAATATTCCAAAAACAGTTATGCTTGCAAAAGAGCTTTGGAAAAAGATTTTAACTTCATATTTTGAGACTGGAATGCCATTTTTAGCCTTTAAAGATAATGCAAATAAGAGAAATCCAAATTCTCACTCAGGCATAATAAGAAGCTCAAATTTATGTACTGAAATTTTTCAAAATACAGAGCCTGATTATTATAAAATAAAAGTCATTTTCGAAGATGAAAGTGTTATGTTTTTTGATGAAGATGATATTGTAACAGTCGATAATGGCGTAACAAAACGAGCAAAAAAAATAACTTCACTTGATTCTATAAATAATAAAAATATCTTTATTGTTGAAAAGGAAAATATTCAAGGAAAAACTGCGGTTTGCAACCTTGCAAGTATAAACTTAAGCAAAATAAACACCAAAGAAGATATTCAAAGAGTTGTTCCAATAGCCGTTAGAATGCTTGATAATGTGATTGATCTAAATTTCTATCCACATGAAAAAGTAAAGCATACAAATATTCACTCAAGGGCAATTGGACTTGGTGTTATGGGTGAAGCACAGATGCTTGCAACAAAAAAAATACCGTGGGGAAGCTACGAACATTTTGAAAAAATAGATGAAATTATGGAAAACATAAGCTACAATGCCATATTAAGCTCATCAAATTTAGCCGTTGAAAAGGGAAAATATGCTGATTTTGAAGGCTCAAACTGGAGCAAAGGCATAATGCCAATTGATAATGCAAGCGAGGAAGCTAAAAAACTTGTAAAAAGAGGTGGGCTTTTTGATGAAAATTCTTGCGATTGGGAAAGTTTAAGACAGAAAGTTCAACAAGACGGTATGAGAAACGGATATTTAATGGCAATAGCACCAACTTCAAGCATAAGCATTTTGGTTGGGACAACGCAAACAATTGAACCAGTTTATAAGAAAAAATGGTTTGAGCACAATCTTAGTGGAATGATCCCAGTTGTTGTTCCAAACCTAACGCTTGATACATGGAATTTTTATACCTCAGCGTATGACTTAGACCAAACTCTACTTGTAAAAGCAGCAGCCGTTAGACAAAAATGGATAGATCAAGGACAAAGTTTAAATATATTTATAAGTCTTGATAAGGCTTCTGGCGGGTTACTAAACAGCATTTACACACTTGCTTGGAAACTTGGTGTAAAATCAACTTATTATCTAAGGAGCCAAAGCCCTGATACTGTAGCTGCTGAAAAAGCCGCAATGGATAGAAGTATAGAGTGCGAGGGTTGTCAGTAAAAATATGCGTTTTTAAAAGCTCAAATTTAAGGAATTTATTTTGAAAAAAATTTTTATATTTTTGATTTTAGCCTTGAATTTGGCTTTTTCAAATGTCTTTGAAGAGTTTGGTGAAGAAGCTATTAAAAAAATAACAAATACAAATTTAGAAAAATGCAAAAATGGCGATGATGAAATTTGTGATTTAATAGCTATAATGACAAACAATAACGATAGTGAAGATATAGATGGAACTAATATAAGTCCGCAAAAAATGGCAGAATTTCTTATAAATAAAGATACTATTAAGCTTTGCGAAAATGGCGACAAAGGTATATGTATATTTTTATCACTTGGAATGGCATTTTATAGTGACAAAAGTTTAGATGATGCAAAAGAATTTGCTTTAAAAAGCGAGAATATACATTTAATAGACTTGCTAGATAATCAAAATTTTGAAAATATCATAAATTCTTGCCAAAATGGCTACAAAAGCTGTGAATATCTAAGCATAATGCAAAAATATGGAATTTTTGTTAAAAAAGATGAAGAAAAGGCTAAAATTTTAAAAGAAAAAGCCTGCAAGGATGAAGTTGGTTTCTTTTGTAGCAAATATGATACTGGAATTTTAAATATATTTTCTGCTTTTTGTGATAAAAGAAGCATTAAAGCTTGTATTTTACTGTTTCCAGCCTTTGAAGAAACGTATCAAATTCCTTATGCGATACTTGCTCAAAACAGACTTTTAAATTTATACGAAAATAGTGGCATAAACTTAGGTGAGAATTTGTTTGAAAAAGCACTTAATGATAAAAAATTTGTAAAGTTTTTAAATGAAAATTTAGATATTTTTTTAGCTTTATTTGGTACAAATGAAGAATACAATCTTATAAAAGACAGTGATTTACCAAAATATTATGGACTTCTTGCAAAAAATGGCTTTGATTTTAACAAAGAAATTGACACTATAAATGTGATGGAATTTACAATTTACTACACGAAAGATGAAATTTTAGTAGAAATTTTTAAAAATATACTTCCAAAAATTGATTTAAACTCACCTATTCTTTTAAGACAGGCAAAAGATTTTGATAAAAAACAAAGTTTTAAATTTTTAATAGAAAATGATGCAAATATAGATGATGTTTTGCTTTTTAGTGTTATTCGCAAATTAGCTTCGCCTTTTGATAGAGATGGAGAAGTTCATTTTTTAAAAGCTGGAAAACTTGGCGACCATGATAAAGAGATTTTAAAAAGCAAAAAATATCAAGAAATTTTAAAACGAGAACTTTTTTATTTAAAACTCATCTTAGAAAAAAGAGAATTAAATAGCTTTAATGAAAGATTTGTAAATGTAATCACAAATTTTGCAAATCTAATAAACGATGAAAATTTAAACGAAATTTTATTTAATACAAAATTAAAAAAAGACTAAATTTACTGCCCTATTTTTTAAATTTTCTTTATAATTTTTGCTTTTGCACTCATAGAAATTATTTCAAATTTATAGATGTTTGTTCTTTTTAGGCTTGCACTTACAGCCAAGTCAAATGCTTTCATATATCTTGGAGTATATTTTTCACATAACAACCTTAACGCCCTAACCTTTTCATCACTGTCTAAAACCTCATAAGCTAATGTTTTTAAAACTGCACTTTTATACTCTGTTGTAAAAACATTACTTCCTAAGCTTTTTGGATTTTGCATAAATTTATTAAGTTCATCATCGCCTAAATTTGGTACTTTTACATAACTTACACAAACTATCGTAACCTCTTTTGCATTTTGGAAAAGTCTTTTTTTACTTCCAGCAGGTGCTCCGTGAATATAGATAAAATTTCCACTCCTAACAACAGATAAAGGGATACTAAAAACTTCATTTTTATCTATTGTAGAAAATGTCGCATACTCACAGTTATCTACTATTTCATAAGCGCTTTCATCGCTTAGTTTTCTATCAATTCTACGCATATTTTTTCCTAAAAAGTTGTTTAATTTATTATATAATGATTGGCTTAAAATAGACTTTAAATGGAACTTGGAGTTATTTTTAAACAACAAATTTATAAACTTAATTTATGATATTTGATATCAAAAATAACAGCAAAAATTTATGCTGTTTTTAAGAGTGCTTAGTTATAATATTTTATCAAATTTCAAAAAATTCAGGATAAAAATTGGCACAAAAAGAGATTCTAAAAAGAGATGGAAGTAAAGAGGAGTTTTTTCCATATAAAATTGAAGATGCTATAAAAAAAGCATTTAAAAGTGAAAATAAGCCTTATGATAAAAGTATTTTTGATGCAGTTATGGATGAAATAACTTTTAAAAAAATAGTTGCTGTTGAAGACATTCAAGATATTATTGAAAAAGCGCTTTTTAAGGCAGGCTATTTTGATGAGTTAAAAAGTTTTATGCTTTATCGCCACACTCATAAAATGCAAAGAGAACAGATTCTAGGGTTAAATGATGATACAACATACATTAACTCAACACAAACAATAAATGAGTATATCAATGGAACTGATTGGCGAATAAGTGCAAACTCAAATACAAGTTATTCAAACGCTGGTCTTATAAACAACACAGCAGGAAAAGTTATCGCAAACTATTGGCTAGATGCTGTTTATAGCAAAGAAGAGGGTTTAGCACATAGAAATGGCGATTATCACATTCACGATTTGGATTGCTTAACTGGATATTGTGCTGGCTGGAGCTTAAGAGTACTTTTAAATGAGGGATTTAACGGAGTTAGAGGCAGAGTTGAAAGCCGCCCACCAAAGCATTTTCGTGAAGCTCTTTATCAAATGGCAAATTTCTTAGGAATACTTCAGAGCGAATGGGCTGGAGCACAGGCTTTTTCAAGTTTTGATACATATTTAGCACCTTATGTTTTTAGAGATAAACTAAGCTACTCTGAGATGAAAAAGGCCATTACAAATTTTATATTTAACCTAAATGTGCCTGCAAGATGGGGTCAAAGCCCTTTTACAAATATAACCATCGACTTAACTCCTCCAAGTGATTTAAAAGATCAAATTCCAACTCATGATGATAAACATCTTTTTAGAGACTTAGAAGACGATAAAGAGCTTTTAGAACTGGCAAACAAACGAGGTAAAAAGCATTTAATCGACATGACTTATGGCGATTTTCAGCCTGAAATGGACGCAATAAATAAAGCATTTTATGAGGTAATGACAAAAGGTGATCGCCTAGGACAGCCTTTTACTTTTCCAATTCCTACTGTAAATATAACTGAAGATTTTAATTGGGATAGTGAAGTAGCTGATGCATTATTTGAAAATACAGCAAAAATAGGCTCAAGCTATTTTCAAAATTTCATAGGAAGCCAATATATAAAAGATGAAAATGGAAATTTAGTTGAAAACCCAAAAGCTTACAAGCCAGGACATGTAAGAAGTATGTGTTGTAGATTGCAACTTGACTTAAGAGAACTTTTAAAAAGAGGTGGTGGACTTTTTGGAAGTGCTGAAATGACTGGAAGCATCGGCGTTGTAACTATAAATTTGGCTCGTCTTGGATATTTATATAAAAATGACAAAAAAGCACTTTTTCAAAGGCTTGACTATCTTTGCGAACTAGCAAAAAGCACACTTGAAAAAAAGAGAAAATTTATCCAAGAAATGTATAATCGCGGACTTTATCCATACACCGCAAGATATCTACCTGGATTTAAAAATCACTTCTCAACTATTGGCATAAACGGTGCAAATGAGATGATAAGAAATTTCACAAACAATAAAGAAAACATTACAACTAAATTTGGAAGGGAATTTTCACTTGAAATAATAGAGCATCTAAGAGAAAAAATTAAAACCTTTCAACAAATTACTGGAAATTTATATAATCTTGAAGCAACGCCAGCTGAAGGCACAACATACCGCTTCGCAAAAGAAGATATAAAAAGATACCCAGATATAATCCAAGCAGGAACTAAAGAAAATAATTACTACACAAACTCAACACAACTTCCTGCAAATTTTGGAGATGATCCGTTTGAAGCACTTGATTTACAAGATGAGTTGCAAAGCAACTATACAGGAGGAACAGTGTTTCACCTTTATATGAAAGAAAAAATTAGCTCAAAAGAGGCGTGCAAAAACCTAGTTAAAAATATAGTTACAAACTACAAGCTTCCTTATATTACAATCACACCTGTTTTTAGTGTATGTAAAATTCACGGATATATAGCAGGTGAGCATGAGTTTTGCCCATATTGTGATGAGGAAATTTTAAAACAAGCAAATTAAAAGGAGAAAAAAATGAGTAGAAATGAAATTTTAAATGCAAACAAAGACAAAAGAACAAAATGCGTTGTTTATACAAGAGTTATGGGTTATCACAGACCAGTAGAGAGTTTTAATATTGGTAAAATTGGCGAACATAATGAAAGAGTTAAATTTTGTGAGAATCCCAAAAAAGTAAAATCGGCCTAAAAATGGCACTAATTTATTCTATAACGCCATTTACAATGCTTGATTATCCTGATAAACTAGCGTGTATTGTTTGGTTTTCAGGGTGCAATATGCGTTGTATTTACTGCTATAACACTGAAATTGTAAAAAGCAGTGGCGCTATAGAAAATAGTGAGTTTTTACGCTTTTTAGATGAACGCATAGATAAGCTCGAAGCTGTTGTTTTTAGCGGCGGAGAATGCACATTGAATAAAGATTTTTTATATCTAGCAAAAGAGGTTAAAAAAAGAGATTTTAGCCTTAAAATAGACACAAATGGTTCAAATTTAGAAATTTTAAAAAAAGCTATAAAACTAAATTTAATTGATTATATTGCACTTGATTTTAAAGCATTAAAAGAAAACTATTTTTTAGTAACAAATTCTAATTTATATGAAAAATTTATAAAAACTTTAAAATATCTAATAAGTTTAAACTTTCCTTTTGAAGTAAGAACTACAATTCACGCCGATATTTTTACAGAAAATGATATTTCAAAAATGGCCAAAATGCTAGAAAAATTTGGCTATAAAGGAGTTTATTATTTGCAAAATTTTCTAGAAACTGGTGAGAATTTCGGACTTTTACAAAACCCAACAAATAGCTTTGATCCAAAAAAAATTAAATCTAATTTGAAGATAGAGTTAAGAAATTTTTGATTACTTGTCATTTTCATTTTCTTTAAAGCCTTATTTAGATAAAATCATTTAGCTATTACAAGTTCAAGGAACAAATTAAAATGATAATTGATAAGAAAAAAATTTATAACCCAGAGTCAAATGAAACACTTGGCGATAGAAAAGTTTTTGGTGGAAATCCGCACGGAATTTTAAATTTCACAAAAGCTAAATATCAATGGGCTTTAAAACTTTGGGATTTAATGGAAGCAAATACTTGGTTTCCTAAAGAAGTCGATACAACTGATGATGTAAGAGACTACAACTTTAACCTAACTGGGGCTGAAAAAAGAATGTATGATCTAGTTTGGAGCCAACTTATCTCGATGGACAGCTTTCAAACAAACAACTTAGCTGATAATATCAATCCTTATATCACCGCTCCTGAAATAAATGCTATTTTAGTTCGTCAAGCCTATGAAGAGGCAAATCACTCTAAAAGTTACGCTGTAATGGTTGAGGCAATATGCGAAAATACAGATTTAATATATGAAATGGAAAAACATGACGCAGTTTTGAAAAAAAAGAATGATTATATTTCAAGCGTTTATGAGGATCTTGCTGGTGATGTAACAGAAGAAAAGTTAGTTTTAGCAATGGTTGCAAATCAAATTTTAGAAGGAATCTATTTTTATAGTGGCTTTACTGCAATTTACGCATTAGCAAGGGCTGGAAAGATGCTAGGATCAGCTCAAATGATAAGATTTATCCAAAGAGATGAAATAACTCATCTTTTACTTTTTCAAAATATGATAAATACAGTAAAAAAAGAAAGACCCGATCTGTTTAATGAAAAAATTATAAATAAAATTTACGAAATGTTTGAAAAAGCTGGAGAGCTTGAAATAGAGTGGGGAAAATACATCACCCAAAACCAAATTATGGGCTTTACAGATGATATTATAACTGATTATATTCATTACTTAGTCGATCAGCGACTAACTGCAATTGGCTTAAAGAAAAAATATGGTGTAAAACATCCAATAAAATGGGTTGATGACTTTGCTAAATTTAACGATCAAAAATCAAATTTCTTTGAAAGTAAAGTTACAAATTACAGCAAAGGAAGTCTTAGCTTTGATGATTTTTAAAGTAGGATTATGGAAAATTTTGAAATTTTAAAATGCCAAAAACTAGCTGATGAGATAGCAAATTCATTAAATCTAACACCAGCTTTATATGAGGCGTTTTGCAAGGTGCCAAGAAGTATTTTTGTGCCAATAAGTGCTTACGCTTATGAGCTAAACCCTCAGCCTATTTTAGGCGGCCAATGGATAAGCTCACCTTTGACAGTTGCTAAGATGAGTTTAACCTTAGAGCTTGATGGGGTTGATAAAGTCTTAGAGATTGGCTGTGGAAGTGGATATCAAGCAGCTATTTTAAGTAAAATCATAAGGCGAGTTTTTACAATTGAAAGAATTGAAAAACTTGTAAATGAAGCTAAAAAAAACTTTGAAAGTCTAAATATTACAAATGTTCATTTAAGATATGATGATGGAAATGCTGGTTGGAAAAAGTATGCTCCTTATGAGAGAATTTTACTCTCAGCTGCAGCAAAAGAGATAGATAAAAGACTTTTAGATCAGCTTGAAGTTGGAGGAATTTTAGTTGCACCACTTTATAAAGACGGCTGCCAAAAAATAGTAAAAATAAAAAAAATTAGTGAATTAGATTTTAACCAAGAAATAATTGATGAGTGTGAGTTTGTCCCACTTTTAAAAGGAGTTGAACAATGCAAATAGAAGTTGCGATAGATCTTTTTTTAGAAAAAAGTAGTCCTATAAATTTAAAAAAAGAGGTTACAAAAGTAGTTGACCTACTTCAAAATCTTAAAGCAAATGTTTTAAGTTTTAGTCAAAATGAAAATGACTTTTTACAAAATTCATATATTGAGTTTTGTGGAAGCGATGAAATTGATATATTAAATTTAAGTTACAGGTATCCAAAAGCGGGATATTTTTTCATAAATAGATTTTTTGAAAACAATATGGAAAATTTTTATAGAGATTTTGCACTAAAAGATAAATTAGAATCTTGCAAAGAAGTTTTTGAAAATAATCAAAACTCAGCAGTTGAAGATGTCGTCAAAGGCGAAAGTGCAAATTGCGTTTCTTTATATATTTTTATGGAAAATATCGCTAGAAAATATGAAAAATATACCGAAGATAGAGAACTTAAAATAGAATTCAAGAAAAAAATTATAAATTTTTATAATTATCTTTATAAAATTTTTGAAATTTTAAGTCCAAATTTAGCGCAAAAGTATTTTGATATAGTTTTTCATAATCATCCGATGATGTTAATAGAACTTATTAAAAACTCTCTTTCATCAAACTCTATTCAAAGTGTTGTAACTACTTTTAGCGAAGAAAATAAAATAAATGCTGGCTTTAAAGATAAAAATGAGTTTCACATACTTGATCAAAACAGTTTAACTGAGTTTATATCTATTATTTTTATAGAAAATAACAATTTACACTCTTTTATCTATAATCAAAACAATCTTAAAATTCTATCAAGCACTTTTGCTAAAAAAATTGAAAATTTAGATGACTTTACAAAACTTTGCACTGAATTTGCTTCTAAATTTAAACCATACCCTGTAGATGTGGCAGAATTTAATAAACAATGTATTTATTATGAGCTATTTTTTAAATTTATTTTTAGTTATGGAAGTAGTTCAGTATCAAAAAATACACTATTTATTGGCTCTTTTGGTGTTGAAAAAAATAAAACCGCAAGAGAAATTTTAAATATAAAAAATATCCCTATAAATAGATATTGTGTTATCTCAATGCATGAAAACTACAAATATGAAGATTTCATGGATGGTTTTGTAAATGGTGAGTTTGTAAATGGTGAGTTTAAAGAAATTTGCAAAAAAGCAATCAATGATAAAGAAAACGACTACTATATGATTATAAATGATATAAATAGTTGTGATATAGCCTCTATATTTGGCGAAAGTGCAGAACTTCTTGAAAATAGATATTCAGACAAAAATCCTGCATTTATAAGAACTAAAAACTCAAGAATAATTGATAAATTTGATAATATTAATGATTTTAGTGTAGTTAAAAAAGAAGGAAAATCTTATTTTGCAATACCTGAAAATTTATTTATTATAGCTACACTTGATACAAATTTAGGATATAAAAACACTCCTCCAAGCTTTTTGAAGAGATTTAAGAAAAACTATATAAAATGCAACTATCAAGCTATAGTTTCGGCTCTTGAAGGCATAGAAAATGTAAATAGCTACATAAAAACCTGTGAGAGAATAAATGAAATTTTAGCAGATAAAACGCTTGATGATGAGATAGAAATTGGGCATTTTGTGTTTATCGACATAAAAAATTATATAAAAGATGGTGAAATCTCTCAAAACTCATTAAAAGATTTTTATGAAAATGAGTTAAAATCCATCCTAAAAAGTATATTTACAAAAACACTTTCTCCAAAAGAAGCAGATGATGCACTAAGTACTATAAAAAATGCTTTAAGACAAGGTTATTAATTAAGTTTAGCCAAAATTAATTTTTGGCTAAACAAAGTTCTTTTATAACAAACTCAGGTGTTATAGTATTTTTAAAAGAGTTTTTTATAACAGAGGCTATCAAATCCACCCTATCGCCCTCTTTTGGCATAAAATCATAATTGAAATAAAGGGCTTCTTTATAGATATTGTTTTTTTCAATTGTGATTTTTATATGATTTTTATCTTTTCCAATCGTTCTAACATTACTTACTACTGCATTTTTTATTTCAAAAATTGGTTTTGGGTTTTTTTGCCCATAAGGTTCAAAAAATTCCAAAATGTCTAAAAGCTCTAAATCAAGCTCTTTTATATCAATTTCACCTAAAATTTCATCAGCATAAGGCGAAATTCCATCCAAATCTTGCAAAAAACAACTTGAGTTAATTGCTTCTTTGAATTTAGGTAAATTTTTACTTTCTATAACAATTCCAGCTGCGCCTTTATGTCCGCCAAAGCTAAGTAAAAGCTCTTTTTGAGATGCAATTAGCCTTAAAATATCAAATTTATTAACACTTCTTGCACTTCCTTTTGCACGGTGCTCATCTACACTAAAAACAATTGCTGGTTTTTTATAGTGTTTGCAAAGCCTTGATGCGACTATACCAATAACACCTTCATGCCAATTTTTTCCCCAAGCTACAATTATTTCATCATCTTGACTTACAAGAGCCTTAGAGCTTTCATAAAGCGTTTTTTCTTCATCTTTTCGTGATTCGTTTAAATCAACGATTTTATCTAAAAAATATTTTGCATTTTTATAATTCTTTGCTCTTAAAAACTTATATGAAAGACTTGCATCATCCATTCTACCAGTTGAGTTTATAAGTGGAGCTATTAAAAAACTAATATCATCAAATTCAAATTTATCTTTTGAGTATAAATTTTTTATCGCAAAAAATGCTGGTCTTTTTGATGAGTTAAGTTTTTTTATTCCAAGTTTTACAAGCACTCTATTCATATCTCTTAACTCCATCATATCAGCAATTATAGCAATTACTAATAAGTCAAGATCATTTGACATATTGTATTCAACGCCACAAACATCTTTTAAAGCACCAACTAAATACCACGCAACCTCAGCTCCACAAATTTCAACATTTGGAAATGAGCAATCACTTTGTTTTGGGTTAATTATCGCGTATGCTTTTGGTAAAACTGGCGGTGGCATATGGTGATCTGTTATAATTAAATCAATTCCCTTTTTTTTACAAATTTCAGCCGCTTCAACTGCACTAATTCCATTATCGACTGTAATTATAAGTTTTACACCGCTAATTTCTTCTAAAATTTTAGGATTTAATCCATATCCATCACTAAATCTATTTGGAATTTTTACAAAAAAATCAACACCCAAAAGATCAAAAAAATCAGCTAAAATCACACTACTTACAATACCATCAACATCGTAATCTCCCACAATTGCAATTTTTTCATTATTTTCAATTGCAGTTTTTATACGACTTGCTGCTTTGTAGCTATCTTTTAGACTTGATGGAAGTGGAATTTCTGAAACTTTGGTGTGAATATCTTTTTGAAATCTAGTTTCTAAAATTTCCTTTATCTTTTTTTTATCTAACATTTTTTGCCTAACATATTTTACCAAGCATTTTATTTGCTATTTTTCAATGCGGCACTCAAAAACCCAGTTATAACAGGATTTGGCTTTGTAAGGCGTGATGTGAATTCAGGATGAAACTGAACCCCTATAAAAAATGGATGATCTTTTAATTCAACTGCTTCAATTAATCCATCACTTTCACCGCTTACTATAAGTCCTGACTTTTCAAATTTTTCTTTATATTTTGGGTTTGCTTCAAAGCGGTGACGATGTCTTTCTTTGGCTGTTTTTACTCCATTATAAATTTTACTTAAAAGCGAGTTTGATTTGATATTATACTCATATCCGCCAAGTCTCATAGTGCCACCAAGTGGGCTTTTGTGAGTTCTAAGCTGCTTTTTACCATGACTATCTATAAACTCATCAATTAGATAGATAATTGGCTCTTTTGTATTTTCATCAAACTCAACTGAATTTGCATCTTTTATGCCTAAAACATCTCTTGCAAACTCAATTAAAGCAAGCTGCATACCAAGACAAATTCCAAGATAAGGAATTTTATGAGTTCTAGCGTATTTTATAGCTTCCATTTTGCCATTAATACCTCTTTTTCCAAAACCACCAGCAACTAAAACACCATCAACATCTTTTAATATTCCATCTACGTTTTCAAAGTCAATTCTTTCGCTATCGCACCATTTTATATCAACTTTTGTATCTAAATTTGCACCTGAGTGAATTAAGGCTTCGGTTAAACTTTTATAACTTTCTTTAAGTTCTAAATATTTTCCAACAAAAGCAATTCTTACTTTATTTGTAGGCTCATTTACTCTTCTAACTAGCTCATTCCACTCGTTCATATCTACTTTTAGCTCGCCTAAATCCAAACATTCGCTAATTGGAGTTAAAATATCTTGTTGTAAAAAAACAATTGGAATTTGATATATACTTTTACAATCAGGGCTTTCAATAACGCAGTTTTTTTCAACCCCGCAGCTTACTGCAATTTTATCTTTTAACTCTCTATTTAGTGGCTTTTCACTTCTGCAAATTATCATATCTGGAGTTATGCCTATTCTTCTAAGTTCACCAACGCTGTGCTGTGTTGGTTTAGTTTTTAGTTCTCCAGCTACACTTATAAATGGCACCAAAGTTAGATGCACATTCATAGATCTTTTTTTGCCAAGCTCTATGCGCATCGCTCTAATTGCCTCTAAAAATGGCTGACCCTCGATATCTCCAACAGTTCCACCAATTTCAATTATTAAAACATCTTTACCCTCACCTGCTTTTTTAAATCTATCTGTTATCTCATTTACAATATGAGGAATTACTTGAATAGTTTTTCCTAAATAATCCCCTCGTCTTTCTTTTTCAATAACCGCACTATATACTCTGCCTGTTGTGAAGTTATTATTTTGACTTAAATTCTCATCTAAAAAGCGCTCATAATGACCAAGATCAAGATCAGTCTCAGCTCCATCATCAGTTACAAAAACTTCTCCATGTTCTAAAGGACTCATGGTTCCAGGATCAACATTTATATATGGATCTGCTTTTAAAATGCTTACTTTAAGACCTGCTTTTTTTAAAAGCGTGGCTATACTTGCTGAAGCTATTCCTTTGCCAAGTGAACTTAAAACTCCACCTGTAACAAAGATATATTTAGTATCTTTTTTTGCTGACATATTTTTCCTTAAATTTATAATTTTACAATTATACCTTTTTAACTTTTATACTTGGTAAAATTTATAAAATTTAAAGTGTTTTTAATAAAACTACAAAATATTTTTTAAAATTTAATAATAAAATTCTTTTAATAAATTTAAGTTATTATAAAGTTGTTTTAACTATTTTTGTGTTAAAATTAAATTTATGAAAACTTTAAAAAATATATTTAATTTTTATATAGATGGTTTTAAAAATATGAAACTTGGAAAAACTCTTTGGCTTGTAGTTTTTGTAAAACTTTTTATAATGATTTTTATATTGAAAATGTTTATTTTTGACAAAAATATTCATACTGAATTTCAAACCGATGAAGAAAAAATAAATTTTATATATCAAAATTTAAAAAAGGATTAAAATGGAGGATTTAATAAGTACGGTAGATTGGTCAAGAGCACAATTTGCCTTAACTGCACTTTACCATTTTTTATTTGTTCCACTTACTTTGGGGCTATCATTTATGCTTGCATTTATGGAGACTTTATATGTAAAAACTGGTAATCCAGAATGGAAAAGAATAACTAAATTTTGGCTTAGACTTTTTGCTGTAAATTTTGCAATTGGTGTTGCAACTGGCATAATAATGGAATTTGAGTTTGGAACGAATTGGGCAAATTACTCATGGTTTGTTGGAGATATTTTTGGAGCTCCTTTGGCAATTGAAGGGCTTTTTGCATTTTTTCTAGAAGCTACATTTTTCGCTGTTATGTTTTTTGGCTGGGATAGAGTTAGCAAAAAATTTCACCTTTTCTCAACTTGGATGGTAGCACTTGGTTCAAATTTAAGCGCTTTTTGGATTTTAGTTGCAAATGGCTGGATGCAGCATCCCGTTGGCACAGTTTTTAACCACGAAACCTTAAGAAATGAGATGATAAATTTCGCACAAGTTGCACTTTCACCAGTTGGAATAAGTAAATTCTTGCACACAGTTGGTGGCGGATATATAACATCAGCCTTATTTGTTTTGGGAATTTCAGCATATTTTATGCTTAAAAACAAACATTTTCAAATGGCTAAAAAAAGCTTTATAGTTGCTGCAAGTTTTGGCTTTTTAAGTTCAATTTTTGTTCTATTTAGCGGCGATGAAAGTGCATACCAAGTAGCACAAAAGCAACCCATGAAACTTGCTGCAATGGAAGGGCTTTACAAGGGTGAAGTAAATGCTGGAATCGTTGCAATGGGAATTTTAACACCAGATAAAAAACCAGGCGATGAAAAAGAGCCTTTTATTGTAGAAATTCAAGCACCTTATTTGCTAGGACTTATGGCAACAAGAGGAATAAATAATTTTACCCCTGGAATTGATGATTTAGTTTATGGAAATGAAAAATTTAATATCCCATCTGCTCAAAGCAAAATTGATAGTGGAAAAATTGCCTTAAATGCACTGGAAAATATTAAATTAGCAAGTGAGAAAAATGATGAAAAAAGCATTTTAGAAAATAGAAAAATTTTAGATGAAAATATGCATAATTTTGGATATGGATATTTAGATAAGCCAGAAGATATTGTTCCACCTGTTGGGCTTACATTTTATAGTTTTCACGTAATGGTCGCACTTGGAAGTTATTTTATAGTGCTATTTTTGACAACTCTTTATTTAAGCATGGCAAATAGAATTGAAAAATATAAAAAACTTCTTTGGGCGTGCGTGTTTAGCATACCACTTGGATATGTAGCGTGTGAGGCTGGGTGGATAGTAGCAGAAGTTGGGCGACAACCTTGGGCGATACAAGATTTAATGCCTGTTGGAATTGCTGCTACAAATTTAGCAAGTGTAAATGTTAAATTATCATTTTTACTATTTGTGGTTTTATTTACAGCTTTATTTATAGCTGAGATAAAAATCATGCTTAAGCAAATTAAGATAGGATTTTAAGATGTATGAATATTTACAAATTTATTGGTGGATTGTAGTTTCGCTAATTGGTGGGCTTTTTGTTTTTATGATGTTTGTTCAAGGTGGACAAACTTTGGTTAAAAAAATAGCCAAAGATGAGGCACAAAAAGATCTTTTTTTAAACTCAGTTGGAAAAAAATGGGAGCTTACTTTTACAACTTTAGTTATGTTTGGAGGAGCTTGTTTTGCAGCTTTTCCATTGTTTTATGCAACTAGCTTTGGTGGAGCTTACTGGGTTTGGCTTGGAATACTTTTTTGTTTTATTATCCAAGCAGTTGCTTATGAGTATAGAAAAAAACCTAATAACTTTTTAGGGCAAAAAACTTATGAAAATTTCCTTTATATAAATGGCTCTTTAGGGGTTATTTTAATAGGCATTGCAGTGTCAACTTTTTTTAGTGGAAGTAGTTTTGCTTTAGATAGCAATAATTTTGTTGATTGGCAAAGCAAATTTAGAGGACTTGAGGCTTTAAAAAATCCATTTAACTATATTCTTGGAATTGCTCTTTTTTTCCAAGCAAGAGTTGGCGGGGCGATGTATCTTATAAATAATATAAACGATGATAAAATAAGAGAAAATTTAAAGAAAAATCTAAAATTTGATGCTTTGATATTTGTTGCTTTTCTAGTAGCATTTTTACTATTTTTAGTTTTAAAAAGCGGATATGGTGTTAATGAAAACGGTGTTGTAGAAATGGTTAGATTTAAATATGGTTTAAACTACTTAGAGATGCCAATTGTTTTAATTATGCTTTTAACCGGGCTAATTTTGGCTCTTTTTGGACTTTATAAAGCTATCTTTACATCTAGCATAAAAGGAATTTTCCCATACGGACTTGGTGTTGTCTTAGTTGTAATGAGCGTGTTTTTAGTAGCTGGACTAAACTCCACAGCATTTTATCCATCGCACTTTGACTTACAAAGTTCACTTACTATAAAAAACGCTAGTTCTAGTTTTTATACTTTAAAAGTCATGGCAGTAGTTTCACTTTGGGCACCTGTTTTATTAGGTTATATTGCTTATGTTTGGAGACTTATGGATGCTAAAAAACTCACAAAAGATGAGATAGAATAAGGAAAATAAAATGATAAAGTCAATTATATTTATAATTATTTGGTTTATTTTAATCTTTGCAAGTTATAAATTTATAAAACTAAATATAAATCAAGTTGAGGAAAACGAAGAGAGATATTTTAAAAACTGATTTTAAGGGTTTTATTTAAGCCCTTAATTTAAGTTTTTATCTACAAACACACTTGATTTATTTAAAAATCTTACCGTTTTTAGAATTTTTTACCCACATTAAATACTAAATGCTACTTTTATTTTATGTAAAAAACAAATACAAGTTTTTTCAATCATAAATAAAATTTTAAAAGCCTCAGCTAAAGAAAATCACGCTAAATTTATAGAAATAAATGAAGCTATTTGTAAAAACGATGAGTACCTACAAAGCAAGATAATCAATAATAAAAAGCGAATTTTAAGATCTGATGATGGAATTCATCTAAGCACATTTGGAGCAAAAGTTGTGGTTGAATTTATCATAGAAGAGATTGAAAAAAATCCTTTTAACTAAGCCTTAAAAATTTAATAAGCTTTTCAAAACTTTGTATTTGATCTGTAAATTCTTGCGTATCTAAAGAGGTAATTTTTTTAAATAAATTTGGCTCTAAAGAATCAATTTTATTATCTAGAATGATTAAAATCTCATCTTTATAAAGTAAAATATCAGCCTTTTTATCACCAACTAAGCTTTCAAGCCTTTCTATAAAAACAGGATTTAAAATATAAAAAGCTTTTGTCAAATCAGAGCTAAAAACTTTGAAATTTTGGCTAAATTTAACACTATCAAGCTTTATTTCTTCCAAATTTTTAGCTGAAATTATCCCTAAATTTGTTATTAAAACTTTAGAATCAAACTCTTTTTTAAGTCTTGCGTTAAAAATTTTGCCTTTAAATTTTACTGTCCCAAACCAAAGCTCTCCATCGCAAATTTTAAACTCAACACTGCTTAAAATCCCGCTAAACTCATCATTTGTTATTAAAAAGCCACTATTTGGTTTTGAAAAGTTTAAAACGACTTTTTTTAATTTTCGCGAATTTCTTGAAAATTTTATATCTTTTATGCCAATAGCTTTAAAAATAGTTTCGTTAAGCTCTTTTATAAAAGAATTTTTAATGCCAAATTTAAGACTAAAAATAACAAAAATGTAGATAAAAAATAAAAATAAAAGCGGCGTTACTCTTGAGCTTATCGTAGGATTTTCAACAAGCTTAAAAACGCCAAATAAAAAAACTAAGCTAAAACTCCCACCAGTTATAAAAAGCTTATTTAATAACTTTTTTCTTTTATTTTCAAGCTCATTTATCATCTTTTATAAAATCCGTTTCTAAAACTTAAATTTTTCTTTGTTACCATATTTTTAGTTTTTAAATTATAACTATTTAGAGTAACTGTTTATTTGCTCTTTTACCTTTTTAAGCTCTTTTAATGCTTTAAATTCGCTATTGCAAAGCACTCTAAAAACTAAAATTTCATCATTAATACGCGAACTTGCCATAATAAAATCATCACTTATAATATCATCAAATTTAGGAGTTTTAAAGCCATAAATCAACATAAAAAAGTTAAATTTAAACTCTTTATAAAGTCCAAAACTTTTAACTTTATCATCTAAGATTGTTTTATCGCTAAAAATTAGCTTATCATCAACAAAAAAGTTATTTGCTAAAAAAAGTTTATTAAATTTAAAATCATCGCCGCTTTTACTATATCCACTACTTACACCATCAATATAAACAAGCTTTGAGTTTTTTTTCAAATAAAAATCCATAATTTGCTTAAATTTAGCATTTTCATACGCGATTAGGCTTAAATTATCATAGTCTAAAAAGGCATTTTCACCTAAAATTATTTTAGAGCTAAAAACAGAGTATTTATCATCTTGGGTTTTATAGACTTTTTGATTTGATTGGGGCAAGATGCTTATCTTTACATCATTTTCAAGGATGATTTTTTGGTTGTATGTTTCACCACTTACAAGCCCGCCGCCCAAAGTTACAAGATAGATAAACTCATCATCTAAAATTCGACTTGCTTTCATGCAGCCTTTGTTTTTATACTCTTTTAAAACAGTTTTATCGCCTTTTTTAGCAAAAACTAAACTTAAATCATTCATCTTAAATCTTCAAATAAACACTCTTTTTTAACCCAGTTAATAACATCATTTAAGCCTTCATCTTTTTTCAAATTTGTAAAGAAAAATGGCTTATTTCCTCTAAAATTTAAAGTATCATTTCTCATCACATCTAAATTTGCCCCAACAAATGGTGCAAGATCGGTTTTGTTTATAACAAATAAGTCTGATTTTATCATACCAGCACCGGCTTTTCTAGGGATTTTTTCACCTTGCGCAACATCTATTATATAAATACTAAAATCAACTAAATCAGGGCTAAAAGTTGCAGCTAAATTATCACCACCACTTTCTAGAAAAATAAGATCTAAATTTGGAAATCTTTGTTTTAACTCCTCAATTGCTGAGTAATTCATCGATGCATCTTCTCTAATTGCAGTATGAGGGCATCCACCTGTTTCAACGCCAATTATTCTACTTTCATCTAAAACACTATTTTTAGCTAAAAATTTAGCATCTTCTTTTGTATAAATATCGTTTGTTATGACACCTATCTCATAAGTTTTA
This sequence comes from Campylobacter ureolyticus, assembly GCF_013372225.1. Classification (NCBI taxonomy): domain Bacteria; kingdom Pseudomonadati; phylum Campylobacterota; class Epsilonproteobacteria; order Campylobacterales; family Campylobacteraceae; genus Campylobacter; species Campylobacter ureolyticus. The sequence goes on along the minus strand of NZ_CP053832.1, from coordinate 18,494 downwards.
CTTAAAACTCTACTAAGTCTTTCAACAAGCAGTGTTTTTCCTGCTCCAACAGGACCACCAACACCTATAATTACAGGTTTTTTCATTATTATTCCTTTTTAAAAACTATGACATAAATAAACGAAAATTTAAGCTTTCATGCATTAAATTTCCAACTTCTAAAGCACAAAATCCAGCGCCTAAAAACTCACTACCAAAACTGCTTAAATTTAAAGCGTTTTCATAAATTTCATTAACTAAAAAATAGCTATTTTTTAAAATATTTTGTGTGTTTCTTTGTCCAAGAGGAATTGCTCTTGTGGCATTTGCGGCAAGATTTTTAATACTTGAAAAAATATAATTTTTTAAAACTTCTTTGCTAAGTTCAAATTCTTTACAAAATAGCCCAAAAACTATGGCATTATGCCCATGGCATTTTTTTGATTTAATCAAATTTTGATAATCTAAAAGTAAATTGGAGTTAAAAATTTCCAATGTTTTAAGGGAATTTTGAGCCATAAATTTATTTGCATTTTTAATTTCTAGGCTTTGCGAACTTGCATTTAAAATTTCATCTAAATTTATAATATCAAAACCATCGTATGTAAGACAAAAGCCCAAAGCATCGTTATATAAAAAGCTTTTTTCTAAGTAAACCTCAAGCCATTTTAAAAAGCTTTTTTCATCATTTATCAAATTTAATCTTAGAAAACTCTCAAAGCCGAAACTATGAGAGTATGCACCATTTGGAAAAGTATTATCAAAAATTTGAGAAATTAAGAGAACTTTATCCATAATTTTACTTTTTTAATGACTGTGACTTGCATGCCTTAATGCTGTTTTTAAAACTCTTTTGGTCTTTTTAAAATCTACATTTTGGTTTTTTAAAAACTCTTCTATTAGGCTATCTGGTTCTATTATCATTAAATTTTCTTCAAAAATTGCTGGAGTGTGGCGATTTCCAATATTATGAGCGATAATTCCCATTTCTTTCAAATTTTTTGGGCTAATTTCTAAAACATCAGTTGGTAAAATTTTAATCACTACAATACTATCTTCTAAAATAGCCAATATATCGCCATCTTTTAGCTCATCTTCAACATTTATTCCAATTTCAACGCCGTTATTACTTTTAACTCTTAAAACTTTTTTAACTCTATCGTCATTTGAAATATTTGCAAAATCAACTTTTTTATCTTTTAAATCAAAATTATCTAAATTTCCTAAAATTTTATTTACTATCAATTTTTTCCCTTAAAATAAAAAATATCTTTGCGTCATTGGCAATGTATCAAAAGGCTCGGTATATACAAACTCACCATCTACATAAACTTTATAAGTTTGAGGATCGACATTAATTTCTGGGGTTAAATTATTTAGTTTTAAGTCTTTTTTTAAGACATTATTACAGTTTGATACAGGTAAAATTATCTTTTTAAGCCCATATTTTTTACCGATATCAAGTTCATATGCATTTTTACTTACAAAACTAAAACAAGTCTTATGAACAGCCTCGCCAATGGCACCAAACATATATCTAAACTCATTTGGTTGAGGAGTTGGGATGCTTGCGTTACTATCGCCCATTTGAGCTAAAACTATCATGCCACCTTTTAATACCATTTTTGGTTTTACACCAAAAAATTTAGGATCCCAAATAACTAAATCAGCAAATTTACCAACTTCTATGCTTCCAACATATCGACTTATTCCTGCTGCGATTGCTGGATTTATGGTGTATTTTGCAACGTATCTTTTAATTCTTTCATTATCACAAAATTCACTATCTCCTTGCATAATTCCTCTTTGAGCTTTCATTTTATGAGCACATTGCCAGGTTCTAAGTATCGTTTCGCCAATTCGTCCCATTGCCTGAGAATCACTGCTCATAATAGATATTACTCCCATATCATGGAGTGCATCTTCTGCTCCTATTGTTTCAGCTCTAATTCTACTATCAGCAAAAGCAACATCTTCAGGAACATTTTTATCTAAATGATGACATACCATAAGCATATCAAGATGTTCTTCAATTGTATTTTTTGTAAAAGGCATAGTTGGATTTGTACTTGCAGGAAGTACATTTTTAAGACCAGCTAATTTTATAATATCTGGTGCATGTCCTCCACCTGCTCCTTCTGTGTGAAAAGTATGAATGGTTCTGCCATCTATTGCTTTTACAGTATCTTCCACAAAACCAAACTCGTTTAAAGTATCTGTATGAAGCCCGACACTTACATCAAATTTTTGTGAGGCTTCTAGGGAAAAATTTAAAGCTGATTTTGTAGCACCCCAATCTTCATGAACTTTAAGTCCTGCTGCTCCAGCTAAAATTTGGGCTTCATTTACACCTAAATTTGCACCACTTCCTTTTCCATAAATTCCAACATTAATTGGCAAACTATCGATTCCTTGAAGCATTCTTTCTATGTTGAAAGCTCCTGGAGTTACTGTTGTTGCCTTACTTCCATCAGCAGGACCAGTTCCACCACCAAATAAAGTTGTTACACCATTACAAAGTGCTTCTTTTACTTGTTCTGGATTTATAAGGTGTATGTGGGTATCAATTCCACCAGCTGTTAAAATTAATCCCTCAGCACTAATTACTTCTGTGCTAACTCCAACAATAAAATCAACATCATCCATTGTGCTATCGTTTCCACCATTTCCAATATAGGCAATTTTGCCATCTTTTATGCCAATATCAGCTTTATAAATTCCTGTATAATCGATTATTAAAGCATTTGTAATAATTAAATCCACAACTTTTGGTTCACCTCGAAGCAAAATAGCGTTTTGTCCCATACCATCTCTTAAAGTTTTTCCGCCACCAAATTTTGACTCTTCTCCATAAGGAATTAAATTTTTTTCAACCTTTGCAAAAAGATTAGTATCTGCAAGTCTTACACTATCACCTGTTGTTATACCAAACATTGAGGCATATCTTTTTCTTGAAATTTTAAAACTCATTTTTTCCTCACTTCTTATCTAAAAAACCATCAACTAGATTGTTTAATCCATAAACTTCTCTTTTTCCACCAATATCTATTAAACTAACTTCTTTTTCAACTCCTGGCTCAAACCTAACAGCTGTGCCTGAAGCGATATCAAGCCTTTTTCCAAAAGATTTTTCTCTATCAAATTCTAAATATTCATTTACTTCAAAAAAGTGATAGTGAGATCCAACTTGAATAGCTCTATCGCCTGTGTTTTTAACAACTAAAGTTATAGCATTTTTACCTTCATTGCAAGTAATATCACCATCTGCAAAAATATACTCACCTATTTTCAAAATTTATCCTTTTAAATAACTGGCTTATGAAGTGTTACAAGCTTTGTGCCATCGTTAAAAGTAGCTTCAACCTGAACTTCTTCTATCATTTCAGCTACACCATCCATTAAATCTTCACTTTTTAAAACTTCTCTTCCACTTTGCATTAATTCTACAACGCTTTTACCCTCTCTTGCACCTTCAAGGATAAAATCACTTAATATCGCCATTGCTTCTGGGTAGTTTAGTTTTAGTCCTTTGTCTTTTCTCTTTCTAGCTACACATGCTGCGTAACTTATGAGCAGTTTTTCATGCTCTCTTGGAGTAAAAATCATATTTGTCCTTTAAAAAATGTGATTAAAAAATAATATAAGATTATTATATCACAAATAAAATAAAAAACTAGTTTTATATAAGCTTTATTAAATATAAATCAAATTTTAAATATATTTTTATTTAAAGATAAAATTTCAACTATTTGCAGAATTGCATTTAAGTCATTTAGTATTTTTTTAGCTGGGTTTTTCGTGATTAGATTTTCATCTAAATTTGGTTCAAAATTATCTTTATTAGTATCTATTGTAATATAAATTTTAGTTTCCAAAAAACTTAAATTTAAAGGAACTTTAAAACGGTTTTTAATTTTTATTATACTTTCCATTAACGCAGGACTTAAGATATACATCGCATTTATAATATCATCAGTATAAATTTTAAAATTTTTATTAAATTCATAATTATCAGTTAATACTTTTTTAAGTTTTATGCTTGACTTTGGTTTTCTGTTTGACATTATAAAAGTTTTTGAAGTTATTGTTTTATTAAAATCAGCCACGAAAAAAAGTCCTGTATATTTATGAAGCCTCCAGTCTTCATAGCGAAAATTTTTAGAATAAAACAAATAACTTAAACTATAATAAAACATAGAAATTTTACCTTCAACTTCTGGCGGTTCTATATAATCTTGCAAAATAATATCACTAAATTTAAACTTAACTCCATTTATTTCACCACTTATTAAATCATTTCCACCCTCATCGTTAAACATTGGAAAAAGCCCACAATGTTCAATAATATCAGCTTTAATATGTCTTTTCATCTCATATTTAAAACCTTTTTTTTCGATAAAAGGCTTAAGATAAAATTCTTTAAAATTTTGTCTAAATTCTAATGAAACTAGCCTTTTATAATTTTTCAAATATCTTAAATAAAATAAAATCAAAATCACAAAAAAGATAAAAAATGTTATAAATTTAGAATTTTGTGAAATTTTTTCCCACTCTTTAAGCGTAAAAAACATAGCACCACTAACAAAGCTAAAATATGTCACTCCAACTATCAAAAAAGTTAGAAAAAAAATGTAAATTTTAGTAAAAAGCTCTTTTTCAAGCAGTTTTTTTCGCTGTTTTTCTAGCTCAATTAATTTCATAAATCATCCAAATTTGCCCATAAATTTTTATCAAGTGCCAAAACCTTAACAATACCAAAAAGTGCGTTTAAATCATCTAAAATAACCTTTGCCGGGTCTTGCTTTACAATGGGCTTGTTGATATCAGCCTCAAAACTATCAAAGCCTTTGTTTATGGCGATATAAATTTTAGTTTTTATAAAGCTAATGTTAATCTCGCAGTTAAAGACACTTTGCAAGTTTAAAACCCGCTCCATAAATGCCGGAGTTAAAAGGTAAAACGCATTTTGAATATCATCGCTAAAGACTTTGAATTTATCGTTAAATATTGGATTGTCAAGAGTTATTAAACTAAGCCCTTTTTTATCTCTTGGAGTATAATGAGACATAATAAAGGTGTTTGACTTGATGTTTTTGTTAAAATCAGCGATAAATAAAATGCCTGTAAAAAGGTGAGTTTTATCTCTTTCATAACGGTAAGAAAAATAATTTATCAAAAAATTAATTGCCCAAAGGCGCATGTCATTTTCAAAAGTAATATCCTTTTTCTTTTCTAAAATCAAATCACTAAAACTAAATCTAACATCTTCTATTTCTCCTGTTATCATATCATTTCCTCTTTGGTGAGTAAATGATTTAAAAAGCCTACTTCTAACAATATCTGTAGTGTTTATATAAGCGTTCATTTTATAATTTATATTTTTATTTTTTAGATATGGAAAAAGATATTTTTCTTTATATAAACTTCTAAAAACTTTTGCTCTTTTATCCATTAAATTTAAATATTCTCTTTTAAATCCATAAATTAAAAATATTAAAAATGGGATAAGTATAAATAATTTAGTTATAAAATTTAGTCTTGTAAGGTCTAAAAACTGAGTTAAAACTATCAAAAATGCAAAAGATAAAACAAAAAATACCTTTAAAAATGCATAAATTTGAAGCATAAAAAACTTCGAAACTACTTTTTTTCGCTCTCTTTCAAGTTCATTTAGAGTTATAATTTTCACTATTTATCCTTAGAATTTCAACTATTTTTAGAATTTTTTCAATATCTTTTATGATGTTTTTGGCTGGATTTTGAGTGATTAAACTTTTTGTAATATCTGGTTCAAAACTATTAATCCCGGTTTCAATTGCAATATAAATAACACCTTTTAAAAAACTGATGTTAATATCTGTTTTAAAATGGTTGTAAAGCTCTAAAACTCGCTCCATAAATGCCGGCGTTAAGATATAAAATGCATTTTGAATATCATCGCTAAAGACTCTAAATTTCTCATTGAACAGAGCATTATCAACTTTAATTTCTTTTAAATTTCCTTTTGGAGTTCCAAAACTCATTATAAAGGTGCTTGAATCAATAAATTTATTAAAATCAGCCTTAAAAAATATCCCTTTAAAAATAATATCAGTTCTCTTTCGACTGCGATATGCTGGAATTAAAGTTTCTGCTAAAAATGAATAGCTATCTTTCTCTTGTTTTAAATTTTTTAAAACGATATCACCAAAATAAAACTTAACGCCGTTTATCTCGCCGCTTACTGTATCATCGCCATTTTCATAGTCAAATTCTCTAAAAAGTCTTGAACGAATCAAATCAATTTTTTCAACACTATAATAAGGTTTGTATATAAAACCTTTTTTTTCTAAATATGGTTTTAAAAAATAGTTTTTAAACTCTTTATTAAATTCTTTTGATTTATTTGTTCTTAAATCTTTTGAAGTAGAAAAAAGTAGTTTTATAGCTAAAATTATTAAAATAAAAAGAAAAATTTTATCTTTATAATTTAAATTTATAAAATATTGTCCATAAAATATCACTATTAATACCAAAAATAAAATTATAAAAATAAATGACAATAAAGAATTTATAAACGAGGAATTATTTAAAAATTGGCGTTTTTTTTCCAACTCTAAAAGTGTTTTATACTTATATTCCATAGTTTTTCCAAATTTTATTATTTAAATTCAGTTCTTCAACTAAATTTAAAATTTCTAAAATATTTTTTTCATAAATTTCTAAAATTGAATTTTCACCAATTAAAGAGTTATGAAGTTTTGGCTCAAAACTATCATAATTAAACTCCAGATAAATATAAATTTTACTATCCAAAAAGGCAAAATTAAGCTCTTTTTTAAAATAATTTTTGATTTTTAAAACTCTTTCCATAAAATTTGGCGTTAAAACATATCTTGCATTTATTTGATCATTTGTAAATGTTTTAAAGCATTTTTCAAACTCCACATCATCCATATATGCCCTATTTCCAAATTTATTTAAAAAAGCAATTTTATTTGATAAAACATAGGTTTTGGAAGTAAAAAATTTATTAAAATCGGCTATAAAAAATATCCCTTTAAATATAGTTTCATAGCGAACTTTTTGATTTCCTTTTTCATCATAGGTTATGATCTCTTCTTGTAAAAACAGATCACTTAATTTTATATTTACACCTTTAAATTTACCCTCTATCAAGTCATTTCCACCATAAAAATCAGCAATTTTATAAATATTTGGATAGTAAAACTCTTTTTTATCTATAAATTTATTTGGAAAATAATCTAAATTTGGGCTTATATTAGTGATAATTTCTCTTAAAAGTTTGTTTTTAAACTCGTAATTAAAATTTTTTACAATGAAATTTCTATATGTTTGATATAAAAAAATAACACAAAAGCTAGGAATAAAAAGTGAAAATAAAAAATCATCTGATGAAAAATAAAGATAAGTAAAAGCTAAAACAGCCAAACCACTTAAAAACAAAAGTACCATTTTAAGATTACTTAAAATGGCTAATCTTTTATTTTCAAGGTTTTTTATATCATTCATTTACTGTTATTTTTTAAAAAGCTCACTAACATTTGGACTTATTTTTTCATCTTTTTCAATTTCAAAAAATGCATCTTTTTCAAATTTAAAGAAATTTGCAATTATATTACTTGGAAACATCTCAATTGTATTGTTATAAACCATTACACTTGAGTTGTATGCTCTTCTTGCAGCTGAAATTTGCTCTTCAATCTCAGTTAAAGTGGCTTGTAAATGCATAACATTTTCATTTGCTTTTAAATCTGGATAGGCTTCAATCGCAACTTGGATATTTCCTAAAAGTTTTGAAATTTGGGAATTTAAATCAAAAGTTTCTTTGTTGTTGTTTGAATTTATAGCCCTACTTCTAAGTTCAGTAACCTTAGTTAAGACCTCTTTTTCATGTGTTAAATACTCTTTTACAGTTGAAACTAAATTTGGTATAAGATCGTATCTTTTTTTAAGCTGAGTAAAAACACCTGCACGGATATTTTTAACTTGGTTTCTTTTGGCTATCAAGTCGTTATAAACGCTAATTAACCAAAAAAGTAAAACAACTAAAATCGCTACAAATATCAAAGTTGTATTCATCATAAATCCTTTGTAAAATTTGGTCTATTTTACAAAAAATTCACTTTATTACATATAAAAATGTAATAAACTTAGCCCCTAAATTTGGACTAAGTTTTAAAAACTAAATTTAACCTAATTTTTTAGCCATTCTTTTTCTAATAGTTGGATCTAAATAGCGTTTTCTAACACGGATATTTTTAGGGGTTACTTCAACAAGTTCATCTTCTTCTATCCACTCCAATGCTCTTTCAAGTGTTAGAATTCTTGGAGGAACTAGTTTTATAGCATCATCACTTCCACTTGCTCTAACGTTGGTTAAATTCTTACCTTTTATAGGATTTACATCAAGGTCATTTGGACGGCTGTGTTCGCCAATTATCATTCCTGTATAAACTTTGGCTTGAGGTTCAATAAATAAAACTCCTCTTTCTTGTAAATTCCACAAACTATAAGCTAGTGCAACACCATTTTCCATACTTACTAAAGCTCCATTTACCCGTCTTTCAACACTTCCACAAAGTGGGCGAAACTCTAAAAAGCTATGGTTCATTATACCCTCACCCTTAGTATCTGTTAAAAACTGACTTCTAAATCCAATCAATCCACGAGCTGGAATTTCAAACTCCAATCTTGTCTGTCCATCGCCTGTTGGACTCATAACTTTCATCTCAGCTCTTTTTTTACCAAGTTTTTCGATAATAATACCAGTAAATTCATCAGGACAATCAATAACTAAATTTTCAAAAGGCTCACATTTAACACCATTTATATCTTTTACAATAACCTCAGGGCGACCTAGTAAAAACTCAAACCCCTCTCTTCTCATACTTTCAGCTAAAATTGTAATCTGTAACTCGCCTCTTCCACTAACTCTAAATTTACCCTCGCCAATGTTTTCATAACGCATAGCGATGTTGGTTTTCATCTCGTTTTGAAGTCTTTCTTCTATCTTGTTTGAAGTTACACTTTTGCCTTCAGTTCCAGCAAGTGGTCCATCATTTACACTAAAAATAACACTAAGTGTTGGCTCTTCAATATGAAGTTCTTCAAGTGGCATAGGGTTGTTTGGATCAACTATACTATCTCCAACTCCCAAAGCTTCAAATCCTGCAATTGCTACAATATCACCACAGCTTGCTTCATCAATATCTAGTCTATTAAGTCCTAAAAAGCCAATTAACTTTGAAATTCTACCTGTTAGTTTTGTGCCATCAGCTCTTACTTGCATAACATTTTGATTTTTGCTAATTTTACCATTAAATATTCTTGCAATACCAATTTTACCAACATAATTATCGTAATCAAGAGTAAAAACTTGAAGTTGTAAAGGATTGTCATTGTTTCCACTTGGTTTTGGAACATTTTGTAAAATTGTTTCAAAAAGTGGTGTCATATCTTTGTTTTCATCATCTAAATTTAACTTTGCATAACCATCTCTTGCAGCTGCATAAACTGTAACAAACTCTAATTGTTCATCATTTGCATCAAGAGCTACAAAAAGGTCAAATATTTCATTTATTACTCTATCTGGATCAGCTGCTGGTTTATCTATTTTATTAATAACAACAATTGGTTTAAGACCAAAAGAAAGTGCCTTTTTAACAACAAATTTAGTCTGTGGCATAACACCTTCTTGTGCATCAACTAAAAGCAAAACTCCATCAACCATCTTTAAAACTCGCTCAACCTCTCCACCAAAATCGGCGTGCCCTGGAGTATCAATAATATTTATTTTTGTATCTTTATAAATAATGGCGGTATTTTTGCTTAAAATTGTAATACCTCTTTCTTTTTCAATATCACCACTATCCATAACTCTATCGCCAACTGCTTTGTGAGCATCAAATGTGCCTGATTGTTTTAAAAGCTGATCTACCATCGTAGTTTTGCCGTGATCAACGTGTGCAATCACAGCTATATTTCTAATATCATTTAATATCTTTTGCAATATTTTTCTCCAAATTTAAATTAAAATGTATTATATAAAAAAATTTTTATAAAAAAATTAAACTAATTTTTTGAATAAATTTCAACTTCACTAAGTAAAAACTCATAAATTCTTTGTTGTATTAAAGCATCATCTTCATTTGAAGATGAAATAATGCGTCTTAAATGTTCAAAATTTATCTTTTTTACATATCTTGGTTGAAGTTTTAAATCTCTATCAATATCCCTTAAAATAGTATCTAGTGTATAACTTTTATAGTTTTTTACCATTGAAATATACTCTTTAATTATAGCAAGTAATATATTTATTCTTATTGAGTTTTTAGCATAAATTTCTTCAATAATGGTTTTTAAAAGTTCATAATCTTTATCTTCAATCTTTTTTTTAGCTAAAAGCATTGAAGCAAAAATCTTTGCTCTAAATTCAATCGAAGCAGATCTTAAAAAAAGACCTCTAAAAAATGATAAAAAATTTATTTTAAAATTCATATAAACCTTTTTTAAGAATTTTTTGCTATAATTTCAACTTGCCTCTTCTTAGACCTGTGCAATGTCATTTTTAGGCACCGTTTCAGGGTAGGAATACAGCAGAACATCTAAGCTTGGTATGTGCCGCAGCCATCTGAGAAGGGGTCTTTTAAATCAAAAAATCTCATAAAATCCTTGCAAATTTCATAAAAATCAACTTCATCATTTAGCGGATTATCTTTAAAAAATTTAAGACTTGACTCAAATCCACCTATTAGCTCTTTACTTTTTACACCATAACTTATAGAAATTCCTGCTTCAAAAAATGCTGCCAATTTATCGCAATATTTTAAAGCTTTTCCATCAATTGTTCTATATTCGTCTAAATTTATTTCTTTAAAATTTTTTGGTAAAGGTTTTGGAGCTGTTTTGTAAATCCTATCTTCAAACTCATCTTTTACAAATTTTTCTCCGCTTTTTCTAATTCCTAAAATATAACTAAACTCATCTTTTACAACTTCTGGAACAAAAGGTAAAATTTTATCATCAATTAGGCGCATTTCATACTCGTTTAATATCTCATTTAGACCTTTAATGCCGTATTTTACAGGGCTTATTATATCTCTTGTTAAACTCTCTGGCAAATCGTGAAACAGAGCACAAAAAAAGTTAAACTCAACTCTTTTTTTACAAGCTTTAATTTTAAGTGAGTAAAAATATCCCAAAATTGCAACAACCAACATATGTCCCAAAACTGAAGTCTCAGGAATTCTAGGAGTTTGTGCCCAACGCTTTTGAAATCTAAGACGCCCACTCAAATCAACAATACGAGAGAGCTTTTTATTCATTATGATTTTTCTAACACCAGTTAATTCATAATAATCCTCAAGCTCGGCATCAACTGAGTTTTTAAGCTCTTCAATATCACTTAAAAATTGACTTGTTTGATAAACGATGTTAAATTCCCATTTTGTCGCAAGATAGGAGGCTGCTTTTAAAATAACTCGCTCTTTTTGATAAGAGCTATCTTTTTTAAGAAGGTAATTTTTAAATCTTTCATAAAATTTGCCATCTTCTATAGCTTTTAACTCATTTTCATAGTTATCTATCACCCACTCATTTATCTTTTTTGATTTTGTTTTTTGGATCTGGTGAAAAACATCTGGGCGGATATCTGTAACCATAACTCTAAGTAAAAAATCAAATATTCCACCCTCGATGATATAGTTCATATCCACATCATCTTCAAATTTAGCTATAAAATAGGCGATGATAAACTTATGAGCTTGTTTATCAAGCTCAACTAAATTTACCATTTTAGGATAGTCATTCCACCTTGAAATGGAGGCTGCTTTGAAAATATGCTCTATTAAACTTGCTTTTATCACTGCTTTTTTACCAAATTTGAATCAATCTCAATAACTGTGTGGACATTGCCTCTTGGGTTAAAATCCCCAACTATTTTCATCCATTTTGGCTTTAATTTTCTATCAAGCAAATCATAAATTTCATTTATACTATCTTCATGGCTTATGTTTTTATTCATAAATGAGTTTATGTAAAGTTTAATTGCCTTTAGCTCAACAACCCACTCATTTGGAATATATTCTAAATAAATCGTTGCAAAATCTGGATATCCACTCCTTGGACAAAGGCATGTAAACTCGGGTAAAGTTATCTTTATAACATAATCTTTTTTATGTTTGTTTGGCCAAATTTCAAGATCTTTTTCTGGATCAAACTCATTTAAAATTTTTTCACCATAACGCATTTTTATCCTTTATTAACTTACAACTTTTGGTTTATCTATACAAAATCCTTGTATATAATCAATCTTTGTCTTTTTTAATTTTTCATAAAAAGAGTTTTTATCGACAAATCTTATTATAGTTTTGAGATTAAATTTAGAAGCATTTTCATTTATCATATCAAAAATATTTTTCATTCTCTCTTCATTAAATCTCTTATTTACTTCTAAATCATAAATTAAATAACCAAAATTTAAATATTTAAAATACTCAAAACTTGCATTATTTCCTAAAAATTGATTCATAGCTATTTCGAAACCATACCCTCTAAATTGTTCAATAATTTCACTAAATCTAAGCATTTCGTTATAGCTATCTTTTTCATAAATTTCAAAGATTATCTTATTTGGATCTATTATTTTATTTGTAATAAGTCTATGAATTTCATTTTTAAAGTCAGCATTTCTTAAACTAACTGGTGAAATTTCAATCATAACTTTACTATTAAATTTTTTAAAATTAAAATTATTTGCTATAAATTCGATAACTTTTAAGTCATATTTTATTTCATAGTTATTTCTTGTAGCTATTTCCATAACTTTAAGTTTTGTTACATTTCCTACATCTTTTAAAGCTAAATTAATACTTAAATTTATAAGATCTTTGTTGTTTTTCATAGATTTTATAGTTTGAGCTTTTAACTCAAATTTAGAATTATCTATAGCATGGCATACAAACTCATCAAGTGCATCAAGTTTTATAACTTCAATTCCTTCTTCATTTTGAGAATATAAAATTTTTGAAAATAAATAATTTATAACATTTTCCCAAGCTTTATCATAATTTGTTTCAACGGTTGCAAATTTGATTTTTACTTCTATATTATTTATACCTTGATTTGATAATTTTCTCTCAAAAGTTTTTAAATAATAATTTAATTGTGGAGTTTTACAATCAATTACAAATAAAAAATTTCCACCGCTATGTCTTCCAATAGGTATATCTTTATAACCATTTTTTTTAAAAAAATCAGCAAGTTCAAGCACAAATTCTTTAAGAAGTTTATCTCCATTTTTATAACCATATCTAAAATTAATATCTTGGATATTATTTATATTTACTAACGCTATATTTTTTTGATTCTCTTCTTTTAATTCTTTTGAAATTAGTTTTAGAATTTCTTTTCTATTAAAAACATTTGAAACTTGATCTAAAGTTGTATTTTGAAAAGCAAAATAAATAAAATAAACTACATAATAAACATAGCAAACTATTAAAATTACAAATAAAATAGTATCTTTCCAATCATAATTATTTTCTGAAAACATCAAAAATATTAAAATAATTAAAACTAAAACAAGTGGAAATGCTATCTTTAAAGATAGCACAAACCTTTTTGATCTTTCCTTTTCTTCACTGAATAATTTTGTCATTAAATATCCAAATTTTTAACATCTTTTGCGTGATTTTGAATATATTCTCTTCTTGGTTCAACTTCATCACCCATAAAAAGATTAAATGTATCACTAGCACTTTGTGCATCTTCTATTTTAATTTGGAGTAAATTTCTATTTTCAGGACTCATTGTTGTTTCCCAAAGTTGCTCTGGGTTCATTTCACCTAAACCTTTATATCTTTGTATATAAGCACCTTTTTTTGCATTTTTTTCTATTTCATCAAGTACTTCAATAAAATCTCTTCCAAAATCAAACTCTCTTTGACTAATTTGCCTATAAACATAAATAGCTTCTTCAAAAATATAATTTTCAAACAAATTATCATCTATAACTATTTCTTCCAAGCCACTTTCAGTTTGAACATAAATTTTAACGCTGTTTTCATTAACATATGCATTTAAAATATTATAACCTTTTAACTCAAGATAATTTTTAATGATTTCATAAATTTTATCGTTTTCATAACCAGCTAAATCTTCATTTTCAATCATATATCTAATAGCAGTTATAACACTATATCTTTTTTGAAGTTCACTTAATAAACTTCTATATCTAGCAACAAGTTTTAAGTAATTAATTAAATCTTTATTTCCAATTCCTTCAAAATTTACACCCTCAATTCCTGTTTCTATCAAAAACTCATTTAAAGCTTTTTCATCTTTTAAATAAATTTCTTTTTTACCTTTTTTATATCTAAAAAGTGGTGGTTGAGCTAAATATATATATCCACCCTCAACTAAAGGTTTTAAAAATCTAAAGAAAAATGTTAAAAGCAGAGTTTGGATATGACTTCCATCAACATCAGCATCGGTCATAATAATAATTTTATGATACCTTAGTTTTTCTATATCAAATTCCTCACCTATTCCACAACCAAAAGCAGTTATCATATTTTTAATTTCTTCTGAACTTAGAATTCTATCAATTCTAGCTTTTTCAACATTTAAAATTTTACCACGAAGAGGTAAAATAGCCTGAAAAACTCTATCTCTTCCTTGTTTTGCAGATCCACCAGCACTATCTCCCTCAACTAAATAAATTTCACTTATTTCAGGATCTTTACTTTGACAATCTGCTAATTTTCCAGGGAGTGTTCCAACACTAAAATTATCTTTTTTTCTAGTTAAATCTCTAGCTCTTTTTGCAGCTTCTCTTCCTCTTGCAGCCATTAAAGCTTTTGCCATTATTGCTTTTGCTTCATTTGGATTTTCTTCAAAATATTTAGCTAAATTTTCAAAAACCATTTTTTGAACAAGCGGTCTTACATAACTTGATCCAAGTTTTCCTTTTGTTTGACCCTCAAACTGTGGTTCAGGAACTTTAACACTAACTATAGCTATCAAACCTTCCCTTACATCTTCACCTAAAATTTTCATATCTTTTTCTCTTGCAGATGCATTTTCAGTTATATAGGTCGTAATAGCTCTTGTTAAACCTCCTCTAAAACCAGCTTCATGAGTTCCACCTTCTGGAGTTTTTATATTATTTACAAAAGAAAAAACTTTTTCTTCATAACTTGTATTATATAAAAGTGCAAAATCAATTTCTAAATCTTCTACACTTTCACTAAAAAATACACTTTTTGTAACAACATCTTTTTTATTTAAATCATTTACAAACTGATCAAGTCCACCCTCAAAATGAAATTTTTCCTTTGTTCCATCTCTTTGATCTTTTAAATTTATAACAATTTTTGGATTTAAATAAGCAAGTTCTTTAAATCTTGTTATTAAAATCTTTTTTTCAAAATTTGTTGTTTCAAAAATAGTTTCATCAGGCCAAAACTCAATTGTTGTTCCAGTTCTATTTGTTGTTTTTACAATTTCTAAATTTGTAGTTGGGATGCCTTTTTCAAACTCTTGTCTATAAACATTTCCATCTTTTTTAATTGTTAAAATAAGTTTTTTTGACAAAGCATTAACAACGCTTATTCCAACACCATGAAGACCACCACTTACTTTATAACTATCTTTATCAAATTTACCACCTGCGTGTAAAACTGTTAAAACAACAGTTGCTGCTGGAATTTTTTCAGTTGGGTGTATATCTACAGGAATTCCTCTACCGTTATCACTTATAATAACTGAACCTTCATTTGTTATTTCAACTTCTATATCATCACAAAAACCAGCCATTGCTTCATCAATTGAGTTATCAACAACTTCATAAATTAAGTGATGAAGACCACCAATATTTGTATCTCCTATATACATTCCAGGTCTTTTTCTAACTGCTTCAAGACCTTTTAAAACTTTTATATTACCTGCACCGTAATGTTCAACCATTTATTATTTTTCCTTTTTTTATATAATTGTAGGCATTATAACACTTATAAACTCATTTGAGCTTAATACAAATGCCGATTCTGTTGATTTATAATCCAATTTAAACTCTGTTTCTTCAATATTGTTTAGAAAATCAAAAATAAATTTATTTGTAACTCTTAAAATAATATCTTTGTCTAAATTATTTTCAAAGTCAATTTCTGTTTTAGCTTCGGAGTTATTTTCACTAATACTTTCAAATAAAATTGAATTAGTTTTTATTGTTATTTGCATTTTATCACAAATTATACCTATTGTTTTCATACCCTCTAAAAATTTATCTCTTGGAAGCATGATACTTTGCGAAAATTCAGTCGGAATAACTTTTTCATAATTAGGAAATTTTTTATTAATTAATTTTGTAAAAAACTCAAAATTTTCATTTTTAGCTATTAAAATATTTTCATCATAATAAATTTGAACATCTTCAAAAAAAAGTTTTTGAATTTCATTAATAGCTTTTTTAGGAATTATTATTTGATTATTTTCTAAACTTTGATTTAAATTTATTCTATACAAACCGAGTCTTTTAGTATCTGTTCCTACTAAATTTATATAATTTTCTTTTATATCTATCAAAGCTCCATTTAGTGAATATTGAGGATTGTTTATATCAATTGTAGGAAAAATCTTTTTTAAACTTCTTGCAAAATTTAGTGAGTTTATATTAAAACTTTTTTTATTATCAATACCTTCAAAGCTTGGAAAATTTTCATGATTACTTAAAGGAAGTTTAAATTTTGATCTACTTTGTCTTATAAATAAAAAATTATTCATAATTTCAAGTATAATTTCTCCATCTTTTAATCCTTTTAAAATATTTAATAAAAGATTTCCATTTACACATGAAATTCCCTCAACTTGGATATTTACTTCTTTTATATTAATACAAAGTCCTATTTCAAAATCAGTTGCTTTTAAATTTAAAATATTTTCTTTTGCAATAATTAAGATATTTGAAGTAACTGCAGAAGCATCTTTTTTTTCAGTAAAAGCTACAAGATTTATTAATGCATTATTGAGTAAATTTTTTTGAATTCCTATTTTCATATTTTTTTCCTTTTTTTTAAATTTTAGTAGCAGCCGTAGTAGGATTACAACTTATGTGAATATCTGCTTTAAAGTTTGATTTTATCGTATTTTTGTTAAAAAATAAAATTTGATTCTTTTCACATTCATTCACTATTTTTTCCTTTTAAAATTTTATTTTCAAGCTCTTCAACGCGAATTTTTAAAAACTCATCATTTTCAATAAGTTCATTTATTTTTTTTATATTGTGACTAACTGCACTGTGATCTTTTAATCCAAAAAATCCGGCAATTGCAGGCATTGAGTTTAGTGTTAATTTTTTTGATAAAAATATTCCTATTCTTCTTGCTTCAACAATATTTTTTTTTCTACTTTTGCTTTTTATATCACTTGGTTTTATATTTAGCTCTTTTGATAGAGTTTTTATAACATCTTCTAAGTTTATATTTTCTTTATTTTCTCTTATTTGATCTTGTAAAACATTTTTAGTAAAATCAAGTGTTATTTCAGTTCTCATCAAAGTAGAAAAAGCATTTAATTTATTAATAGCACTTTCTATTTCACGGATATTATCACCCATATTTGTTGCGATATATTCTATTATTTTGTTATCTAAAATTATTTTATTATCTTGACTTTTTTTTCTAATAATTTCTATTTTGGTTTCTAATTCAGGTGGTGCAACATCAGCAATAATTCCACTTATAAATCTACTTATTAATCTTTCTTCAAAACCTTTTAAAAATTTTGGTGGTTTATCGCTTATCATAACTATTTGCCCACCAGCTTGTTTAAGTTCATTAAAAGTATTAAAAAATTCTTCTTGAATTTTATCAGTATTTCCTAAAAACTGAATATCATCTACTAATAAAACATCAGGTTTTCTATATTTTTGTCTAAATTTATCCATAGAAGAGTTTCTTATATGAAAAGTAAAATCATTTTTAAATTGTTCGCTTGTTATACAAATAACAACTTTACCATTTTCAATACAATAATTTCCAATTGATTGTAAAAGGTGTGTTTTTCCAAGTCCACTTGGTCCATAAATAAATAACGGATTATAATCAGCTCCTGGATTTTGAGCTACAAATTTTGAACAAGTATAAGCAAAACGGTTTGATTCACCAACTATAAAATTATCAAATTTATATGATTCTATTAAAATTGTGCTTGATAATTTTTTATCATTTTTTACACTATTTTTTATATTTTTTTCTTTTTGGATATTATCCTTTTTTGAAGTTATTAAAATTTTTGGTTTTATTCCTGTTTTTTCTAGAATAATTTCTTCTATTTTTGAGGCATATTTTGTTTGAATAAATTTAGCAATAAATTCATTTGTTGTGTTAAAAACAACAAAATCAGGTTTTGAATTTTTTTCATTAATAGTTAAATTTTTTATGTATTTATTAAACTCATTGGGTAAAATATATTTTTGGAGTTCATTAAAAACTTCATTTTGTAAAAAAAACAA